>CAZWTK010000001.1:0-43916 GCA_964636655.1 uncultured Gaiellales bacterium
AGTAGTCGCCGCCCAGGCGCCGCACGGGCAAAAAGCCCTCGAACACCTCGCCGAAGCGGGCGAACAGCCCCGAGCCGATCAGGCCGGTGATCTCGCCCGTGAAGCGCTCGTCGGGGCCCCCGACTCGCTGGCGGCGGTCGAGCAGCCAGGCCAGGCAGATCTCGTCGGCCTGGAACTCGACCTCCGAGGCCTCGCGCTCGGCGGCCGAGGCGTGCTCGGCGAGAGCTTCCAGATCGGCGGCTGGCGCGTCGTCCGTCAGGCCGAGCTCGCGCAACAGCGCACGGTGGCAGACGACATCGGGATAGCGGCGGATGGGAGAGGTGAAGTGGCAGTAGGCCGTGCTGGCGAGGCCCGAGTGACCGAGGTTGCGCGGGTCGTAGCGAGCCTGTTTAAGCGCGCGCAAGACGAGCGTCGGAAAGGCCTCGCGACCCCGGCCGGCGTGCTCCACGTACTCGGTCACGCCCGCGGCGATGCCGGCGACCAGCGATTCGGCCTCCTGCGGTGTGAGCGAACCCTGCTCGGGCGCCGGCGGCGTCGGCACTTCCAGCTTCGCGAGCTTGTCGATCAGGGCCGTCAGCGACTGCGGATCGGGGCGCTCGTGCACGCGGTAGAGCGCCTCTCTCCCCCGCTCTGAGAGCAACTCGGCGACGGCCTCGTTGGCGAGGATCATCAGATCCTCGACCAGGGCGTGGGCTCGCGGCTCGGTCTGGAACCAGGCTCTGGCCACGCCGCCGTCGGAGTCGAAGGCGAACTCGAGCTCGGGCCGCTCGATACGCAGCGCCCCGCGGGCGAAGCGGCGGCGCCTGAGCGCCGAGGAGACGCGATCGGTCAGATCGAGCGCGACTGTAAGCTCGGGCGCGGCGCTCTCCTCGCCCGAGAGGATGCGCTCGACCTGCCCGTAAGTGAGCCGGGCGTCCGAGCGAATGAGCGACCGGAAAAAGCGCGGCTCGCCGCGGCGCTCGTCGCCGTCGAGCAGAACCTCGGTGGTGACGCAGAGCCTGTCCTGCCCTGGGCGCAGCGAGCAGGCGTCCTCGGACAGCTCCGGCGGCAGCATCGGGGCCACCTTCCCGGGCACGTAGGTCGAAAACGCGCGCTCGGCGGCGCCGTAGTCGAGCGGGGCGCCGCTGGGGAGATACGCCGAAACATCGGCGATGTGCACGAAGACGCGGACGCCGCCGGCCTCTTCGCGCACCGAGATCGCGTCGTCGAAATCCTCGGCCATCTCGGGGTCGACGGTGAAGGTGACGAGATCGCGCAGATCGACCCGGTCTTCGAGCGGCGGCGAGGGAAGCTCGTAGGGCTCGAAGCCGCGCCGGCGCCCGCTTTCCACCAAGAGGCCCTCGAGCACGGTCTCGATTCGAGAGGCCGGCCCGAGCACTGTCTCCACCCGCGATCGCCCGCGGCCCGGGCGCACGACCACGAGATCGCCCAGCCTGACTTCCGTTCTGGCTCGCTGCTCGAGTAGGAGCGGCAACCCGGGCGTGAAGTAGGGCTCGGCGTAGACTAGCTTGCCGCGGCGGATCACCTCGGCGACGACGGTCTCTACGACCGAGCCCACGGGGCGCTAAACCTGCAGGAAGCGGCGCAGCGTGATGCCCGTGCCGATCGCCCCGAGCACGAGCCCGGTCAGGACCATCAGGAAGGAGGTCAGCGCGAAGGGCCAGGCGTGTACGTCGCTGCCGGCGTTGAAGTCGAGGTTGAGCGCAGGCATGGCCACGACCTTGGTGATCGAGAGCAGGATCACCGCCAGGATCGCGCCGCCGAAGCCGCAGATCAGGCCCTCGAGCATGAAGGGCAGGCGCACGAACCAGTTGGTCGCACCGACCAGCTTCATCACCTCGATCTCGCGCCGGCGCGAGAAGATCGAGAGCCGGATGGTGTTGGCTATCAACGCCGTCGAGGCGACGAGCAGGATCATGACCATGAGCAAGAACGAGAACTCGATCACCTTGGCGACCTTGAGCACACGCTCGCTCACTTTCTTGTTGTAGCTGATGTTCTGTACGCCCTCGAGCGGAGGATTCTTGAGCAGGGTGGCGATCTTGCCGGCATCCTCTCCGCGCGTGGGCGTGATCTTGTAGGCGTCGGGAAGAGGATTCGTCCCTCTCAAGCCCCGCGTGAGGTCCGGGTTGTCGTGTTGCATGATCTTCCAGGCCTCTTCCTTGGAGACGTACTTGAAGCTCTTGATCAGACCTTGCGAATTGATCTCGTTGATGCGCACCTGCGTCTGTGCCTTCTGCTCGTTGGTCGCCGGCTTGTCGCAGGTCTCGCTCGCGCAGAAGTACACGTGCACGACGATCTCTTTCTTGGTGTGATTGCTCCAGGAGACCATCCAGCTTCCGAGCGCGATGCACACACCGAGCAGGAACATGCCGATGAAGACCGTCATCATCGCCGCCACGGTGGTGGAGAGATTGGAGCGAATCGAGTGCAGCGCCTCGGAGACGAGTAGGCGGAAACGAGTCACTGGGAGGAGTAGCCCCCTCGGCGCTCGTCGCGGGCGATCTTGCCGTCCTCGAGCGCGATCACGCGGCGGCGCATCTTGTCGACCATCTCGCGGTCGTGGGTCACCACCAGGATGGTCGTGCCGGTGCGGTTGATCGAGTAGAGCAGCTGCATGATGCCGACCGAGGTGTCGGGGTCGAGGTTCCCCGTCGGCTCGTCGCAGACCAAAAGAGGCGGATGGTTGACGAAGGCGCGCGCGATCGAGACGCGCTGCTGCTCGCCGCCGGAGAGCTGGTTGGGAAGCGAATCCATCTTGTCTACCAGCCCGACCAGCGAGAGCACCTCGGGCACCTTGCGGCGGATGTTCTGATGGCTCTCGCCCTGGACGTTGAGCGCGTAGGCCACGTTCTCGGCCGCGCTGCGATTGGGAAGCAGCTTGAAGTCCTGGAAGACGCAGCCGATGTTGCGGCGCAGCTGCGAGACACGTGACGGGCGCAGCCGCGAGATGTCGCGACCGCCGACGATGATCGTGCCCCGCGTCGGCTCCATCTCCTTGAGCAGGAGCCGGATCAGCGTCGACTTGCCCGAGCCCGAGGCGCCGACGATGAAGACGAACTCACCCTTGTCGATCTGGAACGAGACGTTGTCGAGGGCGAGTACGTTCGGGTCGTAGAGCTTCGTCACGCCGTGGCAGACGATCATCGCACCGGCGCTTACCGTCGCGGCAGCGTCGGGCGCGGGTAGAGCACTGGGGTTCTGTGTATCGAGATCCACGTCCTGTGCCGGAGTCATAGCGACAGCGGTTCTGTGGGCCGCAGCTGGTTGAGAATCGCCCGGGAAGTCTAGCCGAGGACTCGGCCGACCCGGGCCGGGAACGGTGCGCCTTGAAGCTTGCTAGACGACCCTGCCGGCGGCCTTCGCCAGCAGGAACGCGCGCACGAAGCCGTCCAGGTCGCCGTCGAGCACGCCCTGGGCGTTCCCCAGCTCGAACTCTGTGCGGTGATCCTTGACCATCTGGTAGGGATGCAGGACATAGCTGCGGATCTGGCTGCCGAAGCCGATGTCCTGCGCCGCCCCGCGCTCGCGCGCGATCTCGGCCTCGCGCTTCTCCTCCTCCAGCTCGACCAGGCGCGAGCGCAGCATGCGCATCGCCGTCTGCTTGTTCGAGCTCTGCGAGCGCTCGTTCTGGCACTGGACGACGATGCCCGTAGGCAGGTGCGTGATGCGCACCGCCGAGTCGGTCTTGTTGACGTGCTGGCCGCCGGCGCCCGAGGCGCGGTAGGTGTCGACTCGAATCTCCTCCTCGTCGATCTCCACCGGCACCGAGTCGGGTAGTAGCGGGCTGACGATCACCTCGGCAAAGGAGGTGTGGCGGCGGTGGGCCGAGTCGAAGGGCGAGAGCCGCACCAGCCGGTGCACGCCGCGCTCGGCCTTGAAGATGCCGTAGGCGTTCTCGCCCTTGACAGTCAGGGTGGCCGATTTGATCCCCGCCTCCTCGCCCGGGCTGGCCTCGATCATCTCGACCGCGAAACCGCGCCGCTCCGTCCAGCGCAGGTACATGCGCAGCATCATCTCGGCCCAGTCCTGGGCGTCGGTGCCGCCGGTACCGGCATGGACGGTGACGATGGCGTCGCCCGCGTCGTACTCGCCGCTGAACAGCGCGTCCTCCTGCAGGCGCTCCAGCTCCTTGCGCAGTGGGGCGATCGACTCGGCGATCTCATCCTCCATCTCGGCGTCCAGGGCGAGCAAGTCGCGAGCGTCCTCGTATTCGCGGGTCAGGCGCTGGTAGCGATCGAGGCGCTTGGCCAGGCGGGAGTGCTCGGCCGAGACCGAGGCGGCGCGCTGCTGATCGTCCCAGAAGCCGGGTGCGCCCATCTCCTGCTCGAGCGCGGCGGTGCGTTCTGTCAGCGAATCGGGGTCAAAGGTAATCACGGACCCAAGCAAGCTGGTCCCTGATCTCCTCGAGTTGCTGCTGCGCGGGAACGCGTTCCTCGTTCATATCCGCGCCCGATGCTATCTGGTCGCCGCTCTGCGGCGTTCAGGCGACGTTCGGAGAGGCCGCCGCTCCGTTCAGGAAGACCTCGACCACGGTCGCGCTCGCCTCCTCGATTCCGAGCCCTGCGGAGAGCGCCCGACGCAGCCCGGCGAGAATCAGGCCGCCGAACATCTCGCCAAGCAGCTCGAGCTCGATATCACCGCGCAGAGCGCCGCTCCGCTGCCCTCGCCCGAGCAGCTCGCGCACACGATCGCCCAGCACCTCGCGGCCGCGCTCGAGCTCCTCGTGACTCTGCTCTTGCAGCAGTACCGCATAGCGCTCGCCGACACTTGCGATCACCCGCACAACGCGCACGACTCCCTCCTCGAACGGAACCAGCTCCAGGCGCGCGGCTTCGAGTCGTTCGTCGACCTCGGTCAACGCGACATCCCAGAGCGCCGAGACGAGCCGATCGCGCGTGCGGAAGTAGCGGTAGAGCGTGGCCCGTCCGATGCCGGCCTCGGCGGCCACGTCGCTGATCGTCGCGGACTGACCCTGCCGCGCCAGCACCCGCGCGGCCGCTTCGAGAATGGCAACCGCCGTTCGGTCCTGAAGCGTTCGCGGAGATCGGGGCACCCTTCCTCCTCTTCCTAGGGCGATGGCCCGCTTGCCTCGTCCGTCTCGCTCCTGCGCACGAGCAGCGCGAGCAGAGCGGCGGCGAAGGCGACGCCAGCAGCGACGACGAAGGCCACATCGAGAGCGTAGGTGAAAGACGAATAGGAGGCCTGGGTGACCTGAGCCTGCAGGGCTTTCGGCATTATCGCGCTCACAGGAGGGACTCCCTGCGCGACGGCGCCGTGGTACGGCACAACGAGTTGTGAGATCACGGGCGACACTCCCGCGGCGGCCAGCTTGCCGAGAAAGCTGGCGCTCACCCGTCCGGCGATCACCGCGCCGAGCACCGCTGTGCCAAGCGCTCCGCCGACCTGGAGCGCGGTCTGTTGCAGGCCTCCGGCGACACCGGCCACCCGCACCGGCGCGTTGCCAAGGATCGTCTGCGTCGCCGCCGTCTGAACCAGTCCGAGCGCGAGCCCGAGCACGAGCAGCCAGGGCCAGATGTCACCGTAGTCGGTGTGGGGCGAAAGCCTCGAGAGACCGAGCATGCCGGTACCGACCAGCGCCATGCCGCTCACGAGCGGAAGACGCGGTCCGATGCGGGCGCTCACGAGCCCGCCCAGCGGCGCCGCGACGACGAGCGTCGCCGTCAGCGGCAATGTCCTGACGCCGGTCTCGGCCGGCGAGAAGCCGCGCACGCGCTGGAGGTAGAGCGAGAGGAAGAAGACGACGCCGAAGAGCGCAAAGCCGAGCAGAAGGACGAGCACGACCCCGGCACTGAGGGAGAGCTTGCGGAAGAGTCGTAGCGGCAACAGAGGGTGCTCGGCCTCACGCTCGCGTAGGGCGAAGAGGGCAAAGCCCAGCACCGAGGCCGCGAGCGAAAAGACGGTGACCACGTCGTCCCAGCCGAGAGTCTGGCTCTTGATGATTCCCCAGACGAGCGCGAACAAAGAAGCACACAGCACGGCCATACCGGCCAGATCGAACTTCTCGTCGACGGCCTTCTCGTCGCGCGACTCGGCGATCACCCAGCCGCCAACACCGACGGCCACGAGCGCCACCGGCACGTTGAGGAAGAAGACCCAGCGCCAGCTCGCGTGCTCGACCACGAGCCCGGCGACGATCGGCCCCGACGCCACCGAGACGGCCGAGGCGCCCGCCCAGATGCCGATCGCCTGCTGCAGCAGCCGATCGGGGAAGGCGGCACGGATGATCGCCAGAGTCGAGGGCATGAGCAGCGCACCGGCGAGGCCCTGAACCGCCCTGAAGGCGATCAGCGCACCGATCGAGGGCGCCAGCCCACAGGCCGCCGAGGCGAGCGCAAAGCCGACCACCCCGGTCAGGAACACCCGCTTGCGCCCGAAGCGATCGCCCGCCTTGCCCGCGGTGATGATCAGAACGGCGACCGCAAGCAGATAGGCATTCGTCACCCACTGCAGGCCGGAGAGCGAGGCGTTCAGATCGTGACCGATCGCGGGGTTCGCGATCGCAACCACGGTCGCGTCCAGCATCACCATCATCAGCCCGAGCGAGACGGCGAACAGCGCCAGCCAGGGATGGCCGTGGCCGCGGCGTTTCGGAACGAAGCCGCCGTAGACCGAACCGGGAACTGAAACCTGCTCAGCCACCTACAGTCTCAGATGATACACCGGTGTCTCAGTTTGATTCACTACCGGCGTCGATCGCCACGTCTGGGAGGAGCGATAGACCGGAGTCGTTGCCGGCAGTTCTTGACGGGCGTCCGCGGACTGTCTAGCGTGGCAAGCGGGCAGTAACAATTGTTATCTTGCGGCATCTGAAGCTGCGAGGAGTTGTTACATGGGCAGGGCCGTCGTACTCTCGTTTCTATTACTCGCGCTGCTTCCGGCTGCAGTCTCTCCTTCGGGAGGAGCAACCAGCGCTACGGTCAGAACACTCCGGACAAAGGCTCTGGTGCGACACATCTCCGCCGACGGCGCCCGTGTTGCCGTCGTGGCGACTTCAAAAGAAGGCGCCTGCGACGCCAGGATCATCATCTGGAACGCCAAGAAAAGATCGAACAAGTGGTTCGCGGCGAGTGGCTCCGACTGTAGGGATCCGGAAATCCGAGGCGAGATTCCCCAGATCGCGTTGACCAATAAGCGCATCACCTGGCTCTCTCTTGGCGGTGGCAACTCGCTCCTCGAGAGTCTTATCACCCGCGAGCTTGGCGGAAAGAAGAACAGGCTCATCGCCTTCACCGGGCACGGAGGCCTCCCGGAGTTCGCGGACGGCGATTGGATTGGAAACGTAACCGGCTATGGGAACCTTGTCTTCTACAACCGCTGGGACTTCTGCACCGCCTATCCGGAGGGACTCGGGCCTGACGTGACGACCTGCAAACCGCCGTCCGGAGACGAAAAGAGCTACCGCTTCACACGTCAGAGACTCGTCAAGTGGCAGAACGGCGGGAGCCGCACCATCGCCATAGCGCCCGACGTCGAAGCGTCGTCGCTCAAGACCGCCGGTCAGCTCGTCTTGCCGTACTCGCTTGCCGTGGTCTCGGTCGACGCCGATCGCATCGCAACCCAGACCCCGGCCGGCCCCGTGGTCATCTACTCCGCGAGTGGCGCCGTGCTGGCCGAGATCGCCGTCCCGAGTGGCAAATCTGCCGGTACAGCCCTTCAGGGATCGCAACTCGTCACTTTGCGCAACAACAAGATCGGGCTCTACCGCGTCTCGTCGGGCGCTCTCGTGAAGACGATTCCGGTGGCTCGCGGCTCGGTTCTGCGCGATCTCCAGAGCGGACTCGTCGTGTACGTGAGTAAGCGCAAGATCCACGTCCTGCGCCTGCTCGACGGGAGAAACGTGACCTACGCACCGCCCGGCAGCGGCCCGGTGGACGCGCAGATCGAGCGCTCCGGACTCTTCTACTCCTACAACACGAAGAGCGCGCTGTACCTGATGCGTTTCCCGAACACGAAGAGTCCGGGGCGCGTCGTCTTCGTGCCCCTTGCCAGAGTCCTGAAGAAGCTCGGCTAGCAAGCGGCAGCGGGCGGCAATCAGCGCCGCACTGCACTCAGGAGCTTGCCCAGCCGCTGCCGCTCGGCCGGCGACCAGTGCTTCGCGAGCACCCGCTCGGCGTCTTCTTCTGCCGTCGCCAGCGCCTGCTCGATGACTTTCTCTCCCGCCTCGGTCAGCACGACGAGAGCAAGACGAGCGTCGGCCGGGTTCGACTCCCGGGTCACGATTCCCCTGCGCTCGAGCGGGCCCAGCTGCCGGGCCACGCCCGACGTAGTCACGCCGAGGCGGCTTGCCAGCTCAACCCTGCGCATCCGACCTTGCTGCGCGGCGCGGAGCTCGAGCAAAAGGGCGAGGTCGTTCAGGCCGAGGCCGTGATAGGCGCCGAGAGTGTTGTCCACGTCACGGGTGACGAGCGTACGAGCCAGGGCCAGGTCGAGCACGAGTGAAAGTTCTGTCTTCATGTCAACAATATATCATCAACTACTCAATGACCGCGTTGGCGGCTTTCTTCGCCCCCTCCCCGCCCTCCGAAAAGAGCGGGGACCGGCTAGCGAGACGCCTGGGCGAGCACCGCGTCCATCGTCTGCATGATCGAGACGCTCTCGTCCAGAGGCATGAGTGGGCTCTCGGGCAACCCTTCGCGCAGGCAGCGGGCGACCTCGTCGGCCTGATGCCAGAGGCCGCGGCCCTGGTGAGGCTCGTCGTAGCGCGTTTGCTCGCCCGTCCGCGTGATCAGCGTGAACGACGATGGCGAATAGAAGTCGCCGTCTATCTCGATGCGCGCTTCTGTGCCCACGATCGCCGCCCGGGTCGGGCTTCTGGCCAGGGACGTGCAGGTCAGGACGGCCTGGGCGCCGGAGGCGTAGCCGAACAGCATCGAGGTCTGACCGTCGACGCCGGTGAAAGCTGGATCGACCAGGGCGACGATCGTTTCTGGGGCGCCGAGCAGCATCGAGGCGAACGAGACCGGGTAGACGCCGAGGTCGAGCAGGGCTCCGCCGCCGAGCTCGGGCGCAAACAGGCGGAAGTTCGCGTCCTTCGCGAACCACTGCCCGTGGTCGGCGCTGACGGTGACGATCTCACCGAGCGCGCCCTCGGCAATCAGGCGCCGGATCTGCGCGATGTGGGGAAGAAAGCGCGTCCACATCGCCTCCATCAGAAACAGCCCCCCGGCGCGGGCGACGTCGACGAGCTCGCGCGCCTCGGCGGCGTTCATGGTGAACGGCTTCTCCACCAGCACCGGCTTGCCGGCCCCAAGCGCCAGCAGCGTGCTCGGATGATGCATCGGGTGCGGCGTTGCCACGTAGACGACGTCGACCTCGGGATCGGCGACCAGCGCCTCGTAGCTCGCGTACCGGTTGGGGATGTCGAAACGATCGGCGAAGACGTCCGCCGTCTCCATCCGGCGCGAACCGACCGCGACCACCCGACCCGAGTCGGTAAAGGCCAGGTCGGCGGCGAAGCTGTCGGCGATCCAGCCGGTGCCGATCAATCCCCATCTGAGCGGTTCGGTCATCTCCGGAAAAAGTTTGACAACTTTCTCCGGCGAGTCTAGTCCAACACTGAACGCGCCTTGCGGCGCTTGCTCAGTGGCCCGTTATTCCGTGGCGCACAACCCGCTCCGCGGGTTATGCGCCATGACAGCGCTTGTACTTCTTGCCCGAGCCGCACCAGCAGGGATCGTTACGACCCAGCTTGTCGTGCTCGGAGACGACGCGCTGCTGGGCCGAGGCCTGCTGCGGGCGCGGAGCGGTTGCGACCTCGGCGCCGGCCGTCTCCCCCGCCGCGGCGATCGCGTCGGCGCCGGCCGTCGAGTCGTGCTCGTAGCTGAGGCCCATGCCGGGCGTCGTGTCGGGTGCCGGCGCCGTCTGCTCCACGATCGCCTGGGCGTCCTCGGGCTCGATCTGTACATGGAAGAGGGTGAAGACGACCTCCTCGCGGATCGCGCCGCCGAGCTCCTCGAACATCTTGTGACCTTCGGCGGTGTACTCGACCAGCGGATCCTTCTGCGCCATCGCGCGCAGGTGCACGCCCTCGCGCAGGTAGTCCATGTTGTCGAGGTGCTCGCGCCAGCGGTTGTCGACGACCTGGAGCAGGATGAAGCGCTCGAGGTCGCGCATCAGCTCGGGCTGGAGCCGCTCGAACTCCTCCTCCTTTGCCTGGTACTCGTCGAGCGCGTCGGCGACGAACTCATCGCTGAGAGCCGCACGCTCCAGCGGGACCTCGTCCTCCTTCAACTCCTCGGCGGTGACCGTGGAGCCGTAGAGCGCCTGCATGGTGCCGCAGAGCCCGGCCACGTCCCACTCTTCCGTGAACTCGCTCGCGGTGAAGTTCTCGACGGCCCGCTCGATCGCCTCGACGATCCAGGCCTTGATCTCGCCCGAGAGATCCTCGCCGTCGAGTACGCGGCGGCGCTGCTCGTAGATGACCTGGCGCTGTTTGTTCATCACCTCGTCGTACTTGAGCACGTGCTTGCGCGAGACGAAGTTCATCTCCTCGACCTTCTTCTGCGCGCCCTCGATCTGGTGCGAGAGGATGCGGTGCTGGATCGGCTCCCCGTCGGGAACTCGCGAGATCTCCATCACACGCTTGATGCGGTCACCGGCGAACAGGCGCACGAGATCGTCTTCTCCGGAGAGATAGAAGCGGGTCTCGCCCGGGTCGCCCTGACGGCCGGAGCGGCCGCGCAGCTGGTTGTCGATGCGACGCGCCTCGTGACGCTCGGTGCCGATCACGTACAGGCCGCCGAGCTCGATCACGCCCGGTCCGAGCTGAATGTCGACGCCGCGACCGGCCATGTTGGTGGCGATCGTGACCGCATGCGGCTGGCCCGCATCCTTGATGATCTCGGCCTCGCGCTCGTGCTGCTTGGCGTTCAGAACGTTGTGCTCTACGCCGGAGCGTTCGAGCAGCTGGGAGAGGAACTCCGACGTCTCGACCGCGATCGTGCCGACCAGTACCGGTTGACCGTGCTCGTATCGCTCCTTGATGTCCGCGACGACCGCCTCGAACTTGCTCTCCTTGTTCTTGAAGATGAGGTCGTTCTCGTCCATGCGGATAACCGGCTCGTTGGTCGGAATCTCGACCACGCCGAGGTCGTAGATCTCGACGAACTCCTTCTCCTCGGTCTTGGCCGTACCGGTCATGCCGCCGAGCTTCTCGTATAGACGGAAGTAGTTCTGCAGGGTGATCGTGGCCAGGGTCACGTGCTCCTCGCGGATGCGCACGCCCTCCTTGGCCTCGACCGCCTGGTGCAGCCCCTCCGACCAGCGGCGACCTTCCATCACGCGGCCCGTGAACTCGTCGACGATCTTGACCTCGCCATCCTGGATCACGTACTCGATGTCGCGGTTGTAGAGCGACTGAGCCCGCATCGCCTGGATCATGTGGTTGACGAGCTGCGAGTTCTGCGGCGCGTAGAGATTCTCGATTCGAAGCGCCCGCTCGACCTTCTCGATGCCCGGCGGGAAGGGCGAGACGGTCATGTGCTTCTCGTCGTACTCGTAGTCGACGTCGGGCGGCGGCACCTTGCGCAGCGGATCGGCGCGGATGCCCCTCAGCTGCTTTACCACGCGGGCGAAGTCGTAGTAGATCTTGGCCGCCGTCTCGGGCTGGCCGGAGATGATCAGCGGCGTCCTCGCTTCGTCGATCAGAATCGAGTCGACCTCGTCCACGATCGCGTAGTGGTGTCCGCGCTGAACGAGCTCCTCCTTGGAGACGGCCATGTTGTCGCGCAGGTAGTCGAAGCCGAACTCGGAGTTGGTGCCATAGGTGACGTCGGCGTCGTAGGAGGCCTTGCGCTCGTCGAAGGGCATCATGTTCTGCACGAAGCCGACGGACATGCCGAGGCGCTCGAAGACACCGCGATTCCATTCGGCGTCGCGCTTGGCGAGGTAGTCGTTGACCGTGACGAGGTGCGCACCCTTGCCGGTCAGGGCGTTCAGATAGAGCGGCAGCGTAGCGACGAAGGTCTTGCCCTCACCGGTCTTCATCTCGGCGATGTCGCCTTCGTGCAGGACGATGCCGCCCATCAGCTGGACGTCGAACATGCGCTGATCGGACTCGCGCCGGCGCGCCTCGCGCACCGCGGCGAAGGCCTCCGGCAGTACGTCGTCGAGCCTTTCGCCGTTCTCGAGCCGCTGCTTGAACTCGGCCGTCTTGGCGCTTAGCTCGGCATCCGAGAGCTTGACGAAACCGGGCTCGAGACCGGTGATGTACTCGGCCGTAGAGCGAATCCGCTTCAGCCGCCGGCCCTCGCCGACGCGCAGCAATCGCTCGAAGGATGCCCCCACTTCGGTCATAGATAAAGGTTACAGGGAAGCCGCACCGCGGCTCCGGCAACGACGCGAGCTCGTGCTCGAACCGCGGTGATACCAGCGAGATTTCCCAGACTCGCAGTCGGCGTCGCGGATTGCTCGTGCCGACGCCCGCGAGAGCACACGTTTTCAGTTTTTTCGGCAAGTCAATAACGGAGTGCGCGAAAAGCGGGTTGTCCGCGTGCGCGGGCCGTCGAACGACCCGCCTAAGAAAACGAGAGGGGGACGACATGAACATATTCGGTCGCAGCGGGTCTCTGGCCGGCTACGTTCTGATAGCAGCGATGGCAGTCGTCGCCACCGGTGGAGGATTCGCCGCTGCCGCCGGCGGCAGTAGCAGCGGAAGCAAAACGCTGCACGCGTGCGCCAAGAAGAAGACGGGCGCACTACGGCTCGCGCGCAGGTGTCACAAAAAGACCGAGCGGCGTGTCTCGTGGAACATCCGCGGCCCGAAGGGGGCGACCGGAGCAACTGGAGCAACCGGTGCAACGGGAGCAACCGGTGCGACAGGGGCAACCGGTGCAACCGGTCCCAGCGATGCCTGGGAGACGAGGTACTCCGGGAGTGTCAACATCACGTCCCAAACCGCGGGGGAAGCCGTGTCGGTACCGGCCGGCAGCTACGACGTCTCAGCGAAGGCGCAGGAACAGAACCGCGACACCGTGAACTTCGCGACAATGCGCTGCACACTGCAGGCGGGCAGCACAGTGCTCGACACCGTGTACTCGACCGCTCCTCCGTACAACTCGCCTGTTTACGGGTACGGCGACGCAGTGAACGTGATGCATGCCGCTTTTACGACCTCGACAGGCACGATCTTCTCGTTCGGCTGCACGGGAGTTGGCGCCGGCGACCTGTATGTGAGCAACCCGACGCTCAGTGCCATCAAGGTCGGAGCGCTTCACTGACGGGAGGCGAGTACGTCCTCAGAGGCGCTGCCACGGTTAGCAACTCGGTGTGGCGGCGCCTCCAGGCGACTCCATCGGGCCCTCCTTCCAGTCGTGGCCGTTCGGAACCGCGACCTTCTCGAGGGCCTGCCGACGTGTTTCAGGGAGCAAGGCGAGCGACCGCTTCGATCCGGAGGAAGCGCGAGGGAAAATCGCTCCGTACCTCAGCCGGCGGCGCTAGAGCAAGTCGACCGAGATCTCCCAAACCGATTCGTCGACGTTCTCCAGCCTGAGCAGGCAGGGCGCCGACTCCGCCAAGATCGACTCCACCTGTGGGCCGGCGAGCTGATAGCGAACGCCGTCCAGAACGGCGGTGCGCTGACCGTCCGGCAGCGCGAAGACGACGAGCTCCTCGCCGTCCAGCCCGGGCAACTCGATCGTCTCGATCTCGCCCGCCACCACGACAAAGCGGCTCCCGTCCACGCGCAGAGCCCGCGCCCGGTAGGGCGCCCGGAGCCTTTTTTCGACCGCATCGGCCAATACGCTGAGGTCGCTGTCTCCCTCCTGCTCCTCGACGATGAGAAGTCGTTCGGGCAGGGCGACGAAAACCGCGTAGTCGCCGGCCACATCCGGCGCCAGAAGCGATACGACGACGCCGTGAGACTGCTCGGCGCCCTCCTGTTCGGGCTCTGGCTTTCCGCCCGTCTCGGGCGTCGATCCGGGCGCCTGACCCTCGTCGTCGATCTTCTCGGCCTCGAAGCCCGAGACGAGATCTTCTTCGTTCTGCGGGCGCTTGTACAGCGGCTCGTCTTTGTCTTCTGCCGGCAAGGGGTGCCTTTCTCGAGTTCGTATCCGCCAGGGCATGTTACGGGCTCGACGGAGACCGGGGCTCTCGACAACAGCGGCGAGCGCCGAGATCTCCAACCGTCACGGCGCCGGCGGAGCCGCGGAATCGGATCCGCGCAGCCAGGCCATGGCTTCCTCGACCGTCTCGAACACGGTGATCCCGGTACCCCGCTGCGCAGTGATGTAGGCCTCGAACATGCGACCGAGCCCGTATCTCATCGGCGAGGCGGGACCGACAACGCCGGCCGCGCGCGCCGCCACAGCGCCCGTGAATCGAGCCCGGAGGTCGGCGACCCGCTCGATCTCGGCGGCCGTCAGCTCCGAGACATCGACATTGGTGTGATCCACTATCAGGTCAACGCCGGGCCGAAACTGCGGATCCGAGGCCAGGGCCCGCATCATGGCCTCGTAGCCCGCTACCGAGGCTACGCCCGAGGTCCGGCAGACGACCAGCGACGGCTCGATCCATTCGATCTCGAACTCCATAGCCGTTGACAGTATTGGCAGCTTCGCCGTCTTCGGTCAACGACGTCCACCCGCGAGCGCGGTCGAGACGCGGACGCTGCGAGCAAGGGCGAGCTAGAGCGGGCTTATCGCCAGCTCCCAGAGGTCGTCTTCGATGCGGACCGCCCGGGCGAAGAAGTCGGCGCCTTCCTCCTCGCCCAGACGCTCGAGCTCGGGGACACTGCCGAACGACTTCCTTCCGTCAACCAGAAGCTCGCGCTCGCCGCCCCTGACCGTCAGCTCGATCTCCTCGCCCGTCGCCTTGAACCGGCCGAGATCGATCCCGCGCGCCGCGACCGCCCAGAGGTCGCCCTGCTGGCGGGTGCCGTAGGCGCGGTAGGGGGGCTGGATCTGCAGCTCAATCGCCTCGGCGAGCGGGGTCACGTCTCCTTCCGGAAGTTGCGAATCCATGAATATGTCGCCGTCTTCGACGGCCACGAAGCCGAGCTCGTCGGCGCCGGTCAAGCCGGGCGCCTCGCCGGTCACGACCAGATCCCAGTTGCCGCGCGTGCGGGGTATGCCGACGAAAGAGAGTCCGCCGCGCTCTACGCTCGTACCGGCCAGGGTCGCTTCCGTCGGAGGCAGCGGCTCGGCCGGCCGCTCGAAGGTTTGCTCGACCCCCGCGTCGAGATCGAACACGGGCTCGGCCGAGCTCTCTTCCTCACTCTTGCGGCGCCATTTCACGATTGCGGCTCGATCAGTCCGAAGTTGCCGTCGCGGCGACGATACACAACCGCGAGCTCGTTGGCTTCACTGTTTCGAAAAACGAAGAAGTCGTGGCCTATCAACTCGAGCTGTAGAACCGCCTCCTCGGGCGTCATGGGCTTGACCGCGAATTGCTTCGTCTTCACGATCAGCGGCTCGAGCTCGCCCGGTATCACGGGCTTGGCTTCGGACAGAGCCGAGTTACCCGTGTGCGGATGGTGATTGCGGCGCTTGTTCTGGTAGCGCTTGGCCTGGCGCTCGAGCTTGTCGACCAACTCGTCGATCGAGGCGCGCCAGTCAACCGAGCTCTCGCGGGCGCGCAGGGTCGGGCCTTTCGTCCAGATAGTCGCTTCGGCGACGTGGTTGTCGGCGATCGAGGGGTTCTTCTCCAGGGAGAGCTCGAGCTCAACCTTGGTTGGATCGGCGAGATGTCGCTCGAGCTTGCCGAGCTTCTCCTCCGCGTAACTGCGGATCGCGTCGTTCATCTCGACGTTCTTTCCCTTGATCTGAAGCTGCATCAGGCGCTCCTTAGTATTCGAGATGTGGCGGGCCTGTGACCCGCCCTATCCATGAGCAACAGCCGGCGGCTGCGACTGGCGCCGCCTGCATGCGTCCGGGATATGTATTGGTCTTCGCTCGAGGCACTTGCCGCTAATCCGGACGGTCGCTCTTCTTACTTTCACTCTACCCCCCTCTAGCATTCTCGAACAGCCCTCGCAAGGGCTACTACCTCGACGCGGCGGCAACCGGCTCGGCGCAGGACACCGGCACAAACCGAGGAGGTGGCACCGCTGGTGTAGACGTCGTCGATCAGACAGACTCGGCTGGGCGGGCTGATGCCGGGCCTGGGCGCGAAGGCGGCGGCGACGTTCCGGCTGCGCTCGCTGAGAGCCAGACCGCGCTGGCGTCGAGGCGAGCCCACACGCTCGAGTAGCGGCGCGAACGGCAGCTCCCAGATGCGCGCCAGCTCGAGCGCCAGCGAGCGGGCCGGGTGGAAGCCGCGCGAGAGCGACCGCTCGTGCTGCGCCGGCACGCAGGTGAGTGCGCCGACCCGCGGCGGCGGGACGGCCTCGGCGACCAGCTCGGCCAGTGTGACGGCCAGGCGCCGCAGGCCGCGCTCCTTCCAGGCCCCGACCACCCTGGGCACAGCGCCCGCGTAGAGAAGCGCCGAGCGCGCGCTGGCAAACGAGATCCGGCGGCCGGCACACTCCAGGCAGCGAGCCACCGGCCAGGCGGTCGGCGCGCCGCAACGCTCGCAAAGCGGGCCACACAGACGCGGCAGGCGCTCGCGGCAACGCTCGCAGAGCTCGCTACCGGGCTCGCCGCAGGCCGCGCAACGCAAGGGAAGCAGGAGCTCGAGCAGAGACATGCGCTCACGCTAGAGCGCGAGCCGTGCCGGACTCGTGTATTTTCGGTGCCGAATCTGTCCGACCGGATGCCTCGGCCTATGCGCTTTTCTTTGGCATGGTGCAGGCGGCGACGCCTTTCACGTACACGTGCGCGGGGCGGCTCACCACCGTCCCCAGCTTCGACCTGACCCTCACACGCAGCCAGAAGGAGCGCTTCACTCCCTTGCCGACCTTGGCGAAGCTGAAGTTACCCCGCGACGTGAGCTTCCTCGTCGTCACGGCCCGCCAGCCCGCTCCGCGGGCAAAACGCCTCTGAAGTGACACGAACGCGGAGAAGTAACCGGGCCTGACGCTGCCGAATACCTTGGTCGTGCGAGGACCGCCCGTGCAGGCGAAGATATGCGACCTCAGGAGCCTGAGCGTGGCCTTCGCAGGGATGACGAATTCGTGCTCCGGGGCGAAGTAGGAGCCCGCATAGTTCGCTCCAACAGCCTGAACGCTCCAGTAGTAGGTGCCCGGGCGAAGGATCTTCAGCTTGGCGAAGTTCCTTCCTTCGGCGTTGCCGTATGCGAACAGTTGCCTGACGCCGCTCGGTCCGGCAAGCGCCGAGACGACGTCGCCGGCGCCGGGCGCCGTACCGACCCTGAGGTTGTAGGTGACGCTGTTCAAGAGCGTCTTCGAGCTGCTCTCGTCCCAGGAGAGCCTGACGACGCTCTTCGGAATGAGATGGGACTCGAGGCCGACCGGAGAGTCGGGCGCGGCGGCGGCAACAGCCGCGTCGTTCCGGTAGAGGCCGGCGTTTGCCAAGGTCGAGGTGTCGTACAAGAGCAGGTCGAGACGGTTGTCCGAGTTGTAGTCGCCTGCGGCGAACCAGGCGAAGTCGGCGGGCAGCCCGGCGCTCTCGTCCTTGCTGAACGTGCCGTCTCCGTTGTTACGGTAGAGCTCGGTCACGTAGCTGGGACCGGCCAGGCTGGAATAGGTGCACGGTTTCAGGCAGCCGTTGAGTGCGACGTCGAGACGACCGTCCCCGTCGTAGTCGCCCCAGATGAGCTGGGCGTTGCCAACATCGGGCAAACCGGAAGTCGTGTTCTCTGTGAACGTACCGTCACCGTTGTTGCGATAGAGCCGGGTGCCGGCAGAGGAATCGGTAGGGGAATCCAGCGCGGCGATGACCATTGCGGGCGAACCGTTGATGAGGATGTCGGCAAAGCCGTCACCGTCGTAGTCGCCCCAGGCGATCCAGCCCCCGGCTGTAGCGGGCAGCTGGGCGGCCGTGTTCTCGCTGAACGTGCCGTCGCCGTTGTTGTGGTAGAGCTTGGTGAGGGACGTTGGAGACGCAAGGCTGGCGGCGGACGTTGTAGACGTAAGGCCGGCAATGCCGTTCAGCAGCAGGTCTGGGAAGCCGTCGGCGTCGTAGTCGCTCCAGGCCGACATGCCCAAGTAGAGGCCGGAGAGCTGCGCGTTGGTGTTCTCGCTGAAGCTGCCGTCGCCGTTGTTGTGGTAGAGCTTGGTGAGCAGCTCTGGCTCGACGGCGCTGCTCGCGCTCGTGCCGTTGATGAAGAAGCCGTAGTTGCCGATACCGGTGAGTAGGACGTCGGGCCTACCATCCAAGTCGTAGTCGGTCCAGGTGATCGCGTCGCTATCCGCCGTCACCACGCCGGCGAGGCCCGCGCTCGTGTCCTCGCTGAAGCTACCGTCGCCGTTGTTTCGGTAGAGCTTGCTGACGGTGGCCGAGCAGTACGCGTCGGTGCAGCCGGCGATGAGAACGTCGAGGCGTCCGTCAGAGTCGTAGTCGGCCCAGGAAGCCACACCGCCCCAGAGCGCAGGCAGGCCGGTAGCCTTGTTCTCGCTGAACGTACCGTCGCCGTTACCGTGGTAGAGCTTGGTGAAGGCAGTGGGGGGCGTCGAGTAGTCAGGTGGCGAATTGGCTCCGATGGTCAGAAGATCGGGCTTTCCGTCCGAGTCGTAGTCGGCCCAGGTGGCCCCGTAGACCGAAACGCTTTCATCGTCGCCTAGATCGACGCCGCCGATGTTGGTGAAGGTGGACGGTTCCGCCAGCGAGCGCAGCGCGGCGCGGCGCAAGGCGGTGGACTGAGAGGCGGCGCGAACGCCACTCGGCACGGGAATACGGCGAGCGCCGGGCCACTCGGGAACCACGCCGGCGGCGACCAAGCCGGAGACGTGCGGACGGGCATCGGCGCTACCGGCGCCGACCGACTGCGAGACGACGCCTCCGACAAGCGCGAGCGCGATCACAGTTACGAGGCGGAGTCTCAGCGTGGACACGTGGTTCCTTTCTGACGCATTCAGGGGGAGCGGGTCAAGCCGGTCGTCTCGGCAGCAACCAGCCAACGCCCGATCGCGCGCGAGGGGTAGCGCAACGGTTTTTCAGAGCCGCAGGGATCGATACGAATGATACTCGGTTCGGCGAAGAAGCGAGTCAACCCCCCGTTCGGGCACTCCCGCCGAGCCGGTCGCGGGAGCCCCGCGCCTCGGGTGCGAATGCGCCATAGAGTCGATCGAGGCTTTACGAGGCGTTCTGAAACGGCTTTCAACCGGCATCGCTCGCCACCTTGCGCGCTCTACCGGACGCGTCCGCGTAGCAGCTCATCGGCCTCGCGCAGTTGCTCGTGATCACCGATGTCGAGCCAGGTTTCCTCGAAGACGAACCCGAAGACCGGTTCGCGTGAATAGAGCCAGGCCAGAAAGTTGCCCGGCTGGTCGGGCGAGTTCCCCTCTGCGAGATAACGGCCGATCAGCGCCGTGTGCCGGCTCGTGTAGACGTAGGCCGCGGTGGCTATCAGGTCGCTCGCCGGATGCTCGGGCTTCTCGACGAACTCCGTCACCCGCCCGTCCGGTGAGAGCTCGACAACACCGTAGGAGGAGATCCGCTCCGCGTCAGGGCAACGCTGGACGGCTACGCAGCTCGCGCCCGGCTTGGAGCGCCAGAACTCGACCAGCGCGGCAAGTGAGAAGTCGAACAGGTTGTCGCCGGCCACGACGAGCATGTCCTCGCCTTCCAGGCCCGCCCGCTCGATCACAAGACGCATGTCGGCGATCGCGCCCAGCCGCTCCTCGTTACGGCGCGAGCCGTCGTTGTGGACCAGCGGCCGAAGACGACCCCGGCGGGCGCTCGCCCAACGCTCGAAGTCGGAGGCGAAGCGCGCGTTCGAGACGATGTGCAACTCGCCGACCGCATCGGTCTCGTCGATTCGGTCGCAGAGGTAATCGATCATCGGCCGGCCGGCGAGCTCGAGCAGCGACTTGGCCGTCTCGTCGGTCAAGGGGCGCAAGCGAGTTGCATACCCGGCTGCTAGTACGAGTGCCTTCATCTCGCTAGATCCTATGCTCGGCGCCGCTACCGGGCGGCGCCGGCGCGATCAAGTACCTTCGTTCCAGCTCGCCAGGTAGCGCACCTGCTCCTCGGTCAGCACGTCGATCTCGACGTCCATGGTCTCCAGCTTCAGGCGCGCGATCTCCTCGTCGATCGGCGTGGGCACGTCGTAGACCTTGTGCTCGAACTCGCCCTGATGCTGAATCGCGTATTCGGAGGCGAGCGCCTGGTTGGCGAAGGACATGTCCATCACCATGGCCGGATGCCCCTCGGCGGCCGAGAGGTTGATCAGACGCCCCTCCGCGAGCACGTAGACGCGACGGCCGTCGGCAAGCTCGAACTCCTCGACGAACTCGCGCGCCTCGCGCGTGCTGCGGGCGCACTCCCTGATCGACGGTATATCGACCTCGACGTTGAAGTGACCTGTGTTGGCGAGGATGGCTCCGTCACGCATGCGCTCGACGTGCTCACCGGTGATCACGCTCTTGTCGCCCGTCGCCGTGATGAAGACCTGGCCCGTCTCGGCGGCACGCGCCATCGTCATCACCTCGAAGCCGTCCATGACCGCCTCGAGCGCCTTCAGCGGATCGACCTCGGTAACGATCACGTGCGCGCCCATCCCTTTGGCGCGCATGGCGACTCCGCGCCCGCACCAGCCGTAACCGGCCACGACCACCCTGCGCCCCGCAAGCAGGACGTTCGTCGCTCGTATGACGCCGTCCAAGGTCGACTGTCCGGTGCCGTAGCGGTTGTCGAACAGATGCTTGGTGAGCGCCTCGTTGACGGCGATGATCGGGTAAGCGAGCCGCCCCTCCTTTTCGAGCGCCTTCAGCCGGATGACTCCCGTGGTCGTCTCCTCGGTGCCGGCGATCACCTCCGAGAGCTGCTCGGGGCGCTTGCCGTGCAGGAAGCTGATCACGTCGGCGCCGTCGTCCATCGTCAGCTCGGGGTGGGTGTCGCAGGCGGCCTCGATATGCGCGTAATAGGTGTCGTTGTCCTCGCCCTTGATCGCGTAGGTCGAGATTCCGTACTCGTCGACGAGCGCTGCGGCGACGTCGTCTTGGGTCGAGAGCGGATTGGAGGCGCAGAGCGCCACCTGCGCACCGCCGGCCTTGAGCGTGCGCATCAGGTTGGCGGTCTCGGTGGTGACGTGGAGGCAGGCGGCTACGCGCTTTCCTTCAAGCGGCCGCTCTTTCGCAAAGCGCTCGCGAATGGCTCGCAGCACCGGCATCTCTCGCTCGGCCCACTCGATCCTACGCACACCCTCGGCAGCCTGCCCGAGGTCCTTGACGTCATAGCCTACACTCGTCAACTCGCTCCCCTTTCGATTTGTGATTCGCGCTGTGTTCGAGTCACGCGCGACTCGACTCAAGGCTCCGAAGTGCCCTCTCGCCCGTAGAGGTCTTCCAGCCGTACAACGTCGTCGAGCTGCGGCGTTGACACTTCGAGAACCATCGTATCTTCGATCGCGCGCAGGCGGTGCACCGTTCCCGGCTTGAGGTGGAAGGCGACGCCCGGCCCGACGACCTCGCGATTGGTCACCGCGCTCCCGGCCAGCGCCAGCTCGACCTCGGCGCGCCCCGACTGGAAGTACCAGGTCTCGTCTTTCTGGTTGTGAAACTGCAGGCTGAGCGCGTTTCCGGCGCTGATGAAGAGGATCTTGCCCACGTACTGATCGGTCTTGGCCCAGATCTGCTCATAGCCCCACGGCTTCTCGACGCGCTCCTGCTTGAACGCGAATGCGTCGAGACCTTCGAAGTTTGGTGAGGAGAGATTTGTCATGTCAGCGCTCACATCCAGGTCGGCGGTTGGCGGGCGCGCCTATTTTAGGGCTTCGCAAATAAAGGAGTGCGAGCATAGGCCGTACGCCGCCCCGTGGCGCCCGATTCTCGTCGCGAAAGCTCACGTGAGCCACTCGGGGTGAGTCGCCACGTACTCGTCGGCGGCCCGCAGCTGCTTGGGCGTGTTGACGGTCAGCCAGATCCCGTCGTGGCGGAAGGCATACAGGCGCCCCTCGCGCGCCAGCTCGGGGAAGGTCGTTCGCTCGTGGTCGCCGCGCTCGGGGAAGCGCTCCAGCGCCTCGTGCTCGAGCACGTACAGCCCGACATTGACCCAGTTCGGCAGGCGTGGCGACTCCTCGCTGAAGCCCGAGACGAAGCCGTCGTCGCGCAGCTCGACGAGCCCGAAGGGCGAGACGAGCTTCGTAACGGTCACGGTCGCCGCCGCTCCCGACGCGGCGTGTGCCGCGTAGAGCCGTCCCAGATCGACGTCGAGCAACTCGTCGCCGTTCATGGCGAAGATCGCGCCCTTCGCACTCAGCTCGTTGGCCGCGAAGCGGATGCCGCCGCCGCGACCGAGCGGCTCCGGCTCCTCGACGGCGACGATCTCCGGCCCCAGTCCCGCCAGCGCCGACGCGAACTCGCCTCCCTTTCCGGCCGAGCAGGCGAGAATCACGCGCTCGACTCCGGCCTCTCGCAGACGAACGATCTGATGAGCGACGAGCGGGCGTCCGCAAACCTCTACCAGCGGCTTCGGTTTTCCTTTCGCCGCTTCGCCGAGACGCTCGGCCTTGCCACCAGCGAGGATGATCGCTTCGCGAGGTGTCACTCCGCTTGTGGGTCGGGGGTCGCGGCTGCGCCGGAAACGCCGTTGCAGTGTCCCGGCCGCCCCACACAGTCGTACGCGAAACCGGCCGCTCTGACCTGATCGGGGTCGAGCAGGTTGCGACCGTCGATGATGAGAGGATTCCGCATCGCGCTGCGCACCGTCTCGGAAGCAAGCTCCCGGAGCTCCTTCCACTCGGTGACGATAACGGCGGCATCGGCGCCCGTGACGGCTTCGAGCACACTGTCACAGATGCGCGCGCCGCGCAGGTAGCTGTCGCGCTCGGCCACAGGATCCCAGGCCCTGACCTCGGCGCCCTCGGCGAGCAGGCGAGAGCCCAGCACGATCGAGGTGGCCTCGCGCATGTCGTTGGTATCGGGCTTGAAGGTGAGGCCGAGAATGGCGATCGACTTGCCCGCGAGCACGCCGAGGTGCTTTTCGAGCTTGCCGATCACGCGCCGTTTCTGCAGCTCGTTCACCTCGATCACGCTCGAGAGGAGCTGAAAGTGGTAGCCGGAGTTTCCGGCCAGCTGCTTGAGCGCGGTGACGTCCTTGGGGAAGCAGCTGCCGCCGAAACCGATTCCGGCGTGCAGGAAGTGGGGCCCGATTCTACGGTCTAGGCCCATCCCCTCGGCGACCTGCTCGACGTCGGCGCCGGTCAGCTCGCAGACGTTGGCGATCTCGTTGATGAAACTTATCCGCGTGGCGAGGAAGGCGTTCGAGGCCAGCTTGATCATCTCGGCCGAGGGCACGTCGCAGTAGACGACCGGCGCGTCGATACCGGCGTAGAGGGCGCCCACGCGCTTCCCGTCGGCGGGATCGAAGGAGCCGACCACGATGCGATCGGGGTGGAGGAAGTCATCGATTGCCCGGCCTTCGGCCAGAAACTCGGGGCTGGAGGCGTAACCGAGGTGACCGAGCCCACGGGCCTCGAGTGCAGAGCGCACCTTCTCGCCGGTGCCCGCCGGGACGGTGCTCTTCATGATCACTATCGCCCGCTGCTCGAGCGGCGGAAGCTCGTCTACGACCGCCCAGATCGCCGAGAGGTCGGCGTCGCCGGAGTAGGTCGGAGGCGTGCCGACGCAGATGAACAGAAAGTCCGCCTCGTCAGTCAGATCGGTGAGCTCGAGCGTGTAGCTAATGCGCTCCTTGTTGCGCTCGAGCAACTCCGCCAGGCCGGGCTCGTAGATGGGGACATTGCCGGCCTCGAGTAGCTCGATCCGCTCGGGCACGACGTCGCGGACGATCACGCGATGGCCGAGATCGGCGAAGCAGGCCCCCGTGACCAGTCCCACCCAGCCGGCGCCGATGATGCCAATGGTCTCGCCCCCGGAACTCATGCGCGGCCAAGCTTACTCAAGCGCGGACGCCGCTCGCACGGCAAAACTGTTCAGAGAGCCCGAATCGAATGACCTATCCGCGGCGCGGGAGCGTCTCCAACGATCAGAGTTCCGGCACCAGGCTGGTCCACCCCGCGAGGCGTTGGCTCGGAGTACGGGCGCCTTTGCCCACCCACCACCCCCCACCCTCCCACGGGGCGGGGAACGGTATCGAGAAAACACTCACCGGAATGCGCCACCTTTGCGCCGGATTTTCACCTCGGCGCCGATCTCGAGTAGTCGGTCGAGCGCGCTCAGACGCTCCCGGCGCCGGCGCGAACCCGGACGGCTACTTGTGTACCCGACCGCGGGCCGGCCGCAGGCCCTTGGCGATGGCGATCATCGTCTCGTTCGAAAGCATGTTGTCGAGGGTGTTGGTCACCCAGTAGCTGGCTCCGTTCGCGCGCAGGACGACCATGTGCAGGTGGCCGCTGTCGTAGTAGAAGTCGAACGTACGCCTACCGATGCGGCGCGTGAAGTGCGTCTCGGCCAGAATCGGCGCGTCGGCGAAGTCGGTCTCCTCGATCGACCAGTAGCCGGTGAGGTAGCCCGGTAGCTTGAAGGTCAGGCGAAGCGCCCTCTGCTTGCTGGTGATGCGATAGACGCGCGGCGGCGTGTCGGAGGGTATATAGGAGGAGCTCGCCAGGGTCGAGGGGACTTCGAGCCGGAAGTGGAAGCGCGGCTGCAGGCCGCGCAGAGTGGCCGAGGTCAAGCCGGGGTTGGTCGTGATCCTGGGTGCCTGTGCCGCCGGGACTTCGATCTTCGGCGGAATCTCGGGCAGCGCGCCGTCGAAGGTCTGGCCGAGTGCCGCGACCACCATGGCGCCGTTGGCCATCGACGCGACGCTGGGCACCATCTTCTGCACGCTGCCGGCGTCGAACATCGTCAGCAGCTTCTTTGCCGCCAGCTCCGACTTGGCCTGGGCCGGGTCGTAGTAGACGATCGTGTGCCAGAGCCTCTTGCCGGGATAGTTGGCCACCACGCCGCCCGTGGGCTCGACGACCTTGTAGCCGCGCAGGGCGAGGCCGCTCGAGGTGTCGGTCGCAAGCCCTTCGGTGTTGCCCGCGTTCAGTACGAGCACGGTCGTCTTCTCGGGCGCGGGCGCCGCGTCCGCCTGCGACTTGGCGTGACCCACCTTGTTTTGAGTGGCAGCACGCGAATCGGCGGTCAGGTCCGGATTTATGAACTGATCGACCGCGCTCGCGATGGCGCTCTGTGAGGTGATCAGATCGGAGCTGCCGTCGGACGCGTTGACGACGTTGTCGAGCTTGACCTGAACCACGCTTCCACCCGACAGGCCGTGGATGAGTTGCGCGTAGCCGATCAGCGTCTTGACCGAGATCGAGCCGCCGCGCTCGACGTTGTCCGAGATGGTGTTGACGATGCTCAGATAGTCGGTGAGCGACTGCTTGGAAAACTGCTGTCGAAGCGAGCGGACGAACGCCTGCTGGCGGATGATGCGGAAGAGATCGGAGTCGCCGTGACGGTAACGGGCGTAGTCGAGCGCCTGCCCGCCGCGCAGGCGCTGGTAGCCGGGCTGAAGGTCGATCGAGGAGTAGCCGGCGCCCGGCGGCACGTAGTAACGGCGGTCGACGTCGATCCAGACGCCGCCCATCTTGTTGACGATGTCCTTGAAGCCGCGGAAGTTTACGGACACGTCGTAGTTGATGGGCAGACCGGTCAGCGCCTTCACGGTCAGGAGCGTGCCCTTGAGCCCGCAGCGGGCGTAGGCCGAGTTGATCTTGCCCGTGGCGAAGGGGGTGCCGGGGTCGCAGTAGAGCGGCACCTTCAGATCGCGCGGAAAGGAGAGCAACGAGATGCTCCGCGAATCCTCGCGCGGGTCGAGCCGGACGAGCATCACCGTGTCGGAGCGACCTGGATCTCCCGCCAGCCCTCTTCGCTTGTCGTACCCCACCACGAGCGCAAGTACCGGCTGGTTCGGAGCCGTTACCACGAGGTGCTCCTCGCTCTTGACCACGTCCGGCGTGGTGGCCGCCGTCTGGCTGAGCTCCTGGTTCGCCCAGAGGTAGAGACCGCCGGCGGCGCCGCCGGCCACAACCGCAGCAAAAAGCGCGAGGTTGAGCAGGAAGCGCCCGATACCACGCAGGACGCGCCCGCTTGCGGGCGGCTGCTGGTAGCGGCTGATCTTGCTACGCGCCGCAAGAGCCGAAGCGGCACGGCCGTTGCCGGTGACCTGCTCCCAGCGCCCGATCCTTCTCTTTAGCGTCGTCCGCATGCGAATAAAGCGAGGCGCGCATCCGCGCGTTCGAGGACGTCAGCATAGCTGCCTTTACGGCCGATCCAACGAAGCAGCCGGGTCACCGTCGTTAGCGACCTCCGGCGGCCAGCTGGTTCTCGGCGTGCTTGATCTTCTGCTCGATTCGCCAGCGATCGCCCTCGACCTCGCCGCTTTCCAGGCGTGCGAGCTCGGCTCTTGCCTCCTCGAGCTGATTGGTCGCGCGAGTGGAATCGATCTCGCGCACGTCGACCGCGTCGTCGACGAGAACGAGCGCGCGGCTCGCGTGGACCTCGAAAAAGCCGGGCCCGGTGGCCAGCTCGATCTTCTCGCCGTTGGAAACGTGAATGCGCGTCAAGCCCGACTCGAGCAGCGCCTCGAGCCCCACGTGCCGGGCCAGCACCCCTATCTCGCCCGCCTCGCCCGGGACCACGAGCAGCTCGGCCTCGCCGTCGAAGACGGCCCGCTCGGGCGTGACCACCGAGACGCTGAATGGGGTCCGCTCGGCCATCCGCCTAGGCCGTTGCGGCGGCCGGCGCGTGCTTGCGCTCGACCTGCGCCTTCTCGAACACCTGCTCGATCGTGCCGGCGAGCATGAATGCCTGCTCGGGTAGCCCGTCGCACTCGCCGTCGATGATGGCGCGGAAGCCGGCGATGGTGTCGGCGACCTTGACGTACTCGCCGGGGATGCCGGTGAAGACCTCGGCGACGAAGTTCGGCTGCGAGAGGAAACGCTCGATTCGGCGGGCGCGCTGCACGATCAGGCGATCCTCATCGGAGAGCTCGTCGATGCCGAGGATGGCGATGATGTCCTGCAGGTCCTTGTAGCGCTGGAGGATCCGCTGCACCTCGGTCGCCGTGCGGTAGTGCTCGTCGGAGACGACGCCCGGCTGCAGCGCGCGGGAGGTCGAGTCGAGCGGATCGACCGCGGGGTAGATGCCCTTCTCGGCGATCGAGCGGGCCAGCACGGTGGTTGCGTCGAGGTGGGCGAAGGTGTTGGCCGGCGCCGGGTCGGTGAGGTCGTCGGCGGGCACGTAGATCGCCTGCACCGAGGTGATCGAGCCGGTGCGGGTGGAGGTGATGCGCTCCTGCAGCTGGCCCATCTCGGTGGCCAGCGTCGGCTGGTAGCCGACGGCGCTCGGCATCCGCCCGAGCAGCGCCGAGACCTCGGAGCCGGCCTGGACGAAGCGGAAGATGTTGTCGATGAACAACAGCACGTCCTGGCCCTGCTCGCGGAAGTACTCCGAAACCGTGAGCGCGGAGAGGGCGACGCGCAGGCGCGCGCCGGGCGGCTCGTTCATCTGCCCGTAGACGAGCGCGACCTTGTCGATCACCTTCGACTCGTTCATCTCGAGCCAGAGGTCGTTGCCCTCGCGTGTGCGCTCGCCGACGCCCGCGAAGACCGAGACGCCGCCGTGCTGCTTGGCGATGTTGTGAATCAGCTCCTCGATCAGTACGGTCTTGCCGACACCGGCGCCGCCGAAGAAGCCGATCTTGCCGCCTTTGATGTAGGGCGTGAGCAGGTCGATGACCTTGATCCCGGTCTCGAATATCTCCAGCTTCGGCGAGAGATCGCGGAAGGAGGGCGGATCACGGTGAATCGGCCAGCGCTCCATATCGGCCCGCGGCGCCTCGCGCCCGTCGATCGCCTGCCCGAGCACGTTCCAGAGCCGGCCCAGCGTCTCCTGTCCCACGGGAACCGTGATCGAGCTGCCGGTGTCGAGCGCGACCGCGCCGCGCGCGAGCCCGTCGGTCGATTCCATCGCCACGGCTCGCACTCGGTCGTCACCCAGGTGCTGCTGCACCTCGGCGGTAAGCGTCCTGGTCTCTTCGCTCTCGTCGAGCGGCGCGATCTCGATCTCGAGCGCGTTGTAGATCGCCGGTAGCTGATCGCCGAAGGCCACGTCGATCACGACGCCCTTGACCTCGATCACTCTGCCGGTGTTGGGCGCGTCTTTCTTTGGCTCGGTCATCTCTCTCCTACGACGAGGCAAACTCGGTCTGACGTGTGGGCAGCGCCCTTTCGGGCACCGCGCGCCAGTCTAGCCCACGCGTTTGTCCGGCGAACGGTCGGACTGTAAAGGCGCGCTCGCGCATCGAGGCCGGCCCACCGCGAGCGCTAGGGCAGCCAGACCACGACGGCGACCGCACGCTGGTGCGGCTGCGGCGGCAGCGAGTGGGTAACCGGCGAAAGCCTCACCGCGTTCGACACCGGCACGACGGGGCTGATGCCGCCGGAGCCCACATTCACCGATCCCTGGAGTGCCACCAGCCCGAGTGAGGCGACGATCATCGCCGCCGCGGCGGGGAAGCCGGTACGAGAGACCCTGCGCCGCCAGGGCAGGTGCGGTAGCGCAGCGACCGAGGGAGTCTCGAGCGGAAGACCTCTGAGCGTGCGAGCGATCGCCTCGAGGCCGGCGCCTCGACGCCTGCAATCGGGACAGTCGTGGATGTGACGCTCCAGCTTGTGGCGCTCCAGAGGGCTCAGCTCCTCGTCGAGCGAAAGCGAGAGTAACGCCAGCGCATCGGCGCAGGCGTGCTTTCCATTGATCGGACTCACGTCGAATAGGACGGCCGCCTCACCCGATTGTTAGAGAAAGGTAAGAACGCGTCTCGGCGCCGTGGCGAGCGACGCAATCGATTCGATAGTCCGCGAAAGGTCGGGACGGTCCAAAGCGGACACGCCCAACTTGTAAATGCCCGCTCGATGCCGCATTTCCGCCCGCCCGGCCGTGTCCCCGTGCCTGGCACCGGGCCATGTCCGCCGCAGCCGACATGCGTGGCTGCGGCTCACTCGCGACGAACAAACGCCGGAGGCGCGGTTTTTCGCCCACTTGGTTCACCGGCGAAAATCCGCAGGACTTTCGCCGGCACTAAAGGGCGTCCGCCCCGGCCACGACCTCGAGAATCTCTTGCGTGATCGCCGCCTGACGGGCACGGTTCATGATCAGCGTGAGCAGATCGATCAGCTCCTCGGCGTTCGTGCTGGCGTTACGCATGGCGCTCATGCGCGCACCGTGCTCCGAGGCCGCCGACTCGAGCAGCGCCCGGAAGATCTCGGTCTCCAGATACGCCGGTATGAGCCGCTCTAGGATGAGCTCCGGATCGGGCTCGTAAAGCATCTCGCCGTGCGTGGACTCCGCCAGCGAGCCCTCGTCGAAGCTCTCCAGGACCTGCTTGGGCAGCGGCAAGATCGCCTGCTCGACGACTGTCTGCACCATCGCGGTGCCGAAACGGTTATAGACGAGCAGCACGGAGTCGGCGGCGCCGCTCGTGTACAGCTCCGCCAGATGGTGAGCCACCGCCTGGGCCTCGGCGAACTCCGGCCGGTCGCTGAAGCCCGTCCAGGCCGTCTCGATCTCGCGCCTGCGAAAGCGAAGCGAGGAGCGGCCGCGCTTGCCCGCTACCAGCCACTTGACCTCGATACCCTGAGCCTGGAGGTCGTGCTCGAGGGCGAACGACCGGCGCAGCACCTGGGCGTTGAAGGCGCCGGCCAGCCCGCGGTCTCCGGTCAGGGGTAGTAGCGCGATCGTGTGCGTCTCGCGCTCTTCGAGCAGGGGCAGCCCGTGCATCGTTCCAAGCATCTGAGCCGTGCTGGTGATCAGCTCGAGCATCCGGTCGGCATAGGGGCGCATGGCCATGATCCGCTGCTGCGAGCGCCTGAGCTTGGCGGCCGAGATGAGCTCCATCGCCTTGGTGATCTTGTGAGTCGAGGAAACGGAGCGGATTCGCCGCTTGATGTCCTGTTGTGAGGCCATGAGTCGGAGCCCGCGAGGCTAGATCGCCAGGCCCGATTCCTGCTCGACGTTGAAGACCTGCTCGAATCTCTGGAGCTGAGTTTCGAGCCGGGCGGCGACCTCGTCGGAGAGCTCGCCCGTCTCGCGAATCTCCTTTAGGGTCGTATCCTCGCTGCGCAGCTGCTCGCGCAGCTCCTCCTGGAAGCGCGGTACCTGGCTGGGCGGGACGCTGTCGAGGAAGCCGTGGATACCGGCGTAGATCGCCGCCACCTGCTCTTCCATCGGCCAGGGCTGGTGCTGAGGCTGGTTGAGCGTGGCCACCATCCGCTGACCGCGCGCCAGCGTCTGCAAGGTCGCCGGGTCGAGCTCGGAGCCGAACTGGGCGAAGGCCTCGAGCTCGCGGAACGAGGCCAGGTCGAGGCGCAGGCGGCCGGCCACCTTCTTCATCGCCTTGGTCTGCGCGTTCGAGCCCACGCGCGAGACCGAGATGCCGACGTTGATGGCCGGGCGAACGCCCGAGTAGAAGAGGTCGGACTCGAGGAAGATCTGCCCGTCGGTGATCGAGATGACGTTGGTAGGGATGTAGGCGGAGACGTCGCCGGCCTGTGTCTCGATTATCGGCAGCGCCGTGAGCGAGCCGCCGCCGAGCTCGTCGGAGAGCTTGCAGGCGCGCTCGAGCAACCGCGAGTGCAGGTAGAAGACGTCGCCGGGGAAGGCCTCGCGGCCGGGCGGGCGCCGGAGTAGCAGCGAGAGCTGGCGATAGGCGTCGGCGTGCTTGGAGAGGTCGTCGTAGATGCACAGCGCGTGCCGGCCGGCGTAGAGGAAGTGCTCGCCGAGGGCGCAACCGGCGAAGGGGGCCATCCACTTGATCGGGGCGGCCTCGTGGGCGGCGGCGCTGACAATGACCGTGTACTCCATCGCGCCGGCCTCCTTCAGGCGCTCGTAAACCTGAGCGACGGTCGAAGCCTTCTGCCCGATCGCCACGTAGACGCAGATCATGTCCTTGCCGGCCTGGTTCAGGATCGTGTCGACGGCGATGGCCGTCTTGCCGGTGCCGCGGTCGCCGATGATCAGCTCGCGCTGACCGCGACCGATCGGGATCATCGAATCGACCGCCTTGATTCCGGTCTGCAGCGGCTCGTGGACGGGCTGGCGAGCGATCACACCCGGCGCCTTGAGCTCCAGCGGACGGCGCTCGCCGGTGGTGATCGGGCCACCGCCGTCGAGCGGATTACCGAGCGGGTCGACCACGCGCCCAAGCATCTCGTCTCCGACCTGGACGCTGGCTACGCGGCCGGTTCGGCGCGCGCTCGAGCCTTCGGAGAGCTTCTGCCACTCGCCGAACAGCGCCGCGCCGACGTTGTCTTCTTCCAGGTTGAAGGCGACACCGACGATATCGTGCTCGAACTCCAGCATCTCCAGCGCCACGCAGCTCTCCAGCCCGTGCACGCGCGCGATGCCGTCGGCGACCTGCAACACGGTGCCGGTCTCGGAGAGATCGGTCTCGATCTCGAACTGCTCGATCCTCTGCTTGAGGATCGAGGTGATCTCTTCGGGTCGCAGCTTCACGGCTCTCCTCAGCTCCTTGTCTCGACAAGCTCTTTACGAAGGTTTTCTATGCGCCCGCGGATGCTGGTGTCCAAACGCAGCGATCCCGCCTGAACGACCAGACCGCCGATCAGCGACGGGTCGACGCGGTGCCGGGCCTCGACCGGCCGCCCGGTTGCCGCCTCGATCTTGGCGACAAGCGAGCTCGCCTCCTCACCCGACAGCTCCTGAGCCGTGGTCACGACCACACGCAGGCGCTTCTCACCCGCGGCCACCAAAGCCTCGAACTCGTGCGCGATCTCTTCGAGCACGGAGACTCGCTCTTTCTCGGCCAGCAGGCGCAGGAAGTTGCGCACGAGCGGTTCCGAGCCGGCCAGCAGATCGCTTAGCAGCGCGCCCTTGCTGACCGAGTCGAGCATCGGGTTGGCGAGCAGCGCGGCCAGCTCGGGCACCGCGTGCTCGGCCTCGACGAAGTCGGCCAGGCCGCTTCGAACCTCGGCCATGCGCCCCTTGTCGAGAGCGGCCTCGTAGAGCGCCTGCGCGTACTTTCGCTCGACCAGCCCCACTAGTGGGCTCCATCGCGAGCGCCGTATCGCGCTGCCAGATCGAGAGTTTCCGCCGTGGCGATCACTAGTTGCGGTTCTCCTCCAGGGCCGAGAAGTCGAGCTCCTCGACCGCACTGTCAATCAGGCGGCGATGATCTTCGGGGGTGAGCAGCTTGCCGGTCACCTTGGCGGTGGTGATCAACGCCAGCTCGGCGATCTCGTTCTTGATCTGGCCGAGCGCACGCTCGGTCTCGGAGTTGACCTGGCGCTCGGTCTCGGCCAGGCGGCGGGCGCGATCGCTCTCGAGCTCGCCGTGCAGGCGCTCTCGCTGCGACTCGGCCACCCTGCGCGCGTCCTCGAGGATCTCCTCGGCTTGCCCGCGCGCCTGAACGAGCATCGTCCGGTGCTCCTCGAGCAGCCGCGCCGCCTCGTCGCGAGCCTGCTCGGCCTGCTCGATCGAGCGGTGAATGCGATCTCGCCGCTCGTCGATGATCCTCTGGATCTGCGCGAAGCCGAAGCGCCTGAGAACGAGGTAGACCAGCAGGAAGCAGACGAGCGTCCAGATCATCAGACCCGGGACGACGGTGATCAGTGAGTTGGCCGCGACTGGCATCAGCTGGATCCGCTTCCCTCTAGACCAGGACGAAGGCCAGCAGGCCGCCGATGAGACCGTAGAAGACGACCGCCTCGGTGAGCGCGAAGCCGATCCACATGATTCCCTGAAGCTCACCGCGCAGCTCCGGTTGGCGCGCGACCGACTGGATCATCGAGCTGAAGATGTTGCCCAGACCGATGCCGGCGCCGAGCGAGCCGAAGCCGATGCCGAGAGCGAGCGCGAACGCCTTTCCCATCTTGGTCACGTCGCCTGTGAGTGCAGCAAGGATGTGCATGGAGTTCCCTTTCGCTAGTGCTCGGGCTCGATCGCCGAGCCGATGTAGGTGGCAGAGAGGATGGCGAAGATGAAGGCCTGGATCGAGACCACGATCCCGACCTCGAACAGGTAGAGAAGCACCGTAACCGGAATCAAGATAGGCGCCAGGTAGACCGTTTGCAGGATGAACATCAGGCCGATCAGGGTCAGGATCAACATGTGGCCGACGAGCATGTTGGCGAAGAGGCGGACGCTCAGCGAGACGATCCGCATCATCTGGCTGATCACCTCGAGCAGGTAGAGCAGGGCGAGTGGAATCGCCCAGACGATGCTGAGCTTGGGCATGCCGCCGGGCAGCCAGCTGGCGAAGTACTTTCCGGCGCCGTTCCAGCGAACGCCCTCGAAGTGCGAGAAGAAGATGGTCATCAGGGACAGCGCCAGGGTCACCGAGAGTGCCGAGGTGGCGGCGTAGATGCCGAGCGTCGGCAGCTTTATACCGAACAGGTGGAAGGTGTCGCCGGTCAGCGGCAGCGGGATGAAGCTGATGAAGTTGAGCACCAAGACGAAGAGAAAGAGGCTCGCCACGTAGGGGAACCAGCGTCCCATCGCCCGCGTCGGCAGGCCCTGGCCTGCGATTCCGTTCTGAGCCAGCTCGTAGACCATCTCGCCGATCGTCTGGCGCCGCCCCGGATCCTGGCGCAGGCGCGTGCGCATCAGCGTGAGACCGAGCACGATCGTGACGATCGTGCCGAGAAAGAGGTAGGCGACCGCCTTGGTGATCGAGAGATCGAGAGGACCGAGGTGAATCGGGATCCAGGGCTTGAGCATGAACTCCTCGGAGGGATCGAACTCGCCCTTGGCCAGGGCGTTCGTCGGCAGAGCCAGCGCAACGAACGAGGCCGCCGCCAGAGCCCGGCTCAGGGAGATGCGGCTCATCCGAGAGGCTCCGTCGAGAAGTAGCTGAGCAGCGAGAGCGCCAACTCGACCGTGAACGCAAGCAGGTAGAGCAGAGCCGCCGCGAGTGCGATCCGCTTGTCGGAGACGGCGACGAAGACGAGCGCGACCCCGACGACGAGCGAGCGAAAGATCATGCCCAGGCCGACGGCGGCCGAAGTGCCGGTGCTACCCGCACCGAGCGGAAAGCGCGTCAGGAGGAGGCCGAACACCTGCCCGGCGGCCCAGAGCGCCGCCGCCAGGGCCCAGCCGCGAAGCGACCAGCCCGCCAGCCAGAAGATCGGCAGCGTCAGCAGGATGAACGCCGAGGCAACGAGCGGGGGCAGCGTCCGATTCGGCAACGGCCGCGGTGCTGTCAAACGGCTCGGCTTGGACGGACTCAACTGAAATACCCCCGGTAACGCCGGTAGACGACGAAGATGCCCGCGGGAATCCCTGCGGCCGCTCCGGCCGCCGCTCCGACCTCGGCGCTGCCCAGCACCCAGCCGATCAGCGCGCCGAGACCGGCCACTACGACGATCGTCGCAACAAGGAGTCCACCGGCCCCCGCGGGCTGTAAAGACGGGCGCGGTGAACGCTCCATGCCGGCGCCGAGGATACCAGCGTTTCTGCGCCGGTGAACGCTGGATCAGGCGCTGCGGCGCTCGTCGAGTCGCGCCTCGCGGCGGGCTCGCCGACGAGCGCGCGGACTCGCCACCTTGACGATCTCGAGCACGTAGACGATGTAGGCCGAAGCCGCCACGACCGAGAGCCCGATAGCGGCGTCGGCGAGACTCGGCCAGAGCTGCCAGTGACCGTGCGCGTGCGGCGCCAGAAAGCGGGTGGCCAGCGCCGCTCCGGCCAGTGTCCCGCACCAGAAATACATCGTCAGCACGGCGCGGCGCTGCGTGAAGCCGCGGTCGATGAAGCGGTGATGGAGGTGGAAGCGATCGGCCGAGTAGATCGGCTTGCCGTGCTTGATGCGCTTGGCGACGACAAACGAGGTGTCGATGATCGGGATCGCCAGCACAAGAAGCGGGAAGGCCAGCGCGACGGCCGCGGCCGTCTTGAGTAGGCCCTCAACCGAGATCGCCGCCAGCACGAACCCAAGCAGGAGCGCACCCGAGTCGCCCATGAAGATGCGCGCCGGATAGAAGTTGTGGTGCAGGAAGCCGAGCGCCGCGCCGAAGACGATCGCCGACAGGATCGCCGGCTGGGCACGGCCGAGCGAGAGCGCGATCAGGCAGAAGGTGACGGCGGAGATGGCGCAGACCCCTGCCGCCAGACCGTCGAGCCCGTCGAGGAAGTTGACCATGTTCATGATGGCCACGATCCAGAGGATGGTGAGCGCGATTCCCAGCCACTTCGGCAGCACCCCCACGCCGATGACGGGGAATGTGAAGCGGTCGACGTAGACGCCGAGCCCGGCGGTGACGCCCGCGGCGAGCGCCTGCCCGCCGAGCTTCTGCCACCAGACGAGCTCGCGGGCGTCGTCGATCGCGCCGATCACGGTAGCGATGCCGGCACCGACCAGGATCGCCCTGAGCGGACGGGAGAGATCGAGGAAGGCAAGCGCGGGCACGAAGATGGCGAAGAAGAGCGCGATCCCACCCAGCCTGGGAATCGGCAGCTCGTTCAGTCGCCTCTCCCCCGGCTCGTCCACGGCGCCGACGCGGCGAGCCAGCGAACCGATCGCCGGCGTCAGCGCAAGCACGATCACCAGCGCGAGCGCGAAGCCGAAGATGACCTCACGGGGCATCTGAATGGCGGCAAGCTGAGGCGCCAGGGTCATCTCCGTAACCGTACTACTGACGGAAGTCGCAGTAGCCGCGGAAGCCGGGGTAGAGCGGGCGCTTGGCGCACAGAGCCGCCGAGCGGACGCGGAGAGCCTCGAGATCGGCGTCCCGGCACAGGGCGCCGACGACGATCTCGGCCACCTCGCCCATGTCCTCCTCGTCGAAGCCGCGCATGGTGACGGCGGGCGAGCCCAGACGCAGGCCGGAGGTGACCGTCGGCGGGCTTTCGTCGTAGGGGACCGCGATCTCGTTCACGGCCACCCCCACCTCGTGCAGACGCTCCTCGGCGCCTCTGCCCGTCCACTCGGTCGAGCGCAGGTCGACGATGAATAGGTGGGTATCGGTCCCGCCGGTGAGGATCTCGAGCTCTCTCGCGGCCAGCTCGGCGGCGAGCCGGTCGGCGTTGGCGCACACCCGCCGCTGGTAGTCCGCGAACGCCTCCGAGCCGGCGATCTCGAAGCAGGTCGCCTTGGCCGCGATCGTCTCGAGCAGCGGTCCGCCCTGCAGGCCCGGAAAGACGCCGCGATCGACCGCCTCGGCGTGCTCGGCCTTGCAGAGGATGAAGCCGGCACGCGGGCCGGCCAGCGTCTTGTGCGTGGTCGAGGTGACGAAGTCGCAGTGGGGCACCGGGTTCGGGTGCAGCCCGGCCGCGACCAGCCCGGCGAAATGAGCCATGTCGCAAAGCAAGAGCGCGCTCACCTCGTCGGCGATCTCGCGGAACCTGTCGGCCTCTACGACGCGCGGATAGGCCGAGCCGCCACAGATGATCAGCTTGGGCCTGTGCTCGAGCGCGAGCGAGCGCACCTGGTCGAAGTCGATCAGGAAGCTGTCGCGGCTGACTCCGTAGGAAACGGTTTCGTAGAGCTTCCCGGAGAGGTTTGTCTCGTCTCCGTGCGTGGGATGGCCGCCCTGCTCGAACGGGAGCGAGAGGATGATGTCGCCGGGCTCGAGGCAGGCGAGATAGACGGCCTCGTTGGCCGTCGTGCCGGCGTAGGGTTGCACGTTCGCGTGCTCGGCGGCGAACAGGGCCTTGGCCCGGTCGATCGCCAGCTGCTCGATCTCGTCGGCGATCTCGCAGCCGGGGTAGTGACGCTCACCCGGGTAACCGGAGGCGTACTTGTTGGTGGCGCTGGAGGCGAGCGCCTCGAGCACGCCCGGCGAGGTGAAGCTCTCCGAGGCGATCAACTCGATCGTGCCGCGTTGGCGCTCGAGCTCGCGCTCGAGCAGCAAGGCAATGTCAGGGTCGACCTCACTCAGACCGGCCGAGCGAAACTCGTCAAGGCTGTTGGACGCCACGGTTGTGCTCCTCTCGCGCTCGTTCCCGGCCCGAGGCATCATCGTAGCGAGGTGGCTGGACCGCGCCGAACCCGCACATCTCGACGGCATCTGAGCGGCTGCCCGGAGCCGTTCGCAGCTAGCTCGTGAGGCCGTGGAATACATCGAGACGAGCGATCTCGCCCGTGCGCTCGAAGACCGCGCGGCTATCCTGCAAGGCGAGATCGAGCCCCTCGACGACATCGCGGGAGCCGTCCCTCCGCGTCAGCTCGATCCGAGCCGGCCCCTCCCGGTGCGCGACCACCGGGACCTGGCAGGTGGTGAAGGCAAACGTGCCTTCGGAAAGCTCGATGCTCTGCTCCTTGCCCTCGTTGTCGTAGTAGACGTATACGCGCGGCGCGGACAGGAAGTCCTCTCCCGAGATCAGGTGAGAACGGAAGCCGAGCCGGCCTTCGTCGACGCGCACTCCCAGCTCGCCGAGGCGCGAGATCAGGTCCTCCTTGACCTGCCCGGTCATCCCGGGCTGCTGCGCACCCGCGAAGCTCGGCGTGTGCGAGTAGGGATCGGTCGGGATGGCGCCGTAGAGCTGAGGCGGCTTGTGCACGCCGATGCCCTCTCGGATCTCGCGGTAGTGGCCGCGGAGGCGATCGAGCAGATCCGGCTCGGCCTCTGCCAGGACCGCCGCGCCGAGCGTCTCGGCGACCGCGAGCAGCAGCTTCGAGACCATGTGCCAGTAGATACAGCCGAGCCCTTCGTACGTGTAGAAGGTGCCCGAGCGCCCGGTGAAGGACTGATGGTCGAACAGCTCCTCGTAGATGTCGAGCAGAAGCGGAGTCTCCTCTGCGGCGAGCTCGGCCTCGTCCGTGAGCGCCGCCAACGCCTCCGCCAGGAGCCGCCCGTTCCGGAAGGCGGCGTTGAAGTGCGCGACGCCGTTCACGTCCCGCACCACGATCCGTTGATCGCCGCTTTCGACCATCGAGCTGAGCAGGCGCGAGCGCCGCAGCATCTGCTCGGGAATGTTGTTCTGCTCGAGGAAGCTCGGCAGCCGCCGGTGGGGATAAAGGATGTAACTGTTCTGGTCGGCGCGGTAGAGCTGGCTCGAGCGCAGCGCATCGAGCAGCTCGACTGCCTCCTGCACCGTGAGCGCGCCGGAGCTCAGAACGGCGACCTGCCCCTCCAACATCTCGTAGAGGCGCCGGATCTCGATTCCGCCGTCCACGACCTTCATCAGGTTGTAGGAGTGGTAGAGATCGTCCTCGCGGCGGTTTGCCCGGATCGAGTGATCGACGTAGTGCAGCGCGACGTCACAGAAGCGCAGGAGCTCCTCGCGGGTGAGCGCTTTCCGCTCTCCGAAGAAGCCGTCCGCGTAGACCTTCGAGCGGTAGTCGCTAGCGGCTCCGCCGAGGGCGTCGAGGATGAGCTTTCGATCTCGGTCTGAAATCGGGCCCGCGAGCAAGCCGCTGTGCTGCTCGAGCGCCGCCAGAACTGCGCCGAACAGCTCGCCGACCTCGGCCGCGATCTCGACTTCGCCCACCCCGAGGGTCGCAAACAGGCTTTGGCAGAAGGCGAGGAAGCGGCGCAGGTAGTAGAGCGTCACCATCGAGACGCCGTAGCCGACCAGCGCGTTGTTCGCGTCGTTCCACTCCGGCCGCTGAGTGTTCATCCAGATGCCCGCCTCCGGTATGAAGTTCGCGAGCTTGCTGAGCGCGACGACGAGGAGCTTCTCGGTCAGATTCGCGTACTGAATGCCGCCCTGGCCCGTGACCAGCTTCGCGTCCTCTCCCAGGTCGGCCAACCGCGCGTCGATCGCCCGCTCGAGTTCCAGGTCGTAGTCGATCGTCTCGTGGGGATCCTCGAGCAGGGCCGCATAGGGCCTGATCCGGTAGGGCACGTTCGCGTAGGCGAATAGACGGCGAGTCAGAAGATCCTTGACGGCTCCGGGGTGGTAGCGCTCCGAGACCTCGAGCAGCTTGAGCAGGTAGATGACCTGGTGGTCGCCCCAGTAGCCGTAGGCGCCCCAGGAGCGGTCGGGATCGATGCGTTCCCAGTCGAAGCCGTGACGGCTGATGTAGCGGGGGTTGTTGCCGTCGATCGTCGTGGCGTCGAGGAACCTGAAGATCATGCTCTCCACGTAACCGGGGAATGAGAGCGCGAGCGCCTCCCAGTTCTGGAAGACGTCACGCCAGTCGCCCTGGTAGTTGAGGATCTTCTCGCCGCGCTCGTCCTTGATCTCGATCGAGAAGACGTTCCACGGACGGCTGGGGTCGCCGTGCCGGCGGCTGAAGGTCAGCGGCAGGTACTCCGAGACAAGTCGAATCAGGTCGGCGTCGTCGCGCTCGTTCACCAGCGAGATCAACGCCGCGTGCGACAGCGTCTCGGGCAACGAGCCCAGGAACGTCGCTTGCCGGCGGGCGACTTCGCGGTTGATGCGCCCGGCGTAGGAGACGAGATCCGTGCGTGAGATCAGATAACCGCGATCGGGCACGCCGCCGCGCATGACGTTGAAGAGTGCATTCGAGAAGTGGCGCCAGTCGCTCAGCTCGTCCTCGCCCGCCTGCAACCCGTCCGCGCTCGCGCCGATGCGCACCAGATTGCGCGTTCCAAGCGCGACGTCCGCCTCGATGGCCTGGCGCGAATCCCCGTCCTCGCGCAGGAACTCCAACACGGCGGCCACATCGGCCGCGTCTCGATCGACGTCGGCCACCAGGTACCAGGTCTTCTCCTCGTTGCCGCGAAGCTCGAGCGACGCGTTGAGGAAGTAAGCGCCGCGACGCCCGCGCATCTCGGTCTCCTGCTCGATCGCGTGCCCGCGGCGGAAACGATCGACCTGCACCGACGACAGCAGCCGCTTGGCGGGCTCCAGGCCGTGCGACCAGACCGTCGTCGTCCTCAGCGCCGCGCTCGGCTCGGCACGATCGATCGGGATCGCGCTCATGCGGATCAGCGCCAGACCCGTCTCCGGCTCGAGATCGGCGCTTTTGTAGCCGTCGGCGAGGGTGCTGAACTCCAGCTGGAAGCGGTACTCGATTCCGTGCGGCAGCAGATTCTGGACGCCGTCGAGCAACTCCAGCGAGAGTTGAGCGCGGCTTTGGTTGGCGAGCGTCGCGCGCCGCACGAAGCCGAAGCGCTCACTCGTGAGCCAGGCGTAGGAGAAGGTCAGGCCGAGGTCCTCGTTGACCTCCTCGAAGATGATCTTGTTGCCGTAGACGCTCTTGTAGAGATTGCGCGAGATCCGATACATGCCCTCGTAGCGCTGTGAGAACGGCTCCCAGAGGAAGGTTGAGCCCGCGCGCTTTACCCGCAGCAGCGTCTTCGGGCCCGAGTACTCCGGACTGTCGTAGAGGCGATCGTCGGTCTCGTAGGGGAAGAGCGCGTGATCGCGGTTGCGGCGCCCGGCGCTGAGAGCACCGTTCGAGGCGATGAAGAGCCAGTGGTCGGAATCGCTGACGAGGCTCATCAGGAACGGCGGCATGGCGTCGTAGTTCGAGACTCGGTAGAAGCGCTCGCCGCCTGAATCCACGAGTGCGCCCCGGATAGGCCCGGGCTCGGGCTGCATCGGCGTGCCGGCTACGACCGGTGCCTGATCCGCGCTCACTGCGTTCTTCGCGGTCAGCGCGATGCCCCCAGTGGGCGCCACAGTCCGCGCCCGAGCAGGCCGGCGACATCCGGGCCAACCTCATTCAGGCCGGTCGGGCCGTATCGGTCGAGACTCTCGAATGCCACCCGGTGCTCCCCTCGTTCACGCGCAGGAGAGGTGATCGTAGCTCGGCGCGTGGTCACCTGGGTTTTGCCTGGATAGCCGAGCAGGCGGCGATTCGGATGCCCGACACCCCGAGATCGTGAGAGCATTCCAGCACAGCAAGCGACCCGATTCAGGCGCTCCGAAACCCGTCCGGTGCCAGGCACCGGGAGCGTCCCGCGGCGACGAGCCGCAAGGGACCAGGTGGAGCCGCGTTTGCAGGGCTTTTGTGGTAAATCTCCGTGCTTGCCCGGGCCAGGTGCCCTTTCGAGTCAGCCCTTGGCCGCAGATTTCGCTTTTTAGCAGGGATTCCGTAGGTTGCCGACATGTCTGCCCGGCACCTGTCCCGGTGCCAGGCACGGGGACATGTCCGGAGCGGACGCCCGGCACCAAGAAGTAAGGGGCCGCAGCGACAGACATGCGCGGGCGCGGCTCACTAATGCCATCCCCCGCTTCCGCCGCGCCGAACACGGTCCACACCCACGGCCAGCCCGCCCCGCCTGTTCAGACGAACAAGCATCGTCCGGCTCCGAGCCTCCCCGATCGCGGTCAGCGGACGGTGATCGCGCGAATGCGTCCGCGGAGAACACCGTGGACGGTCAAGTTCTCGGCCCAGGCGACGCGCGCGCCCTCGATCGAGAGACCGATCGGCGTCTTTTTGGCGTTGACGACCTTCTTGACCGAGCCCCCCACGACGCGGACGGTGCGAATCGACTTACCGACGCGGAAGACGGCTCGCTTGTTGGTGGTGGAGAGCGCCGTCGCCTTGGCCGGCACTGCCACTCTCCGCAGGAGAGCTCCCGCCGGGGTGCGAAACTCGATTCGCTTTCCGCCGACTGTGGACTCGAGCACGGCGACCACCGACGGCGCAAGCGCGATCGCGAGGGGCCTACCCGAGGGTGAGAACGAGCCGACGCTCGCGCCGCTGACGGCGTTCCTGACGGTCACGGTCGCCGGAGAGTCGGGGCCGATGCTCCCCGCGGTGGAGGCCGTCACCGCGACCACAAGCGCAACCCGGTGACCGGAAGCGGCGAGCATGACGGACGGGGGCGATCCGGGAATCGGAACCTTGCTGGTTCCGGATACGCGTTCGACACCTCCACCCGAGATCACCGCCGTGCAGGTTCCCGTGTCCTCGCAGTCCGCCGCTCCGGCGATGGCCACGCTCGCCACCCCATAGGCGAGCGTCGAGGAGTCGCCGGCGATCCCACCGAGGTGATCGCCGTCGCCGAAACCGTTCGAGTACACGAGTTCGTCGAGCTTGATGTCGCTGGCACCGGTGTACGAGGCGGTAATGAGCTGCACATAGGTGGAGTTGCCGGCATCCCGGAGCGTCCACAGCGCCCGCTTGCCGGCGAGAGCGAGGTAGGTCTTGTGCGCGGGGTCGAAGCCGGTGTCGCTGTGGCACGTCGGCCCGGCGGGCTTGGTCACGATCTTCTGCTTCTTCGGACCGAGCAGTCGTATTCGAACCTGCCACGGGCAAGCCGCGTGGCTGTCGATGCTCGCCCAGGCAAGTCGACTTCCGTCCTGGGCGAAGGCTTCGATCGGGCCCTTTGCCCAGACGAGTGTTTTCGTGCTCGCCTGGTTGCGTGAGTAGGCCGCCCCGGAGCTGAACAGGAGCAACGCCGCGGCAAGCGAGCACGCCAGTTTGAGCATTTGCTGATTATGACGTGTCCGCGGGACGTCCTAAAGAGCCGGAATCCATCGAAGCGCTAGTGGAAGCTGTGAATGCCCGGCAGCGAGCCGTGCACATCGGCGTCCGCGGAGAGCCGGCGCGCCAGCGGCAGGAGGCTTTGCAGCTTCTCGGCGATGACGTTGATCGTGCCGCCGCTTCGCTGCAGGCGGCCGCGCGCGAGCAGGATCGGCTCGCCGCGAACCAGGGCTCGATTCTGGGCGTAGAGCGGCGGCATCACGATCACGTTCAGCTGCCCCGTCTCGTCTTCGAGCAGCAGGAAGGTGACGCCGTTTGCCGTGGGCGGGCGCTGGCGCGCGACGACCAAGCCGGCGACGGCGACGCGGGAGCCGTTCCGCGCAGCGGGAAGGTCGACCGAGGAGAGAGTGCCGGGCGGAAGCTCGGGCCGGAGCAGCGCGAGTGGGTGGACGCCGGTGGAGAGCCCGGTCGAGCGATAGTCGGCAAGCAGGCGCTCCCAGACGGATTGCTCGGGCAGGGAAGGCGTGGCGACTGTGGGAGGCAGCGGCAGGGCGAGCTGGCGCTCCTTGCCGCCCGAGCCGGGAACGCTCCGGTCGCGCGGCGCCAGACCGAGCTGCCAGAGCAGCGAGCGGCGCGGCCGGCCGAACGAGTCGCAGGCGCCCGCCGCCACGAGTGCACTCAGCGTGCGCTCGTCCAGTCCGCTTCGCTGCGCCAGCTCGCACACATCCGTAAACGCCCCTCCCCGCTCCCGCTCGGCGACGAGCGCCTTGGCGCCCGCCTCGCCGAGCGCCTTCACAAGCAGCAGACCGATCCGCACCTTCCCATCCTCGACCTGACTAGTAGCGGCGCTCGCGTTCACGTCCACCGGCAGCACGACGAGCCCGCGGCGCTGCGCATCCCGCACCAGCGCCGCGGGCGGGTAGAAGCCCATCGGCTGCGCGTTCAGGAGCGAGGCCAGGTACTCACCCGGGTAGTAGTGACGCAGCCAGGCCGACTGGTAGCCGAGCAGTGCGAAGGCCGCCGCGTGCGACTTGGGAAAGCCGAAGCCCGAGAAGCTGGAGAGCTTGTCATAGACGTGGTCGGCCGTCTCGGAATCGACTCCCTTCGCGGCGGCGCCGGCTATGAAGCGAGCGCGGTAGGCCTCGAGTGCCTCGGCGCTTCGCTTGCGACTCATCGCCCGGCGCAACCCCTCGGCCTCGCCCACGCTGAAGCCGGCCAGCGCCATCGCCACCTCCAGCACCTGGTCCTGAAAGACGACCACCCCGAGCGTCTCGCGCAGCGGTTCTTCCAGCAGCGGATGGTCGCAGGGCACTCGGAAGGTCGGGTCGGCGCGCAGGCGTCGGCGGTGCTCGACGTAGGGGTGGATGGCCTTGCCCTGGATCGGGCCGGGACGGACGAGCGCCACCTGCACGGTCAGGTCGTCGAGATTGGCAGGCAGCGTCTGAGGCAGGCTCTGCATCTGGGCGCGGCTCTCGATCTGAAAGCTGCCGACCGTGTCGGCGCGCTGGATCTCCGAGTAGATGACCGGGTCGTCGAGCGGGATGCGCGAGAGGTCGATCGGCTCCCCGTGCAGGCGCGCAATCTCCTCCACGCAGGCCTCGACCGCCGAGAGCATGCCCAGCCCGAGCAGGTCGATCTTCATGA
>CAZWTK010000001.1:44016-85269 GCA_964636655.1 uncultured Gaiellales bacterium
ACGCAGGCCTCGACCGCCGAGAGCATGCCCAGCCCGAGCAGGTCGATCTTCATGAAGCCGGCATCCGCGCAGGAATCCTTATCCCACTGGCAGATCTGGCGCCCGCGCATCGCCGCCGGCATCACCGGCACCAGCTCGACCAGCGGGCGCGAGGAGATGACCATGCCGCCCGGGTGCTGGGAGACGTGACGCGGCAGACGCGCGATCTCGCCGGTGAGATGGGCGAAGGCGCGCCAGCGCTTCGAGCCCAGCTTTTGCTCGGCGTCGGGCTGGCGCTTCAGCTCCTCGCCGACCTCGCGCGCGTCCCAGCTGTCTGACAATTTCGCCAGCCGCTCCAGCTCGCCGAAGGGCAGCCCGAGCGCCTTGCCGACGTCGCGGATCGCGCCGCGCGAGCGATAGGTCGAGAAGCTGGCCACCAGCGCCGCGTGCTCGGAGCCGTAGCGCTCGATGATGCGCACGATCAGCTGCTCGCGGATGTCGCGCGGGAAGTCGAGGTCGATGTCGGGCACACCGGCCATCTCGCGGTTCAAGAAGCGCCCGATCGAGAGATCGGCGGCGACCGGATCGACGTGCGAGAGCCCGGTCAGGTAGCAGACGATCGAGCCGACCGAGCTGCCCCTGCCGCGCCCAGGCGGAAGCACGCTGCGCGGTGAGCCGGCCCCACGCACCTGGGCGGCGACCTCGCGCGCCAGCTCGAGCACCTCGTGGTGCAGGCAGAAGAAGCCGGACAATTCCAGCTCGTCGATCAACCTCAGCTCCTCATCGAGGCGAATTCGTGCCTGTTTTTCCAGGCGCGTATTCGCCCGATAACGCTCGGCAAAGGCGCGCTCGCAGATCGTGGCCAGGCGCCGGATCGCGGGCTCCCCGTCGGAGAAGTCGGGGTAGCGGTAGCCGAGCTCCTCGGTCAGGTCGAACTCGAGCCTTCGGGCCAGCTCGCCCGCTCGCGCGACCGCGCCCGGGTCAGCCGGAAAGCGCGCATGCATCTGCTCGGGCGCCAGCAGGATGAACTCGTGGTTTCCTCGCCTTTCTGCCTCACAGGCCTCGAGCGAGGTGTTCTGGCGGATGGCGACGAGCACGTCCTGGAGCAGGCTGCGGCGGCGCGAGTGGGCGTGCACGTCGCCCGTTGCCACGGTCTCGAGGCCGAGATCGGCCGCAAGCTCGCGCAGGGCGGAATTTCGGCGCTCGTCGCCGCGCTCGTAGGGACGCTGCAGCTCGACGAAGAAGCGGCTCCCGAACGCCCGCGCCAGCTCGACCGCCACGTTCGGCTCGCGCACGGCGAGCCCGTGCCGGGCGCAGCCCGAGAGGCAGACGAGGCCCTCATTCAGCTCGATCAGTTCCTGGACGGGAAGAGCCGACGGATGTAGCTCCCGCTCCCTCCCGGGCGGTCGCGTATGAGCATGAGCGCGCGTGAGCAGGCGACAGAGGTTCGAGTAGCCGCGGCGGCTCTCGACCAGCACCGTCACGTGCGAGCCCGCCCGCCCCGGCGGGCTCTCCAGCGTCAACTCGCAGCCGGTGATCGGGCGCAGGCCCAGCGCCTTGGCGGCGTGGGCGAATTCGAGCGAGCCGTAGAGGCCGTCGTGATCAGTCAGCGCAAGCGCCTCGTAGCCCAAACTGGCGGCCCGGGCGGCCAGCTCCTCGGGCTGCGAGGCCCCGTCCAGAAACGAATAGGCCGAGTGGGCGTGGAGCTCGACGTAGGAAGGAGAACGAGAAGCGGGCTTCCTCACCCGTTCATTTTAGCGAACGTATGTTCGCTACATGAGATTCCTCAGCCGATCAGCTCAAACGCTCGAGCCCGTGCCGCTCCAGCTTGCGTGCGACTGGTGCCACAAGCCGGCCCACAATGCCCTTCGCCTCGAGGAAGTCGAGCGGGTCGAAGTAGAAGCGCAGGCTGCAAACGAGGTTCGCGTCGTAGTCGAGCACCTCCGCCCAGCAGGAGTGGACGCGGCGGTGACGGCGGCCGGGAAGCGTCGCCTCGACGACGAACTCCTCTACCAGCGTCGCCCCGTCGACGGTGATCAACCGCGACTCGAAGCGAAGCGACTCGACCTGACCGAACACCCAGTCGAGCCAACGCCGCACGCCGTCCCTCCCACGGAGTCGTGCGCCGAGAATCTCGATCTCGCACTGCTCGTCGAAGCAGGCGACGACGCCGGCGAGATCCCCCGCCTCGAGAGCGGTGTCGAGCCGCCGCGCCGCCTCTCGAATCGACGCTTCGGTCTGTTTCGAGCCCTTCGCCGTCACCGATGATCGTGGTAGCGGCGTCGGGATCGGGCCCTGCGCCACGCTCGCTTATCTCTCGGCGTTCCGGGAGTAGCTCGTGAAGCCCGTGGCCCTCACGACCGCCTCGTGCCGGCCCAGGTGGCGATAGGTCGCGACCTTGGCAACGTCGAGAATGAACATCCAGACGATCGCCCAGCCCCAAGCGAGGCCGACGTAGCGCCAGGGGAGCGCGGTCATGAGCAGGCCGAAGTGCGCGATCATGGTGGCGACGCCCTCGGCGACCGTGACCGCGCCGAAGAGGACGGCGGCTGGCCGAACCGACCAGAACCAGCTGCGGGTGCGGGCGATGTAGAGCGTCAGACTGCCAGCCACCGAAAGCTTCAGGTACATCAGGGAGCGCAGCACGTCGTGGTTGAGATCCAGGACGTAGTTCCCGATGAGCAGGATCGAGAAGCTCTCGACGACTCCGACAAGCCCGAGCAGCGAGGCAATGGTGAGTATGTCCCTCAGCTGCCATCGCTCGGGCAGCGGTGAGGCGTGCACGCGGTCGAAGGCGATCGAGATGATCGCCGCGTCGTTCAAGAGGGCGAGCAGGACGACCTGCACTGCTGTCACGGGGAAGAAATCCAGCGCGAGGATTGCGATGGTGACGAAGACGACCACGCGGATCGTCTCGGTGATCCGGTAGATCGAGTAGTTGGTCATCCGCCGGAAGATCTGTCGGCTCACCCGCAGCGCCTCGACGATCACCGACAGGCCGGGAGAGAGCAGGACTATGTCGGCGGCGGCCTGGGCGGCATCGGTCGCGCCCGAGACGGCGACGCCGGCGTCGGCGCGCCGGAGCGCGGGTGCGTCGTTCACGCCGTCGCCGGTCATCGCCACGATCCGACCGGCCTCCTGGAGCGCCTTGACGATCCGGTACTTGTGCTCCGGCACCACCTGCGCGAAGCCGTCGGCGCTGTCAGCCAGCGCGATCAGGTCCGCGTTCTCGTCCTCGAGCGCGTCCGGCTCGAGGATGTTCGAGCCCAGACCGACCTCCTCGGAGATCTCGCGAGCGATCTCGACCCGGTCGCCGGTGATCATCTTGACCTCGAGGCCGAGTTTCTTCGCCTCCTCGAGCGTCTTCTGCGAGTCGTCGCGTGGCGGATCCTGCAGCCCCAGCACGCCCACCAACCGCCATTCCTCGCCGTTGTCGGCGCGGGCGACCGCGAGCGCCCGGTAGCCCCTCTTCGCAAACGCGGCCGTCACCTTCGAGACCTCGTCAACGGCGCCACCGCCGGTGAGGTCGAGAATCGCCTGAACGGCTCCCTTCGACACCTGGAACACTCCGTCGCCGTCGCCTTGCACCTTCGCGTCGGCGCGCTTGCGGATCGCGTCGAACGGCTCCAGGTCGACCACCTCGTAGCCTTCGAGCGCGCCTTCGCCGTCGAGCGCCGCGAGGATCGCATCGTCGATCGGGTCGTTCGCGCCCGGCTCGGCCGTCAGCGCCGCGTCGAGTAGCACCGCCTTCTCCTCGACGCCGCCCATGGGGGCGATCTCGGCGACGGCGAGGTCGTTCTTGGTGATCGTGCCGGTCTTGTCGGCGCAGAGAACGGAGACTCCGGCCATCTCCTCGACCGCGGGCAGGTGACTCACGATCGCATCCTTCGCGGCCAGCAGGCGGGCGCCGATCGCCATCGTCACGGACAGCACCGCGGGCAGCGCGACCGGTATCGACGCGATCGCGACGACCAGCGCGAACTCGAAGGTGGTGCCCGGGCTCTTCCCTCGCGCCAGCTCGACCCCCACGATCGTCGCGACGAGCACGAGCGCGAGCACGATCAGGTACTTGCCGATCGCGGTCACGGCCTTCTGGAAGTGGCTGGCCTGCTGCTCGGCGCCGGCGAGCTCGGCGGTACGGCCGAACACGGTCTTCGAACCGGTCGCGAGCACGCGCATCACCACGTTTCCGCGCGTGATCGTCGAGCCCGAGAAGAGGCTGTCCGCTACCTGCTTCCCTACCGGAAGCGACTCGCCGGTAAGCGACGACTCGTCCGACTCCCCCTCCCCGCCGACCACCCGCCCGTCGGCGGGGACGACCTTTCCCCGATCGACGATCGCGAGATCGCCCGGTACGAGCGCCTCGGCCGGAACGGTCGTCCACTCGCCGTCGCGCATGACTCGCGCGTCCTTGGCGAGCTGCTCCTTCAGCGCGGCTATCGCGTTAGCGGCCTGGTGCTCCTCCCAGAAGCCGACGCCGCCGTTCACGACCAGAAGAGTGAGGATGATGCCGAAGTCGGTGAACCGCACCTCAACCAGAGTCAGGATGAGCGCGCCTTCGATCATCCAGGGGATCGGGCCCCAGAAATGCGAGAGGAACTCGAGCACGACGTTGCTCTCCTTCTCTTCGAGCGCGTTTGGCCCGTAGCGCTCCAGCCGTCCGTGCGCCTCGCCGGAGGTGAGTCCATCGTCGTCGCCGAGCGCCTCGTCCGAGCGCCGATCTTCACCCGAGCGCTCGTCCTGGGCCTGGAGGCCTTCCCTCTTGAGCGCAGGCGCCTCGGACTTCGCTTCCGGGGAATCTACGGGCACCTACCCCTCCCGTTCATCCTCGCCTGCGCCTTTGGATGAGCCGGCATCCGCCGGTGTCCGACCATCCTTCTTGGCTTCTTTCTCGGTCTCGACCGGTCGCGGCGATTGCGCTCCTTCGGCTCGTACCGGCTTTTCGCCCGTTTGCGAAGGCCGACTGCGCTTACCGACGGCGGCCTCTTCGCTCCGGGCCTGCCGTTCGGCAGCGGCCCGCTCGAGGGCATCCGCCGCCCGAGCGTGATGTTCGCCGGCCCGCTCCAGGAGCTCCGCCACATGCTCTCTATCGCTTCCCCCCTCGTCCTGCCCCCGGGTCGCGATCGCCCGAATCTCGCGCTTGGTAGGACGCCGGCGCAGGACAACGAGCCCCGTCGGCGACAGTTCGACCGCGCCGCATTTGATCGCGAGGTGCAGCGCCGTGTCGAACGTGCCCTCGTGCCAGAGAGCTGCATGGGTACGGCTGGCAAGCTCTTCGCGGCTTAGCATCCCGAAGGGCTCGAGCTCCGACGCGAGCATCCTCACCTCGGCCTCCACCACAGCCTTGCGATGTTCGCGCCCGAGCCTCGGGCGCCCGCGCGAGCGGGCACCGAGCGCTTCGACTTCCGGCTCGGCCTCATCCCTTTCCCGCCTCCTCAGGAACCTCACGATACGCGCCCCCATTTCGCGATCTGGATAGACCCCGTTTTCATTCCCCGCTCCCGAATCTCTTTAACCCGAGGATCTCCGGCTGCTTCGGCGCTTCTTCGGTGGTTCGATGGAAGCCTTTCCGCCCATCGATCTCGAAGGTTCGCCGGACGCGCCGCGCTTGTGCCGGCTCGATAGACGGCGAGCAACCCGGCCCTTCTCGCACGGGCGTCGGGGGCGCTCTCGGTCTCGTTGCTCCCCGTCACGGCGCCGACCGTGGCGCGGCGAGCCGTCCGATGTTCGAAATTCTGGTCCAGCGCGTAGGCTAAGAGTGTGCTCGGGCTCCCCGAAAACGTTCAAGCGTGTCTGTTCGACCTCGACGGCGTGCTGACGAAGACGGCGACCGTCCATGCCGCCGCCTGGAAGCAGATGTTCGACGCCTACCTGCGGGAGCGATCCGAGCGGACGAGCGAGCCGTTTGTGCCCTTCGACGAGGCGTCCGACTACGGCAAGTACGTGGACGGGAAACCACGCTCGGACGGCGTCCGCTCCTTCCTCGCCTCGCGCGGAATCGAGCTTCCGGAGGGCAAGCCGGACGACCCGCCGAGCGCCGAGACGATCGTAGGGCTGGGTACCCGCAAGAACGAGCTCGTGCTGAGGCTCATCCGCGAGGACGGCGTCGAGGCTTATCCCGGCTCCGTCAGCTATCTCGAGGCGGTACGCGACGCAGGGCTCCGGCGAGCCGTCGTCTCCTCGAGCAGGAATTGCCGCGAGGTGCTGATCGCGGCCGGCATCGAAGAGCTGTTCGAGGTTCGTATCGACGGCGTCGTCGCCGACCGCGAGCACCTACACGGAAAACCGGCGCCCGACATATTCCTTGCTGCGGCCCGCGCTCTCGCCGTCGAGCCCAACGAGGCGACGGTGTTCGAGGATGCGCTCGCCGGCGTCGAAGCCGGCAAGGCTGGGAACTTCGCCCTCGTCGTCGGTGTCGACCGAAACGACCAGGCCGAGGCGCTGCGAGAACACGGCGCCTCCGTCGTCGTTTCCGATCTGGCCGAGCTGCTCGAGAGATGATCAGCCACCCCTGCTTCTCGGTCGAGCCGTGGGCGCTCAGGGAGTCGGAGCTCGATCTCGGCGTCCTCGCACAGACGGAGTCGCTCTTCGCGCTCGCCAACGGTCACATCGGTTTGCGCGCGAATCTCGAGGAGGGCGAGCCGCACGCCTTCCCCGGCTCGTACCTGAATGGGTTCTACGAGGCCCGGCCGATACCGTACGCGGAGAGTGCCTTCGGCTACCCTGAGGTCGGGCAGGAGCTCGTCAACGTCACGAACGGAAAGATCATCCGCCTCTTCGTCGACGACGAGCCCTTCGACGTCCGCTATGGCCAATTGCGCCGCCACGAGCGCGTGCTCGACTTCCGCGCGGGCGTCCTGCGCCGGGAGGTGGAGTGGGTCTCGCCGGCGCACGCGGCGGTACAAATCTCGAGCACACGACTGGTCTCATTCGCTCACCGAGCCGTCGCCGCGGTGCTCTACGAGATCGAGCCTCTAGAGCAGAGCGTGGCGATCGTCTTGCAGTCGGAGCTGGTGGCAAACGAGCCGCTACCGCGCGTCGACCGGCAAGATCCGCGTGCTGCCGTGGAGCTCTCGGCCGCGCTGGCTCCCGAGTACCACGAAGATCGCGACGCGCGCGTCGTGCTGGTGCACCGGACGTGCGAGAGCAAGCTGCGAGTCGGAGCGGGAATGGATCATGCGCTCAGCGCCCCGCCCGGCACCGAGATGCACACCGAGAGTGAGGACGACCTCGGGCGAGTCACCGTCACGGCTCGGCTCGAACCAGGGCAGCGCCTGCGTCTCGTCAAGTTCCTGACCTACGGCTGGTCGAGCCAGCGCTCGCTCCCCGCGATGCGCGATCAAGTCGAATCGGTACTCGCGGCGGCCGGCGATACGGGTTGGGAGGCGCTTCTCGCAGCGCAGCGCGAGTATCTCGATGCTTTCTGGGAGTGCGCCGACGTTGAGCTCGAGGGCGACCCGGAGTTACAGCAAGCGATCCGCTTCGCCCTCTTTCACACGCTGCAGGCGGGGGCGCGCGCCGAGCGGCGAGCGATCCCTGCCAAGGGATTGACCGGCCCCGGGTACGACGGACACGCCTTCTGGGACATGGAGGCATTCGTGCTGCCGCTGCTCACCTACACGCTCCCAGACGCCGCCGCAGACGCGCTCCGCTGGCGGCATTCAACCCTCGACTTCGCACGTGCACGCGCGAAGACACTCGATCTCGACGGAGCCGCCTTCCCTTGGCGGACGATCGACGGCCGCGAGTGCTCGGGCTACTGGCCGGCCAGCACAGCCGCCTTCCACGTCGGCGCCGACATCGCCGATGCAGTCGTTCGCCACAGGGCGGTAACGGGCGACGAGGAGTTCCAGCGGGAAGTCGGCCTCGAGCTGCTGATCGAGACGGCGCGGCTCTGGCGCTCGCTCGGTCACTCCGATTCCCGCGGCCGCTTTCGAATCGACGGCGTTACGGGCCCCGACGAGTACAGCGCGCTTGCGGACAACAACGTTTACACAAACCTGATGGCGCAGCGAAACCTACGCGCAGCGGCCGATGCGGTCGAGCAGGAGCCTGAGCGCGCCCGCGCGCTCGGAGCCGAGTCCGGGGAGGCGGCGAATTGGCGCCAGGCGGCCGACAACATTCTCGTCCCCTATGACGAGGCGCTCGGCGTGCACGCTCAGGCGGAGGGTTTCACCGAGCACGAGCTCTGGGACTTCGCCTCGACCGGCGAGAACCAGTACCCGCTCATGCTCAACTTCTCCTACTTCGACCTCTACCGCAAGCAGGTGATCAAGCAGGCCGATCTGGTGCTGGCGCTGTACCGGCGAGGCGACGCCTTCTCCAACGAGGAGAAGCTGCGCGACTTCGAGTACTACGAGCCCATGACCGTGCGAGACTCGTCGCTCTCGGCCTGCGTGCAGGCGATCGTCGCGGCGGAGGTGGGCCATCTCGAACTCGCCTACGCCTATCTCGGCGAGGCGGCGCTGATCGATCTCGAGGACATCAATCACAACACTCGAGACGGCGTGCACATAGCCTCGCTCGCCGGCGCCTGGCTCGCGGTCGTCGCCGGGCTGGGCGGACTGCGAGAGCGTGACGGTGGCCTTGCATTCGCGCCGCGCCTGCCGAAGGCGCTCCCGCGGCTTGCCTTCCGCCTCAACTTCCAGGGACGGCGGCTGACCGTCGATGTCTCCCGGGACAAGGTCCGCTACACGTTGCTCGACGGCTTGCCGCTCGAACTATCGCACCACGGGGAGAAGTTGAAGCTACGAGCCGGCGAGCCCGTGACGCGAGCGCTACCGCCTCTGTCGGAGCGCCCGGAGCCGAGCCAGCCTCCCGGACGAGCCCCGGTTCGGCGCGAGCCCGGCGGCTGAGCGGACACTGCGCAAGCAGCCCAGCTCGTCCGCGCGGGCCGCGGGGTCGTAGGAAGACGATCTGCAACCAGCGCGGAGATAGACAGGAGGGCGGGGTTTGCGGAGGAAGGTTGTCCGTCGCGAGATCGGGAAAGAGCGCTGCATGACGGCGCGCCTCGAGCGGAACAAGGCAACGGTGACCGCCTTCTACGATCTCGCGTTCAACCAGGGCAAGCCGGCCGAGGCGGTCGAGCGCTTCGTCGGGGATACCTACACCCAGCACAACCCGGGCGTAGCCGACGGAAAGCAGGCGTTCGTCGACTACTTCACGAGGCTGGCGGAGGAGTATCCGGGCAAGCGCGTCCACTTCGAGAGGGTCATCGCCGAGGGCGACTACGTCGTCGTGCACAATCGCCAGGAGTGGCCGGAGGAGTGGGCCGCGATCGACATCTTCCGCCTGGACGGGAACGGCAAGGTGGTCGAGCACTGGGACGTGCTCCAACCCGTCGCGGCCGAGGCTAAGAACAGCAACACGATGTTCTAGCGCTTCCTGCTCCGGACCGACGGGTTGCAGAGCGTTACGCCGATTTCTAGCTAGGCCTTCTGCTCCAACCATCCCCCGTTGACGGCGTCGTGGAAGACGACGCGTCGTCCGCGCCCTCTACTCACGCCTTCTGCCCGAACCACCCCCCGCGCACCGCGTTGTGGAACACCACCACGCCTATCCCGCCCACCAGCACGCAGTCGAAGTAGCGGCGGTAGACGGGCTCGTCCGTCCACCAGCGGTCGACCACGCGCCACTCCTCGCGCACCAGCGCGACCTGCTGGCGGTTGATCAGCACAGGCACCCCGGCGGCGTTCGTCTCGACCAGCGCCGCCCGGGGCGCGTTCAGGGCTCTTGCCCGCCCCCTGGGGGTCGAGTGATGCTGGCGGTCACCGCCCTCGACGCTCGCAACGCGAGCCCTGCTAGACACCTGCGCCCCCTGCGAATCCGTCTACTCGTCACGCGGGACGAGTAGCGCGCGCGACTCGGGGATGCGCGACCAGGGCGCAACCTCGACGACGCCGCAGACCGACCCCGATCCCGTGCTCGTCCTGACCTGCTTGAGTCCCTGCGCCAGCTTCGCCTCCAGCTCTCCCCCGGCCGCGAGCTGCAGCTGCTCGCCCGTCTCCTCGGCCAGCGTCTCCAGCTCCAGCCCCAGCTCGAGCACCGGCGAGGGGATCTCGGCCAGCTTGGACGAGAGAGCCGCCGTAATGCGGCCGCGCTCGGCGCTGGGCTGGCGCAGGGTGGCCTTGCGGCGCCAGGAGCCGCCGCCGGCGAGCCTTGCCGAGAGGGCGAGCGAGCGGATGAAGCGCCCGCCCCGCTCGGGCCGGGCGAGCAGGCGCTCGACCAGCACCGAGAATGTCCGCCTCAGCGTCAGCTCGTTTGCCACCGCCTCGGGGAAGGCAATCGACTCGGCGATCTCGGCCGCGGGCGCCCTGCCGAGCACGCGCCCGGCCCGCTCGCCGCGCGCCAGCTCCCAGGCGCGCCTGACTTCCCTGCCCAGCCGCTCGCCCGCGGCGCCGCCGGGAATCACGGTCAGCTGCCCGATCGTGCGCACGCCCAGCTCGTGCAGGCGCTCGCGCTCGGGCGTAGGCATCGGCAAGAGCTCGAGCGGAAGCGGCGCCAGAAACTCCTCGGTCTGCTCTTCGGGCACGATCAGCGCCTGCCCTGGCCGGGCCACGCTCGCCGCCGCCAGCGCCGCGAAGCGCCTGGCGGCCGTGCCCAGCCGCGGCTCCCAGAAGGGTCCGACCGCGAGAATCGCCCGCTCCAGCACCTGCTCGAGCCCGCGGTAGAGCCGCTCGACGTGGCTCGTCTCGAAGTAGAGGCAGCCCGGCTCCTCGGGCTCGACGGCGATACCGACGTCCTCCAGCCTCCGCAGCAGATGCTCCCACTCGGCTTCGACATGGGCCGGATCGGGCTCAACCAGGCAGAGTCTCGGACACACGGAGAGCGCCTCCCCCAGGCGCATCCCCGGTCTGACCCCTGCCTCTGCGGCCTTTGCCGTCACCGGCCCGATCACATTGTTGCTGCCGGGCAGGGGCTCAAGTGCGAGCGGTCTGTTAAGAAGCTCCTCCCGCCCGGCCAGAACCGCCCGTAATTCAAACCCTGGGATGAGGAGACAGGCGATCATAGGGAACATATGTTCTATCACGAACACGTGTTCTCCTGCAAGGGCCCGACGAAAGTCCGCCTCCCTTGGAGGGCTTGACGACTTTCGTCGGTAGGAGAAGTGGAGCGAGGACGGCGTTAGGTGAGCCGCGCCCGCCCAGGCTGGTCGCGGCGGCTTCGGTCGGGGTGACTAGCGAAAAGAGCAGTTCATAAAAACGACAGGCGTTCTGTTTCCGTTCGCTTCGGGCGCCACAAGAGCAATCTGGCGGTAACTGGGGAAAAGGTGCGTCCCAGAAGCGCCCGTTCACCATTTCCATCGAAGGGGTTGAAGTGTCTCACACCCCCGGGCGCGCTCGGAAACACCGCTCGCGCGCCATCGAAGAAGGCGGCGGTACCGAGGCGGCGGCGCCGGCGCGTCGTCGCTCTCGCGCCTCGGCTACCGGGCTCGGATCGTCTTCGACCTCCCGAGCACCTCACCGGTGTCTGAGAGCGCCGAGACGGCGACGTAGGGCGTGCTGCGCGGCAGCTGGATCGCGGTCTCGAAGCCGCGGGGCGGAGTCGATGCGACGACGCCGAGGTCTTTCGGACTCTCCCCCCCGAGCACCTGCCACGTGCTTACGTCGGTGGCGCCGTTCCAGCTCACGTAGACGGTCGTCTTCCCCTTCCCGCTCACCACGGCGACGTCGGGCGGCTGCTTCGGCTGGCCTGTCCAGGGGAAGCGGTACGAGCGGTAGCTCTGGACGGTCGCGACGAGACGCGCGTCGTACAGCAGGTCGCCCCCGGGAGCGAACTCCGAGACCTCGGGGATGCCTCCACCCCAGCCGACGACGTAGTTACCGTCGGGGAGCAGCTGGATGCTTCCCTGGGTCGTCGTTCCCCGTTGTTGCGGCTGCCGGAACGCGCGCAGGAGCGTCGCGGTGCGGGCCTTCTCGTCGACCGAGAAGACGAGCCCGCGGCTCGCCCACTTCACCGGGGTCGAAAGGTTGGCGTTGTCGAAGAGCATGTAGGTGCCGTCGGCAGCGCGGGTGAAGTCGTGCTGACCGACGAAGCGCGCGTACTTCGGCAGCTCGAAGCTGCTGCGCTTGCCTCCCAGGCGCCAGATGATCCGGCCGCTGCGTCGGTCGATCTTGTACACGGTCGAGGTGTTGCGCGCGGAGACGAGGAAGTTCCCGTCGTCGTCGAGCGCGACCGTGTTCAGGTGGACGTAGTCGAACCGTCGTTTGGCCGGAGGGTGAGTGTACGAGTCCGTCAGCGGGATGTGGCCGAGCGCATGCCACTCGAAGAGGACGCGGCCCGTCTTGATGTCGATCTCCATCACGATCCCGTCGAAGACCGGCTGGTTGCTCCGACCGTTCACGGCTCGAAGGTTCCAACCGACGGCGCTGTAGCCGAGGATCAACGCGGTTCCCTGCGGCGTCACGCGAAACTCGTGGATGTTGACCGGGTAGCCGTTGCCGCCCTTGATCTTCGCGATCACCCGGTAGGACGAGTCGGCGATCATGCCTGTCCCACCGCCGTTCCCCTGCGGCTTCCGCCCCTGCCACCAGGTCAGCACCGGCTTGTCCAGATAGGTCGCGGTCCGGAAGTCGTAGCACTTGAACCCGCGCGGGAGGGGATGGAACCACACGATTCGTCCGTGTTCGTCAAAGATCAGAGGGCCGCTCTGGCCGGGCCAGCTCTTCGGCGCCATGAACAGGTAGCCCGGCGACGCGTCGGATGAGGAGGTCGTCACCTTGACCGCCGGCGGGTGCAGGTCGGGTCGCGAGCGGTAGCTCACCGCGCCTCGGGTGCGCGGATGCGAGCCCTCGAGGAAGGCGCGCGCGGGACTGAGCGGCGGAACCGGCGGCCGGGCGATCCGGAAGCTGACGGCTCCTTTGCGGGCGCCGACGAGTGGGACGTTTGCCCTGACGCGTACCTTCTCCCCCCACTGAAACGGCTTGCGCGGGAGAAAGCTCGCGCCCCGGCCGTCGGAGTGTGGCCTGAGCCGTCCGTCGTGGCGACCACTCTTCGAGCCGACGACGCGGATGCCGGTCAGCCTCCCCGGATCGATGTCGCGAAAGCTGATCTCGCTCTTCCGCGAGGCATCAGGCGTGCCGGCCAGCGGATAGACCGCGACCGGCTTTCCGTCGGCGGCGTCGGCTCCGCCCTCGTCCTTCTGCTTCGAGGACGCTGAGGAGGACACGCAGCTTGCGCCGAGCGCGACCACGAGGAGCGAGAGAGCGAGGGCGCGGATCGGCAGGTGCGCCTTGCCCATCTTCTGCCGGAGCTGCATCGCGGGCGATTCTACCGGCGAGCGGATCGGGGACGCGCCGGACGGGCATCCCCGGCTGCAAGAGCCGATTCCCGTAGGCAGGCATGCGGGCCTGCCGAAATAGGCTCTAAGGGCCTATCCCGATAGGGATGTGTGGCTGAGGCGGTCAAGCCGTGGATGCCAGTGGCCGGAGGGTCGTGAAGGCGCACTGGTAGTGCGGGAAATGGCCCTGCGGCCACTGGCGCCGCGGATCAGCCGCGCCGGGTATGCAGGCCTATTGGGATAGGCACTAAGTCACGGACGCGCGCTGAACGGCCGCGAAGCTCCGATCACTCGGCCGTGGGCATCGAGCGCCTCGACGACGAACTTGCCGGCGACCCGCGAGACCGGGATCGCCGTCTCGAACCCGGACCTGGCTGCGGTTGCCACGGTCCGCGCCCGGCCGGCCGCTCCGGCCAGGACGCGCCACGATACGACGCGGGTGGCGCCGTTCCAGCTCGCGTACACCGTCGTCTTGCCGTCTTCGCGGCGGGCTGCGCCTGAAGGAGCAGACAGCGGCAGCCCGACCCACCCGGCGCGGTTCACCCGGTAGGTGATGTCCGGGTCCGGGAGCTGCGCCTTCATCAGCAGCTTGCCCGAGGCGCTGTACTCGGAGAAGTAGGGCTGCGATCCCCAGCCGACGAGGACGTTGCCGTTCGCCATCCGCTGCGCGTTGCCCATGTAGGCGGTTTGGCCGAAGGCGTGCTGATGACCGTACTCGGCGACGAGCGTCGCCTTCTGACGAGACACGTCCAGCTTGAGCACGAGTCCGCGCGAGGGCCCTGTCGCCGGCAGCCATGTGTCCGCGCCTCTGACCTGGCAGCAGTGGTCGTCGAACATGGTGACCAGCGAGCCCGGCCCGAGCTCGACGTCGTGCTGCCACTCGAACGAGGCTCCCGGGCCGAATCCGAAGCTCGAGTGCTTGCCGCCGAGCGTCCATTCGATCCGGCCGCTGTCCATGTCGACCAGGTATGCCGCCCACGTGTCGCGCATGGAGACAAGGAACTTCCCGTCGCCGGCCGGGCTGATCCAGTTGATGTGGTAGGTATCCCAGGGGAAGCCGTTCGTCGGGGGAAGGGCGTACGAGTCGTCGAGCGGGATGTGGTCGAGCGCGTCCCAGGTGCGGAGCAGCTTGCCCGTCCGGAGGTCGTACTCCTGCACGGCCGAGTCGATCAGCGCGCCGTTGTAGGCGCCGCCGTAGTGCGACAGGTCGCGGGGGATGTTCTTGTTCGCGGTGACCCAGGCGTGGTCTCCGTCGATGAGCAGCGAGTGCAGCGTGAGGATCCAGCCGCCCTGACCCTCGAGGCGCGCGACGGGCCTGTAGTGCTGGTCGACGATGATGTACTCGCCGCTCTCGGAGATGCCGGTACTGGTGACCGTTCCCTGCCACCAGGCGAGTACCGGCTTGCCCCGGTAGGTCTGCACGCTGAGATTCGACGCGACGACGTTCTCGGGCACGGGCCTGAACCAGACCGGCTGCAGGCGGTTGTCGAGAATCAGCGGTCCGCTCTGGCCGACGATAGGCGGCCTCGTCACGTGGTAGAAGCTCGTCGTCAACAGGTAACCGGGCGCGAGCTTGTCGCTGGCCGTGGATACACGGGAGCCGATCGTGGGCGGGTGGAGCGACGGCGCCGAGACGAAGGAGTGGGCGCCTTTCGTGGTGTAGTGCCCGATCGGAGCGCCCTCGCCCGAGACGGCGAAGTCGACGGCGACGAAGCCCGCCACGACGGCCGCGACGCCGATCACGAAAGCCCGGCGCAGCCACCCTGACGCGGCCGAGCGGGCGGGGGCCTGCACGGCCGTGAACGTGAGAATCGCGGCCGCGGCGACGAGGCCTGCGGCGATCAGGTAGGCGAGCCGGAAGCCCTGCGTCAGGGCCTCGGACACAGGGCGGTTTCGGCCGATCAGGCTGGTGGTGTGCTGCGTGGCGAGGGTTATCAGCAGGGCGATTCCGAGCCCGCCGCCGATCTGGCGAGAGGTGTTCACAAGCCCGGACGTCAAGCCGGCCTGCCTCTCGCCGGCACCCTGGGTGGCGGCGATCGTCGAGGCGACGACCGCGAGCCCGATCCCCGCCGTGGTGAGGACTCCGGGAACGACCACATAGATGATCGCGCTCCCGTTCGGTCCGATCCGCGTGAACAGCAGCAGCCCCGCCGTCATCAGGATCAGACCGCTGCCGAGCACGGCGCGCACGCCGAGGAGGCTCACGAGCCGGCCGGCCCGCTGCGCGACGACGAAGATCATCAGCGCCATCGGCAGGAAGGCGAGGCCCGCGTCGAGAGGCGAGAGACCGAGCACCTGTTGCAGGTAGAGAGAGCTCACGTACCACATCGGGAACAGGCCCGCGCTGAACAGGAGCACGACCGCGTTGGCAACGTTGATCGGCTTCGTCAGCTCCCTGAAAGGCACGAGAGGCGCCGCCACCAGGCGCGCTTCGATGACCCAGAACAGCACGAGCAGGACGGCCCCGACCGCGATCGGGATCAGCCCTTCGGGCGAGCTCCAGCCGTAGACTCCGGCCGTCACGATCCCGTACACCAGCACCATCTGACCGGCGGTCAGCGTGAGGGCGCCCGGAAGATCGAAGCCGTGCTCACTCCTTGGTCGGCGCCGGTTCGCCACCACGCGAAACGCGATCAGCGCGGTCGCGACGGCGATCGGAGGGTTGATGAGCAGGACCCAACGCCAGCTGAACACCTCGGTGAGGACGCCGCCGAACAGAGCTCCCGCGGCGCCCCCGACGCCGTTCATCGCGCCCCAGAGGGCGATCGCACGATGACGCGCCGGCCCCGGCGCGAACGACGAGGTGATGATCGCAAGCGACGACGCCGCCATGAATGCGCCCGCGAGCCCCTGTACCCCGCGCGCGACGATGAGCGTGTGCCGATCGGGGGCGAGACCGCCGGCCAGCGACGCGAGCGCAAACAGGGTGAGCGCCGCCACGATCATCCGGCGCTGCCCGAAGTGGTCGGTCGCGCGGCCGCCGAGCATCAGGAAGCCCGCGAACGTGATCGCGTACGCGTTGACGACCCACTGCAGATCGCTCGCGGAGAAACCGAGGCTCGATTGGATCGAAGGGAGGGCGACGTTGACGATGGTCAGGTCGAGAATGACCATGAACTGGGCCACGCTGCACACGACCAGAAGCCACGCGGAACCCGAGTCGAGCCGGCGTCCCGCCGCACTCGTCTCGGCCACTTCTCGGTCGTCGGAGAGGCTCAGGTCTGTATCAGCCAACGATTCCCTCACCCGACGAATCGGTACAAAGCATCGCCGGCGGTCACATGGGTTACCCTACCAGCCGTCTCATCAAGAGGAAGGAGAAGCGTGAAGCTGATTGGAGCCGGACTGCCGCGCACGGGCACTATGTCGCAGAAGATTGCGCTGGAGATGCTCGGGGTTGGTCCCTGTTACCACATGTTCCCGATACTCAATAGCCCCGACCTGGCGCGTCCCTGGCGCCGAGCCCTGGACGGAGACGTCGACTGGGAGGAGATCTTCGACGGCTGCCAGTCGACGGTCGACTGGCCGGGCGCATACTTCTACAAGGAGCTCATGGCCGCCTATCCGGACGCGAAGGTGCTGCTGGGCGTGCGCGACGGCGATTCCTGGGCGCGCAGCATGCGCGACACGATCTGGGGCTCGATTTACGGCGACAGCCTCATCCGCCACCTCTCCGATGCCAGATGCGCGATCGACCCCGACTGGAACGGCTACATCGAGCTGATGAAGGAGATGTGGGCGCGCAGCGGACTGCTGAACGGCGAGAGCACCAGCGACGAGTGGATGATCGGCGCGATGGAGCGCTACCACGAGGAGGTACAGGAAACCGTGCCCTCCGAGCGCCTGCTCGTCTGGTCGGTCAAGGATGGCTGGGAGTCCCTGTGCGAGTTCCTCGAAGTGCCCGTTCCGGAGGCGCCGTTCCCGCACGTGAACGACACCAAACAGTTCGGAGACTGGATGATCGACACCTCGCTGGCCGTGTTGCAGGAGTGGCGGGCGGAGAACCCGCAGCAGGCGACGAGCGGCGGCGGTGCCTGAGGGCGATCTCTCCCGGCTCTTAGAGCCTGTTTCGTTAGGGATGTGCGCTCCAGGGGGTCGAGCCGTGGATGTCAGGGGTCGCACGGACCGTGAAGGCGCGCTGGTAGCGCGGTGAGCAGTCTGGGTGGTCACTGGCGCCGCGGGGTGGCTGCATCGAGTGTGCAGACCTAGTGAAATCGGCTCTTAGTATCCGCAATTCGGCTCGCACGACTTTTCCGCCTTCTGCGGCGCCAGCGAGCTGTCGAGGAGTACGACGGTCCACTTGCCGCCGAACTCCTGTGCGCCTTGACCGACTGAGTCGCCGGGATGCTTGTCCTTGGCGGATAGATACAGCGGATGATCGTCGTAGGTGACCTGGAGCTCGTCGTCCCGGCGGTGCGTCGTCCCGAGCAGACGGGCGTCCACGTACGAATCCTCCTTCGCCAGTACCTGCCCCTTCGCGAGCAGCGGCGGCCACGCGCTCGCACATTTCCCGTAGCAGTCCCCGCCCGTGAACGTGTACAGCGTGTAATTGGACGCGTCGACGAGCACCGGCCCGGCGTTGCCGTCTCGAGTGCTCAGGACCGTCTCCTCGGGACCTCCTCCTCCGCACGCGGCGACGACCGCCGTGATCACGGCCAGCAGCGCCGCACGGCGCCCGATCCGTCTCAGTGCTCTCGTCCGAACGCAGATCTCGGTCATCTGAAGCTTGGGGGTGCGCCGCCCGAACGGCGGGTGCATCGCCCCTTCCCTCCTCTCAATCATCTGTGCGGGTCTCCCGCGTACGCCTTGCCGCTGGCCATCCTAGTATGAAGACGATCCGCGGGCGCCTTCCCATCAATCGCCGTGCGTTTCGTGCCTTTTCGACACCCGTCGGCGCGGATCACGTCGAATCGCGTCGGCGGCCTAGTCCTTGTAGGGATCGAGCACGTCCTCGCCGGCCATCACCACGCCGATCGGCCTCAGTGTGTGCTCGACCTGGATGTTGGAGTGCTGGGCGAGCACGCCGGCCAGGTCCTTGTAGACCTCCGGTGCCTCGTCCGCGCCGGCGCCCACTACGGTGATGCCGCGGCCCGAGAGCTCTCTTTTCACCTGCTCGAAGTCGACGAGGGCCGTGGACTTGTCGCGGACTCGGCGCCTGAAGGTGTAGGTCGAGCCGTCCGGGCGCCTGCGCGTCCCTGTGACCTTCTTCCACTTCCCGGCGGCCTTGGTGCGGGAGACGAGGCGGCCCGCGCCGTGCGGTGCCGATGCGAGCGCGCCGATGTCCTCCCCTGTGCCTCTGACGACCACGGAGATGTCGCCCATGCTGCCGCCGATGAAGGCGGGCTCGTTCGTGAGCGGCGTCGCGCCCTTGCGCACGACGTAGAGACCGTTCTCCAGCCAGGCGAAGTTGTGGTGGCAGTGGACCGACTCCTGGGCGATCGGCCGGCCGAGAATGCGGAGGACCTGATCAATCACGAGGTCGCGGCCGGCGTAGGCGTATTCACCCGCCAGTTCCATCAGAGTGACGTAGAGGTCGCCCCGGGCGCTACCCACGTCGAGCACCGCCGGCTCTTCCGACTCCCTTGCGTGCCCCTTGAAGGGCTTGCCCGCGGCGAGGTTGATGAAGCCCGAGGCGACTCGGTGGCCAAAGCCGCGCGAGCCGAAGTGGCAGGCGACCCAGAGCCGGCCCTCTTCGTCGGCGAGGAGATCGACGTAGTGGTTACCCGAGCCGACCGTCCCGAGCTGATCGCGGGCCAGCTTGTGCAGCGACGGGTCGAGCTCCCGGACGGCCTTCCAGCGCTCGTCTATCTCCAGCACCGGCGCCTCGACGGGCTCGGGATTCTTGCGCCCGAGTCCGAACGCGACGCGACGCTCGATCTCGCGCATGACCCGTTCCACCTCGATCTCCTCGGCGCGGATGTCGGTGCGGACCGCCTTGTTTCCGCAGGCGATGTCGAATCCGACTCCCGAAGGGGAGATCGCGCCTTTGTAGGCGACCACCCCGCCGATCGGCATCGAGTAGCCGAGGTGATTGTCGGCCATCAACGCGCCGGCCACGGCCCGATCGTCGGCCAGACAGGTCTCGATCTGGCGCAGAGCACCCTCGTCCGGGTCTCCGAAAACCGCTCTCAGTTTCTCGTTCACGGCGGCTCCCCCTAGCGTCTGCCTACCTGTTAGGTTGCCACGACCGGGCGGGTTGCGGAGGCTGCGAGCACTGAACTGTCCGGGCCGACAGCGCAGCGAACGGGCGGCTCACTACGACCATAACTCGACCGGCCGAGCCGGGACGGCGGCACGCGGGCGATCGAATCGAGCGTGGGCAGCTTCTCCACCGAGCTGATGCACAAAAGCGCGCCGGCGCAGCCGGAGACGATGGGCGGGGCTGTTCGGCGAGCCGACTAATTCTTGCCGAGCTCGTGCGAACGCTCGATTGTTCTCGCACCAAGCGAACGTCGGCCTTTGGTCTCCACTGCCCAGGAGTGCCCTGCTCGCGGTCGCTCAGGCGGCGGGCTGAGGCGAACAGCTCAGATGACGCCTGACCAGCGCATGGGAGAGCTCGTGCTGACGGTGCGCAATCTCGAGCCTATTGCGCTCGAGCAACTCCCGAGACGAGCAGGCCTCACGGAGTCGTTGTCGCTCGCAGGCGAGCAACACCAGTTGTCGTTGTAGCTCCTCCGGGCTTGCCGGCGATGCCACATAACCGGACCGCATCCGACTCCTCTCGTGAGCGGCGCCGCACCCGCCGCTGTCGCCGCTGATACTCCAACCGCTTCACTCATCTTCGCTGAACGGCGAAAAGAGCGAAATCCGAGAAATCCACAGGCTTTCGGGCCAATCAAAGCCAACGAATACGAGGTACTGCGCTGACGAAACCGAGGCGCTCAGCCTCCGATCGGCGATCAATACGTAGTTTCGACTCCAGTTGAGGTCGAACTTCTACCGCCCGTTCCAGGAAAAGCGCTGGTAGTTCTCGAGCGAGTGCCGGTAACCGCCCCAATGCCGGCCGACCGCCGCGAAGGCGTGCACGACCTTGTCGCCCGAGTGGATCACCCCTTTCTTCCACTTGCTGAGGTCGGTGTAGACGCGCCCGCCCGGCGGCGAGACGACACCCCCCTGGAACCTCGGGATTCTCGAGCGGATTGATGTCGATCGCCCGGCCGTAGGCGTACTCCGACCAGGCGCTCGGAGATGAACTTGCTCGCCAACCGCCTCCGAGAGAGACTCCGTATAGAAGTGAAAACCCTCCAGCGAGAAGGAGGCGCAGGATGATCGTCGTCGGCGTGGACGGCTCGGAGTGCTCGCACTCGGCGCTCAGGTTCGCCCTCGAGGAGGCTCGCACCCGCAAGGCCAAGCTGCGCGTTGTCGTCGTCTGGCACGTGCCGCTGGCCGCCTACGGAGCCGGCTGGGCTCCTCCGCCGCCGCACCTGTCCGAGGACGCCGATGCGGCGGCGAAGGAGGTGCTGGCCGAGGCGCTCCGGATAGCGAAGGAGGACGGAGGCCGCGTAGAGATCGAGCCGATTGCGCGCGAGGGCCAGCCCGCGAACGTGCTGGTCGAGGAGTCTCGAGCGGCCGAGCTGCTGGTGGTCGGCTCGCGTGGCCGCGGCGGTTTCCGCGAGTTGATGCTGGGCTCGGTCAGCCACCAGTGCGCTCTGCACGCCCGCTGCCCGGTCGCGATCGTGCGCGCCGGGCGCGAGTTCGCGTCCGAGCCGGAGCCGGCCGCTGAATAGGTCCTCGGGCTAGAGCGCGCTCAGTGGTACCACTGGTGCACCCAGCGGTGCGGGCGCAAGAGCTCGACCTGCTCGGTGGGCAGTGGCCCGGCGTCGCTGACCGCGGCGTTCGCCTCGACGTGCTCAAGCGAGCGCATGCCGACGATGACGGTCGAGACGGCGTCGGGAACCAGACAGAAGCGAAGCGCGGCCCGCGGTAGCTCGTCGACCTCGATACCGAGGTCGGCGGCGATCTGCTGCACGTGCTCCCAGACCTGCTCCTTGCGGTCGCCGGAGAAGTAGTCGTTGCGGAAGTCGCCCTCGGCGAAGACGGTGTCGGGGCGCACCTTGCCGGTCAGCGCGCCCTCGTCGAGCGGAACGCGAACGATGACGCCGACGTCCTGGCGCTCGCAGGCCGGGAAGAGATCGTCGTCCGCGGCCTGGTCGAAGACGTTGTAGATCACCTGCACGGTGTCGACCAGCCCGCTCTCGACCAGCTTCTGAGCCGAGCCGGCCTCGGCGTCGTTGAGCGAGACGCCGAAGAAGCGGATCTTGCCGTCGCGCTTCAGCTGTTCGATTCCCTCCAGCCAGCTGCCCTGATCGACCCAGCTGTCCGACCAGACGTGGAACTGCTGCACGTCGATCACTTCTACGTCGAGGTTGCGCAGGCTCTGCTCGGTGCGCTCGACCACGTGCTTGGCCGAGAAGGCAGCGTCGGCGGGCGTCGTGTACTTGGCCGGCCACTCCCAGTTGGCGGGGTTGATCTTGGTGGCCACGATCACCTCGGGGTGCTCGCGCTTGATCTTTCCCACCAGCTCTTCGCTGTGACCGGAGCCGTAGACGATCGCGGTGTCGATGAAGTTGACACCCAGCTCGATAGCCCGGCGCATGGCCGCCAGCGAGACCTCGTCCACGGCGCCCTTCCAGGCATCCGCGCCTATGCCCCAGGCTCCGAAACCAATCTCGGAGACTTCCAGCCCCGTCCGGCCTAGTTTGCGATAGCGCACGACGTAAGCCTACAAAAACGTTGCGCCAAGAGCGCCGACTCCGCAATCGCTCCATCTGCACCTCGTTGCCCGATCGCTCGCCACGCTCGACGGGTGGGTGGATCTGGCGGGGCAGCGAGGCAACGATAAAAGGCGGGCGTCGAAGGAAACCGGGTTGAGGGACGCGAAGACCGGCTCGAGCTCAATCGATCGCCTTAGTGCACTATTCGCCAGAAGATATGGAGACTGACTCGGCACCATATAGCGGATATGAGCGAATCGAGTTGACGCTTGGCGACATCACGCGCGAGCACGTCGACGCGATCGTCAACGCCGCCAACGCCGAACTGCGCGGCGGCGGCGGAGTGGACGGGGCGATCCATCGAACCGGCGGGCCCGAGATCATGGCCGAGTGCCGCAAGATCGGCCACTGCGCGCCGGGCGAGGTTGTGATCACCGGCGCCGGCAGGCTCCCGGCGCGCTTCGTCATCCATGCGGTTGGGCCCGTCTGGCAGGGCGGCGGCGCCGACGAGGACCTGCTCCTGGCCTCCTGCCACGAGCGGGCGCTCGAGCTGGCGCGTGAGCACGGCTGTCGCACCGTCGCCTTCCCCGCAATCTCCACGGGCGCCTACGGCTACCCGGCGCAGCTGGCCGCGCCGATCGCCCTGGCCGCGACGAACGACGCGCTCATACGTCTGCCGCTGATCGAGAAGGTGCGCTTCGTCTTCGTCGACGAGGTGTTGCGCGGCATCTACGAGCAGGCGCTGGCACGGTTGAAGAGGGGCGCCTAGGGCCCGGCGAAAGTGCGCTCTCCCGGAGGGGGATACAACGGAGCGGCTGTGGAACAACTGCTCGACTTACGACACACGCGTCCGTTGACAGATTTGGTGTCAAGCGATCCGCTGTGTCGAGACTTCGCCTTCTATCCAACAGGAGGACGCCGTTAGGGCGCCTTCTCTTCCTTGACGATCAGCACGGGCCGATCGGTCTCGCTGAGCACGCCCTGCGAGATGCTGCCCAGGAACATGCCCGAGAGCTTGCCGAGCCCGCGCGAGCCGACGACGATGATGTCGGCGCCACGCAGCCGCGCGGCATCGACGATCTCGCGCGCGGCGTTGCCCTCGACGATCTCGGCCTCGGCATCGACGCCCGCCTCCACCGCTTTGGCCAGTGCGCGGTCGAGCAGAGCATGCGACTCGTCGGTCTCCTCGCTCAGCGCGCCCGGGCGAGAGCGGGAGGGGTCTACCTCGGGCTGGACGTGCAGAAAGACCAGACGGGCGCCTGTGGCGACAGCCAGGCTGACCCCCTCGTCCTCGGCCCGCTGCCCGCAGGCCGAGCCGTCGGTCGCCACCAAGATCGTTTGCATGCCCAGCGCTCCTTTCCCGAGAGCTCGAATCTACAGCACCCTGCCCGATTCAAACAAGGTCGAGTGCTTCATGTGGAACGGGGCTAGATTCCCAGTCGCTCCAGCGTCGCCTGGTCGCGACGCCAGCGCGGCTCGACCTTGACCTTGAGGTCGAGAAAGACTCGGTGCCCGATCAATTGCTCGACCTCGGGCCGCGCCCGTACGCCGATCTCCTTGACCATCCGTCCGGCCCGTCCGACCAGGATCTGCTTCTGCGAGTCGGTCTCGACCATGATGCGGGCTCTGATCACCCGCTCGGTGATCTCCTCCACCTCCACCGAAAGCGAGTGCGGAACTTCGTCGCGGGTCAGAGCAAGCGCCTTCTCGCGAACCAGCTCGGCCAGGCGCAGCTCGAGCGGCATGTCGGTGATGACGTCACGCGGGAAGTAGGCAACTCCCTCGGGAAGCAGCCCGAGCAGCTCGTCGCGCAAATCGGATACGCCGTCGCCGGTCTTGGCGCTGATCGGGTGCAGAGCGTGGAAGTCGCCGAGCTCGGCGGCGGTCTTCATCTGCGAGGCGATGTGGCCCGGCTTCTGCTGATCGACCTTGTTCAACACGATCACCACCGGCACGCCGAGCGCGAACACACGCTGGGCGATGAAGCGGTCGCCGGCGCCGATTCTCTCCTGCGACGAGAGCACGAGCACGACGGCGTCCGCGTCTTCGAACGAGCTGGAGACCGTGCGCTGCATGCGCTCGGTCAGGGGGTCGAGCGGGCGCTGGAAGCCGGGCATGTCGACCAGCACGAGCTGATAATCCTCCCCGTTGGCGACCCCGAAGATGCGCCGCCTCGTCGTTTGCGGCTTGTCCGAGACGATCGCGACCTTGCCGCCGCAAAGCGCGTTGACGAGCGTGGACTTACCCACGTTGGGACGCCCGGCGACAGCGATGAACCCGCTTTTCACGGCACCCTGCTCGGGCTCACGTGAACACCTGGAAGAAGGCGAGCATCACCAGAGCGCCTAGAACGGCGCCGTAGGCGACCTCCAGCGCGGAGTGGAAACCGGCCTCGATGCGCGTCTGCGCCACCAGTACCGCCATCACTAGCGCCAGCGACGAGATCAAGAAGCGGTGCTGACCGTTGGAGACCAGAGAGGTAACCGCCATCCAGGCTGCGAAGGCAATAGCGGCATGGCCGGAAGGCAGGCCGCCGCGAAGCGGCGTTCCTCGATGGGTCAGCGCCTTGGTCGCAATCACGATCATCGTCGTGATCATCAGCGCAACCAGTGTCAGATATACGGGTGCCCGCTCAACTCGGTCAACCAGGTTTGTGCTCGGCTGGGCGATGCGATCTTCGAAGATGAGAAAGCCGACCGCGGCGGCGGTGACGGTCGAGATGAGGACGGCGCCGGCAGCCATATCCTTGGCCAGCTTGGCCATCGGGTCGAAGCTCGTGGTCGCGACGTCGATCGCGGCCTCCAGCGCGCTGTTGATCATCTCGGTGATCAGCACGAAGGCGATCACCAGGATGATCGCGATCAACTCGATCCGTTTCACGCCGATGGCGATCGCGGCGATCATCACCGCGACCGCGATGAGCAGGTGGATGCGCATGTTGCGCTGTGTCCGGACGGCGTGAATGACCCCTTGGAAGGCGAAGTTGAAGCTGTCGATGAGCGAGATGCGCGAGCGAGGGCTCATAGCAGTGCGTAGCGGTCTTCCCGCTCCTCCATCTCGGGCCCGTGCTCGTAGCCGAGCAGGTGTAAGAGTCCATGCGCGAGCGGCCGGCGCCACTCGGTCCCCACCACTTCCGGACAGATGACGACGTCGCCGAGCTGGCGCGGAAGCCCGTCCGGCAGGTCGCCCAGTTCGTCGATCGGGAAGGAGAGCACGTCGGTTACCTCATCGATCGCCAGATGCTCGCGCTTGAGCGCGCGGATCTCCTCGCCCACCACGAAGCCGAGCCCTAGCTCGCCCTCCGAGACGCCCTCCGCTTCTAGCAGCGCCCGGGCGAGCGCGGCGGCCGCCTGCTTGTCGATCACGGCGCCGCTTCTGTTGTCGATCTCTATCTCGACCATCGCATGCACAACTAGCGGCGCCGCTCGGCGCCGGTCGCCTCGACGTGGCGCTTATAGGCCTCGACGATTCGCTGCACCAGCTTGTGGCGGACGACGTCCTCGTGGCCGAAGTGGACGAAGGCGATGCCGTCGATGTCGGCCAGGATCTGCTGCACCTGGATCAGGCCCGAAGCCTGCTCCTTGGGCAGGTCGACCTGGGTGATGTCGCCGGTGACGACGACACGCGAGCCAAAGCCGAGCCTGGTCAGGAACATCTGCATCTGCTCGGGGGTGGTGTTCTGGGCCTCGTCGAGGATGATGAACGAGTCGTTGAGCGTGCGCCCGCGCATGAAGGCGAGCGGCGCGACCTCGATCGTGCCGCACTCGATATAGGCCGAGAGCCGCTCGGGGTCGAGCATGTCGTAGAGGGCGTCGAAGAGAGGGCGCAGGTAGGGGTCGACCTTGGCCAGGAGGTCGCCGGGAAGGAAGCCGAGCCTCTCGCCGGCCTCGACCGCCGGGCGGGTGAGGATGATGCGCCCGACCTGCCCCTCCGTGAGCGCCGCGACGGCCAGCGCCATCGCCAGGTAGGTCTTGCCGGTGCCCGCGGGACCGATGCCGAAGGTGACCGTACGAGAGCGGATGGCATCGACGTAGCGCTTCTGATTGACAGTCTTGGGTGTGATCTTCTTGCCACGATGGCGCCAGACGACCTCCTCGAACACCTCGCGCACGTCCTCGGCCTGGTCGAGAGCCCCCAGCACCGCGTCTACCGAGCTCGGCCCGACCTCCTGGCCGTCTTCGACCAGGCCGACGATCTCCTCGACGACGCTGCGCGCCCGCGCGACGTCGCCCTTCCCGCCTTCGAACGTGAGCCGGTTGCCGCGCAGCCTGATCGTGCAACCGAGGCGCTCGCGCAGAGCCTCCAGCACGCTGTCAGAGACGGCGGCGAGCTCGGCCGCAGCTTCGTTGGAGATCGTCAGTACGTCCTTCATCCGGAGTTCAGTGTAGGCGCTGGGCCCGGGCTCCGTTCCTACCGGGGCGCCTCTCCTGTCCCCAACCGCCACGTCCCCGTGCCTGGCACCGGGACAAGTCCCGGGCAGGCACGGCTAGAGAGCGAAGATTCCCTGCAAAACGCCGTTAAATCGGAGGATTCGCGCGGATCAATGGGCCACCGCTACGATCATCGCTGAATTCCGCGTATTAGCAGGCATTTTTGCAGATCTACCAGCCCGTTTCGGACTTGTCTCGGTGCCTGGCACCGGCTAGGCCAGCGCCTCGCGTACCAACTGCGAGACGACCGAGCCGTCGGCGCGGCCCGAGACCTGGGGCATGACGTCGGCCATCACACGACCGAGATCGCGCATGCTCGTCGCGCCGACGCCGGCGACGGCATCGTCGACGATCTCCTCCAACTCCTCCTGAGATAGCGGCGGCGGCATGAAATCCTCCAGTACGGTCAGCTCCGCCTCCTCGCGCTCGGCCCGTTCGGGACGATCGCCGGCGCGGAACGCCTCGGCGGCCTCGACCCGTCGTTTGCGCTCGCGTTGCAGCACCTGCAGCTCCTCCTCGGTGGAAAGCGGCCGAAGCAGCTTCTTCTCGGCGGCACGCAGGGAGGCGAGGATCAGGCGAAGCGTGTCCCTGCGGAGCTCGTCCTGGGCGCGAATGGCCTCTGCAAGCTCCTGCTCGATTCGCTGGATCAACTCAGTCCTCCCTCTCGGCCTCGGCAAGCGCCAGCGCCGGCGCCCGACCGCCCAGATCGCGCCCGCCGAGCAGATGCCAGTGCAGATGGAAAACAGTCTGACCGGCGCTCGGCCCGACGGTACAGAGCACGCGGTAGTCCTCGAGGCGGAGCGCCCGTGCCGTATCGGCGATGAACTCGAGCATGCGAAGCGCCTCCTCGGGCGGGAACTCGCCGATCTGGCGGAAGGTGTCGATATGCCGCTCGGGCACGATCAGGACGTGCACCTCGGCCTTGGGGTTGATGTCCTCCACGGCGACGAAACCGTCGGCCTGGCGGATGGGGGAACTCGAGTGCACGAGCTCGCAGAAGAGGCAGTCGTCTTGGGTCATGGTCGTCTCGCTATTCCGATTATCCCCCGCTCCGTCACCTGTTCGGCACTTACTCGCACGATCTCACCGACGGGACCTTCGACGAGCCACGGCGTGTAGTCGCTCGCGTACCCGCGTCCCGGCCGATCGATCAAAACGCTTTCCTCGATACCGATCTTGCCACGCCAGCGGCCTAAACAGGCGTTTTTCGAAGATTCGCGCAGGCGAGCGGCGCGCTCCTTCTTTACCGCGACCGGCACGTCGTCGGCGCTCTCGGTCGCCGTTCCGGGCCGCGGTGAGTAGGGAAATACGTGCACCTTGGTGATTTTCGCGCGCTCTACCAGATCGAGTGTGCACCGGAAGGCCTGCTCGCTCTCGCCCGGGAAACCGACGATTACGTCGCTCGAGAGATTGAAGTCGCCGAGCCCCTCGAGCCGGCGCAGGAAGGTCGCGGCGTCGTAATGGCGCCTCATCGCCCGCAGGACTCCGTCGTCGCCGGACTGCAGCGGAACGTGTAGATGGCGGCAGGCCACGGGCGTGTCGCGGATGGCGCCGATCAGCTCCGGGCTGACGTGATTGATCTCGATCGAGGAGAGACGCAGCCGCTCGAGACCCGCCGTCTTTCCCGCCTCGCGCACCAGATCGGCAAGCGAGACAGCGGCCTCGCTGTCGTGGAAGCAGCCGAGGTTGATGCCCGAGAGAACTACCTCCTTGTGACCCTGCTCTACGCGGCGGCGCACCTCCGCCAGCACCGCCTCGGCCGGCTTCGAGCGTCCGGGCCCGCGCACGAGCGGCACGACACAGTAGCTGCAGCCGAAGGAGCAGCCGTCCTGAATCTGGACGAAGGCGCGAACCCGTTTGGGACGGGCTTCGACCGCGTCGCCCGCGCGACCGACCTGAGCAGCCAGGCGCTCGGACGCCTCGGCGCTCTGCCCGGAAAGGACGGTCACGTTCTCGGGCAGGTCGGAGAACGCTCCCTCGAGGTTGGCGCCGCAACCGGTAACGAAAACGCGCCGGTGCGTACGCGCCGCCTTCGCCGCCGCCTGGCGCGACTTGCCGAGCGCCTCGCCCGTGACGCAGCAGCTGTTGACGAGCGCTATCTCGGCCTCACCGGCGCGTGCCTCCTCGTGACCGTCGGCGAGCAGGCGCTCTCTCAGCGCATCGGCGTCCGTGTAGGAGACCTTGCAGCCGAGAAAGCGAACCGAGAAGCTGGTCATGACTCGGGAATCCTCGAATACACAGCCTACGCCCAGGGTAGTTCGTCCCAGCCGGCGGGACGTTCGTCTCGAAACGGCCCGGCGTCCGCGTAGGCCTCGGACGGCGAATCAGTTCCCTTTTCGACGCCGACGCCGTGGCGGCGCGCGAGCGCGGAGAGCGGATAGAAGATGTCCCCGCTCGAATCGCGCGAGCCGGCCATCAGGATGACGCAGGGACCGTTCCCGGCTCCGACGAAGATGTGCTCGGTGTTCGGCGGGCAGTGCAAGAAATCCCAGGCTTCGAGCTCCCTCTCCTGGCCCTCGACGAGGAGCCGGCACTTTCCCGCCACCACGAGGAAGTCTTCCTGATTCGACTCACGGTGATACATCCCGTTCGCCTGCCCCGGCCCGAGCACGCGCAGGATGAAGCCGAGCTCTGGAAAGGGCAGGTTCGCGTTCTCGAACCGGCAACCGGAACCATGCCGGTCGTTTGTCGTCCAGGCGGCGTCGCGGACGTTGACGACGAGCCAACCCTCACCGGCCGGCAAGAGGCCAGAAGGCGCCGCCTCGAGCTTTGCTTCCTTGATCATTCGTTGCCCCTCTCCGGGCGAGCCACAACGGCCGCCCAATCGGCTTGTTCGTGCCTGCTCACAACCCGATACCCGGTCAGGCGCAGATTGTCCGAGGCGAGAAAGCCCGAGGCGACGAGCGTTTCGCAGCGGAGCCCGGGCGCCAGCTCTTCCAGAGCCTGAAGGCTGATGTTGCAGACGAACACGTCGCTCGCCGGCAGCGGCTCGACGAGGGCGTCGGCTAGCCTCACGTCGAGCGTGACACCGTTGGCCTCGGCGTTCGTCAGGGTCGCCTCGACCGCCTCGGGATCGTTGTCGAGCGCGACAACGGGCGAGAAGCCGAGCTTTTCGGCCGCGATCGCCAGCACGCCCGAGCCGCAGCCGACGTCCAGCAGGCTCGCCGGCTGCAATTCCTGCAGAAGCTCGAGGCAGAGACGAGTAGTCGGGTGGGCGCCGGTGCCAAAGGCGCCGCCGGGATCGATCACAACCGGCACAAGTCCCTCTGCGGGCTCTTCCCAGGGCGGGCCGATCCACAGCTTCCCGATCTCGACCGGGCGGTGAAAGGCGCGCCAGTTGTCTTCCCAACCGGGCTCCACCGGCTCGGAGGCGACGTCACCGAAGCTCGCGCGCAGGGTTTCCTCGACCTCCGGGCCGCCATAGACGGCCAGCTCGAGCATTCCGGGAAGATCGCGTTCCTCGAAGCCGTGCGCGGCGAACTCGAGCAGCTCCGCCCGCGCCTCCTCTGCCCGCTCGAGGGGAACGCGGACGGCAATGCGCAGCAGATCGGTCAGTGGAAGATGCCCCTCAGACGGTTGAAGAGACCCTCGTCCTGCTCGTAGGTCGCGGCGACGGCGCTCTGTTCGAACTGCTCGAGCAGCTTACGCTGCTCGTCGTCGAGCCGACGCGGGACGAGCACGGTCAGAAGCAGGCGCAGATCGCCGTGACCGAAGCCTTGCAGGCGCGGCATGCCCTTACCCTTGAGATTGAGCACCGTGCCGGGCTGGGCGCCGGGCTCGATCGTGACCTCCATCTCGCCGTCGAGCGTCGGCACGGTCGCCTTGCCGCCGAGCGCCGCCTGGGTCATCGTCAATTCCAGCGTCGAGACGAGATCGTCGCCCTCGCGCACGAAGCGCTCGTCGGGGTGCACGCGCACCACCACGTAGACGTCGCCGGCGCGACCGCCGCGAGCGCCGACGTGCCCCTCGCCGGAGATGCGGATGGGCTGGCGATCGTGGATACCTGCGGGAATCTCGACCTCCAGCGTGCGCTCTTCGACCTCGCGCCCGCTGCCTTTGCAGTTCTCGCAGGGATGCTCGATCACCTTGCCGGCGCCGGCACAGGTGGGGCAGGTTTGAGTGCGCATGACCTGGCCGAACAGGCTCTGCGACACCTGCTGGAACATCCCCTGGCCGTTGCAGGTGGGGCAGGTCGTCGGCTCGGTCCCGGGCTCCATGCCCGAGCCCTCGCAGACGTGGCAGACCGCCTCGGCCGTGAAGGCAACCTCGCGCTTGAGCCCCTTCGCCGCCTCGGTCAGCTCGATCTCCACCTCGGCGGCTATGTCGGCTCCGCGCTGCCTCCCCCGGGGTCGCGCCGAGGCTCCGAACAGATCCTCGCCGAAGAAGGCCGAGAAGAGATCGGACAGGTTGCCGAAATCGACACCCGTCGGCTGGTAGCCGCCGCTGCGCAGGCCGGCGTGGCCGAACCGGTCGTAAAGCTCGCGCGTCTCGGGCTTGGACAAGACCTCGTAGGCCTCGACCACCAGCTTGAAGCGCTCCTCGGCCTCGGGGTGATCGGAGACATCGGGGTGCAGTTCGCGTGCCAGCGCGCGGAAGGCCTTCTTGATCTCGGCCTCGCTGGCGCCGCGCGGAACGCCGAGCAGCTCGTAGTAGTCGCGTTCGGTCGTGGACATCTACTCAAGGTTAGTCGGGAGCGCTCGGACGAACGTCGAGACGTCCGGGTGATCGCGGGCGAGCATGGGAAATCCGGACACCTCGGGGGGGAGCCCCAACGCGAACGCTACCCGGGAAGATCGCACTCGTCTGTGCCGTTTCCTCCAAAGAAAGCTGCGGTTACGGGGAGTAGCTATTCCTCGTAGACGTCTTCGACGAAGCGGGACAACTCGAGCGCGGCCGCGCGGACGGCGCCGATCGCCTTCTCGTAGTCCATCCGCATCGGGCCGAGTAGAGATACCGTCCCGAGCGCGCGGTGCGCCAGGCCGTAGCGGGCACCGACCAGCGAGACTCCGCTCAGAGCCGGGTTGTCAAGCTCCTCGCCGACGCGTACGTAGGGCCGGCGCTGCTCGATCGAGGCGCGCAGCAGCTCGAGCGTAGCCGCCCGCCGTTCCAGCACCGAGAGCAGACTGCGACAGGCATCCAGCTCACTGCCGCGAACGGCGTCGAGCAGAGTTCCCGCGCCGCCGACAAAGACGCGTTCGTCGCCGTGACCGACCTGCTCCTCCAGAGCCGGACGCAGAACCGTTAGGAAATCGCGCTCGCTCGCGGTCAGAGCGGGATCATCCAGCGCCTGGCGCAGCAGGCGCGGCCCTAGCGTGCGTCCCTCGAGCCGCTCGTTAAGGTACTCGCGCGCCCAGCTCACAAGACCGGAGTCGACGGGCGATTCGAAGGCGCAGACGCGCTTCGAGACCTCGCCCGCCGAAGTGATCAGCACGACCAGGATGACGCGCGGCTGTAGCAGCAGCACCTCGACGTGGCGCACGGCGGTAGTCTCGAGCGCCGGCGCCGAGGCGAGCGCGAGCAGGTGCGTCATCCCGGCCAGCATCTCGGTCGTCGCCTCGAGCGCCTCCTCGACCTCGTTCTGGGCGACGCTCAGATCGAGTGCGAGCGACTCCGAGGTTGACCCTCGCTCGGTGAGAAGCGAATCGACGTAGTAGCGGTAGCCACTGTCGGTGGGAACGCGGCCGGCGGAGGTGTGTGGATGGGTCAGCAACCCGCGTTCTTCAAGTTCCGCCAGCTCGTAGCGCACGGTCGACGAGGAGACGGAGAGTCCGGAGCTTTCGACCAGATGCCTGGAGCCGACCGGCTGGCCGCTCGTCACGTACTCCTCGACGACCATGCGCAGGATCCGGCGCTGACGGTCGCTCAGGCTGATCGCTAGAGGATCGGGCATTTGCAGGAATTTTAGCGGCCTGACGGGAGCGGGCGCGGGAAGCGCTCTCGTCAGAACATCCGAACCGGTGGCTGGTACCGGCAGTTGCGGCGAGAAGCCGCCCTCTGCTAAGCCTCGACCAGAATCACCACCGTGTCGGCCAGCACGCCGTCATATGCCATCGCCTCGGCACCCGCTTCGGTTTGCAGCGCCGCCATCACGGCGTCCAAGTCTGGGACGTCCATCAGCACCGCGGCGCGATTCGGGTGCTGCGGATCGACGAACGTCTTGACGCCGGTGACGCCGAGCGGCCCGAAGAACTCTTCGCGCTTCGATGAGGCGAGCCAATGCTTGCTGTCTTTGACTTCGTGGTAACCGATTACCAACGTCATAACGACCTCCGCTTCGTTGGGCCGCGCCCGATGCACTGACCCTGCGCCCCGTATATCTCCAGCGGGTCAGTTCCGAACCGCATTCGGTCTGTTCACCGCCGCCCTCGTATCGCTCTATCGAGCGTTCGCCAGACGGGCCTAGGCGGCAAGAGATTCGCCCGCCCAGACGATCAGCTCGGCGCTGACCGCTCCCCCGAGCAGCCGCCCGCGCGTGCCGAGCGTTATCGATCCCTCCTCAACGCTGACCAGCCCGAACTCGGCGAACCGTTCGAGCGCGCCGTGATCGAGCACCGCTTCCACCTCCGCAATCGGCACAGGCTCGTCCAGGCGCAGGCCGAGCATCAGGCGCTCGCGCAGTTTCGTCGCCGCGTCCAGCGCCTCGATCTCACGCGGCGGCTTCTCTTCGCGCTCCAGCGCTTCGAAGTAGCGAGCCAGCGAGGATTTATTACGCCGACGCAGATCGCCCAGAGTCGAGAACGAGCCGATGCCGATGCCCAGGTGGTCGTCACCCCGCCAGTAGCCTAGATTGTGTGCGCCACGAAAATCCCGCTCGCCATCTGCGCGGGCGAAGTTTCCGATCTCGTACCAGCGGTAGCCGGCGGAGGTCAGGCGCTCGACGACGAGCTCGAGGTGATCCTCGAGGGCGTCGGCTTGCTCGACGAGCTCGGCGCCGTGGGCGCGTGAGAAACGGGTGCCCGGCTTCGCTTCCAGCTCGTAACAGGAGAGGTGCTCGGGCGCAAGTGCGAGCGCCTCGGCTAGGTCGGCGTCGAGATCGCCGCGACCTTGCTCGGGGATTCCGTAGAGGAGATCGAGTGAGATGTTGTCGACACCGGCCTGTCTGAAAGTCTCGACCGCACGGCGGACATCGCCCGGGCCGGCGTGGCGACCGAGCACTTCGAGCAGGCGCGGCTGAAAGCTCTGCGCGCCGAGCGAGATCCGGTTAACGCCCGCTTCCACGAGCGCCTCGGCAAGCCTGGGCGTCACCGTCTCCGGGTTCGCCTCGACGGTCAGCTCCGTGGCGCCGGGCAACCCCTCAAGCAGGCGACGCAAAGCCTCGGGCTCGAGATAGCTCGGCGTCCCGCCGCCGAGATAGACCGTCTCCAGCTCGGGCGCCAACAGGTCGCGCTCCAGCTCCAGCTCCCGCAGAACAGCGTCCACGTAGCGGCCGTGCTGATCGCGGCGTCCGGTGTGCGAGACGAAGTCGCAGTAGTCGCAACGCGAGGCGCAGAAGGGAATGTGGACGTACAGATGCTTTATCACGGGGAAAACGGCCGGTTTCCCCCGTGTGTCCCCTTCCCACCCGCGGTCGTCCGAGAGCCGTTGGGAGCCGCAGCCGCGCGTGTCGGCTGCGGCGGCGGGAAACGACGAGCGGCGTGTCACTTCTTCCCTCCGTCCAGCTTCAGCACGGCCAGGAAAGCTTCCTGCGGCACCTCGACGGAGCCGACTTGCTTCATCCGCTTCTTGCCTTTCTTTTGTTTCTCGAGCAGCTTGCGCTTGCGGCTGATGTCGCCGCCGTAGCACTTGGCGATCACGTCCTTGCGCTTGGCCTTGACCGTCTCGCGCGCGATCACCCGCGAGCCGATCGCAGCCTGGATGGGCACGTCGAACATCTGGCGCGGGATCTCCTTGCGCAGCCGCTCGACCAGCTGTCGCCCGGTGTCGTAGGCGCGATCCTTGTGCAGGATCAGCGAGAGGGCGTCCACCGCCTCGCCGCCGACCAGGATGTCCACCCGCACCAGCTCGCCCGGGCGGAAGCCGCTCAGGTCGTAGTCGAACGAGGCGTAACCGCGGGTGCGCGACTTGAGCTGGTCGTAGAAGTCGAGCACGATCTCGCCCAGGGGCAGTTCGTAGATCAGCATCACCCGCTGCTCGGAGAGGTACTCCATGTGGTCGAAGCGGCCGCGGCGGTCGTTGCAGAGCTCCATCACCGTGCCGACGAAGTCCTTGGGCACGATCACCGTCGCCTTGATGTAGGGCTCGAGGACTTCCTCGCGGTCGTCGGGCATCTCGGCCGGGTTGTGCACCTCTAGCTCCGCCCCACCCAGCGTCTTCACCCGGTAGGCGACGTTTGGCGCGGTGACCAGCAGGTCGAGGTCGAACTCCCGCTCCAGCCGCTCGCGCACGATCTCCATGTGCAGTAGGCCGAGAAAGCCGCAGCGAAAGCCGAAGCCGAGCGCCTGCGAGGTCTCGGGCTCATACAGCAGCGCGGCGTCGTTCAGCTTCAACTTCTCGAGCGCCTCGCGCAACTCGGGATAGGTGTCCGAATCGGTCGGGAAGAGCCCGGCGAAGACCATCGGCTTGACCTCCTTGTAGCCGGGAAGCGGCGCCGAGGCGGGCCGGGCGACCGTCGTGATCGTGTCGCCGACACGCAGCCGGGCGACGTCCTTGAGGCCGGTGACCAAGTAGCCCACCTCGCCGGCCTCGAGTGTCTCGACCGGCGTCATGCCCGGGCCGAAGAAGCCGATCTCCTCGGGCTCGAACTCGGTGCCGAGCGCCATCGCCTTGAGCGCCTGACGGCGCGAGAAAGAGCCGTCGATCATGCGCACGAAGGCAACCACGCCCCGGTACTGGTCGTATGAGGAGTCGAATACGAGCGCCCGCGCCGGCGTCGTCAGGTCGCCCGCGGGAGCGTGGATTCTCTCGATCACGGCATCGAGCACGGCCTCGACTCCCTGCCCCGTCTTGGCCGAGATCGCCAACACGTGCTCGGGCGCGTCGCCGAGTAGATGAGCGACCTCGATCGCGGTGCCTTCCGGGTCGGCCTGGGGCAGGTCGATCTTGTTCAGAACCGGAACTATCTCCAGGTCGTTCTCGATCGCCAGGTAGGCGTTGGCCAGTGTCTGCGCCTCGATCCCCTGCGCCGCGTCTACGACCAGAAGCGCCCCCTCGCAGGCCTGCAGTGAGCGCGAGACCTCGTAGGTGAAATCGACGTGCCCGGGCGTGTCGATCAGGTTCAGCTCGTGGCCCTTCCACTGCACGCGCACCGCCTGGGCCTTGATCGTGATGCCGCGCTCGCGTTCCAGCTCCATCGAGTCGAGCACCTGCTCGCGCATGTCTCGCTTGGAGACGGCGTGCGTCAGCTCGAGGATGCGATCGGCCAGCGTCGACTTGCCGTGGTCGATGTGGGCGATGATCGAGAAGTTGCGGATCTTGCTTTGATCCATGCCGCTTGAAGTATGGCGATGAGCTTCAGCTGGGACGCGTCTCGGTCCGGCGGACGCATCCGGTGTCAGACACCGATCAGAAGCAACGCTCCCTGTCAAGCGCGAGAAGCGCCGAAAGAGAAGCGCTTCATCTACAAGAGACGAGAGCGCCAAGATTCTCCCGAGCGGTGTCAAACACCGGTCAGAAGCGCGGCTCGCTGTCAAGCGCGAGAAGCGGCGAAAGAGAAGCAATTCGTCCACAAGAGAGGCGATCCGCGAACCGAGTTCGCGAGACAGGCCGTGATCGAACGCGAGCTGCGAACTAGGCGGCGCGGCGACGCCTGAGGGAACGCAGCGTCTCGAGCTCCCGCACCCCGAGCAAGCGAGCGGAAACCAAATAAACGGCGAGCCCGACTACGAGCGCCGAGCCGAGCGACGCGAGCTGTGAGGTGAAGGAGCGACCGAGCAACGAGTCGAGCGGGCGCCAGATGCCGTAGCCGACCGCCGCGAAGACAGCCGCCGCGACGGCGACGCGGAGGAACGAGCTGAGGATCGCGCCGAAGTCGATACGCCCGATTCGGCGCCTGAGCAGAACGAGAAGCGCGCCGGTTCCGACGATGTTGGCGATCGAGATTGCGAGCGGGATTCCCCAGGGCCCGACGCGGTAGAGCGCGAAATAGAGCAGCGCGTTCAGTGCGAGGTTCCCGAACGCCACCGCAGTCGGCGTCCAGGGCTTTTGCAGAGCGAAGAAGCCGCGGTTGAGCATCAGCATGAAGCCGTTGAAGGCCAGCCCGACGGAGTAGGCGGCGAGGCAGGCGCCGACCACGCTCGTCTGATGAGGAGTGAACTCGCCACGCTGGTAGAGCAGACGCACGATCGGAGCCGCCAGCACGACCGAGATCACGCCGGCCGGCACGAGCGTGAAGGCGATCTGGCGCATGCCGACGCTGAAGGTGTCGCGGTAGCTATCCCAGTCGGCCTGCGCCGCGGCGCGGGAGAGGGTCGGGAAGAGAACGGTGGCAATAGCGACCGAGAAGATTCCCTGCGGCAGCATGTAGATGCGGAAGGCCGAGTCGATCGCCGAGGGAGCGATGTTCGGATCGATCAGGCGCGAGGCGAAGATCGTCCCGAGCATCACGTTGAAGTTGATCAGCCCCAGTCCGAGCGCGACCGGCCCCATCAGCACGAAGACGCGCTTGACCGCGGGATCGTGCCAGTCGATGACGGGACGCAGGCGTCCGTCGAGGCCGTAGAGCCAGGGCAACGGCAGCAGGAACTGGATCAGCGTGCCGACCAGGATCGCGCCGGCGTAGATGTAGAGCTGGTTCGTGGTCGAACTCGTCATCGGCACGCCGATAACCAGTCCCGCGACGATCGCCAGGTTCCAGAACACGGGGGTCAGCGCCGGAACCGAGAAGTGCTCGTAGCTGTTGAGGATGCCGACAACGATGCCGGACAGCCCGAGCATCGCCACCACCGGGAAGAGGATGCGCGACAGGGTCACGGCTAGCTGCTGCTGGTGTCCGTGGTAGCCGTAGACGCTCATCACCAGCGGGGCAACGAGCGTGAAGAGCGCCGTCAACGCCCCGAGCCCGAGCAGCATCAGCCAAAACAGCGACGAGGCGACACGCCAGGCGCGCTTGCGCTCGCCCTTGACCAGCAGCTCGCTGAACACCGGCACGAAGGCCGAAGAGAGAGCGGCGTCGGCGACCAGCGCCCGAATCAGGTTCGGCACCTGGAAGGCGGCGGTGAAGGCGTTGATGCCCGCACCCTCGACGCCGAAGTAGTTTCGGGCCAGGATCTCACGCGCCAATCCGACGACCCGCGAGAGAGCCGTCGCGAGCGCGAAGATCAGCGTCGAGAACGCGAGCCTGCGCCCGTGCGCGGAGGTCTCGATGGAGCCGTCTTCGGTTAGTTGTACCGCGCTCGGGCCGGCTACACCTTCGTCTTCCACGCGCCCGAGTATAGGTAGGCGCTCACTCGGGACCGGCGCTCTTCTCGCTCGCCACCTCCGCGATGTTTGGACGTCGCCGCGGCGGGAACTCGCTACTCGACGGAGGAGTTGAGTATGCGAGTCGAGACTGAATGGAAACGCTGGGCAAGGGCGGCCGGGCTGATCGCGTTGGGAGCGTCGCTCGGGCTTCTCTTCGACCCTCGTAACGGGAAGCGCCGGCGCAGGATGCTACGTGACCGGCCGCTCGCTCTCGCCCGGCACGGCGAGCGGCGAGCCGAACGAGCGGCCCATCTCGGAGCAGCCAAGACGCGGGTACTCGCCGCGCGCACGCGGCACCTCGCGAGCCGAGCGAAGAGCTTTGACGACGGGACGCTCGTGGACAAGGTCGAAAGCGAGGTCTTTCGCTTCCGCGAGATCCCCAAGGGCAAGTTGAACGTCGAGGCGGCGAACGGCATCGTCTCGCTTCGCGGCCAGGTCGAACGGCCCGAGATCATCGCCGAGATCATCGCGAAGACGAGGCGGGTCGAGGGCGTCCGCGCGGTCGAGAACCTGATGCACCTGCCCGGGATCGAAGCGCCGCACCACGAGCCGAACGGGCGGTCGGCATCAGCTAACTAAAAGGCGCCTGGAACCGAACGAGGAAGACGGGGGTTCGCCCTCGGACTATTCTCCCTGACCAATGACGGTCGCGGAGATCCTCACCGACGCATGGCGGCTCTACCGACTGCTCTTCCGCCGTTCGATCGTCTTCGCGGCGGCGGTGATGATCGTTCTGACAGCGGTGGATGCGGGCAGTCTTTCCGACTCGGAGAACATATCCGTCCCGTTCACGCTCGTCACATTGGTACTCGGGATAGCCGGCACGGTCATCATTCAGGGCGCCCTGATCGAGCTGGTGCGAAACGTCCACGAGGGTCGCAAGCCGGCTTCGATCGACTCGCTTCTGGAGCGAGTCGGGGAGTGCTTCTGGCCGCTGGTCAAGGTCTCGCTGATCTACGGTTTCGGCGTGGCCGTGGGACTGATTCTCTTCGTCGTCCCGGGCCTGATCATCGCGGCCCGCTGGTCGCTGATGGCCCCCTTGGTAGTGCTCGAGGGAGTGAGGCGTGGCGCACCTTCGCGGTCGAATTCTCTCGTGCTCGGGAAGACGAAGACCGTCCTGCTCGCTCTACTCGCGAGCTTCGTCATCACCGGCGCCCCCAGCATCGCGCTCGCGTACTCCCCGGTGGGAAACCTCTGGACGCTCATCTTCGGGTTTGTCTGGGGCTCGCTGACGGCGCCGTTCCAAGCCCATCTCCTGACTGTCATCTACTACCGTATCGTCGACCCCGAGCGGCCCGTCATCGCCGGCGAAGTCCGAACCTGGGAGTCATTCTGGAAAGGCGTCTGACCGCGCAAGTCGCGGTCAGACAACCGCGACGGTGGCGGTGGTCTGCTACCATCGCTCGCGCCCGCTCAGCGGGCACTTTCACGCTATGGCCAACATCAAGCAACAGAAAAAGCGCGTAGGCATCACCACCCGCGAGCGGGTCGAGAATCTACGCTACCGCTCGACGGTCAAGACGCTGACCAGGCGCCTGCGCTCTGCCGTAGACGAGGGCGAAGCGGGCAAGATCGAGTCCGAGCACAAGCTGCTCGTGCAGTGGATCGACCGCGCCATCGCCCGCGGAGCGATGCACAAGAACGCCGCCGCGCGCAAGAAGTCGCAGGCCGCGAAGCTCGTCGCCGGCAAGCGATAGCCTCCGCTTCGCGCTCAGTTTCGATAGCCAGGCGCTCAGCGCCGCGAAACCCTGCCTTACTTAGGAGGATTCGATGACGAGCTTCCGTTTGGGTCAGTTCGATTTCCACTACCCGAAGGTCGGTAGCTTCGAGATCGCTCCCGGCGAACTCTTCGCCACCGCTTCGGCTGTCGAGCTGAGTGAGGCGCTCGAGCGCCACGACCTGAGCCCCGAGATGCTCACCATCCAGGTTCGCTCCCTGATCGTCGACACCGGCTCGAATCGCGTTGTGATCGATCCTTCCGGCGACTGGGAAAATCCGCACCAGCTCGAGGTCGCGCTTGAAGAGGTAGAGATCGAGCCCGATTCCGTAGACACGGTAGTTATCACGCACGGGCACGCCGACCACTTCTGGGGCGGCGTTCGCGCCGACGGGCGCGCATTGTTCTCGAACGCCCGCTATTGGATCCAGCGCTCCGAATGGCAGCACTGGCTCTCCGGCGGCAACCCCGAGCCCGACCACGTCGCGACCTTCCAAGAAACGCTGCTACCGCTCGAGGATTGCTTCTCCTTCGCCGACGGCGCGCAGGAGATCGTGCCCGGGATTCGCTCCCGACCCTCGTTCGGACACTCGCCCGGCCACATGTCCGTCGAGATCGGTGAGGTAGCGGTCTACACGGGCGACGTGCTCCTTTCGCCGCCGAATGTGGAACATCCCGAGTGGAGCTCGAGCTTCGACGTCTGGCCCGAGCAGGTCGTCGCCAGTCGGCGCAAGTTCCTGAACGAGCTCGGCGAGAGCGGTGCTCTGGTGCTCGCCTGCCACTTCCCCGGCTCCGGCGCCGGAAGGGTCGCCCGCGGCCGCGGGCGCAGTGGCGACGGCTGGCGCTGGCAGCCAGAAGAGCTCTGACCTAAGCGGGAGCATTCGTCAGATCGATCAGCGCCCGCTCGAACTCCAGCTCGGCCGGCAAGCGACTGCCACCCTTGAGCGCCATATCCAGCGCGGCCAGGCGAACGATCGCCCGGCGCAACTCGATCTCGCTGAAGTTACGCGCCTGGGCTACGGCCTTCTCGGCCGCGTAGGGGTGTATCCCCAGCCGAGTCGCGGCTTCGCGCGCTCCGAGCCCTTGCTGTAAGAAACTGTGGCAGGCCGAGACCCGGCCGATGTGCGAGGCGAGCAGCGCCGCAAGACGGGCCAACAGAGCCGTACGCGTCTCGCTTGCCCGTTCGAGCAAGAGCTCGTAGGCGGCCAGCGCTCCCGCCGCGTCGCGGCGGCCCCAGGCGTCGGTTAGCCCGAACGGCGCGACGTCGCCGCGCGGACAGACCAGCATCTCCAGCTCCTTCTCGCCGATCTTCTCCCCGTCGGCCCAGCTCGCCAGCTTGTCGATCTCGCTGGCGAGCTCGCGCATGTCGTCTCCCACCAGCTCGATCAGAACTCGAGCCGTGCCCGGCGCGACCTCGACCCCGCGCTCGCGCAACTGCGAGCGCACCCAGTCCGGCAGCTCCCGCTTGGCGACGTCGTAGGCGAGAATTTGGCCCCTCTTGCCAACCGCCTTGACCAGCGCCGAATCGCGGCGGAGCTGATCGGCCACCAGCGCCAGAATGGTGTCGGGCGCCGGGTTGTCGAGGTAAGCCCCGACCGCCTTGGCGTCGGCCTGCCGCATCGGGGCGTTGTGGATCAGCCAGGCCATCCGGAAGCACAACGCAAGGCAGCCGACGACCAGCAGCCCAAACAGCAAGTTGTGCCGCCCTGCACCTACGCTCGGCCTGACCATCCCTGG
>CAZWTK010000001.1:85279-144289 GCA_964636655.1 uncultured Gaiellales bacterium
CCTTCCAGCGCTCGACGCCTTCCACGATCACCGTCCTTCCGCCGCTGGAAAAGAGCCCGCCGGCGTTGCAGGCGGCCACGGCCTCCTCCCCGCTCGCCTCGCTCGCCCGCAGCCGCTCGATCGCCTCTGGCACGAAGCGATCGCGCAGTCGCTTCACCGCCAGCTCGACCCGGGGCCGGTTGGTTCCGAAGATGAGATAGGCGGACTTCAGCTCAGCCACAGGGCAAGGATACGGCCTTTGTTGAGCTTGTCTCCAAACGAAGCACTCCATCGTCTGGCCGTACTCGGCGGCGCGAGGACGTTGTCCTCAGTCGCGCTCTTAGCCTCCGGCTACGAACACGATATTGCGTCTTAACCTCGCACTCACCGATCGCACCCAGTCGACGGGTCTTCATTCAGAGACAAGCTCGGGGCGTGCTCGGCTCGTACGGTCACGGCACAGCCGTCCGACTCGAGCACCACGCGCCCGTCCTGGTCGGTGCGAAAGACGCCGAGCCCCGGCTCGGCGGCCAGCGTGGCGAGCGTCGAGGACGTCGGATGTCCGTAGTCGTTGTCGCGGCCGACCGAGATGACGGCGATCTGCGGTTGCAGGCGACCGAGCAACTGCGGCAAGCCCTCGTCGGCAGAGCCGTGGTGAGCGACCTTGTACACCTCGAGCGGCGAGAGAGTGAGCGGGAGGGTCACGTCCGACTCGGCATCGGCGGGAAGGAGCAGGTCGATCGATCCGTAGGAGGCGAGGACGACGATCGCCAGCTCGTTGTCGTCGCCGGCGCTGCCGACGGATTCGTTTGTCGGCGAGAGTATTCGCAGGCGAAGCTCGCCCAGATCGAGCTCCTGACCCGCCCGTCCCAGTTCGATCGGCACGCCGCGCCGCCGCGCTTCCTCGCGTGCCGTCCGCTCGTCGCTGTCGCCCCCGGAGACCCCCGAGTCGAGCACGAGCTGCACGTCGAGGTCGTGAAGTACCTTGGCCGCTCCGCCAACGTGATCGCGGTGCGGATGGCTGAGCACGAGGGCCTCCAGCCGTCTGACTCCAAGCTGGCGCAGCTGTCCGGCCACATTCGCCTCGGGCGGCCCCGCGTCGACCAGCACCGCTCCGTCCCGGGTTTCGAGCAGCGTCGAATCTCCCTCGCCGACGTCGAGGAAGGAGATGCGAAGCCCGTCAGGAGGCGCCGGCATGAGAAGCGGGCGCGGCCGGTTCTGCCAGCCCCAAAGCGGAATGAGTGCGGTCAGCGCGAGCACAACGAGGCGCGGTAGCCGCGGCCTGAGCAGGAAGGGCCAGAGCGCGAGAAAGAAGACGACGAGACAGAGCCGCAATAGCTGAGCCCGGCTCACCTGGGCGCCGGGTAGCGCGCCGACCAAGCGCGCCCAGAAGGCGATGTAGGCGGCGAGGAGCCCGTTCAGGAAAGCCAGCGCCAGTGCGGCGGGAGGGGCGAGTGACGCCACCAGCACGCAGGCCAGGCCGAGGAAGAGGACGAACGGAACGACCGGCTCGACCGCGACGTTCGCGAGCACCCCGTACACCGGCACTGTGCCGAACTGAAAGACCATGATCGGCGTCGTCATCAGGGTGCAACCGGCCGATACCGCGACGACCGGGCGCAGAACGGCTGGAAGCGGAGTCTTCTCGAGCAGGCGCTCGAGCGGCCTCACCGTCACGAAGATGGCCACCACCGCCGCGAACGAGAGCTGAAAGCCAGGGTCGAAGAGCGAGCGCGGGTTCCAGACCAACAGAGTCAGCGCTCCGAGCAAGAAGAAGTACCAACGGTCGCGCGGTCGCGCCGCCAGCCAGGCCAGCGAGGCCAGTCCTCCCGCCACCGCCGCCCGCACCACCGAGGGCTGCCAGCCGACGACCAGCACGTAGGCGAAGATCGTGGTCAGCGCCAGCACCTCCGCGAGGCGCCTGGGAATGCCGCAGAGCCAGGCGATCCCGAGCACCCCGGCCACGAGGAAGGCGATGTTCTGGCCCGAGACCGCCAGCAGGTGGTAGAGGCCCGAGCGCCGAAACGACTGGCGCAGCCCGTCAGGCAGGCCCTCGTCCTCGCCCAGCACGAAGCCCAGCACCAGCCCGCGCCGCTGGCCCGCGAGCCCGGGCACGAGATCGTGAGCGAGGCGCTCGCGCAGGCGGTCGCCGACGCCTCCTAGGCCGCCGCGGCGGCCGACCAGGCGCCAGGGACCCGTCTTCAGAACAACGTGAATGCCCTGACGGGCCAGCCAGGCTCTCTGATCGAAGCCGCTCGCACTCGGCCCCGACGGTGACTCGACCTTGGCGCTGAGCGCGAGCACGGCCCCGATGGGTGGCGCCTTTCCGCGCGGCAGACTGAGCCAGACACGCTCTCGCAGGGGCCTGCGACCAAAGCGTTCGACCTGTCCGACCGCACTGATCGCATAGGAGCTCACGCGCGGCGGCCCGACCACGACCACGCGCATCTCGGCGCTTTCGCCTACGTGCGAGACGAGAATACTGCGATCGAGAGCGCTCAGCCTGAGCGAGCCAACCGATAGCCCGAAAATGAGGAAAAGCGCTGCGATCGTGGCGAGACGAAAACGTGATCGCCCACAGAGCAAGTTCGAGGCAACGAGCGCAAGCGCCCCGATCGCCGCGGCAGAAGCGCCGATCCGCAGCGCGTTGGCCAGCGCCAGGCCCAGGCAGAGCGCCGCGACGAGGCAGTGCTGGAGCGGTATCGAGCGCGGACGTTCGGTTACGAACAAGCCCGGCCGCTAGGGAACGACGAGGTCGCGCAGCTCAGCGAGCTTGGCCGGGCCGATGCCGCTGACCGAGTCGAGCTCGTCGACCGATTTGAACAGCCCGTTCGCCGTTCGGTAGTCGATGATGCGCTGGGCGGTGGCCGGCCCAACACCGGGCAGCTCGTCGAGCTGCTCGAGGGTTGCGCTGTTCAGGTGTATGGGAGCAACCGCACCCGACCCGCTCGAGCTCGCCGCGGCGGCCGTCGCGGTCACCTTCTCGGGCACTAGCACCTGCTGTCCGTCGCTCAACGAGGCGGCCCGATTGACGAGCGTGAGATCGGCCTTCCGGGTCTCTCCCCCGGCCTTCAGGAGCGCGTCGTTGATGCGCGACCCCGCCGGGAGCCGGTACACACCGGGGCGTCGCACGGCGCCGCAGACATCGACCAGGAGCTGCGAGCTGCTCTTGGCACCGACGAGCTTGATCTGGGCTTTTCTCTGCACAGTCGAGTGCCGCGCCCCTAGCAACTTGCCAGCAGTGACGAGCAGCACCAGTGCCAGCACGCATACGATGATCGCCTGCCGACGCGAGATCTCGGGAAGCTTCATGACGCGATCCTGCCGCACGAATCGCTACCGAACTGCGTCGTTTTCGGACTGAAACGCGCACGATCTCCTGAATCTCATACGCCAGCGTCGAGGCGACGGCGGAGATCGTCAATCACCTCTACGAGACCGGGCGGGGGCGGATCGCGCATATCACCGGTCACAGCAATACGCGCCGGGCCCCGACAGGCTGCTCGGCTGCCGCTCCGAGCTGACCAAGCTCGGCCTGCCGGCGCGGCCCGAGTACGTCGAGAACGGCGACTACTTCCATCGCAGCGGATACGCGGCCTGCAAGCGCCTGCTCGCGCTGGCCGAGCCGCCCGATGCCATCGCCTGCGCCAGCGACGTGTTGGCGATCGCCGCCATGGTCGCGATCGAGCAGGCCGGGGTTCGCGTACCCGAGGACATCGCCGTCACCGGCTTCGACAACGCCGACTACGCCGCGACAGTGATTCCGGCGCTGACGACGGTGCGCCAGGACCCGCTCGGCATGGGTGCCGCGGCCGCTGAAGCAGTTTTGCGCATGCTCGAGAATCCGGACGCCTCTCCAGCAGCTGTCCTGATCCACACCGAGCTGATCGTGTGCGAATCGAGGGGACCGGCGGCTTCACACGCCTCCTGAGCAAGCGATCGGGATACCGGCCCGACGGACTCATCGCTCTATAGATCCGGGGCCGATTACCGATGATTGGGACACCAGAGGCATATCGCATGCATAGCCAAAGAGACTTTTCAGATTCTGGGCGACTTTCGCCCGCAGACATGCTCGCAGCACTACGCGAGGAAGCCGGCGAAGCGCTCGAGCTGAAGACCCGCGCCGAGGCGATGGCCGAGCGATCAACCCGCGATTCCTCCCATAAGCGCTACTTGATCGGCCTCATCTCCTGTCTGCTCCCCATTTCCGATCTCTCGCACCCGATCTTCGAGAAGATGTTGCTCGGTATTCGCGGCCGTATGACCGCAAACGACTGCGATGTGCTCCTCTGCGCAACGCGACAGCTCGGTGCCGACGAGAGCCAGCGTAGAGCCGCCGCCGTACAGACGATCGAGCGTGGAGTGGACGGGTTAGTCGCCTGGGGCGTCGCCTTCGGCGATCCCGAATGCGAGCCGATCCTAAGCAGCGGCCTGCCGGTTATCTTCGTCGACAACGACGTGATCGGTGAGCGCGCCGGCAGCGTGATGTCGGCCAACGTCGAGGCGATGGTGGAGATCGTCGATCACCTCTATAAGACCGGCCGGCGACGGATTGCACATATCAGCGGCCATTACGAGACCCGGCCCGGAGCCGACCGCCTCTTCGGCTATCGCTCCGAGCTCAAACGGATCGGCTTGCCGTCCCCAGACGAGTACGTCGTCGAGGGAGACTTCTTCCACGACAGCGGCTTTGAGGCGGCCAAGCGCCTACTCGAGCTACCCGAGCCGCCCGACGCGATCGCTTGCGCAAGCGACTCGATGGCCGTCGGGGCAATCGCTGCAATCGAGCAGGCCGGGCTACGCGTTCCCGAGGACATCGCCGTCACCGGCTTCGACGACGCCGACTACGCAGCGACCGTGATACCCGCGCTTACGACGGTTCACCAGGACCCGCTCGGCATGGGCACCGCAGCCGCCGAGGCAGTCTTGCGCATGCTCGACGATCCGGCCGGCTCGCCGGCGGCGGTCCTGATCGAGACCGAGCTGATCGTGCGCGAGTCGAGCGGGCCGGCAGAGTCCGGGGGAAACTAGACCGATGGCGCCGTTCCCCGACGTCCGCCGCGTTCCCGTGCAGGGGTATTCCCGAGACGGGATCGCAGATGTCGGCTGAAGAGGCGCCGAATACCGAAGGCTACCTCTCTCCTGCACGCGTCTACGCGGAGTTCGACGCCAGCATGGCCGACGCCGAAACTCTGCGCTCGCGTAGCGACGGTATGGCTGACAGACCGACGCACGAGCGAGCCGCGGGACGCTACCTGGTGGGACTCGTAACGGCGAGCTGGGAGGTGGCTGAGCTCGACCACCCTTTCTTCGGGCCGGTCTTCAAAGGCATTCGCAGCCGTCTGGTCAGCGCCGGCTGTGACCTGATTCTGTGCGGAAACCGCCCGGCCCGGCGAGGCGATCTGACGCGGGCGGCGGCGCTGGAGCGCACGATCGAGCGCGGAGCCGACGCCCTGATCGTCTGGGGGTTTGGCTATGACGACCCCGAGGTGGAGCCGATCCTTGCCTCGGAAGTCCCGGCGGTCTTCATCGACCTGGATCCGATCGGACGTCGGGCCGGTTATGTGATGTCGGACAATGTCGCCGCGATGGCGAGCGTGGTCAGCCACCTCCACGACACGGGCCGGACGCGGATAGCTCACATCTGCGGCCTCCAGAACACCCGCCCGGGGCCCGACCGCCTGTTTGGATACCGCTCCGAGCTCGGCCAGCTCGGGCTGTCGGCGCCGTCCGAGTACATCGAGCATGGCGACTATTACCACCACAGCGCCTACGAGGCCGCGATGCGCCTGCTGGCTCAACCCGAACCCCCCGACGCCATCACCTGCGCCAGCGACGCCATGGCGATCGGAGCGATGGTGGCAATCGCGGAGACCGGACTGCGCATCCCCCCGGCGACATCGCCGTCACCGGCTTCGACGACGCGCCCTTCGCCGCCGACATGAAACCGAGCCTGACAACGGTGCGCCAGGATGCCGCCGGCATGGGGACGGCTGCCGCTGAGGCGATCCTACGCATGCTCGAGAGTCCAGACGAACCGCCGCCGACATCGGTCGTCTCGACCGAGCTAGTCATCCGCGAGTCGAGCGGGCCAGCAAACTAGCCGACAACCAGATTGACCAGCTTGCGCGGGACGACGATCGTCTTGCGCACTTCCTTGCCCTCGAGCTGGGACGCGACCCTGGACGAGGAGCGGGCCAGCTCGATCAGTTCCTCCTCGCTCGCTTCGACCGAGGCCTCGAGGCGGTCGCGCACCTTGCCATTCACCTGCACGACCAGCTGGAATACCTCCTGCTCGAGCAGACCGGCGTCGTAGGCCGGCCAGGGCTCGATCCAGAGGCGCTCGTGCCCGAGCCGCTGCCACAATTCCTCGGCGATGTGCGGCGCATAGGGCTGGATCAGGCTGACCGCCGTCTCGGCGGCGAAACGGGCGCCGGAGTCCTCCGGGGCGCGGTTGAGCTCGTTGACCAGCTCCATCACCGCCGCGATCGGGGTGTTGAAGACGAACCGGCGCTCGATGTCGTCGGTGACCTTGGCGATCGTCTGGTGCGCCTTGCGCACCAGCGGCGTGACCTCGGACGAGTCCGGCTTCCCGGCCGCGTCGAGAACGGTGCGCCAGAGCCTGCCCAGAAAGCGGCTGGTGCCCTCGATGCCCGAGTCCTGCCACTCGGCGTCCTGGTCGGCCGGGCCCATGAAGAGGATGTTCAACCGAACCGCGTCGGCGCCGAAGCGCTCGACGTACGGGTTCGGCATCACGACGTTGCCCTTCGACTTGGACATCTTGGCGCCGAGGTAGTGGATCATCCCCTGCGTGAACAGCCGACTGAAGGGCTCGCGGAAGCCGAGCATGCCCATGTCGGCGAGTGCCTTGGTGAAGAAGCGCGCGTACATCAGGTGCAAGATCGCGTGCTCGACGCCACCGATGTACTGATCCACCGGCATCCAGTGGTCGACGATCTCGCGGCTCCACGGCTCCGCCGCGTTGCGCGGGTCGCAGTAGCGGATGAAGTACCAGGAGGAGTCGACGAAGGTATCCATGGTGTCGGTCTCGCGTCTGGCCGCGCCGCCGCAGGAAGGGCACTTCGCCCGCACCCACTCCTCGGCGGCGGCTAGTGGCGAACGGCCCTTGGGCAGGAAGTCGGAGACCTCCGGCAAGAGCACCGGCAGCTCGCTACCTGACACCGGCACGATCCCGCACTCGTCGCAGTAGACGACCGGGATCGGGCAGCCCCAGTAGCGCTGGCGCGAGATCAGCCAGTCCCTGAGCCGGTAGGAGATCTGCGCCTTGCCGAGCTTCTGGGCGCCCAGCCAGTCGATGATCTTCTGCTTGCCTTCGGGGCTGGGCAGACCGGAGAACTCGCCCGAGTTGAGCATCACGTCATCTTCTGAGCTGGAGACGTAGGCCTCAGCTTGGACGGCCTTGGCGTCTATCGGTGTGAAAAGGGTGGCATCGATCTCTGGCTTTGGCGCTATTACCTGCCTGATCTCGATTCCGTAACGCCTCGCGAAGGCGTGGTCGCGCTCGTCGTGCGCAGGCACCGCCATGATCGCGCCGGTTCCGTACTCCATCAACACGTAGTCGGCGACCCAGATCGGGATCGGCTCGCCGTTGACCGGGTTGATCACGTTGCGCCCGGTCGAGACACCGTCCTTCTCCTTCTCCTCGCGCTCGATACCCGAGCGCGTCTGCGCCTGCTTGGCGTAGGCACGCACCGCGTCGGCCTCAGGTCGCCCGGCCACGAGCTCAGCCACGAGCGGGTGCTCGGGCGCCATGACGAAGAAGGTGGCGCCGAACAGCGTGTCGGGGCGCGTGGTGAAGACGGGCAGGTCGATCTCCGTCCCCTCGACGCGGAAGATCACCTCGGCGCCCTCCGAGCGGCCGATCCAGTTGCGCTGCATGGTCAGCACGCGCTCGGGCCAGTGCGCGAGCAGCTCCATCTCGTCGAGCAGCGCATCGGCGTAGTCCGTGATGCGAAAGAACCACTGCTCGAGCGAGCGCTTCTCGACCTCGGCGCCGCAGCGCTCGCATTTCCCGTCCACGACCTGCTCGTTGGCCAGCACGGTCTGGTCGTTCGGGCACCAGTTCTGGAGCGACTCCTTGCGATAGGCGAGCCCGCGCTCGAGCAACTTCAAGAAGAGCAGCTGGGTCCAGCGGTAGTACTCGGGTGTGTGGGTCGAGATCTCGCGGTCCCAGTCGATCGCCCAGCCCATCCGCTGCATCTGCTCGCGGATGCGACCGATGTTTCGCTCGGTGATGGCGCGCGGTTGGCCGCCCTCCTTGATCGCCGCGTTCTCGGCCGGCAAGCCGAAGGCGTCGTAGCCCATCGGACGCAGGACGCGGAAGCCGTTGCGGCGGCGGAAGTGCGCGACGACGTCGCCGAGCGTGTAGTTCTTGACGTGGCCCATGTGCAGCTCGCCTGAGGGGTAGGGCAGCATCTCGAGCACGTAGGTCGAGCGCTCGTTCCACTCGGGTTCGCCGGGTGCGGGGTTTGGTTCCGCGAAGGCTCGCTCGGCGCTCCAGAGCGCCTGCCACTTGGGCTCGATCGCGTGGGGATCGTAGGAGTCGAGCGTCGGTTTCTCGCCGGAGTCGTCGGTCAAAGCTCTAGAAAGCTACCTCAGCTCCCGGGCGACGCGCTCGCGCCGGCCCCCGGGCTCATCGCCGCGGGTGGCGCCGCGGTGGAAAATCCGACACGGAATCGACACGAGTCGGCGGGATTCTCGTCGCGTTTGGGACGTAATGTGGAACCACCCCGCGGGTGGGTGGCTCGGGGGCGGGCGAAGACAGAAGTGCCGTACCAGCCGGTTGCCGCAAACGCAGTTCTGGCGTGTTTTCGAGAACGGTCTCTAGACGGTGGGCCGCTGCTCGTAGCGAGGCAGCCCGTCATCCGACACCGGCAGCCAGGCGGGCGCCGAGGCGACCCAGGTGTGCCGGCTCGGCCGGACGCCGGGATCGGCGTCGAGCACGCCCAGGCGCACCCAGGCTTCGTCGGCGCCGGCATCGTTCATGCCGTAGAGGCTCGAGCCGCAGACGCGACAGAAGAACCTGATCGCCAGCCCCGGGCCGGGCTGGAAGTGCTCGACCAGCTCGTCGCCCACGACGATCCGCATCTGCTCGATCGGCACCTTCATCGCGGCCGAGCCCGCGTGACCGGAGTGCTTGCGGCAGTTGCCGCAGTGGCAGAAGCTGGCCAACTCGAAGGGCGGCTCGAGCTCGAAACGGACGCCTCCGCAGAGGCAACTGCCTGGAACCGGGTAAGGCATGGGCTTCGCGTCCTCCTCGCTGGATTCTCAGAGTCGGACACAACGTTAGGCGACCCGGCGGCGGGCAAGAAGCCTGGCCGAGCGGCGTGCCGGGCTCGCAATAGGCGCGGTCTTGGCGCGATCGCGTTACGTTCTCGGCTTGCCGGGACGGTACTTTCCGACCACCCCGCGGGCGGGTGGTTCGGGGGAGGGCGACGTAAGAGGTGCTCTGGCGCCACCCCCTCCCGCGCCCGTGCAAGCAATCGCCGTAATGCCGGATCGCTAAGCTCGCGGTGCGATGTCCGTTCTCGATCTCTTCCCCGACAGCGCCCGCATCGAGCAGGGCGAACTGGAAGTCGGCGGCCTGCGCGCGTCCGAGCTGGCGCGTGAGTTCGGTACGCCGCTCATCGTCTACTGCGAGCAGACGCTGAGGGCGCGGGCCCGCGCCTACCGCGAGGCGGCGCCGAACGCGCTTGTCGTCTTCGGCACCAAGGCCTTCCCCAATGTGGCCGTGCTGCGCCTCCTCGCCGAAGAGGGCCTTGGCGCGGACGTCTCCACCCTGGGCGAGCTCGAGGTCGCCCGCCGGGCGGGAATCGGCGGCGAGAAGATCGTCGTCCACGGCAACAACAAGAGCGACGAGGAGCTCGCCGCGGCGGCGGCGCTGGACGTGCTCTACCTCGTCCTCGACGCCCCCGACGAGGTCGAGCGGGCGGCGGCCGCCGGTATCAAGCGGGCGCTCGTGCGCGTCACGCCCGGTATCGAGGTCGACACGCACGAGGCGATCCAGACCGCGCATCGCGGTTCCAAGTTCGGCCTGACGCCGGAGCAGACGATCGAGGCGGTGCGCCAGGGCGTTTCGCTCGGAATGGAGATGACCGGGCTGCACATCCACCTCGGCTCGCAACTGCTCGATCTGGCCGCGCCGCGCATGCTGCTCGACTGGCTGGCCGGCTTCGTCGCCGTCTGCCGCACCGAGCTGGCCTGGGCGCCGGCCGTCGTGAACGTGGGCGGCGGGCTCGGCATCCGCTACACCGAAGACGAGCAGGCGCCCTCGATCGCCGAGTGGATCGGCGACGTCGAGGCACGGCTGGCACGCGACTTCGCCGCGCACGGTCTGCCTCGTCCGGGACTCATTCTCGAGCCCGGCCGCTCGCTCGTGGGTGAGGCCGGCTTCACCCTCTACACGGTCGGTGTCGTCAAGGAGCCCGCAGAGGGCCCGCCCTGGGTGGCGGTGGACGGCGGCTACTCCGACAATCCGCGCCCGCTTTTCTATGGCGCCCGCTACGAGGCCTTGCTCGCCAATCGCGCCACTGAGCCAAGCGACCGCTCTTACACGGTCTGTGGCAAGCACTGCGAGGCCGGCGACGTTCTGGTCAGGCGCGTTGCTCTACCAGAGCCAAAGCGAGGCGACCTGCTGGCCGTTCCCGACACCGGGGCCTACACGCTCAGCATGGCTTCCAACTACAACGTCCTGACGCGACCGGCCGCGCTGATCGTCTCCGACGGCCGGGCGCGCCTGATCCGGCGCCGCGAGAGCCTCGAAGAGATTCTCGGGCTCGACGAGCTCTGAAACCTCACCGATTCGAGACCGCGCGACGCACGGTCTTCGTGCACGCTCGTGACGAATGTTTCAGAATAGGGGGCAGTGCGTCGCCTCGGAGCCCTCACCCTCGCGATTGCCGTCGCAGCGATCGTCGCTTTCGCGGCCTTTTACGGCTTCGTCCACAGGCCCGACGACGGCGGCCGCACCGAGCAGATCTTCTACGCGGCCACGCTCCTGATCCCGCCCGCGCTCTTCCTGTTGCTCGCGCTGGTTCTCCTGATCAAGCAGTCCACCGGCGCCAACGTCCTTGCCCTGATCGGAATAGCCGCGCTCGTGGGGGCGCCGACACTCGTCTTCTTTCTCGGCAGTCTGGTCGGCATCTCGCTGGCCGTCGCGACGCTGGCGCTGATCGGGGTGGCAAGCGCGGTATTGATCCGGCGCTCCACCGTCGGCTGGCCACACGGCGGCGCCTGACCGCGCCAGACAGCGGCGTGCTTCGTTTGAACGAGCTCTCAAGAGAGCGGGCGACCGGCGAAGCGATAGATCATCCCGATCGCGTCGAATCCCAGCTCGCCGTAGAGGTTCTTGGGCCAGTCGTCGTGGACGGCGCGCAAAAAGGTGAGCTCGTGACCGAGCGCCCGGCTGCGGCGAACCGCGTACGCGACCGTCGCCCGGGCCAGCCCGGCGCGCCGGTGAGTCTTCAAAGTCGCGACCGAGCGCACGACGGCGACACCGCTGTCATCGCTGAACAGCTCGCAGAAGGAGCGAACCTCACCCTCGACGACGGCTGCGAAGAAGCGCATCTCGCCAGCCGAGGCGAGTCTGTGCGGTACCGCGAGCTCCTGCCGAGCGAGCTCCTCGTCGCCACCTGAGCGATCGATCAGGTAGCGCTTCCTCGTGGGCTCGAGCTCCTCGATCTCGATCTCGCGTACCGAGCCCGCGTCTCCGACGCGATCGGGCCTGCCGTGCTGAGCCATCAAGACGACGCGCTCTGCCTGCCAGCGCTCGAGTTGCTCGAAGCCGAGAGCGAGCCTCGCGCCGATCTCCTCGTCGTAGGCGATCACACGGCGAAAGGCGAGTCGGCTCTGTAGCCTCTCGGCCTCGCCCGCGATCCGTTCGGCCTCCGACTCGAGCTCCTGTAGCGAGAGACGGTCGGCCACCGACTCGATCCTGAGCAGGTTCATGTTCAGAACACCGGGCAGCTCGCCGTCCGAGAGCGTCGCCACCCCGCCGAGGAACGTCTCCCGCCGCTCGCAGATCGCGTCGTCGAGCCCCCGCAGGAACTGAACCACTCGCAGGCGCTCGTTCTCGCTCATCTCTCTTCCCTCGCGGTCTCCAACGCGCACACATCGAGCGACCCACGGCGATGAATCACGCGCAGCGACTCGCCCCCACTCGATTCGAGCATGCTCATCGCGACGATGACGTAAATCCTCACGCGGGTAGCCTACTTCCCGCCGAATTACGCCCGGAGCGAGCTGTTCGAGCTTTCTGGCGACGATCTAGGAGATCGGGCGCGTCGCGAGGCTCGCGCCTAGCAGCTTCGGTAGGCGAACGGCCACGATGGAGTCGTTTCGAGAGGTGCGCGCCTTGATGCTCAGGCGCTCCCCGTCGAGCGTTCCCTTTACGGTGGTGATCTTCTTGTAGCGGTGAACGACGAGCCTGCCACGAGCGCCCTTGCCGCTTACTGTCAACTTGGCCAGCCCGCTGACCAGATTCAGCCTTCCGCTCACGACAACGCCCGGCACATAGACGATCTTTCGCAGGCGCAGGTTCGTCAGCGACCCTCTGAAGTAACCGCCGCGCAGTCCCGCGGTCGGCCCCGCACCCGAAAGCTCAGTCATGGCCACGTCGCTGAGCGTTCCAAGAACGGCTCCCACCGTCCGGCCGCGAACCCCCGCCAGTTTCACCGGCTTGACCTTGACCAGCGAGACGGGATCGCGCTTCACGGGCCTGAAGAAGGGAGTGACGTTGTTACACGAGGCAACGGCCGTGTTGTTGAAGAAACTCTTGAGCGCCCGCGCAACACACATGTCGGCATTCGGCCAGACGTCGGAGGTGACGCTGTGCCCGGTGAAGGGGACGTTGACCTGCTTCGCCTGTGGGAACAGGGCAACCACTTTCTTCGCGTCAACTAGCGGGGTCACGTCGTCTTCCTGGCCGCTCAAGACCAGCACCGGGATGTTCGGCGGGGGAGCGGTCACGTTGGGATCGACAGGCACCGTCGGAGCGGGCCAGTAGAGGCAGAAGTTGACGTCGGAGACGCTGAGCGCGGTTCCCAGCGTGAAGGGATTGAAGGTGCTCGCCGCGATCCCGCCCAGTGCATCCGCCAGCTTCGTCTTGCGCACTCCGACGTTATCGCTCGGCAACCAGGGGAAGCTTTCCTCGGTACACCTGGTGGCCAGATACAGCGTGTCGCTCAACTCCGCGTTCGTGACCGTCCCCGATGACGACGGCGCAAACAGGCGCCCCAGCGGGTAGGGATCGCCGGCAAGAGCCGAGCGAAGCGCGGCCGGTAGGCGAGCGCGGCCGGCGGCGTCGAAGCTGAATATCTCGACTATGAAGTAGAACAGGTCGGTCTGATTCACTCCTATGCCGACCGACTTCCCCGCCGCATTGACGTAGCGCAGCGACACCGTGCCCTTGGTCCGAACACGAGCGGCCAGCCGTTTGAGGTCGCTGTAGGGCGTGCCGGTGATGCCGCGGCAAAGCTTCTTCGAGCAGTTCGCGGATAGCACTTTCGAGATCGATTTGAAGTTGGAGCGCAGGAACGCATCGACTCCGGTCGGAGGGACGACCGAGTCGAGTACGAGCGCCGCCGAATGCTCGGGAAACAGCCTGGCGTAGAGTTGAGCGACATAGGTTCCGTAGGAGACGCCGAAGACGGTCACCTTGTCGACGCCCACGGCAGCGCGGACGGCGTCCAGGTCGAGGGCCGAGTCCTTGCTCGTGTAGTAGGAACGCGCCGGACCGATCTCATCCGCGCACTGCTGAACGTACTGCGAAAAACTCACCGCCGCGGCGGCGTTCGGGCAGTCGAGAGCACCGGCGCCGGTTCCCCGTTGATCGAAGACGACCAGGTCGCGCGTCTTGAGCGCAGGCGCGAGCGACGAGGCGAAATCGGCCGCGTACGGGGTAGCCGCCTGGCCGGGCCCACCGGCGAGTGCAAAGATCGCCCCGTCACTATCGGCCACCTTTGCCGGCCGCCACATCACGCGCAGGGTTATCGTCGTGGTCGTGGGAACGGCGAGTCCGCTGCGATCCACGGGCACGACCACCTGGCCGCAATAGAAACCGCTCGCGCTCGCACAGGGCGTAAACCCACTCGGCACCGCTCCCTGCGCGGGTGCCGGCAGTGCAAGCGAGGCGAGAGTGGCGGCGAGCGCCAGAACGGCGCCAAGGCCGCCGCGGTGCGCGAGCCGGCCGGTAGCCCAAGGGCCAACTCCTGCCCGCTTCCCGCGTTCGAGGCTGTTCTTGAACATCGAGACCTAAGACGATACCTGCTTCAACACCTGCAAACCCGCGAGCCTCAAGCGGTGCCGGCCTCATGCCGAAGCTGGAAACGTGCGCGTGCTCGTGGCACTGGCCCTCGTCGTCCTGACGCTCATCGTCTGGGAGGCTCGGCGTGAGCTGAGCCTGGATCACAGGCTCAGCGGTGTAGCAAGCGAGATCGCCGGCCGGCCCGTGAGTGTGGACTGCCCGGGCTTCCTGCGCGGACTCATCGACATCAGCGGCCACGGAGGCTCGGTTATGTTCGACGCAGAAGGTAAGCCGAGCACCACGACCCACCTCGAAACCTCCGTCTGCCACGACCTCTCCGCTTACGGCACGACTCGTAAGCGCGCCGATTTCGCCTGTGTCTTCGGCTCTGCTCCCTGCTCCAACAGGGTCGAGAGAGCCGTCTACGCGGCACTCGTGCTCAGCCACGAATCCCAGCACCTGCGCGGCGTCCGAGATGAGAGTGCAGCGCAGTGCTACGCGATCCAGACACTGGCGCAGGTCGCCGAGCGTCTCGGCTCTCCGCCCGCCGAAGCGCGTGCTGTGGCTGCCCACTTCCTCACCGTCGATCAGCCACGCATGCCCACCGACTACGGCCTCTCCAGCGGCTGCGTGGACGGCGGCAGCCTCGATCTGAATCCCCAGAGCTCAAACTGGCCCTAAAAGCCAATTCGCCTGACCCGTACGATCAATGCGGCCGCCGCGACCGATCTGCGCGGGCGCGGCTCACCAGACGCAGTCCCCCCGCTTCCCGCAATCCGAACACCTCACACGATGACCGGCCGGCCGAGCACGCCCGAGGAGCAGACGAGTCACACGTGCCGAAGGCGCGGAGACTCGAACGCAGAGGTCGTGCCGCCGAAAGTCTTCGCGTGCTTCGCGCGCGGACTTTCGGCGGGTATCAGCCTGTCGCCACCATCCGCTCGATCGCCGTGCGCGCGCGCGCGGCGATCTCCCGATCGACAGTCACCTCGTAGCGCCAGTCACGCAGCGAGTCGCGCAGCTTCTCGAGCGTGATCATCTTCATGAAGCGACAGACCGCCTCGCCGTTGACGGGCTCGAAGCTCTTACCCGGCAGTTCCTTGTGTAGCCGGTGCAGAATCCCGACCTCGGTAGCGACCTTGAAGCGATCCTGCCCGCTGCGCTCGGCGAAGCGGAGCATCCCTTCGGTCGAGAGGATGTGCGCGCGCTCGCCGGCAAAGGCCATCGCCTGGCTGGCGCAGCCGCATTCGGGATGGACGAGCAACTCGGCGTCCGGCGCCTCGGCCAGAACGCGGTCGATGTCGCGCGGCCGGATGCCCGCGTGCACGTGGCACTCGCCGAACCAGAGATGAAGCCGGCGACCGCTCACCCGCTCGGCCCAGAGACCTAAGTAGAGATCGGGCAGGAAGAGGATCTCCTTCTCGGCCGGAATCGACTCGATCACCGCGCGCACGTTGCCCGAGGTGCAGCAGTAGTCGCTACTTGCCTTGACCGCCGCGGAGGTGTTGACGTAGGAGACGACCACGGCGCCCGGGTGCTTCGCCTTCCAGGCTTGCAGCTGTTCGGCGTCGATCGAGTCGGCAAGCGAGCAACCGGCCTCGAGATCGGGAATCAGGACGGTCTTCTCGGGAGAGAGGATCTTCGCTGTCTCGGCCATGAAGTGGACGCCGCAGAACACGATCGCCCGGCCCTCGGCGCGTGCCGCCTGGCGCGAGAGCCCGAGCGAGTCGCCCACGAAATCGGCGACATCCTGAACCTCGGGCAGCTGATAGTTGTGCGCGAGGATCACCGCCTCGCGCGCGCGCGCGAGAGACCGTACTTCTTCCTGCAGCGACTCGACGAGCTCGTCCCTCACGGCTCCAGCACCTCCAACGAGACGTCGAGCGAGCGGGCGGAGTGGGTCAGAGCGCCGATCGAGATCGCATTCACTCCCGTCTCCGCGTAGTCGCGCACGTTGTCGAGGGTGACGCCGCCCGATACCTCCAGCTGGGCGCGCGCGGCGACCAGCTCTACCGCGGCGGCCACCTCGAACGGGCTCATGTTGTCGAGCAGAATGCGTTCCACGCCGAGCCCCAGCGCCTGCTCGACCTGTTCGAGCGTGTCGGCCTCGACCTCCAGCGGCAGCGAGACCGAGGCGCGCAGACGGAGAACCGCCTCCTCGACACCGCCGACGAGGCGCAGGTGATTGTCCTTGACGAGCACGGCATCGAAGAGGCCGAGGCGGTGGTTGACGCCTCCGCCGACCTGAACCGCGTACTTCTCCAGAGCCCTCAGCCCGGGTGTCGTCTTACGGGTGTCGAGAATGGACGCACCGGTGCCCTCGACCGCAGTCACGAATGCCCGCGTCAACGTGGCGATCCCCGACAAACGCCCAAGCAGGTTCAGGGCCACTCGCTCGGCACCGAGAATGGCCCGCGTGTGACCGGCCAGTCGCACGAGCTCTCGCGGTATCTCGCCGGCGAGCGTTCCGTCCTCGACCAGCGTTTCCAGCTCGACCGCTTCGTCGAGCTCGCGGAAGGCGGCGCAAACTGCCGACAAGCCGCAGACGACTCCTTCCTGTTCGAGCAGCACCTTCGCCCGGCAACAATCCTCCGGGCCGAACAGCGCCCGGCTCGTGAGATCGCCCAGGCCGATGTCCTCGACCAGCGCGCGAGCCACCAGGTCGGCGGCGACACCTTCGATCTCCTGCTGGGTCAGCTCCATCGCTCGAAAGACGGCTCATGCCCCTGACAAAGGACGGTGTGAACCGCCAGCTCCGGCTCCTCGATCGGGAAATCGGCGCGGAAGTGGACGCCTCGGCTCTCGCGGCGATGCAGCGCGCATTCGGCAACCAGACGCGGAACCAGCGCCGAGGCCGTGCGCAGCGGCTCCAGGCCGGCCGCATCTCGCACCAGCCCCGCTCCCTGCCACATCTGCTCACGCAGCTTTCGGTCAACCCGATCGACCTCCGCAGGAAGCGCCTCGGGCGATTCGGGCTCGAAGTCGAGCGGCGCATCCGCCAGCGCCGCAAGCGCCGCGCGCCGGCCGAAGACGACACATTCGAGCAACGAGTTCGAAGCCAGCCGGTTGGCGCCGTGGACGCCCGTGCAGGCGCACTCTCCGGCCGCATAGAGCCCGGGAAGAGTGCTGCGACCGTCGAGATCGGTGGCGATTCCACCAAGGGTGTAGTGCGCCGCGGGAGCGACCGGCACCGGCTCGCTGTCGGGGTCGAAGCCGGCCTCGCGGATGCGATCGATCAAGGCCGGAAAGCGGCCCTGGTCGATCGGCCGAAGATCGAGTAGCGCGCTGCCTCGCGCGGCGATCGCCCTGGCCACCACGTCGCGAGGCGCCAACTCGTCGGTGAAACGCTCACCGCTCGTATCCAGAAGTAGCGCGCCGGCGCCACGAAGTGCCTCGCTCAGGAGCATTCCGTTGGCCGACAAGGCGGTCGGGTGAAACTGGACGAACTCGAGGTCGGCGACGGCGGCGCCGGCCCGGTAGGCCATGGCGATTCCCTCACCGAGCGCGCCGTGCGGGTTCGTGGTTCGTGACCAGAGCGCCCCGGCTCCGCCCGTTGCCAGCAGAGTGGCCGGCGAAGAGATCGACCCTCGCTCCGCCATGACCCCGGCGCAGCGTCCTCGCGAGCGCCAGAGCCCAAGCACGCGCTCGTTCTCGACCACTCGGATCCGGCTATCCGCGCGCACCTGCCGGGCGAGCGCCAACTCGATCTCCCGCCCGGTCTCGGCGCCGCGCGAGTGGAACACACGCGAGCGCGAGTGCCCGCCCTCGAGTCCCGGCTCCGGCCCGAAGCGAACGCCCCAGGCTCGCAGATCGTCGATGCGGGCGGGCGCCTCCTCGACCAGCGTCTCGACCGCGCTCGGCCGGCAGAGCCCGCGACCGGCGTCGATCGTGTCGGCCGCATGCAGCTCGGGGCTGTCATTCTCGCCGCAGGCCGCCGCGATACCGCCTTGCGCGTGATACGAAGCCGACGACGAGAGCGTCCCCTTGGAGACGACCATTACGTCGGCGCCTCGCTCGGCTGCCGTAAGGGCGGTGACGAGCCCGGCGATTCCCGACCCGACGACGAGCAGATCGACTCGATCACCCCTGCTCTCGCTGCCGGTCGGTTTGATCACTTGTGCACTGGTCCGCTAAGTTATCGCCTGTAAGTTGAAAACCTGTTCGGAAGTCTACCAGTTTTCACCCTTCAGACAGGAGCGCCAACGCACGAGACGCCAACGCACGTCGTACTCGCCGTCGTACTTCAGGTGCGAAACGGCCGTTTGCAGGTGCTCCTCTGGCAACGAGCGCAGGCGCCGTTCGCCGGTGCCTTCGCTCTCCCCGGCGGCTACCTACTCAACTGCGAGACTCTCGAGGACTCGATCCGCCGCCACCTGGCCGAGAAGGTCGACGTGCGCGAGCTCTCTCACATCGAGCAGCTCGTGACTACCGGCGATCCCGTCCGCCACCCCAGCGAGTGGCAGGTCGCAACCGCGTACCTAGGGCTCGTGCCGAGCGACCTCGACCCGGAGCTCCCGGACGACACCTACTGGCACCCGATCGACGAGTTGCCCGAAGTGGCCTTCGATCACGGCGCCCTCATCCTCGCCGGCCGAGAACGACTTCGAGCCAAGCTCTCGTACGCCAACATCGGCTTCGCACTCGCACCGCAATCGTTCTCGATCTCCCAGCTGCGCGATCTCTACGCTGCCGCACTCGGACACGAGGTCTCGGCGACGAACCTGCAACGCGTGCTGCTGCGGCGCGAGCTGCTCGAGGCAACCGGAGAACGACGGGCCTCGGGCCCCAGCGGCGGCCGCCCGGCGGCGCTCTTCCGCTTCCGCTCGCACAGTCTCGAGATCACCGACCAGTTCGCGGTGCTCAAACCGCCTGCCTAGCGGCTCTGCCTCAAACAGCCTTGAGGCCGCCGGCCTTCTTACGGGAGCGGACCTTCTCGGAGAGCGGAGCATCGACCGGCTTGGCCAACCATTCGACCAGCTCCTGCGGCGGAATCGGCCGGGTCAGGAAGTAGCCTTGGACGACGTCGCATCCGTATTCGGCGAGATCTCGCCAGATGTCCTTGGTCTCGACGCCCTCGGCGACGACCTTGAGGCCGAGGTTGCGCGAGAGGTCGATGGTCGAGCGCACGATCTGCTGATCGTTCTCGCTCTGTGGCATGTTCATCACGAAGGAGCGGTCGATCTTGAGCTCGTCCACCGGCAGCTTGCGCAGGTAGGAGAGCGACGAGTAGCCGGTGCCGAAGTCGTCGATGGAGAGGCCGACGCCGATATCGCGCAACTTGGTCAGCACCTCGAGCGCCTTGGGCGGGTCGACCATGATCGTGTTCTCGGTGATCTCCAGCTTGAGCAGAGACGGATCCACTTCCCAGGTATCGAGCAGCTGGGCGACGTCGTCGGGGAGCTCGGAGTCGAGCAAGTTGCGCGCCGAGAGGTTTACCGCGATGTTGAGCGTGAGCCCCTGCTCTTGCCAGCGGTGGCACTGCGCCAGCGCCTCGTTGAGAACGTAGAGGGTGAGCGGGCGAATCAGGCCGGTGTGCTCGGCCAGCGGAATGAAGTCGTCGGGGAAGGTCAGACCGTGCTCGGGATGCTGCCAGCGCAGAAGCGCCTCGACGCTGGTTACCTCGCCGGTCTTGATGTCGGCCTTGGGTTGATAGAAGAGCACCAGTTCCTTGTTCTCGAGCGCTCGCCTCAGCTCGCCGAGGAGCGCAAGGCGCTTGGGCGTGTTCTGGTCGCGGTCGGCCGCGTAGACCTCGTAGCCGGCGTGCGCTTCCTTGGCCATGTACATCGCCACATCGGCGCGCTGGATCAAGGTATCCACGTCGTTTCCGTGGTCGGGGAAGAGCGAGATCCCGATCGAGGCCTCGACGTCGAGCGTGAGACCCTTCAGCATGAACGGTCTCGACAGCGCCGTCGCGATCTTGCTGGCCACGCGCATCGCCGCATCAGCGCTCGCCGCTCCGGGCAGAAGCACAGCAAACTCGTCGCCGCCAAAGCGAGCGATCGAGTCAACGTCGCGGAGCAGGTTGCGCAGGCGCGGACCGATGGCCTGCAGAATCAGGTCGCCGTTGCGATGCCCGAGTGTGTCGTTGATCTCCTTGAACCGATCGAGGTCCATGATCAGGAGCGAGAAGCGAGAGTCCTCGCGGCGCGCCTGCAAGATCGCCTGCTCCATACGGTCGCGGAAGAGTGTGCGGTTGGGAAGCCGGGTCAGCGTGTCGTGAAGAGCCTGATACTCGTTCTCCTCGACCTGAACACGCAGCTTGCGGGAGGCGCTCGCTACGAAGGCGAGCTGAGCCAGGTAAAGAACCGCCAGCGCGATCGCGGCAAACGGTCCGGCGTGAAAGACCAAGCCGACGACCACGATCAGTGCCGCACTGAGAATCCCGAATTGATTGGTAAGTGTGAGACGCCGCATGTTTGCCTAATCGGCCCGCCGCACTCAAAACTAAAGGTCATTCACCCAGTCCCAGGAACACCCTTTAGAGGGATTCGAGCCGATCTCGGCGCCGGAAGGGAGATCTTCGTCCTCGAGCGAAGGACTTCTCAACGAGTGAGGTTGCGGCCCGAGACAGAGGTCCAGGCCGCTTGCCTGCACGAACGGCATTCGTCTCTCGCGGGCACGCGTGACAAAGAAACCGGGCCGGCGTAAGCGAGTCGCCTCGCGCTGCCCGCAGTCGCGCGGTTGGGGCGACGGCTCGAGGCGCCCGGACAGAACGGGTCGTTTCCGGGTTTTCTTAGGAACTTCTTAGACCGCGCTCCAGGTGGCTCCATTCCTCGGCTCTTGGCTGTAGGAGTGGCAATCGGCCGGTTGAGGTCGCTTGACACGCCCTTCGCCGCGAAGTATCAAGTCTTCGGAGCTGATCACTCGGCGACTCACGGTGCATTGGGAGAGTCCGTGGTCGAAGAGTGCTCAGCACAGATCCGGCTGCGATGACTCAGACCACTGACATGGCTTTGCGGATAGCTCCAGCGCCAACTTCACTCAGCGCCGAGCTAGCCGCCGCCAACGAGCCGCAGCCTCTTCCATCGCTTTCGCCGTCCGTCGTTCGGCACCTTCCCTCGGCCGCGTTTCGCGGCGAGGTGCCGGCAGGGCGGCTAATCAGTTTCCGCGGGCGCTCGCATCAGGCTCGTGGGAAGCGCCCGTTTTCGGACGGGCACGTATGTCGCTACTACTCGGAGGAAGCATCCGGGAACGGCAAGACCGTAACTCGATCCGCTGTTTCTTCTCCGGGATACAACAAACCAATCCGAGCCTCGCGGCTCGGTGGAGGTGACACACATGGTAAGTCGTAGGAAATTGGCCGTCAGCATCGGCATCGTGGCGGTAGCCGCGGTTTCGCTGCTGGCAGCTAGCTGGGCTGGCGCCCAGTCGAAGGCGGCGTCATACCCGCGCGCGCAGACGCTCATTACGAGCGGCACGCAGTGGGGCAACATCGCCGGAACGAACCCCTACGTTGGTAACTACGCAACGGGCATGGTGGGCCTCGTCAACGAGACGCTGCTCCGCTACGACCCACTCAAGGACAAGTACATCAACTGGCTTGCCCAGAGCGCGAAGTTCTCCAACTCGAGGACCTACACAGTCAAGGTCCGGACAGGCATCAAGTGGAGCAACGGCAAGAAGTTCACGGCGAAAGACGTCGCCTGGAACTTCAAGCTGGGACGCTACTCGAGCGCCTTCTGGAACACTCTGTGGAAGAACATCAAGAATGTGAAGGTCAAGGGCAACACTGTTAAGTTCAAGTTCAAGGGCACTCCGAACTACGCGCAGTGGACGAACCTTGTCTGGAACCTGCCGATGATCAGCCCGATACAGGGCAAGAAGATCAACAACAAGACGCTCACGACCTATAGCCCGAAGAATCCCGTCGGTACGGGCCCCTACACGCTCGACACCAAGGGCTTCGACGCTACGACGAGGGTCGTCTGGAAGAAGAAGGCCGTATGGTGGGCAGCGAAGAAGCACGTCTCTCCGTCGCCCGCTCCTAAGTACATCATCGACCTTTGTAACACCAGCAACACGAACGCCCTGTCAGGTCTTCTGACCAAGATCGAAGACCTGAACAACAACTACCTGCCCGGCATTCAGCAGCTCGTCGCCAAGGGGCAGGCTCAGACGTACTTCCCGGGCAAGCCGTACGACCTGTCTGCGAACACCGCCTGGCTCGAGGTCAACACGACCAAGCCGGCGCTCAAGGACGCAAAGTTCCGTAAGGCTCTCGCTACGTCGATCAACGTCCAAAACATCGTCAAGAACGACTACGGCAACCTCGTCCTGCCCTCGAACGCGACAGGCCTGCTTGGTATCTGGAAGAAGTGGGTTAACCAGAAGCAGGTTCGCTCTCTCGGGTTCAAGTACAGCACCTCCAAGGCAAAGAGCATGCTGGCGGCTGCTGGCTACAAGGACGTGAACGGCGACGGTTACGTCGAGAACAAGGACGGATCGAAGATCGATCTGAAGATCGCCGTCCCGCAAGGTTGGTCAGACTGGGAGTCGGCCCGTGACATGATCGTGGCGTCTGCCAAGGCAGCCGGCATCAACATGCACAAGGATGAGGGCGACTTCAACCACTGGCAGACCGAGCGTAACCAAGGCTCGTTCGACACCGTTATCGACAACGCCTACCAGTTGAGCGACAACCCCTGGACGTACTACAACGGCCTCTTCCATCTGCCGATCATCAAGACAGGTACGGGCCAGACGTTCGCCAACTTCGGTCGCTATGCGAACGCAAGGGCATGGGGCCTCACAAAGAAGCTCGACAAGACCCCGCTCAAGAACATCCTGAAGCGGGCTTCGATCATGAAGCAACTGCAGCAGATCACGATGACCGAGGTTCCGATCATCCCGATGTGGTACAACGGCGTATGGGCCCAGACCCAGTCCAAGTACTGGAAGAACTGGCCGTCGTCGACCTCTAACCGGCACTACATCCCCTGCATGTGGCGCGGCTACCTGCAGATGACGGGCATCGACATGTTCACGCACGTCAGGAAGGCGTAGGTCGGATAGACGTAACGAAGTTGAACTGAAGTGATCATCGACCACCGCCCCCCTCCCCGCAGGTTCGGGCCGAGGGGGGCGGTGGTCTCCTGTAGGATGTTGACCTCTTCCGCCTGCGGGCAGCTTTACCGGTTCTTTACCTACGGTCTCTACGGTGAGCACCGAGTGGGCGAGGATCGCGCGCGAGGAGTGAAGGCGGTCTTCGGTAGAATGATGTGAGCTAGGAGAGCCTGTGCGACGTTACTTCGCTAGAAAACTGATCACCTACAGCATTACGTTCTTCGCCGCGGTGACAATCGACTGGACGATCCCGCACCTTATGCCCGGCGATCCGATTCTGTCCCTGATGAATCAGATTCAGATTCAGGATGAGCACACTTATAAGTTGCTTTACAATCAGTTCGCTAAAGGGTTCAGAACTGACCTCCCGCTCTACAAGCAGTACTACTACTTCTGGGTCTCGCTCTTCCACGGCGATCTCGGGGTCAGCATCATGAACTTCCCGACGAAGGTGACGACGATCATCGAGCGTTCGGCTCCTTACACGCTCGGCTTGCTGATCCCGGCCATCTTGCTCAGCTGGTATGCGGGCAACAAGGTCGGCGCGATGGCAGCACGTAGGAAAGTGCTCGACAATTCGGTGCTTCCCTTCTCGTATGCGCTTACCGCGACTCCTTATATGTGGTTCGCGATGGTAATTGCCTGGCTGTTCGCCTTCATCTGGCAAATCTTCCCAGGCCAGGGCGGCTACGACTACACCGCCATCCAGCAGTGGTCGTGGGGCTTCGCCCTCAACCTCGCCTACCACTGGTTCCTGCCCTTCCTGTCGCTCTTCCTGGTGGCCTTCGGCGGCTGGGCTATCGGGATGAGGAACATGATCATCTACGAGCTGGAGTCGGACTACTCGCACTACCTCGAGGCGCTCGGAGCGCCGAGGCGACTGGTGCGCAAGTACGCGTTCAGAAACGCGATGCTGCCGCAGATCACCGGGCTCGCGCTTCAGATCGGAGCGGTACTCGCGGGAGCTCTGGTCACCGAGATCGTCTTCTCGTACCCCGGTCTCGGATCTCAGATCTTCAGGGCGATCTCGACCAAGGACTACTTCGTGATTCAGGGGATCTTCCTCTTCATCATCGTCGGTGTCTTGATCGCCAACTTCATTGTCGACATCGTCTACGTTCTCGTCGACCCGAGAACGAGAATCGGAATGCAAGGCGGACAGGCATGACGAAATCAACGAAATCGGTTACTACGGCCGCTGGAACGAACACAGACGGCGCATTGCCCGATAGCGGTCCAGAAGTGCTCGTAGGGCCATCCGATACCCGCCCGGAAAAACCGGTCAAAGTTGTTCCAAAGACCGCGAAGATGGGCGCTGTTCGCGAAATGCTCTATTTCGCGCTTCGCAACCGTAAGCTCATCATCGGAATGAGTGTGGTGGGTTTCTTCCTCCTGCTGGCGATAGTCGGGCCGTACTTTGCGCAGCATCCTCCACTCGAGTACGGCAATCCGACTCAGCACGCACCCACGCTCAAACACGGGCTTTATCTGGGAACGACCTCGGACGGGCTCGATGTCTACGCCCAGTTCGTAGAAGGCCTCAGGCTCGCGTTCATCGTCGGCCTGATCGGCGGAGGCGTGGCCGCGATGATCGGCATGGTCGTCGGCTTCACGGCCGGCTACAAGGCGGGCCTCACCGATGAGTTGCTGAACATGCTCACCAACGTCGTCCTCTGTATCCCGGTCTTCGCCCTGCTGCTCGTCATCGCAGCGTTCATGAGTATCAAGGGCGTCATTCCCGAGGCCCTGCTGATCGGATTCGTCAACTGGCCCTGGGCGGCCAGGGCCCTCAGGGCCCAGACGTTCTCGCTGACTTCGAGAGAGTTCGTGAGCCTGGCGCGCCTGAGCGGCGAGAAGACCTGGAAGATCATCTTCAAAGAGATCGCACCAAACATGAGCTCTTACCTGTTCATGATGTTCATCCTCCTCTTCGGAGGAGCGATCCTCACGGCCGCGACGCTCGACTTCATCGGGCTCGGCCCATCCGGGACGATTTCGCTCGGCCAGATGATGAACAACGCCAACCAGAACGCCTCGCTTCTCATGGGGTACTGGTGGTGGTTCGTTCCGCCTGGCCTCGCGATAACGCTCATCGTGGGCGGTGCCTACTTCATGAATGTCGGCCTCGACGAGGTCTTCAATCCGCGGCTGAGAGAGATGTGAGCAAGTGAGTCTGCAAATCGAGAATTTACGGGTCTACTACCGAACTCTGGCCGGCGATGTCCAGGCCCTGGACGGTGTCACCTTCGATATCGCCGACGGCGAGATCATGGGATTGGCCGGAGAGTCGGGATGCGGCAAGTCAACGCTGGGTAACAGCCTGATCTCGCTCACCGGGCGCATGAAGTACGTCGAGGGGAAGGTGATACTCGACTCGAAAGACCACCCCGTCTGGGACTTCGACGAGATGAACCGCTACCGGTTCAAGGAGCTCTCGATCATTCCGCAGTACGCCATGAGCGCCATGAACCCAACGCGGAAGATCGGAAGGATGACCGGGGAACTGCTCGAGTCGAGAGGCGTGAAGCACAAGGGAGTCATGCCTGAGCTGAAGCGCCGGTTCGAGCTGGTAGGGCTCTCAGACGAGGTGCTCGACATGTACCCGATCGAGCTCTCGGGCGGCATGAAGCAGCGAGCCGTGATGGTCATCTCGACGTTGCTCGACCCCTCACTCCTGATCGCCGACGAGATCACGTCGGCACTCGACGTCTCGACTCAGAAAGCCGTAGCGGAGATGCTCGTCGAGTTCCGCGAGCGCGGCTACGTGAAGAGCATGATCGTCATCACACACGACATCTCAATCCTCTACCAGGTCGCCGATTCGATCCTCGTGATGTACGCCGGCAAGCTGGCCGAGAAGGCCTCGGCCGAGACGATCATCAACACTCCCCGGCATCCGTACACGCGCCTGCTCATCTCATCGCTACCGGAAGTTGGGGTGACCTATTCCGGTAAGCGATTGGAGGGCATCGCCGGCACGCCGCCTGCTTTGCTCGACCCACCGACGGGGTGCCGCTTCCGAGATCGTTGTCCGTTCGCTTACGAGAAGTGCTTGGAAGAGCCGCCCTTCGTGGAGGTCGATCCCGGGCACTTCACGGCCTGTTGGAAGGAGATCTAGAAAGATGTCGATGCGGAGTTCGAAGCAATGAGCGGATACGGAAGCGATACGCAGGGTAACGGCGAGGGCGGGCTGCTCAGGCTCGACCGCGTAACCAAGGTCTTCAGCACCGGTACCTTCGGCGGCAAGCAACTGACCGCGGTCAGAGATGTCAGCTTCGAAGTGAAGCCCGGCGAGGTCATGTCGGTCATCGGAGAGAGCGGTAGTGGAAAGTCCACCATCGGCCGGATGATCCTGCGCCTATCCCCGATCACGAAAGGCGAGATCAGCTTCAACGGGAAGAACATCTCGTCTCTCCGAGGAAAGGCGTTGAAGCGGTACCGCCATGACGTTCAGGGCGTTTTCCAGGATCCCTTCAGCTCGTACAACCCGATCTTCAAGGCCGATCGCGTCTTCGCGATGATCAAGAGCGAGTTCTTCCCTGGGATGAGCGGGCCGGAGTGGAGAAACAAGATCGGGCTTGCGCTCGAGGCCGTAACGCTCGACCCCACCCAGGTCCTGAACAAGTACCCACACCAGTTGAGCGGCGGCCAGCTACAACGCCTTCTGATCGCTCGCGCCCTCTTGCTCGACATTCAGTTCCTGGTCGCCGACGAGATCATCAGCATGCTCGACGCTTCGACCCGGATCGACGTGCTCAACTTGCTCGCCGATCTCAAGGGCAGAGGTCTCGGCATCATGTTCATCACCCACGATCTCTCGCTCGGCAACTACATCAGCGAGAAGAGCGTCATCCTACGTCGCGGCCTGATCGTCGAGATGGGCGCGACCGGAAAGGTGTTCGGCAACCCGACTCACCCCTATACGAAGATGCTTCTCGCCTCCGTTCCCCAGCTGCACCGCAAGTGGGAAGAGGTCGCGGAGGAGCTCAAGGTGTCGGAGACGGTGCTGATGGATCGGGAGGCCGCGGCGAAGAAGGCATACGAAACCGTCAGCGAGATCCTGGCGCCCGATGCCGAGGACTCGGTGCTAGTCGAGACCGAGCCCGATCACGTCGTTCGCTTCTCGCCCGAGGAGGCACGGGCGATAGAACCGGCCGCGGTCGCCGGGAAAACCGAATGAGCCAGGTACAGATCCTGGGCCAGGGGAAGATAGACAACCTCCCCTGGGAAGAGCGGCCAACCGGAAGTACTGAACCGGTTTGGCGCTACTCCAAGAACCCGGTCATCCCGCGCGACCTCATCCCCAGCTCGAACAGCATCTTCAACAGCGCAGTCGTACCGTACAAGGGCGAATACGCGGGTGTTTTTCGCTGCGACGATCGCACTCGCCGCATGGTCATCCATCGCGGCTTCAGCTCTGACGGCCTGAGCTGGAAGCTCGATCACGAGCCCATCCGGTTCGAGTGCGACGAGCCGGAGATCGCAGAGTTCGTCTACGGCTACGACCCGCGCGTCGTCTGGATCGAGGATCGCTACTACATCACCTGGTGCAACTGCTACCACGGGCCCACGATCGGAGTCGGCTGGACGAAGGACTTCGAGAGCTTCCACCAGTACGAGAACGCGTTCCTACCCTTCAATCGAAACGGCGTCCTCTTCCCGCGTAAAATCGGCGACAACTTCGCCATGCTCTCGCGGCCCTCGGACAACGGCCACACCCCGTTCGGCGAGATCTTCTACAGCGAGAGCCCAGACCTGACCTACTGGGGCAAGCACCGGCACGTAATGGCGCCGGTCGAGTACTCCTGGCAGGCCACCAAGGTCGGTGGAGGGCCGGTTCCGATCGAGACCTCCGAGGGTTGGCTGCTCATCTATCACGGCGTGCTCACCTCCTGCAACGGCTTCGTCTACAGCGCGAGTGTCGCGCTGCTCGATCTGGAGAATCCCTGGAAGGTGATCGCCCGAGCGAAGCCGTACGTCATCTCGCCGCAGACGCTCTACGAGTGCGTCGGGGACGTGCCCAACGTGGTCTTTCCCTGCGCGGCGCTTTGCGACGCCGAGAGCGGTCGTCTGGCGATCTACTACGGCGCCGCGGACACGGTGACCGGGCTCGCCTTCGCCTACGTCGACGAGCTGGTCGAGTTCGCAAAGAAGAACTCGCTCTAGGATCGAAGCGCGCAGGTCGGCGCCGGTCCGCGCACTTCAGGCTTCTCGGTTAGTCTCTTCGCCTATGGGCATGGCAGTGCTTCACCTATCGATGCTTCTCAAGAGCAAGCTCGTCGACCGTAACGGCGAGAACCTCGGCCGCGTGGAAGACCTGATCGTCAGACTGGCCGACGGCGCCTATCCGCCGGTAACCGGGCTCAAGGCGCACGTCGCCGGGCGCGATCTCTTCGTTGCCGCCAAGATGATCGCCGAGCTCGAGCCGGGCAGAGTCCAGCTCGCGGGGGACCAGCTCAATTTCGGCCGGTTCGAGCGCCGCCGCGGCGAGGTGCTCTTGCGTCAAGACGTCCTCGGACACCGGCTGATCAACGTCGCCGGCGCCCGGCTGGCCAGAGCGAGCGACATCGAGCTGGCCTTCAGCGAGGGCTCCTGGCGCGTCGTGGGCGTCGACGTCAGCCTGCGTGGGCCCCTGCGCCGACTTCTGCCCAGGCGGCTCGGAGGCCGCTCGGCGGCGCGCACGTTGCTCGACTGGGAGAGCGTCGAGCCCTTCGTAGGACATGTGCCGTCGTCGAGGCTGCGCATGCGTTTCGGCAAGCTGGCGCAGCTGCATCCGGCCCAGATTGCCGACCTGGTCGAAGCCGCCTCGCACGAAGAGGGCGAAGAGATAATCCGCGCGGTCGGTGCCGACCGCGAGCTCGAGGCCGACGTGTTCGAGGAGCTGGATCCCGAGCACCAGGTCGAGTTCCTGCATCAGCGCTCGGACGCCGAGGCGGCGAACGTGCTGGCCAAGATGGGCGCCGACGACGCGGCCGACCTGCTGGCCGAGCTCGAGCAGGAACGGCGCGAGCCGGTGCTCTCGCTGCTGCCCAAGACTCAGCAACGCAAGGTGCGTACGCTGCTCGGTTTCAATCCCTCGACCGGCGGCGGATTGATGAATCCCGACTTCCTCTGCCTTTCCGAGCGCGTGACCGTGAAGCGGGCGCTCGAAGAGGTGAGGAGGTCACCGCTAGAGCCCGAGCAGCTGAGCGTCGTCTTCACGCACGACAGTAAGAAGAAGCTGTCCGGCGCGCTTGCGATCGCCACGCTCGTCTGCGCCGACCCCGAAGCGCGGCTCGCAGACATCGTCCCACGCCGCCCGGTGAGCTTGCATCCAGACGCCGATCTACCCCAGGTGGCGCGCGAGCTGACCGACTTCAACCTGACCGCATTGCCGGTGGTGGACGACGAAGAGCACGTGATCGGAGTGATCGCCGTCGACGACGTGCTGGAGTTGATATTCCCGGAAGACTGGCGCCGCCGCTTCAGCGCCTTCAACAACGAGTAACGCGGCGTGAATCGGGCCGGTGGGGCGCGCAGATCTGGAGGAAAGGGCCCGGTGGCTGGTAGAGTCCGGGCGGCTCTGGTAGTTCGCGTGGAGGTATCCGTGGAACCTGACGACCCTTTGAGTAGCAGCTCCGCGCGCGCCTTACAGGCACGGTGAGCGAAGCGGATCGCTGACCTCCTGGGCGTGCGCGAGGCGCACGCATGACCGGCCCCGTGCGGCCGGAGGAGGTATAGCGATTGTCCAAGAGGAAGACTTCTGCGCGTTCGACTCGGCCGCTGAAGGCTCCGGCTCGATCCGGCGAGGCGCGCTTCGGCGATATCAAGGGCGCTTTAGGCACCATTCGCCAGGATGATGTCCCGCCGCGCCACTCCTGGCGTGGTCGGATCAAGGCTCTACTTGCGATCATGGGCCCCGGCCTGATCGTGATGGTCGGAGACAACGACGCCGGCGGCGTCTCGACCTACGCGCAGGCCGGACAGAACTACGGCACCAGCCTGCTCTGGGTGCTCGCGCTGCTGATCGTCGTCGTGATCGTCAACCAGGAGATGGTCGTGCGGTTGGGCGCGGTCACCGGCGTCGGGCACGCCCGGCTCGTCTTCGAGCGCTTCGGACGCTTCTGGGGCACCTACTCGGTCGGAGCGCTCTTCGTGCTCAACTTCCTCACCATCCTGACGGAGTTCATCGGTATCACGCTGGCGTTCGAGTATCTGGGCGTGAACCGATACGTCGTCGTCCCGATCGCCGCCGCGGCGTTGATCGCAATGACGCTCAGCGGCAGCTTCCAGAACTGGGAGCGCTTCATGTACGTGTTCATCCTCGCCAGCCTGATCGTCATTCCGCTTGCCCTGCTCAGCCATCCGCGCGCCGGCCCCGTCTTGCACGGCTTCTTGGTTCCCGGCGTAAAGGGTGGCCTCAACTCGACCTCGGCCCTGATCATCATCGCCATCGTCGGTACGACCGTCGCGCCCTGGCAACTCTTCTTCCAGCAGTCGAACGTGATCGACAAGCGGATAACGCCACGCTGGATCAACTACGAGCGCGCCGACACCATCATCGGCGCCGTCTTCGTAGTCGTCGGCGCTGCCGCCTTGATGATCACGACCGCCTTCGCCTTCGACGGAACTCCGCGCCACGGCCATTTCAGGGACGCTCACGCCGTGGCCACGGGCCTCGCCAACACGATCGGCCGGCCGGCCGCCGTGCTCTTCGCCATCGTTTTGCTAAGCGCCTCGATCATCGGGGCGCAGGCCGTAACGCTGGCGACCTCGTACGCGCTCGGTGACGCCTTCGGAACGCGTCACTCGCTCAACCGCTCCTTCCGCGAGGCGAAGCTCTTCTACCTCGCCTTCTCGGCCTTGACGTTCTTCGCCGCCGGCATCGTGCTCGTCCCGCGCGCCCCGCTCGGCCTCGTCACCGTTGCCGTCCAGGCGCTGGCCGGTGTGCTTCTGCCGAGTGTGACGATCTTCTTGATCATGCTCTGCAACGACGCGCAGGTACTCGGGCCATGGGTCAACAGGAACTGGCTCAACGCGCTCGGCAGCGTCATCGTCGGCGTTCTCTTCGTGCTCTCGGGGATCTTGGTCGTGACGACCGCTGTGCCCTCGGTGAACGTCCTGATCCTCTCGCTCGTGCTGGGCGTCGCGCTGGCAGTCGGTCTCGCACTTCTCGCTGCCAGAACGATCTTCACTCGGCGGCGGGAAGAGCCCGGCGAGCCTCACGCCGCCGTCGAGAGAGAGAACTGGACGATGCCCCCGCTCGCTCTGCTCGAGAAGCCGGTCTGGTCGCGAGAGCGACGGCTGGCGATGGGCTTGATGTGGATCTACGTCCTGACCACGGTCGTGCTTTTAGTGGTCAAGGCGGTTCAGCTCGGCCTGGCTCAATAGGGCGTCGGCCGAAGGCGCCGAACCGGTTCCGGCGCCCTCGGACGTGCCACACGCTCAGTCTGCGAGCTCGGCTTTGAGCGCCTTGACCTTGTCGACCAAGGGGGTGAGCTTCTCGTTCGAGATCTCACCCTTTTCGACCAGCTCGACGACGAGCTTACCGAGGCTGTCGTACGTCTCCCCCAGCTCGCGCTTGGCCTTCATGTCCTCGACGCCCTCGCGCGTCTTGGTCGCTGTTTTCTCGGCCACATTCTTGGCGCGATCCATGAACCCCATCTCTTCCTCCTTCGCTCTGATCCTGCCGTATCTCTATTGTCGCCGTGATGCTCGCTAAAACCAAGCTTGCGTGTTCTCTGTCCAGGATTCGGATATCTTCCGGACTCTTGGCTCACAACCACTTTCAACCCGATTCCTACCCGGAGCTCGTTCGCGGCGAGGTACCGCGCTACGACGAGCTCGAGGAAAGGGTCGCGAAAGCGACGGAGGCGCTCGAGGCGGCGAGGATCCTCGACCTCGGCGCCGGCACGGGCGAGACGGCGCGACGCGTGCTCGAGAAGCACCCCGGTGCCCGCGTGGTGCTCGTGGACGCTTCGGCCGAGATGCTCGGGGCCGCGCGCGAGGCCCTGGCCGAGGAGAGCGTCGAGCAGATCATCGTCCGGCGGCTCGAAGACTCTCTACCCCGCGGGCCCTTCGATCTCGTCGTCTCGGCGCTGGCCGTCCACCATCTCGAGAGCGCCGACAAGCGGCTCCTCTTTCGCAGGATCGGCGAGGTGCTTGCGGACGGCGGGCGCTTCGTCTTTGCCGACGTCTTCGTGCCCGATGACCCGGAGCAGGCCGCTACGCCCGTCTCGTCCTCCCTCGACCGCCCCGACCGCCTCGACGATCAGCTCGACTGGATGAGAGAGGTCGGCCTGAAGCCAAGCGTTGTGTGGTCGAGCGGCGACCTGGCCGTAGTGACAAGCGGCCGGTCGGCTCGGTAACTACGTAAAGGAAGGAGGCACGCGATGCCGGATGATTCGAGAAGCAAGGACGAGGTGCGCGACCAGACGAGCACGAAGCGCGTCTACGGAGAGCGAATCGAGCTGGACGGAGTGACGATCATCCCTGTAGCCGCTGTTCGCCACTGTAAATGCCGGAAAAGCGACGATGAGAACGGCAAGGGCTGCAGCCACACGAGCGCCAGGCCCGTCGGTCTGGTCGTGATCCGCGACGGCCTGGTCGAGTGGAAGCCGACCCTCGACCTGAGCCGCCTGGCGCTGATCGGCGCCGCTGCACTCGGCTTCCTCGCCTTCCTACGACGCCGCTGACTACTGCGAATGACTCACCGGCGTACGGTGCTATGAACCGCCCGCGCGAGATGCAGCGATCTGGTCGCGGTACCAGAGCGCACTGCGCTTGGGAATCCGCCGCTGCGTCGGATAGTCCACGTAGTAGAGACCGAAGCGCTTGGCGTAGCCCTTCTCCCACTCGTAGTTGTCCAGCAACGACCAGACGCAGTAGCCCTTGACGCTGACGCCGCCGGCGATCGCCTGCGAAAGCGCCTCGACGTGGCGCGAGATGAAGTCGACGCGCGCCGGATCCTCGATGATCTCGCCCCCACCCCACTCGTCGGGGAAGGCGGCTCCGTTCTCGGTGATGTAGATGTCGATGTCGCCGTAGTCGCGCTTGATCCTGAGCAGCATCTCGGTCAGGCCGTCGGGCGTGACATCCCAGCCCATCTCGGTCAGAGGCAACTGGGTAGGAACGCAAACCAGGCCCAGATAGGGAGAGCCCGGCTTCGGCGTGACCGCCACCCGGTGATAGAAGTTGACGCCGAGAAGATCGATCGGGCTCGAGATCACCGCCAGGTCGCCATCCTCGATCGACTCCTCGAACCCGAAACGCTCGTACTCGGCGAGCATGTCCTCGGGATATGCGCCCTTGAACACGGGATTGAGGAACCAGCGGTTCTGGAAGCCGTCCCAGATCTGCGCGGCCTTGGCATCCTCCGGGTTGTCGCCGAGCGGCCGGGCGGGATGCAGGTTGGGCGCGAATCCGATCTTGGCGGAGGCGGTGCCACCGGCGCGTAGGGCCTGGACGGAGAGCCCGTGCGAGAGCAGTAGGTGGTGCGAGACGCGCAGCGCAAGCGGCCAGTCGTTGTAGACGCCCGGCGCCTTCTCGCCCCCGATGTAGCCCATGAAGGCCGTCACCCAGGGCTCGTTGTGCGTGAGCCAGAGATCGACGCGATCGCCGAGGCGCTCGAACATCGCCGCCGCGTACTCGGCGAAGCGCTGAGCCGTCTCCCGGTTTGTCCAGCCGCCCTCGTCCTCCAGCGCCTGCGGGAGATCCCAGTGATAGAGGGTCGGGAACGGCGTGATACCGCGCTCGAGCAGGCCGTCAACCAGTCGTGAGTAGAAGTCGACGCCCTTCTCGTTCAGCGGCCCCTTTCCGTTCGGCATGACTCTGGGCCAGGCGATCGAGAAGCGATAGACGCTCAAGCCGAGCTCGGCCATGAGGTCGAGGTCTTCCTGCCAGTGGTGGTAGTGGTCGCAGCTGACGTCGGCGTGCTCGCCGCGCGCGGTGCGCCCCGGCTGGTGGCTGTAGGTATCCCAGATCGACGGCCCGCGACCGCCTTCGTCGACCGCACCTTCGATCTGGTAGGCCGAGGTAGCCACCCCCCAGCCAAAGTCCTTCGGGAATCCAGGGACGAACCCGTTACCACCGTGTGCCGCCACCATCTATTTTTCTCCTTTTGGTCTTCGGTACCTGTTTCAAACTACCGAGCGACACCGACGAGCGCCGGGGGGCACTCGCGGAAGTCATAGGCGGAGCGGCCCGCCCGTCAACCTCAGCTTGGCCTCATTTTATCTATGCAAACGTTCTCGGGGTTGAAGTACGTAAACAGCACGCTCGCCGGGCGTAATACGGGCGGGCTCAACCCGCTCCAATACAGGCGAAACGGCGTGCCTGCCAACTCTCGCTTGGCTTCAATCAATCTCTGCAAACGTTTTCAGGTTCTGAGGGCGGCAGCACGCGAGCCGGCCTGCGATGCAGACGAGAGCGAGCTCAACCGGTCCAAGCGCCTCGGTCAGCCGGCGAACCGTTCCGCCAGGGTCTCCTTGAGGGCCGCTAGAGCGGGAAGGTGCCCCGAGACCACCACTTGATCGTCGATCGCGAGCGCCGGCGTGGCCATCACGCCGAGGGCCGCCATGGCGGCGTAGTCGGTCACCTTCTCGACCTGTTCTTTTCGTCCCAGATCGATCAGCGCCTGGCCGGTCAGCGCCGCCAGACGCTCGCAGTTGGCGCATCCACTTCCGAGCACTTTGACCGAGTGCATAGCCTCACTTCCTCCTTTTAGAGCACAGCGTTGAACAGAAATCCGATCGCCACGATCCCCGTCGCGACGACGCCTGCGTAGATGGCGAGGAGCTTCGGACGTAGCACCCGCCGTAGCAGAATCATCTCCGGCAGCGAGAGCGCGACGACGCTCATCATGAAGGCGAGCAGCGTCCCCATTGCCATCCCCTTGGCGTGCAGGGCTTCGACGAGCGGCAGCACGCCGGCGGCGTTCGAGTAAAGCGGCACGCCGAGAACGACCGAGACGGGAACGGCGAAGGGATTACCGGGACCGGCGACGCGGGTGAAGAAGTCGGCCGGGACCCAACCGTGAATGGCGGCGCCGAGCGCGATTCCCACCAGCAGATAGGGCCAAACCTTTCCGACGATCGTCTTCACCTCCTCGACTCCGAGCTCGATTCGCTCGCCCCAGGTCGGCTCGGCTTGGGCACTCGGTCCACCGCCGGGCGCCACTGCTGCCGCCTGGAGCACGAAGGGCTCGATATAGCGCTCGAGCCGCAGGCGGCCGAGAACGAAGCCGGAGGCGATCGCAAGCGTCAATCCCGAAACGACGTAGAGCGCGGCGATGCCGAAACCGAACAGGCCGAATAGGAGCACTATCGCAACCTCGTTCACGAGCGGGCTTGCGATCAGGAAGCTGAGCGTCACTCCGAGCGGCACCCCGGCGGCGACGAAGCCGATGAACGCCGGCACGGCCGAACAGGAGCAAAAAGGCGTCGCCACGCCGAGCCCGGCGGCCGCGACGTTGCCGAGTCCTTCCCGCCTACCACCGAGCATCTTGCGCGTACGCTCGATCGAGAGGAAGCTGCGCAGGATTCGCACGACGAAGATGATCGCAACGAGCAGAAGCAGGATCTTGGTCGTGTCGAAGAAGAAGAAGTGAAGCGCATCCGACCAGCGCGCGCCCCGAGGCAGCCCGGCGAGGTCGTAGAGCGCCCAGGTCCAGAACGGCCCCAGCGCCAGGTAGAAGCCGACGCAAGCCGCTCCGGCGGCGATCAGGGCTGCCAGCGGGCGCAAGCCGCGGCGCGCGTGTGCGGAGACCGTCAGCTCGCTCATCTGGTGCTCGGGGTCGAGGTTGCCGCTTCGCTACGCGGCCCGATAGAGGCGATCGAAGCGGGCTCGGGCCAGCGCAGGCGCCGCGCCAGCCAGAGCGCGAGATAGACGAGCGAGACGAGCACCGGCACCTCGATCAGCGGACCGACCACACCGGCCAAGGCCTGGCCGGATGTCGCTCCGAAGACGCCCACGGCCACCGCGATAGCCAGCTCGAAGTCGTTTGAGGCGACCGTGAAGGCGAGGCTTGCGGTCTGGGCGTAGGGCATCCGCATCAGCCGCCCGGCGCCGAAGCCGGCGATCCACATCACGGCGAAGTAGGCGAGCAGTGGCAGAGCGATCCGAGCCACGTCCAGTGGTTGCGAGGTGATCTTGTCGCCCTGGATGGCGAACAGAAGCACGATCGTGAAGAGGAGCCCGTAAAGCGTAACCGGCGCGATTCGCGGGATGAAGCGCTGTTCGTACCAATCGCGCCCGCGACGCTTGAGGCCGATCCGGCGCGTCAAGAAACCGGCGGCAAGCGGGATACCGAGGAAGATCAGCACCGTGCGGGCGATCTCCCAGATGCCCGGCTGGAAGCCCTGCGTGTCCAGGCCCAGCCAGCCGGGTAGGAGCGTGAGATAGAAGTAGCCGAGGAGCGAGTAGGCGACGACCTGGAAGAGAGCGTTGAAGACGACGAGGACAGCCGCCCGCTCACGATCACCGCGGGCGATGTCGTTCCAGACCAGCACCATGGCGATGCAGCGCGCCAGGCCGACGATGATCACGCCCGTGCGATAGGCGGGCTGGTCGGCCAGCAGCAGCCAGGCGAGTGCGAACATCAGCACCGGCCCGACGAGCCAGGAGAGAAAGAGGGAGACGCCGAAGAAGCGCCGGTCGTCGACGCCGCTCGAGCCGGCGCGGCCGAGGTCCTCGTAGCGCACCTTCGCAAGCACCGGATACATCATCAGAAGCAGCCCAGCGGCGATCGGCAGACTGACGGTGCCGACCTGGAGCTTGCCGAGCCAGTCGTTCAGGCTCGGTATGAGCGCGCCGAGCCCCAGCCCGGCGGCCATCGCCAGCCCGATCCAGAGCGGCAGGAAGCGGTCGAGCGTCGACAGCTTTCCCAGTACGGCCGATTCGCTCGTAGCCGCTGCCGCGCGGGCCTCCTTGTTCACTTCCGCTTCCCTTCTTGGTCGAGATCCGTGAGCAGCTGCTCGACCCGGGCGGCGATCTCGTCCCGGATCTCGCGCACGCGCTCGATGCCCTTGTCCTTGGGATCCTCGAGATTCCAGTCGATGTAGCGCTTGCCGAGAATGACCGGACAGGCGTCGCCGCAACCCATGGTCACGACTACGTCGGCCCACTCGGCGTCGGAGCGCTCGAGTCGGTGCGGCACCCGTGCGGAGAGGTCGATGCCGAGCTCGGCCATCGCCGCGACGACTTCCGGATGCACGCTCGCGGCCGGCTGGGTACCGGCGGAGCGCGCCTCGTGTAGACCCTGCGCCGCGCCCGAGAAAAGCGCCTCGGACATCTGCGAGCGGCCCGCGTTGCCGATGCAGACGAAGAGGACGTTCATCAGCAGCACTTCCCTTGCGACCGACCGCCGGCGAGCGGAAGCGGCTTCGCCACCGACCTGGTTCCCTCGGCCTTGACGGCCTTGATGATCGCCGAATGCATGCCGTCCTCGATCTCGCGTGTGAGCTCGACCGAAATCTGCTCGAATCCCGCCGCTGCCAGGCCTTGCTCGTACTCGCTCTTAGACAGGGCGCCCGCGATGCAGCCCGAGTAGCTGCCCCGCTCGGCACGTTCGGCCGGCGAGAGGCGATCCTCGGCGACGACGTCCGAGACACCGATCCGTCCGCCAGGCTTGAGCACTCGCGCCATCTCCACGAGCACCGCGGGCTTGTCGACCGAGAGGTTGATCACGCAGTTGGAGATGACGACGTCCACCGACTCGGCCGGGAGCGGTATCCGCTCGATCACGCCCTTGAGGAAGATCGCGTTTGGAACACCCGCCTGCTCGGCGTTTCGCCGGGCCAGCGCCAGCATCTCGTCGGTCATGTCGAGCCCGAAGGCGCGCCCGCTCGCACCGACTCGCTTCGCAGACAGGATCACGTCGATGCCACCGCCGGAGCCCAGGTCGAGCACCGTCTCGCCGTGGTGCAAGTCGGCGGTCGCGATCGGGTTGCCGCAACCGAGCGACGCTAGCGTGGCGGTGTCCGGCAGCTCGTTCCGCTCGCCGACGCTGTAGCTCGCCGCGCCGAAGGCGTCCCCGCTGGGTTTATCGTTGCCGCAACAGTTCTTTCCGCCTTTTTCGGCAACGCTGCGGGCAGCCTCGGCGTAGCGACGGCGCACCTCTTCGCGCAACTCCTCGGCAGACGTCTTCACCGATGTTCTCCTTCCAGGTCGATCAGCCCGGCGAGCTTGCTCACAGCCTCGCGGTTGAGCGAGAAGAAGGCCCACTTACCGCGCTGCTCGCGCTCGAGCAAGCCGACCTCGACAAGCTTTTTCATGTGATGGCTCACGGTCGGCTGAGCGAGCCCGAGCGGCCGCGTCAGATTGCAGACGCAGACGGGCTCGCGATTCGTCGCCAGCAAGTTTACGATCTTCACCCGGTGCGGATCGCCGAGCGCGGCGAAGAGTGCCGCCGTGGCCTCGGCCTCGTCGTTCGAGAGCGCCGGTGCGGCGAGCGCGGCGCAGCCGGCCACCGCCGTCGGCAGCTCGCTCATAGCGGCCGGTATCCGTAGCGGAGCAGGTTCTGGAACACGCGATCTCGCGCGCACTCGGCGAAGCTGGCGGCCGCGTTCTCGACGATCGCGCAACGCTCGCAGAACTCGAGATCGAGCGCCTTCTTCTCTTCGTAGATGAGTTTCATTTACGGACTCCCTGTCGGATCAGTTCATCTGGAGTTCTGGAGTTGCGTGCGCCGTATCGGTGCTAGTTCGTATCGACCGTTGTCGATGTATCGATTTTTATCAATACATGGGTTCCCTGTCAAGTCGCACGGTCGAACTCGCCGGCGAGATGGTTTCATCGGCGACTCGAGCTCTCGCGGCTTGCGCTCGGGTCGCGGCCGGCAGCGTACTCGGGCCGTTCTTTTAAGACACGTCGTCGCTCGGGTCGCGGCGAGGACCGATCAGGTCGGCGATCTCGTCGGCGCTGGCAGCGGGGACGAGCACGGTCAAGCGGTCGCCGCTCTCCAGCTCGAAGTCGTCTGCCGGCTCGATCGCCTCGTCGTGCCGGCTCAGGGCGAGGACGGCCGTCGAGGCGGGCCAGTCGAGATCGCCCAGCGTTCGGCCGACGGGTGCCGACCCCTTGCCCAGCTCGACGTTGATCACGCGGTAGCCGCGTAAACGCCCGAGTGCCGAGCCCACACGGCCGAGTCCTTCGCTGCGTGACGCGCTTCCCTGCCCGCGCTCCGCTCCCTCGACGCTGCGTCCGAGCTTGGCGTTGTAGGCCCGCAGCACGCCGTAGCGGGTCAGCCAGCCCACCACCTCGGCGTGCTCGGCAGTGACGACCGGCAGTCCGGAATGAACGCGAAGCAGTGCAGCCAGCGCATCCTCGAGCGTCTGCGTGGTCTCGAGCGGCGGCGTCTCCTCCGCCAGATCGCCCGCCTCGACGTCGAGGGCGTTGTCGCGCAGGGCTTCCTCGATCTGACGCGAGGTGACGGTTCCGCGGTATTCGCCGTTCTCGTCGACGACCGGCAGCCCGTCGGTCGGGCTCTCGGTCAAGCGATTGATCACCTCGTCCAGCGGCGCGTCCTGCGCGAGCGAGGCGGGCACGGGCTCCATCGCGTCCGCGACTCTTAAAAGCCTCATCAGGTTGGCGCCGCGACCGCGCATGACGTCGATTCCGCGCCGGCGCAGCTTGAGCGTGTAGATCGTGTCGCGGCTGAGCAGGCTGGAGACGCCGGCCGCGAGCGCGATCGCGAACATCAGCGGCAGGATGATGCGGTAGTTGCCGGTGAGCTCGAAGATGATGATCACGGCGGTAATGGGAGCGCGCGCGGCACCGGCGAAGACCGCGCCCATGCCCACCAGACCGTAGGCGCCCGCCGCGGCCGTCTGGCCGGGAAGAAGATGGTGCACGCCGGCGCCGTAGGCGGTGCCGATCATCGCGCCCATGAACAGCGAGGGGGCGAAGACACCGCCCGAGCCGCCGATCGCGATCGTCAGGCTGGTGGCGAGGATCTTGCCGGCCAGCAGTATGAGCAGGAACCAGACGACGTAGTTGCCGTGGATCGCGTTCTCGAGCGGCGGGTAGCCGACGCCGTAGAGCTCTGGAACGGCGAGCAGGAGAAGTCCGAGCAGTAGCCCACCCGCGGCGGGACGGAGCCACTCGGGCCCGCGCCAGAGGCGATCGGCCAGGTCCTCGCTGCCGTAGAGAACGCGGATGAAGGCGAGACCGACCAGCGCCGCGACGAGCCCGAGACCCGCATAGAGCGGATACTCGACCGGCGAGCGCAGCTGGAAGTCGGGAAGGTGCAGGAAGGGGTTCGAGCCGAAGGCTGCGCGGCCGATGATGTCGGCGACGAACGAGGAGAGCACGACAACGCCGAAGGAGTCGGCTTCGAAGTCGCGCAGGATCAGCTCGAGCCCGAAGAAGACGCCCGCGATCGGAGCGTTGAACGTCGCTGAGATGCCGCCGGCGGCGCCGCAGGCCACGAGGATACGCAGGCGCGACTCCGGAACGCGGGTGATCTGACCCAGGCTCGAGCCGAGCGCCGAGCCGATCTGAACGATTGGCCCCTCGCGTCCGACCGAGCCACCCGAACCGATGCACAGCGCCGAGGCGACCGACTTCACCACGGCGACTCGCGGGCGTATGCGGCCGCCGCGCTCGCTTACCGCGTACATCACCTCGGGCACGCCGTGGCCACGCGCCTCGCGCGCGAACACGTAGATCAGCGGCCCGTACAACAACCCGCCAACAACGGGCACGAGCACGACGAACCAGAAACCGATCGAGTGGTAGAAGCCGAATGGGGCGCGACCGGCGGAGCTGTAGTCGCCGTAGCCGCTGAACAGCTTCGTGAAGCCCAGGATCAGGTAACGAAAGGCGACCGCGCCGCCGCCGGCTCCCGCGCCGACCGCGAGCGCCATCAACACCAGGCCGGTCGGGCTGGCGCGGAGCCAGTCGCGCAGACGCGTCCCGCGTCGCTCGGGCAGGTGGATGCCCTGCCAGCGGCGCATCATCCGCCCGCGGCGGCTCGCTCGGTTACCCTCGGCGGCCGGCATTCGGTTCGGCGTCCGTAAGCAGTATGTCGAGGGCGTGGCGGATGTTCGCCCAGCGGAAAGCGGTCGGGTCGAGCGCGCTGTGCAGGACGAGCCCGTCGCCGAGCGCGAGCAGTATCGACGCGACCGCATTGGCGAGCTCGCGCGGGAGACGCAGGTCGTCGCGCTCGAGCATCCGGTCGAGAGCGTCACGCAGCAGCGCGCGCCGGCGCGCGACGGCCTCGTTCAGGCGCGAACGCACAACCTCGTCAGTCGTGGCGAGCGCCCATAGATCGGCCCGCAGCTGTACGCGACCGGGATCCTCCGCCTCGCGCAGAACACCGCGCGTGAACTCGCGCAGGTGCGTCTCGCCTTTCGACGCCGGGCGGGAGGAGATCTCCGCCAGTGACTGCTCGAGTTGCCCCATCTCCTCGTCGAGAAGAGCCAGCAGCATCGCCTGCTTGCTCTCGAAGTAGCCGTAGAAGGTGCCCTTGCTGAGCTCGGCGGCACTGCAGATCTCATCCACCGAAACATCGCGGTAGCCGCGACCGGCGAGCCGCGTGCGGGCGGCGTCGAGCAGCTGCTGCCGCCTCGCCTCCTTCTTGTCCTCGGTGATTCGTGGCATAAACTGACCGACTGGTCAGTTTATATGAAGACGGTCCAGCCCGCCTGAAATCGCGCTAAGAATCCAGCCGCGCCGCAACCTCGCTAGCGAAGATCGCGGCTCGCGAAGCGGATCGCTCCGAGCGCAAACAGGACAGCCGAGACGACTAGCGGAAGCACGAAGGCCTGCCAACTACCTCCGTGGCCGAGTGGGTCGCTCGAGAGCATCCAGTGCCAGGGGTTGAGTAGGCGTACCGGGTGAAGGAAGCCGACCTGCTGAGCGACGCCCTCGAGGATGTAGCCGAAGACGGCGACGGTCACCGACACCGCGATCGCCGTACCCCGTCGCCCCGTGGCGGCTCCGATGGTGAAGGCGAGAGCGGCGAAGACGAGCGCGAGCAGGGCGCTCGCCACCGTCGCGGTGATGATTCGATACAGGGGAAGGCCCTCGTTCAGCGCGACGAGCGGCGCCATCGCCGCCAGCGCACCGCCGCAGACGAGCGTGAGCGCCAGCAGCATCGCCAGCATCGCCGCGATGCGTCCCGCGGCGACGCGAACGCGGCTGACCGGATTGGCGAGCAGAAGCTCAAGCGTTCCCGCCGCCTCGTCGCCGGCAACCGCCCAGGTCGCCAGGCCGACGGCGAAGATGAGTAAGACGATCGGCAAAACGTTGGCGTAGAACTGGCTGTTCAGGTAGCCGACCGGTGAGGTGATCAGGGTGCCGTCGCTGAGCCCGAGCAGCGTCTGCGTGCTCGGCGAGAGGTTCGAGAAGGTCTTGTCGAGCGACGCGTTGTTGCGAAGCGGCGGATAGGCAAGTACGTAGAGCGCGTCGACCGCGATCAGGCTGAGGCTCCACCACATCAGCGAGAAGCGGCGCCGGAAGACCATCTGACCGAGAATGCTGAGCATCGTCATTGCTCCTCTTCGACCTCGTGTCCCGATCCGTCGTAGAGCGAGACGAAGAGATCCTCGAGATCGTCGCCGACGTTGTTGATCCTGAGCAGGGTCGCCTTCTCGGTCGCCGCGCCGAGCGCCGGCCCAACGGGCCCGTCGATCACGATCTGGGCGATCTGTCCCTCCACCTCGACCTCGACAACGCCGGGCACACCGTCGAAGATCGCCGTCGAGACGGGCTCGGCGAAGTGCAGCTCGAGCCTGCGGCGGGCTTTGTCGAGCAGCTCGCCCACGGTCGAGACGGCAACCAGCTTGCCCGTGCGGATGATCGCGATGCGCGAGGCGATGCGCTCGACCGCCGGCAGAATGTGCGAGGAGAAGAGAACTGCGGTGCCGCGCGCCACGGCCTCGCGCACGAGCCGCATGAACTCGCGCTGCACCAGCGGGTCGAGGCCGCTCGTCGGCTCGTCGAGAACGAGCACGTCGGGGTCGTGTTGGAAGGCCTGGACCAGCCCGACCTTCTGGCGGTTGCCCTTGGAGAGCGCCCCGAAGGGGCGTCCGGGGTCGAGCCCGAGGCGCTCGACCAGCTCGTCGACGCGGCGGCGGTCGACGCCGCCGCGCAGAGTTCCGAACCAGTCGAACAGCTCGTGGCCCGTCATGGTCGGGTCGACTTTCAGGTCGCCGGGCAGGTAGCCGATCCGGCGCCTGAGCGCCACATCGCGGCTCGGCGAGGAGCCGAGCACCCTGCAGGAGCCGGAGCTTGGATTGAGGAAGCCGAGCAGCATCCGGATTGTCGTCGTCTTGCCGGCGCCGTTCGGACCGAGAAAGCCGACCACCTCGCCGGGCATCACGTCGAGATCGAGCTCCGAGACGGCGGTGAGCGTGCCGAAGCGCTTGGTCAACTTGCTGGTCGTGATTGCCGCTTCGCTCATCCCGCCGCTCCCGTGGCAAACAGCCCGCGGCGGTAGACGTCCAGCGCTTCCTTCGCCCAGCGCGCGATGCCGTCCATACCCAGCGGATCGAACTCGAGCGCTATCGAGAGCTGATCGCGCAGTAGGAGCAGAGCGAGGTCGTTGACCATCACGAAGGCCGCGCGCACAGGAGGATCGCTCGACGCACGGAAGACCCCGTCGGCGGCCAGTTGCTCCATCACCTCGCGGTTTAGCTCGTACCAGTGGCGAAAGATCATCAGCCCCGGCTCCTCGCCTGAAAGCCAGAGCCGGCGCAGGTAGGCCGGTACCGGCGAGTCGGGCGGCAGGAAGCGCAGCATCAGCTCGGCCAGCGACGTCTCCGCGTCCTCGCCGTGCCAGTCGAGCGAGCTCATCTGCTGGAAGAGAACGTCGAAGACGCCGTTGACGTAGGAGTCCACGGCCGCCCGCAGCCCCTTCTTCGAGCCGAAGTGGTGTATCACGAGCGCCGGCGAGACCTCGGCGGCGGCCGCGATCTGCCGCAGTGTCACCGCATCGGGCCCGCGCTCGGCAAACAGGCGCAGGCTCTCGTCACGGATGACGGCCCTCGCTGTGCGACTCTCCTGGCTGATCATTTGTTCAGGATACTAAACGAGTGTTCAGTTGAGTGCAAGTACCAGCGCGATCCGCTGCCTTCTCGCCGCATGCGGGCATACCGGAATCGACCGGAAGGTATGTAATCCCGAATGAGCTTCTCTCCGACAACCGCACTCTTACTCGTCTTGCTCGGGATCGCAGTCGGCGCCTTTGGCACGCTGGTCGGAGCAGGCGGCGGTTTCGTGTTGACGCCGGTCCTACTCATCCTCTACCCGCACGACTCGGCCCAGACGCTGACCGCGATCAGCCTGGCGGTGGTGTTCTTCAACGCGCTCTCCGGGTCAATCGCCTATCTGCGCCAGCGGCGCATCGACTTCCGCAGCGGCGTCCCCTTCGCTCTGGCCACCGTGCCGGGAGCCATCGGTGGAGCCCTGCTCGTAACCGTCGTTTCTCGCCGCCTGTTCGATCTCATCATCGCCGCGACACTCGCGGGTCTCGCCGCCTGGCTCGTGCTGGGCGGCGCCGAACGCGAGCATCCGTTTTCCGGCGGGAGGACGCGCCTGCTCACAGACAGCACCGGACACAGCTACCGCTACCGCGTTCACATCGGGCGCGGCGTCGTCTACAGCATCGGGGTCGGCTTCTTCTCAAGCTTTCTGGGTATCGGCGGCGGCATCTTCCATGTTCCCCTGTTGATCCGCGCGCTCGGCTTCCCGACTCATATCGCGACGGCGACCAGTCACTTCATCCTGGCGATCATGGGCGGGACGGCGAGCATCACCCACCTCCTGGCCGGTAGCTTCAGCCACGGGCACGGGCTGCACCGAGCGCTGGCGCTCTCGATCGGAGCCGTCGCCGGCGCCCAGATCGGTGCGCTCATCTCGACGCGAGTGGGCGGCAGGTTGATCCAGTGGCTGCTGGTGATCGCGCTGCTCGCACTGGCGATTCGACTGTTCTTCTCTGCCTGAGCGACCACCGCCGCCGCCCGAGACGTGTCCGCCCACGCGCATTCGGGCAGAATCGAGGGCAACGTGGACCGAGAGGACTGGAACCGCCGCTACGAGGGAGACGACCTGCTCTGGACAGACAGGCCCAATCGCTTTCTCGTAGCAGAGGTGGCCGGGCTCGAGCCGGGGCGGGCGCTCGATCTCGCCTGCGGTGAGGGCCGAAACGCGGTCTGGCTGGCCGAGCAGGGTTGGCGGGTAACGGGCGTCGATTTCTCGCAGGTGGCGCTAGACAAGGCGGGACGGCTGGCCGAGCGCCACGGCGTCGAAGCCGACTGGGTCTGCGCCGACCTGCTCGAGTATGCACCGCCGCCCGAGGCGTTCGAGCTGGTGATCGTCTTCTACCTGCAGCTACCGGCCAAGGAGCGGCGGCAGATTCTCTCGCGCGCGGCCTCCGCCGTGGCGCCGGGCGGCAGCTTCCTGCTCGTGACCCATGACCCCGACAACCTCGAGCGTGGCTACGGCGGGCCGCGCGATCCGGCGGCTCTCTACGGCGCCGAGGAGGTCGTGGCCCAGCTCGAGGGCTTCGTGATCGAGCGGGCCGGCCCCGTCTCGCGACCGGTCGAGACAGCCGCCGGAGCGCGCGAGGCTATCGACGCGCTGGTGCGGGCGCGGCGAGTGGTTGAGCCGTAGCCGGCGGCAGATCGCTACCCGGAAACCGAACGTTCGATTCCTTCGACGTGGCGCAGGAGCCGAGACCGACTAGGTCTGCTACTCTACAGCTAGATGTTTATAACATATAGATGATAGAGATGTGGTACGAATGAGAGGACAGGGTCCCGGACCTGGTTTCGGGAGAGGTAGACGGGCTGGAGCCGGAGGGTGTGGGCCGGGTCGCGGCGGCGGTCGAGGCCTGGGCGGAGGCCGCCTGTTGGAGGCGGCTGTGCTCGCCTCGCTGGCCAACGAGCCGGCACACGGCTACGACCTGCGACGGGCGACCGAGGAGTTGACGGACGGATTCGTGTGCGCCGATCCCGGCGGCATCTATCGCCTGCTCCGCCGGCTCGAACAGGAGGGATTCGTCCGCTCGAAATGGTCAGAGGGCGAGCACGGCCCGCAACGACGCGAGTACGAGCTCACCGCCGACGGTCGCGAGCTACTCGCGCTGTGGGGTGAGCATCTGCGCCAGCGCGAGCACGCCCTTCAATCGATGATCGAGGCCATAGACAAGTCGAACGCGGAACAGAAAGAAGGGAAGAGGAACGATGCCTAGACAGGATGGAACAGGCCCTATGGGCGAGGGATCTCGCACCGGTCGAGGATTGGGACCGTGCGGTAAAGATCCGCAGCAGCAAAGCGAATGGCGCCCCGGGCTCGGGCGAGGCCGCGGTTGGGGCTTTCGCTCGAGAATGCGTGCTGGATTCCCGGGTCGGGGACCTGGTCGCGGCCTGAGACGCGGTTTCAGAGGGAACGACCAATCATGAGGCTCGCGGTCTCTGCCGCCGGCTCTACGCTTTCGGAGAAAGTGGACGAGCGCTTCGGCCGCGCCGCTTACTTCGTTCTTGTCGATTCATCGACGATGGAGTACGAGATCGTCGGCAACGAGAAGAACCGCAACGCCCAGCAGGGCGCAGGGATTGCCGCAGCCGAGCTGGTAGCCGAGCACGGGGCTGAGGCCGTGCTCGCGACCGAGCTCGGGCCCAAGGCGGCGAACGCTCTCCGGCTTGCTTCGATTCCCGCTTATTCGGCGGGCGGCATGACGGTGAACGCGGCCGTGGAGGCGTTCAAGCACGGCGAGTTGCGACGGCTCGACGAGGAACCGAACGGGGAAGGGGGTCGCGGATGAGCGCCGATGCCGTTCTCGCGATCCCCACCAATCTCCCGGGAGGGCTCGATGTTCAGAGGTCCGGTCACTTCGGCCGCTGCGATTGCTTCACCATTGTGGAGATAGCAGGCGGCGCGATCGCAGACGTTCATACGATCGAGAACGCCGCGCACGTCGACGGCGGCTGCCTCGGTCCCGTGCAGCTGCTCGTCGAGAACGGCGTGACGGCGATAATCGTTTCGGGAATCGGCGGCCGGCCGCTGCAGGGGCTGCGCTCGGCCGGAATCGCGACCTATTTCGACAACAGCCTGCCGCTCGTGAGCGAAGCGGTTGAAGCCTTCCGAGTAGGAGGGGTCATGCCGATCGGTGACACGGACGTCTGCCACGGATGATATGAACGCGACTCTGACAGTCGCCGTCGCGTCGGGGAAGGGCGGCACGGGCAAGACCACGGTGGCCACGAACCTCGCCGTTACGGCCGCGAGATCGGGCGTCCGCGTCACGCTCGTCGATTGCGACGTGGAGGCTCCGAACGATCACCTCTTCTTCCAGGTCGATGCGCGCACAGACACGGTCGAGGTTCCCATCCCGTTTGCGACGAAAGAGGCATGCCCGAACGGCTGCACCGTTTGTCGCGACACGTGCCGGTTCGGGGCAATTCGAGTTCTGGGCGGACGGCCAACGGTCTTCCCCGAGCTCTGCCACGGTTGCGGAGCATGTGTCCGAGCCTGCCCGAACGGAGTGCTCGGAGAGCGGCAGGTGCGAGTTGGGGAGATCGAGTCCGGCCAAGCGACCGGCGACCTGCGCCTGATCACGGGAAGGCTCGACATCGGTGAGGTGAAGGCGCCGCCCGTGATCCGAGAGGCGCGCCGCGCCGCGCAGGGCGAAACGCATGAGCTTACGATCCTCGATGCCCCGCCCGGCGCCGCTTGCTCGGCCGTGGCGACGCTGCAAGGAGTGGACGTCGTCCTGCTCGTGACCGAGCCCACCGCCTTCGGTATGCACGACCTGAAGCTGATGGTCGAGCTCGCGCGCTCGCTGGGCCTGCCGACCGCGGTCGTGCTCAACCGGGAAGGCACGGGGTCGGTGGACGTCGCGGGCTACTGCGACTCGGAGGGTCTCCCCCTGCTCGCCAGGATTCCCTTCGACCGAGGCGTGGCCGAGCGCTACGCAGGCGGCGAGCTACTCGTCGACTCTCATCCCGATGGAGAGCTCTGGTTCTCGTGCCTGTGGCAGGCGATAAAGACCACGTTTCCTGCGCAGGCCGAGAAAGCGACGGCGGCGTGAAAACGCTAGTCGTCGCATCCGGAAAAGGCGGCACCGGCAAGACAACCATGTCGGCTTTGTTCGCACGCTTCTCTTCGCAGGAGCGCCCGCTCGTCGTCGCGGACTGCGACGTCGAGGCCTCGAACCTACCGCTTGCGCTTCGCACCGAGATCGCGTGGCGCGAGGCCTTCCCGGGCAGCGCGAAGGCGGTTGTCGACGAGGATCTCTGTAGCGGCTGCGAGCTCTGTCTCGAGCGTTGCCGCTTCGACGCAATCTCGATTCTCTTCGACGGCACCGCCTCGATCGACGAGTGGTCGTGCGAGGGATGCGGCGCCTGCGTCCCGGCCTGCCGGGCCGGCGCCATCTCGCTGGAGCCGCGTCAGGCCGGCGAGCTTCTCGGTGGCGAGTGCTCCACGGGGTCCGTCGTCTTCGGCCAGCTACGGCCCGGCCAAGACCTCTCCGGCAAGCTGGTCACCAGCGTGCGTGAGCGAGCGAAGGCGCTGGCCGAGGAGCAAAGCGCAGAGCTCGTACTCGTCGACGGGCCGCCCGGCATCGGCTGCCCGGTGATAGCGTCGATCTCGGGCGCCGACGGGCTTCTGGCGGTAGCGGAACCGAGCCTCTCAGGCGAGCACGACCTGCGCCGTCTGGTCGCGCTCGCGCGGCGGCTGCGCGTCCCGGTCAAGGTCGTGTTGAACAAGGCCGACCTCTCGGCCGCGTCGGCCGAGAGACTGCGGACAACCTGTCACGAGGAGGGACTCGAGCTGATCGGCGAGGTGCCCTTCGACGAAGAGCTGCTGCCGGCGCTCGAGCGGATGGCGCGAGGAGAGGGCACGGGGTCGCTGCCCGGCGCAGAGGCTTCGCCCGGTACCAGCGCCGCGCATTCGGTTTGGGAGCGCCTCGAGGGCTGGATTGCGGAGTGGCCGCGAGATCGATCGACAAAAGAGGCCGTTATTCAGCTCTCTCCGACGCTGCCGCGCAGCGGCGGGACAGTGACGAGCTCGCGCAGAGGATCCTAGAGGCCGGCCGCTTTCTCCCCGGCTGTCCCAGCGCGCAACTCTGCAAGGCGTTCGCCGTCTTCACTGCTGCGCCGCCGACACCGACTGCCTGCCCGACGCGACGCGAATACCGCGCGCGATCGCTGACTCGAAGGCGAGGTCGATGTGCTCGACCCGGATTACGGTGACCGGCGTCTGCTGCACGATCTCGACGTAGCGGCCCGGCGCCACGCCGTAGGCCTGCAACTGATGACAGCGGCCCGCCGAGAGCTCGTCGAGCGCCTCGATACACGCTCGACGTCCGGGTGGAATATCGGCCAGCGTCAGACCCGGTGCGCTCGGTCGCACAGGCCGTCGGAAGAGCCGCAGGCGCACTGCGAGGCGCGAGACCAGGCTCACCAGGCGCGAGCGCCTCGGATCGACCTCGCTGTACCCGCAGGCCGGGCAGCAGACCAAAGCGCAACCCCTGTGCATCGGGCAGGATTCGCAGGCCTCATTCTCATCGGGGTCGAAGCGGTATCCACACATCGAGCAGGTCAGTAGTTCGGGCTGGCTCGCCGGGGTGTCCGCGCTCATCGTCTACCGCCCGCCCCAGCCGATCCCGAGAAGCGTCCAGTGCACAGCGCCGCCGACGAGGAAGGCGAGCGGGAGGATCAGCGCCGTCATCGCCGCGGCCGTGCGCACACCCCGCTCGCGCGCGATCATGAATACGCTCGCCACACAGGGGATGAAGAGCGTGATCGTCACCATCGCCACGACCACTTGCTGTGGGCTGAGCTGTCCGTGCGACTGCATAACGAAGAGGCCTGTCGCGCCGAAGTCTCGTCGCAGGAAACCGACCAGGAACGCGGTGCTCGCCGCCGCCGGAAGACCGAGCCAGCCCGATACCAACGGCTCGAACGCGTTAATCAGCGCTGGCAGCGCGCCGGTCTCGTCGAGTACGAAGAGAAGAGCCGCTCCGGCGAGGAAGAGGGGTACGACCTCCTTGAGGTACCACTCGAGTCGGGCCGCGGTCTTGGCCAGGACGTTGGAGATGACGGGTAGGCGCAGCGGCGGCAGCTCGAGCACGAGCGCAGTCCGCTCCCCCGGCACGAGCCGCGCGGCCAAGGCGCCGACGACGAGGATAACCGCCAGCACGACGCCGCCCCAGATCAGGGTTGCGACAAGCGAGATCGCACCGAGCATGCCGAGGACTATCCCGAGCTGTGCCGAGCAGGGCACGCCGAGCGCCAGGAGCAGGATCGCGAGCAACCGATCGCGCTTGTTCTCGAGAATGCGAGTGGTGAGTGTCGCCATCGTCACGCAACCAAGCCCGAGCACCATCGGCAGCGCGGCTTTGCCGTTCAGACCGAGCGCCGAAAAAAGCCGGTTTGTGACCACGGCCAGGCGCGGTAGATAGCCCGTATCCTCGAGCAGGCTGAAGACGAGGAAGAAGGTCGCGACGATCGGGAGGATGAGCGCCAGGGCGTAGGTCATGCCCATCGTCCAGAGGCCGTAAGAGCCGACGAAGAAGTCGGCCACGAGATGGACGGGCACGAGCCGGTGCACCCATTCGATAACCCAGGGGTTGATCGTCTTGCCGAACAGGCTTCCCTCGATCCAACCGACCAGATATCCCGAGCCGAACACGCCGACGAACCAGTACGTGCCGTAGAGGATCGCCGCCAGAATCGGCCAGGCCCAAAAGCGATCTGTCGCGAGCCGTCCCAGCTTGACCGCGAGGCCAACCGAGCCGCCGCTCGTCTCTCGAACGACGTCCGGCACCAGTTCGTCTACGTAGGCGAGATGAACGCGCTGGACGACGGCTGAGACGGACTCGCTGAACTTCGAAGCCGTCTCGGCCCGGCAAGCAACGAGATCGCGCAGCGTCTCCTCGTCCACCCGGTCTGCAACCCAGGCCTCGACGGTCTCATCCCCACTCAGCCAGAGAAGACCCACTGCGCGCGAATCGAGCGCGCTCTCCGGTAGTCGAGCGGCGAGCTCGGCGAGACTTTCCTCGATCGCCTCGGGGTAGGTGATCCGCAGTCTGGGTGCCCGCGCCGACTCGATCGCTGAGGCCAACCTCTTGACGCCCGTTCCGCGTGTCGCGACGGTGGGAACGACTGCGAGATCGAGTCGCTCGGCGAGCAGACGGTCGTCCACGGACACTCCGCGTGCTTCGGCCTCGTCCATCATGTTGAGAGCCAGCACCATGGGCAGGCCCATCTCGGCGAGCTGAATCGAGAGCAAGAGGCTGCGGCGGAGGTTCTTTCCGTCGCTCACCTGCACGATCGTGCGCACCGGCTCGTCGAGGAGCATACGCAGGGCGACCTGCTCGTCTTCGCTGCGTGGCGGAAGGGCGACGATGCCGGGGGTGTCCACCACCGCGGTATCCGCCATGAACCTCGCCGCTCCCCGCGAGAGCTCGACGGTCGTTCCCGGATAGTTGGAGACCATGACGTAGCGTCCGGTCAGGCGCTGGAACAGCACCGACTTTCCGACGTTCGGATGGCCGAACAGGGCGACGGCGCCCCGGCGGCTCTCGAGCTCGAGAATGGAAGAGGAGTGGGAGCTCGTCAGATCACCTCTCCACGACCACACGCATCGCGCTCGCCGTAGCCCGATCGAGCAGATGCTTGCGCTTGCCGACGCGGACGAGAACCGAGTCCTTGGCTCGCTTCTCGATCAGCTCGATCCGCTCACCGATGTGGAAGCCCTGCTCGTCGAGAAGACGAAGGACTCCGGACGCGGGATGCGGCGTCTCGACAAAGACGCCGGCCTGCCCGGGCTCGAGCTCGACGAGGCTCGACCCGGCGATCTCCTCGATCGTCCCCTCGCGGCTAGGTATCGGCTCGCCGTAGGGATTTCGATCAGGATCTCCGAGCCTGGACGCTATCCACTCCTCCAGCTCCTCCGATAGCGCATGCTCGAGTAGATCTGCCTCTTGGTGCACGCGGGTCAGGGGAACGCCAAGACTCTCGGCGAGAAAGAGCTCGAGCAACCGGTGGTGGCGGATCACCCCGAGCGCCACGCGAACGCCCTCTGGCGTTAGCGTGATCCCGCGGTAGGGCTCGTGCGCCACGAGTCCGCGATCGACGAGCGTTCTGATCATCCTCGACACCGACGGTGCGCTGATACCGAGCCGCTCCGCCAGCATCGAGGTGCGAACGTGCCCTTTACTCGTCTCGAGCTCGTAGATCTCCTTCGTGTAGTCCTGTATCGAAGCGCTCAGGTCGTGGTGGTCCATCACCCACTCCTTTAGGAACTACTAAGTTAGCCTAAACTAACTTTTTTTGTCGCAGAGGTCGAGGAGCCTCTGAGGAGCAGGGCGATCGATCCCTGCGACGCACCGCAGTGAGAACGCGCGGCGAAAGGCCCGGCGGACATCCACTCAGCGCGACCCGCCGAGCAAACCACGTAGCCGGGCGAAGCCGAGAGCGCCCGCATAAGCAGCCGCCGCAACAAGGACGATCGTGCCGCCCGGGGCGAGATCGGCGTAGTAGGACGTCGTGAGCCCGGCCAAGACCGAAGCGAGCCCAAGCCCCATCGAGAGAAGCAGCGTCGAGCGGGCGCTCCAGGCCAGCCGACTCGCGGCGATGACCGGGAGCACCATCAGCGCGGCGATGAGAAGGACGCCTACGATCCGCATCGAGGCGGCGATCGTGACGCCCACCAGCGCCGCGAGCACGACGTTGAGCGCCCCGGTGGGCACGCCCGAGATGCGAGCGCCCTCCTCGTCGAGCGTGGCTGCGATCAGGCCGCGGTAGAGAAGAGCGATCAGCGCAAGCGTCACCGCAGAGAGAGCGGCGACGAGCAGAAGATCCGCCCGCGTGACCGTCAAGATCGAGCCGAAGAGAAAGGAAAAGAGGTTCACGTTCAGGGCGCCCGCGGCCGAGACGAGAACGACTCCCGCCGCGATACCGGTGTAGAAGAGCAACGCCAGGGCCTGATCGGCGGCGGCGGCTCGGCGCGTGCGGAGCCACTCGACCGCGACCGCACCGGCGACCGTGACGACGAGTGCGGTCAGCACCGGCGATAGCCCGAGCAGGTAGCCGGCCGCGACCCCGGCGAAAGCCACGTGGCCCAATCCGTCTCCGATCAGACTCAGCCGTCGCTGTACGAGAAAGAAGCCGACCGAGGGGGCGAGCAGGCCGACGAATGCGCCGGTCGCGAACGCGAGTCGCATGAAATCGGAGTCAAGAATGGACATGAGAGGGGTCGTGCCAATGCGCCGCGAGCGCCATTGGCTCGCCGTCGAAGACGATGCCGCCGCGCACGAGCACCAGCCGCTCGACGAAGTGCTCGACGGCGCCGAACTCGTGCGAGACGAAGAGGATCGTCACGCCAAGCTCCTTGTGAAGCTGCTCGAGCAGGAGAGCTAAGGACTCCTGCGCGTCTGTGTCAACCCCTGCCGTCGGCTCGTCGAGCACGAGCAGCTCGGGCTCTCCGGCGAGCGCTTTTGCGATCAGCGCTCGCTGCCTCTGCCCGCCCGATAGCCGCGCGAGCGGAGTGCCCGTCCGCTCGGAAAGGCCGACTTTCTCGATCGCGTCCGCGATCGCCGAACGGTCGCCCGCGTGGAGCGGCCGCCACAGGCCGCGGCGCGGAACGCGGCCGGCCGCGACAAGCTCGCGAACAGTTACGGGCGCATCGACGGTCAACTGCGGGCGCTGAGCGAGGTACGCGACCCGCTCGCGATGGCTGCAGTTCCTCGCCGGCTCGCCGAAGAGCCGCGCCCGCCCGCTCGCCGGGCGCTCGATGCCGAGCGCGATGCGCAGCAAGGTCGTCTTACCGCCACCGTTCGGCCCGGCGATGGCGACGAACTCGCCCGCTTCGACGCTGAAATCGACATCGCTGAGGACAAGCGGTCCGCTCGGATAGGCATACGAGACACCGGAGAGCTCGACGACGTTCAGCGACATGCCAGTGCGGTGCGCAGCTTGCGGAGGTTCGAGCGCATAAGCGAGAAGTAGTCCTCACCCCCGCGCTCCTCGCTTGCCGTCAACCCCTCGATCGGATTCAGAACGGCCACCTTCACTCCGGTCTCGCGCGCCACCGTCTGCGCGATCCGCGGCGACACAAGCGTCTCGGAGAAGACCGTCGTTGCGCCCGTCTTTCGCACCAGCGCAACGGTGCGCTCGAGGTCGCGCGGCGTCGGCTCGGCCTCGGGCGAGAGCCCCATCACGCCGATCTGCTCGAGGCCGTAGCGCTCGGCGAGGTATCCGAACGCCTCGTGGCTGGTGACGATCTCGCGGCGCGCACAGCTCGCCAGCCTCTGCCGGTACTCCGCGTCCAGCGCTTTCAGCTTGGCGACAAGACGCCGTGCGGCCGGCTTCACGCCTAACGCCTGCCCGATCCTCTCGACGATCAACGAATAGCGCAGAGGATCGAGCCAGACGTGTGGATCGTCGTTTCCGAAGAGCCGCAGACCGGGCAGATCGAGAAGGCGCATGATCTCCGGGCCGCTCCCCGCCGCGTCCTCTACCTGTGCCTGGAAACCATGCCCGAGCAGCAGGACGAGCTCGGCCGAACGGATGCGCTCGAGGTCGCTCGGGGTGACCTCGAGCTCGTGTGGCTCCGCGCCCGGAGGCGTGAGGTTCGTAACCTCGACCCTGTCGCCCCCGATCTGTGACGCGGCGAAGGCGAGTGGATAGAAGGCCGCGACGACCTCCGTCTTACCGCTTTGCGGAGACGAGGCGGAACTCGTACAGCCACCGGTGAGGATGGATAAAGACAAGCTGAGAATGATTATCAGTCGCATCTAAGCTATGCTACGTGAGCAATGGGAGAAACGCAACACGAGCTCCTGCGCCGCCATGGAATCAGGCCGACGCACCCGCGAATGCGGATCCTCGAGCTCCTATCGGCCGAGGAGAACGACGCCACGGCTCAGAAGATCCATTCCTCGCTCCGTTCCAAAGGCGAGACGATCGGCCTTGCCACCGTCTACCGCACCCTGGCCCTATTCGGCGAGAACGGCCTCGTCGATACGCTTTCCCACGTGCCGGGCGAGCTCTGTTACCGCCTCTGCGGCGAAGCTCACCACCATCACCTCGTCTGCTCGGAATGCCATCGCGTGGTCGAGCTCACCGGCTGCAACCTCGACCCCTTGCTCGAGGATGTCGGCGCCAGGCACGGCTTCACCGTGACCGATCACTCCTTCGAGGTAACCGGCATCTGCGCCGGATGCCGCGCCGCGAGCGGCTAGAGCCCAAGCGCGCGGTAGATCGCGGCGTAGTCGGCGTCCACGACGGGCGGCTTCGCGACAGACTTGATGGTGATGTCCGGGTCTTTGAGACCGTGCCCGGTGAGGATGCAGACGACAGTCGCGCCCTCGGGCACGTCCGTCTTGAGCAGGCCGGCGACCGAGGCGGCCGAGGCGGGTTCGCAGTAGACGCCCTCGGTGGTGGCGAGGAGCGCCTGGGCAGCGAGGATCTCCTCGTCGCTCACGGTGCTCACACTGCCGTTCGACTCGCTGATCGCCGCCTCGGCACCTTTCCAGGAGGCGGGGTTGCCGATGCGGATCGCCGTGGCGACCGTGGAGGGGTTCTCGATCGGATGGCCGTGCACGAGCGGCGCGGAGCCCTCGGCCTGGAAGCCGAGCATGCGTGGTGCTCGAGTCGACATTCCCGCGTCCAGGTACTCGCGGTAGCCCTTCCAGTAGGCGGTGATGTTGCCGGCGTTGCCGACCGGGATGCAGTGGACGTCGGGCGCGTCGCCGAGCACGTCCACGATCTCGAAGGCGCCCGTCTTTTGCCCCTCGATGCGGAAGGGGTTGATCGAGTTGACGATCTCGAGCCCCGCCTTCTCGCCCAGTTCACGCACGATTTCGAGCGCCCGGTCGAAGTTGCCGCGGATCTCGAGCACACGCGCGCCGTAGGCGAGCGCCTGAGCCATCTTGCCAAGCGCGATCTTTCCCTCCGGAACGACCACCGCGCAGGTGAGCCCGGCGCGACCGGCGTAGGCCGCCGCCGAGGCGGAGGTGTTTCCGGTGGAGGCGCAGACGACCGCGGGTGCCTTCTTCTCCAGAGCCTTGGAGATGGCCATCGTCATGCCGCGATCCTTGAACGAGCAGGTCGGGTTGAGCCCCTCGAACTTGAGCCAGACTCTGGCGCCGACCCGTTCGGACAGACGCGGCGCCTCGATCAGCGGGGTTCCGCCCTCGAGCATCGTCACCACTGGCGTCCGCTCGGAGACGGGCAGGAAGGGCCGGTACTCCTCGATAACGCCCCTCCAGCCCGCTCTCACAGCGGGCTCATGTACGGGAGTCGTGGACATGCAGCGAAGGTAGCACACGCCTCGCCGGCGCCTCGCGCTCGCCGCTCGCTGTGCGGACATGTCCCGTAAATCAGCGCTTCCGCAAAGTCCCTGCTCACGCAAGTTTTTCGGCCAAACAGCCCCGTCCCCGTGCCTGGCACCGGGACATGACCCGGCGAGGTGGTACTGGGCCGCCGGAGCGTTGCACCGGCGGCCCAGTCGAAGCAGCTGTCAGCGGGACAGGTTGACGCGGGAGGCGACAAGCCGGCGTGTGGAGATGCCGCCGAGCACTTTCCCGCCCGGTTTACGGGCACGCGCGAACATCACGAGCAGTTGCTGGTGGCGCGCCGCGGGGAATCCGAACATACGCGTCATCCTCAGCGTCACCCAGCCGTTTGAGCCCGTCGCCTGCTCTGGCAGGATCGTGAACTGGCTGAACGGCACCGTCGTGGCGTAGACAAGTGCTCCTTGGACGCTTCGACCCCCGCAGGCCACAACGTGGATGCGCGCGACGATGCTGGTGGTCGAGCGGGTGACCGGATTCGGCAACACCTGCTTGTGGTCGATTAGGAGCCGCGCAGGAGACGAGAGCTGCGCGATCTGCACTGCGCCGGTACCGCTCGGACAACCCGTGGCGACCGGTTTCGGCGCGGCGGTGACGGCCTTCGTGGCATTGGATGCCGCGCTTGCCGACCCATCGGCGTTACTCGCGGTCACGCTGACCCGGATGCGGAAGCCGACGTCGGCCGCAAGCAGCTTATACGCGCTCACGGTCGCGTTCGGGATCACGCCGCAGTTCGAGCCGTCCGCCGCGCCGCCGTCCTGCGGGCAGCGCAGCCACTGATACGCGAACGTCGTCGGCGAGTTCGACCAGATGCCGTTCGAAGTGGTCAGTGTCTTTCCCTCGACCGGCGTTCCCAGGATGCTCGGCAAACTCGTGCTTGCCGGGGCGGCCTGCGCCTGCGCCGAGCCGGCGGCGGGAAGCAGTGCAGCCGTCAGCGCGGCGACGGCGACCAGCGGCAGCGCGAGTCGCAGCCTGCGACGGGCTCGCATACCTTCTCCGTTGGAGTAGATAGCTCGCATCGCGTCTTCCTCCTTTCGTTGGAACCGTCGTGTAGGCCATACCCACTTTTCGTTTCAGCTCACTTATCAAGCGGCTCAGATCGCGCATGCACCGTCAGCGGCGCGGGCCGGCCCCGACCGGTAGCAGCGACACTCCGGCGCGCCAGGTGATCGCAAACAGGAAGACCGCAGCCCCGGAGAAGACCCCGAGCGCCGCGACCGAGATGGCGACAGCGACGGCCTGAGAGCCGCCGACACCGGAGCCGATGAGGGCAGCGGCGCCCGCGCCGGCCTGCGTAGCTGTTCCGGCGGGTCCCACGGGAAGCGCGGCGGCCGCGGCGCCGGCGCAGAGGAAGAGCAGGGAGAGTGGAATCGAGTAGCCGATTCCGAGCGTACCCAGGAGGAGGAAGAGCGCGAGCCCCCGGATGAGCCAGCAGGCCGACACGAGTATCCACGCCTCGACGGCGCGCCTGGGCGACGTCGTTCGCGGGCTGAGCCAGCGTCCAAGCCGATAGCTCATGACGCGCCTGCTGCGTGCCAGATGCGGCAGGCCGAGAATCAGCGCCGCGGCCGCGATCCCGGCGAGAGCCACCAGCGCAAGCCCGGCACGCACGGCGATACCGGCGCCTGCGAAGCCGGCCCCCACCGAGGCGAGCGGAACCAGGGCGACGGTGTCGATGAGCCCAAGCATGGCCAGCGACAGGCAGAGCGTGCTCACCCCGGCCGGGCAGCCCGGGTGGCGGCGCACGACCGCGACCCGCATCGCGTCGTCGAAGCGGCCGGGAAGAACGACCCCGATCAGCGCGGCACCACCGTTACCGGCGGCGAGCGCGAGCACATTGGGCCGCTCTGCCTGCGTGAAGAGCCGCCCCCAACCGAAGGCCTTGAACAGCTGGGCAACGACGAGTAGCAGTCCCGCCGTTACGAGCAGGCTCGGCCGTCCGCTCGACAGCGGCCAGGAGCTGGTCGCGTAGTGGCGAGCGGCCAGCAGGCTCAAGACGAGCACGACCGTGCCCGAACCGGCGGCGGCCGTCCAGCGCCCCCTTCGCGAACGACGCAGGCGAGCAAGTGCTCGCAGCAGCAGCCGGTACCTGCCCTCGAGCACGATCGGCGCGGCAGAGACGGCAATCAACTCCAGCGGATCCCGGTGCGGGTGAGCGGGCGGAGGCGTGAGGTTCGGATCTCGGGGATCTCGGGTCATGTTGTCCTGTCGCGAGGCCGGCCGAGCCTCGCGTGCCCGGCGATCGAGCCGGCACAACCCTCCAGTATGAGGGCTCGGCGCTCGCCCGGGCGCGAAACGCAATCGGTCGGCGATGCCAGCCAACGAGACGACCGAAACGACGCCGTAGCCTGAGCGTTTCAACGCCTGGGCCGATCGAAGCGGCGCTCGAGCCGACGGAAGACACCCGGTGCCAGGCCGCGCA
>CAZWTK010000002.1:0-12192 GCA_964636655.1 uncultured Gaiellales bacterium
GATCGGGCGCCGCAGGTCGAGATGGGTCGCGAAGTCACGCACCAGTCGCGTCCAACCGCTGAGCGTGTACGGGCCCTTGCGCTCGGAGTAGCCAAAGGGCGGCAGGTCGAGCGCATAGACGCGGTGATCCAGCGCCAATCGCCGCATCACCGGCTTCCAGACCCACGAGGGCTCGGCGAAACCGCCCAGGAGGATGATCGGAGCGCCTTGCGAGCCCAGCTCGCGGTAGGCGACCTGCCGCCCGTCGATCTGGACGTAGGGGCCGGGGTAGAGCGCCGAAGCGGGCTTCTGATCCCCGTTGGTGGCCAGGTTGTAGACGAACGAGAAGAGCGTTCCCAGCACGAACAGGCCGAGCAGCACGCGCACCGTCCAGCGCAGCCAGCGCCAGCGGATCAAGGGGCGACCGCGCCTGGCGACGCGCAGCCGAGAGAGCCCATGTTTCAGGTCCTCAGTAGATTCGCCGGTGAGATCGTCGGCGACCACTGGATTTGACCCTACCCGCACAAAGTCGGGACGAGTCTTGCGGCTATCCCAGAGGAGACGCGCGCGCGGTCGCTACCAGTCGCGCTCCGCCGTTACGCGTTCGGCACAGCGTGTGAGCGGCGGTTCGGGATCGAGTTGCCGTTTCAGGCGCGCGCGGGCGCGATGCAGGCGCACCCGGACGACGTTCGCCGACGTGCCCATGACCCTGGCGATCTGCTTCGGCGTCAGTCCCTCCCAGGCCGTCATCGTCAGGATCTCCCGATCCCTCACAGAGAGCGCCGCCAGCACCCCACGCAGGGCGTCACGCCGTTCGTCTTCGAGCGGCGTGCGGGCGGGATCGGCGCTGCGCAGCTCGTTGGCCAGGCGTTCCACAAGGGCGTTCCCGGATTGCCGCCGGCTTGCGCCCTTCATCAGAAGGTTGCGCGCGACGCCGAACAGCCAGAGGCGCGCGCGATCGCCTTTCGGAACTTTCTCCAGTTTCTGCCAGGCGATCAGGTAGGTCTCGGCGAGCACGTCCGCCGCGTCCTCGGCGTTTCGGGAGCGGCGCAGGACGTAAGTGAGTAGGTCGATGCGTGTATCGCGGAAGAGCTGTTCGAAGACCTCCTGCGGATGCACTGGCACTTCGCTCACGAGCGTCTTTCGAGTAGGTACTCCTTATAGTGCTGTCGTTCCTCGCTCAGCCAGGCCGTGTCGCGCGCGTGTGCTTCCCTCAGCTTCCTCCAATCCCAGTCGTAGTCCTGACACCTTCCGCCGTGCTCCTCGGTTATGAGTAGGTGCTCGACCTCGGCACGATCACCCGCGAGCACCGCGTCGCGGAAGGGCAACACCCATCCGAATAGCGATGCCCTCGACTTCCCGTCTTCACCGGTGGCGGCAGGGTCGAGGTGGGGATCCTCATCTGCGACGGCCTTCCAGCTCGGTGCCCCCGAGATCACCTTCGAGGCTTCTGTGGCAACCACGGGGTCGCCCGTGATGTCGGCGTAACGCCAGTCCAACACCCACGCACAGAAGGCACTCATAGCGAACCAACCGTGAAGGGCGCCACTCGTTTCCACCGTTCCTTTTTCACTCCAGCGAATCTCGTCGGAGATCAGAGAATCGCGCCACGACTCGTATGCGTCGGGCCAACGTATGTCTGAAGCGACCTGTAGCGCCACGTCACGGAAATCGGAGGCGGTAGGGTCGAGTGCTTCACCCGGGCCGCCCATGTCCACGTACGCCTTCAGTCTCTTCGCCTTCTCGGGGCTTGTCTTCGCCGCCTTTGCGATCTCCTGCGGAGTCGGCTGAAAGCGGCCAGTGTGCGCGCTCAACTGGGAGCCTCCCGCGACCGCTGCGCCTATACCAACCGTCGCGAAACCGATCACGAGCGCTGCACGGGGCTTGCTCATCGAAAGCCGGCGCGTCCACCGAGAGCTCGCCCGGCGCGACCGACCGGTGATCTCGGCGCCGATCTCGTCCAGCGCGCTCTCGATTCCGTCGCCGGAGAGAGTCGATGGCTCGACCGGATCGCCGGCCTTCAGAAACGCGTTGAGCTGATCGCCTGACTGTTTCGCGTCGCGCTTCATCCGGGCTCCTCCGTCCAGGGGTTCGATCCTACGTCCCTACATCCCGGGAAGCCGGCGATTCATTACACCCGCGCCGCTCGAGTTTCGGCGCTGTTTCGACGCCATAAAACGCGCGGTCGCGCTTACCCCCGAACCAGCGCCTGCGAGAAATCCCCGGGGTCGAACGGGCGCAGGTCGTCCAGTTGCTCGCCCAGCCCGATCAGCTTCACCGGCAGATCCAGCTCGTAGGCGATCGCCACCGCGACGCCGCCCTTGGCCGAGCCGTCGAGCTTGGTCAGGGCAACTCCGGTCACACCGACCGCCTCGACGAACAGACGCGCCTGCTGCAGCCCGTTCTGGCCGGTGGTGGCGTCGATCACGAGCAGTGTCTCCTGTGGGGCGCCCGCGAGCTTGGCAGCGATGACGCGACGAACCTTGGCCAACTCCTCCATCAGGTTGGTCTGCGTGTGCAGGCGGCCGGCCGTGTCGACGATCACCACGTCGCGGCCGCGCGCCGTGGCGGCCTCGATTGCGTCGAAGGCGACCGCGGCCGGATCGCTACCCTTCTCGCCGCCGACGAAGTCGGCCTTCGCCCGCTCAGCCCAGATCTGGAGCTGCTCCTCGGCGGCGGCTCGGTACGTATCCGCCGCGGCTACGAGCACGCTGCGACCGTGCTCGCGCAGAACGCGGGCGAGCTTGCCGATCGTGGTCGTCTTGCCGGTGCCGTTGACGCCGACGACCAGGATCACGCTCGGCTGGGCGGAAAGATCGAAGGCGCCCGGCTTGTCCATCAACAGCGCGATCTCCTCGGCCAGCGCCTGACCCAGGTCGACAACCTCCACCCGCGCCTCCAGCCGCCGCACCAGCTCGGCGGTCGCCGGCACGCCGACGTCGCCCGCGATCAGCGCCTCCTCCAGTCGCTCCCAGGCAAGATCGTCGCCGGGATCGAAGGCCGCGGCAGCAATCTGGCCGACAAGCGCACGGCGGCTCTTGCCCAGCGAGTCGCGCAGGCGCGAGAGAAAGCCGCGCCGCTCCTCGGCGGCCTCGGCCGGACTCTCCGGCTCGCCAAGCAGCTCTGACCAGGTTCGACTCATCGATAGCGCAAGCGTAGTCGAGGCCGGGTCTCGATTCGTGTTCGCAACGAGGTGAGCTGTCCTTGAAACGCTCGAGCGGCCCGAACGGGCCGCTCGAGCTTCCTACACTTCGTCTTCGCAGGGCAAAGAGTCGCTCAGACCTACTTCTTCATCAACTCGGGCAGCTTCACCACACGCGATACCGTGAGCGAGATCAGTAGCACGAGGCCGCCGAACAACTCCAGCCACGCACCTGTGCCCATACGGCTGAACGAGCCAAAGGCATCGTGAACGCCCTGGGCGACCGCCACACCAACCGCGATGCTAGAAACGATCAGTGCGAGATCGGCCAGCTCTGCCTTGCGCGAGTTGACCGCCGCAGCGATGAGAACGGCGCTGACGATCACGAGCAAGAGCAGGAGCAAACCGAGGGCGTGCCCCGAGTACGAGGCCTTCCAGTAGGTGACCCCCGACTTGTCGGCGAGCTCCGACCAGATTCCGATCAGCATCAGCACGAGGCCAACCGCAGCGGCAAGCGTCCAGAGGGTTACGCCCGGCGCCTTCGCGTCCGATCGCCTGTGCCAGAAGGCGGCCGCTCCCGCGCCAAGCGGAATCAGCACCGCGCAGAGACCGAGCCAGGCACCCCAACTGAGCTTGTCGATGTACTTGAAGGCCATGATCGACGGCTGGTAAAGGAAGAAGCCGAACCCCGCTGCACCGGCTACCGCCGCCGTCAGGTCAAGATTCGCCTTGCCGAGCAGAAGCGACGCGAGCAGGCAGCAGGCAGCAAGTCCAAGGATGATGATCGCCGCGGCCATGACGGTACCGTCATCCGCGTACTTCGCGCTGGAGTTTTCGATCGCCTTCGTCCAGATCGCGATAAAACCGAGGACTACACCGACGAGCGCGACGAGCTCACCGATCTTACGTCTCCCCATCTCCATTAGTTCCTTCTCCTCTCTCGAATGCACACTCCCCCGTACAGCGGCGATTATCTCGGCTACGGCGCCGGGATACAAGCTCCCGTCTCTTCTCGCCCTGAACGAGCTACTAACTCGACCGGGAGGATTCGCCTGCGACGTAGGTACAGACTCAATACCGTGAGCCCGCCGCGGCTGATACCGGAACGTTTTCTGACCGCCCCTAGATTCCGGCGAGTTCTGGGAGCGCTACAGCCGGCTCGACGACGCTCATGATCGGTTTCTACGCGCTCGCCAGTGCCAGCTCTGGCGCGCGAGGCGTTCGTCGCGAGACAACCTGCGAGACGCCGTCGCCGCTCATGGTCACGCCGTAGAGCAGATCGGCCGCCTCCATCGTTCGCTTCTGATGCGTGATGACGACGAACTGGGCTCGGTCGGCGTAGCGACGCAGCAGCTCGACGAAGCGGCCGATGTTGGCGTCGTCGAGAGCGGCCTCGACCTCGTCGAGCAGATAGAAGGGGCACGGATGCGCGAGGAAGAGGGAGAAGAGGAAGCAGATCGCTCCCAGCGACTTCTCGCCGCCCGAGAGGAGCGAGAGCTTGCTCACCCGCTTGCCGGCAGGTCGCAACTCGATCTCGATCCCGGCCTCCTCTTCCGTCTCGGGCGCCGCCGAGGCGGCTGGCTCGGTCAGGCGCAGCTTGCCCTCGCCGCCCGGGAAGAGCGTGGCGGCGACCTCTTCGAAGGTGCTCGAGACGAGCCGGTAGGTCTCGGCAAAGCGGTGCTCGACGGTCTCGGTCAGCTCGGTGCAGAGCTTCTCCAACTCGGCCAGGCTTTGCTCGAGATCGGCGCGCTGAAGCTCCAACTCCTCCAGTCGCGCCTTCTCCTCGGCGTACTCCTCCTTGGCCAGCGGATTGACCCGCCCCAGCTCCTCCAGGCGCCTGTGCCCACGCTCCAGCTTGAGAGCAAGCTCTTCGCGATCGTCGCCCTCGGCCGCTTCCACCTCGCCGCCGCCCAGGCGCCGCTCGGCGTCCTCGGCCTCGGAGTCGAGGCGCGCCAGCTCGACTCCCACCTGTGCCAGTCGCTCGGACTCGGAGTTCGAGCGGTCGCGCAAGGCTGCTTCCTCGGCACCGAGGCGGCGCAGCGTGGCACCCAGCTCGCCGGCGCAGCCGGCTCCCGCCTCGACTTGCGCTCGCAGCGGTGCTTCCAGAGGCTCGATCCGATCGGGAATCGCGCTCAGAGCGGCGAGCAGCCGCTCGCCATAGGCGCTCAAGCGGGCGCAGAACGACTCTGGCGGGTGTGCTCGATCGACGCGCGCCTTGGTCTGCGCCTCTGCGGCCAGGCGCACTCTTTCGCGTGCTTCGCCCGTGACGCGCACGGCCTCAACCAGCGTCTCCTCCGCCGCAGCGATCTGTTGTGTCAGCACGTCCCTGCGCTCGCCAACCTGCTCGGCTGCGAGCTCGGAGAGCTCGGGCGGATCGTCGGCGCCCGAGCGGCGAAGCGCTTCCGAAAGACGTTCTCGCGCCCGCGACAGCGCCAGGCGCGACTCGGCCTCGCCGGCGGCCAGCGACTGCAGCTCCTCACTCAAACGTGAGACCTGCCCGTGGCTCTGCTCGGTCTTGCGCTGGAGAGGCTCACGCAGGACGGCAGCGGAGCTCTCCGCCGCCTGTAGCGCCTGTTCCAGACGTGAGCCGCCCGCCACCAGGCGAGCGAGGAAAGCTACGGGTAGCTGACGCCGTCGCCGCGAGGGCTCGACCTCGGCGAGCGCTTTCTGCGTCGTATTCAGCTCGCGCGCGGCGGCTGCGAGCCTCTTCTCGGCCGCGGCGGCATCGCCGAAGAGTCGTGCCACCTCACTCTCGAGCGAACGGCGGCGCGATTCGAGCTCGAGCATCAGCGCCTCGGTCGCGCTGCCCGAGAACCACAACTCGCCCCGAGAAGCGTCGTAGCCGTGCCCCTCGCGCGTGACGACGATGCCCGAGCGAGCCCGGGTGAGTTGCTCGAGCGGGACCAGCCAGATGCCCTCGAGCAGCTTCTTCGCCCTTCTATCGCCCGTGACAAGCTCCACCAGCGGACGGGCACCTGCGAGCGGTCCTTCCTCCGCCTCGCGCCCTTCAGCGGATGCAAGCACAACGGCCAGATTGCCGAGCCCCTCGCGGCGCGCCTTCTCCAGCAGATCCAGACCACGCTTGGGATCCGGTGCAACAAGGGCCGCCGCGCGCCAGGCCAGGGCCGCCGCCACCGCCTGCTCGTAGCCGGGCTCGACCTCGAGCAGTGAGAGCGCCAGCAGCTCCCCTGCCTCGGCCAGCGCTCTGGCGGCCGGCGGAATGCCCTCTCTTTCGGCGATCGACCGCTCGAGCGTGCTCAGCCGCTCGGCGGCGTGGCGGGCGCGCTCGCAGAGCCGGTCGCACTCCAGCGCCAGCTCGCGCTCGCGCGCGGCTGCCTTGGTCTCCGCCCGTTCGAGCTCCCGATAGCTCGGTGCCCCGCTCCGCTCCAGTTCCTCGGTCTCGCTCAGCTCGAGTCGCAAGTGCTCGAGCGATGTGACGAGCGACTCTCGCCGCAAGGAGAGTCTCTCGACGGCCGCTGCCAGCTCGACCAGCTCACGCCCTGCCGCCTCTGGCAGCGAAGCCGCCTCGGTGAGCTCGCTCTCGACCTTCGTCCTGTTCGCGAGCAGCGAACGCGACTGCGCTTCGAGCCGCACGAGCTCGATTCGCTCCAGGCCGGCCAGCTCGCGCAAGCTCAGCTGCAGAGCCCGTTCGTTATCCCGCTCGCGGGCTTCGGCCTGCTCCAGCTCGTCGCGCGCGCGGGCAAGGTCGCGCTCCAGCTCAGCGAGCTCTGCCCCGCCCTCGGCGGAGCCGCTCTCGCGACTGCGCGCCAGCAACGCGGCGAGCTCCGAGGCCAGACCCTCTACCGCCTCGCGCCTGATCTCCACCCGCTCGAGCGCTCCGCGCAGCCGGTAGAGCCCGGCCAGGGTCGCCTCGCGGTTGCCGGCGATATCGGTCAGCTCCCGCTCTGCGGCGTCGCGGTCGGCCAGTAAGCGCTCGAGCTCGGCTCGCGTCTGGGTTTGCGCTTCGAGCACGACGGCGCGCCGCGACTCGGTCTCCGCGCGCCGCTCTGCGACCGAGGCCAAGTCGAGCTGCGCGATCCGAGCCTCCAGCGAGGCGATCTGGCCGCGCAACTTCTCGGCCCGTTCGGCCGCGCTGGCTTGCATCGCCAGCGGACGCAGATGCTTGCGCACCTCGGCCTCGACGTCGTGAGCACGTGAGACCTGAGCTTCGACGCGTGCCAGCTTCAACTCCGCCCGGTGGCGGCGGCGCTTGAACTTGCCCAGCCCGGCGGCCTCCTCGATCAGCGCCCGCCTGTCGGCCGGGCGCGAGGTCAGCACTTCGTCTACCCGACCCTGGCCGATGATCGAGTGCATGCCGTGGCCGAGACCGAGATCGGAGAGCAGATCGACGAGATCCACGCGACGCACCGGCGCTCTGTTGACCAGATACTGACCCTCTCCGCCACGCTGCAGCCGCCTCGTGATGGCCAGCTCGCTGTAGTCGAGCGGACCGTCACCGGCCGTGTTGTCGAAGACCAGCTCGACCTCACAGGCGTCTATCGCCGCGCGCTCCGCGCTGCCGGCAAAGAGCACGTCGTCTGGCTTCTCGGCTCTGAGCTCGCTCGGAGTCAGCGAGCCGGCCGCCCAGACGATGGCGTCGGAGATGTTCGACTTGCCCGAGCCGTTCGGCCCCACGACGACGGCCACGCCCGGCTCCAGCCGCACCTCGACCGAGTCGGGGAAGGACTTGAAGCCCTTGACCTTGATCGTCTTCAGATGCAGAGCGTGCCTCCCGCGGCCGCGCCTCTAGCGCACGAGGGTAGGGCAAAGCTGCTCCGGCGAATAGCTGCGAGCGCATGCATGCGAGCGGAATTTTGACGAGCGGGTAGGACGGCGCCCGCCCCGCTTTTCGTTCACCGTGCCCTGGCCAGCAAAGGAATCGGGCTGAAGGAATCGCGGCCGCGAGCCGATGAGCTTCGCAGCATGGCCGAACGTCCTCCGGCCTACCGAACCGTCCGTAGTGGCATCCCCGTCGTCTGGTCGCCCTCAGCCGGCGGTGACCACACACTCGGAATCGTGATCCGCGCCGGGCGAGCGGACGAGCGCCTCGACATCGCAGGCGTTTCGCACCTCGTCGAGCACCTGATACTGCCCGCCGAGACGAGCGATCTGCAACGCACCGGAGGATTTGTCGACAGCACGCTGACGCACGTCTGGTACACGGCGGACAACTCCGTCGATTGCCTCGCCTTTGCGCAGGACGTTGCTCGCCGCGCGCGCGAGCTTCCGCGTGAACGCTTCGAGGCCGAGAAGCGCATCCTTCGTGCCGAAGGCGAGTCCAGCCAACATCCGATCAACTACGCGCTCTCGCTTCGCTACGGCGCTCGGGGTTACGGCCTCACGGGATTCCCACAACTCGGGCTGCGCTGGCTCGAACTGGACGAGGTGCAGGATTGGGCTCACCGCTACGTGAACCGCGCTAACGTCGCTGTCTGGATGAACTGGGAGCCACCCGCCGAGCTCGAGCTCGACCTTCCCGGAGGAGAGAAGAACCCGGTGCCCGAACTCGAGCCGATCGACTACCTGAGTTTCCCCGCGCTTGCTACGGGTCCTGACGACTTCCTCCTCCTTCAGTTTCTTCGGGAGCGAACGACTGCTTCGCAAGTGGCCCTCAACCTACTCGAGGAGCGTTTGATGACGGCGCTGAGATTCGAGCAGGGGATCGGTTACCACATCGGCTCGAGCGAGGAGACGAACACGGGCTCGGTCGCGATCTCGACGGTGTACGGCGATCCCAGGACGGCGCATGCCTCGCCGGCGATCGAGGCGATCCTACGCGTCCTCGACGAGCTAGCCGACAGTGGTGCCACTTCTCTCGAGCTCGAAGAGGTCGTCAGGCGCTCCGAAGCGATGCTGGTGAACCCGAGTGCACTACTCTCGAGATTGAGCAGGCGCGCGGTCGCGGAGCTGAACCCCGCGCGCGAGTTCGACGAAGAGGAATGGCTCGAGGAGTTGCGCGAGCTCAAGCCCAAATCGGTCGCGGCGGCGGTCCGGGTGATCCTGCCGACGACGCTGATGATCGCACCCGTATCGGCGGCACCGGTGCCGGGATTCGCAACTCTTCCGCGGACATCGCCTGTCCGCGTCAAGGGTAAGCACTTCGCCTGGAACCTTTCGCTCGGCAAGCGGAAGAGGAACGAGGGCGCGTTTCTATCCGATTCGAAGCTGACGGTCGTTTACAGGAATAGCACTCACGTCGCCATCGATCTTGAGCGCGCGCCGCTTCTGCTTCACCTCGATCGAGAGCGACGTGTGGTCTGGGACGCAGATGGTTCGAGCGCGGATATCACGCAGGGATCGTTCCTGCATGGTGACGAGCTGATCGCCGCGATCGACCGCGCCGTTCCACCGGAACGAACCCGAGTAGATCGAGAGCATTCGGACCAACGAGACGCAATCGAGCGCGCCCTTGCTTGGTACCCGTCCCGCAAAGGCCTCGTCTTCTGGCTGGTGGTTTGTGTCCTTGCCGTGATCGCCGGAGTCGTCAGCGACGTGCCCGCCCCGTCTCTTTTTCCTTTCGCCGCGTTGATCGTGGTCGCCCTCAGATACAAACGACAGCCCTCCAAGACGCGACTGGCCGCGATCGTGACCGAGAACCTCCCCGCTGACGAGGAGATATCCCATGTCTTCAAAGCGAAGCTCGTTGACAAGATGACCACTCCTGGCGTGCTGATCGCGACCGAGCGGCGACTGATCTTCGTCTCTCCCAGGACGAGGCGGTTCGAGACGATGTTCTCCGAGATCACGTCGATCAGGCAGTGGCCTTTCTTCTCCACCATCGTTCTGCGCACTGACGCAAAGCGCTTTCGCTACGAGTACGTAACTCCCCGTCGTCAGCGCCGCGCCCTTGTCCGAGAACTGCGTAGTCGTCCCGACCCGGCGACCTATCCGCCTCGCTGGCAAGTTGAGCCATCCGCCGCAACGGAAAAGGAGCGCTCGACGTTCAGCTCAGAGCAGGCACCGCAAGACGCCTAGCCGCCCGCTTCGAGCTCGAGACGCTCAAGCACCTGCTTGGCCGCCGCCTGTTCGGCCGCCTTCTTGGTCGTGCCGGTGCCCGTGCCCATTCTCTCCCCGTCCACCTTTGCCGCGCAGGTGAAGGTGCGCTCGTGCGGTGGTCCGACGGCGTCGAGCACCACATAGACGACCTGCTGGCCCCGTCGGGCCAGCGCCTCCTGAAGCTCGGTCTTGAAGTCGACGTGGCCCGAGATCGCATACTCGATGCGACTGGTGAAGGCCGCCACGATCGCGGCCTCGACCGGCTCGAAGCCGTTCTCGAGGTAGAGCGCCGCCAGCGCCGCCTCGAGCAGGGCCGCGAGCACGTTGCGATTCTCGGATAGGCGCTTCAGCTCGTCGCGTGAGACGCCGTGTCCGTACTCGAGCAGCTTCTCGCCCAGTCCCAGCTCGAGCGCTACCTCGGCGCAGCTGGCACGCGAGACGACGTGCGAGCGGATCTTCGCCATCCGACCCTCGCTGAAGTCGGGGTAGCGATCGTAGAGCGTCCTGGCGGTGGCCAACTCGAGCACACTGTCACCGAGAAACTCGAGCCTCTCGTACGAGGAAGGACGGTCGGGCGCCCACGAGGTGTGGGTGAAGACATGCTCCAACTGCTCTGCCGGCAGGACTTCGATCAGCCTGCGGAGAGCCTCGTTACCCTCAGGCGCCTTCTTAGAGCCCATTTCGATAGGCCTGTACTCCCGATGCCGCCGCTCCGCGGCGCCAGCGACCACCCGGGCCGTTTATCGCACTACCGGTGCGCCTTCGCGGCCTGCGTGGCCCCTGGCATCCACGGATCGGCCCCCTCAAGCGCATATCCCTACCGAATGGGCTCTACTTCTGGTGCGCTGTGACGTATTCGACAGCCTGCCCGACGGTCTGAATCTTTTGTGCGTCCTCGTCCGAGATCTTGATGTCGAAAGAATCTTCGAGCTCCATGATCAACTCGACGAGATCCAGCGAATCGGCGTCGAGATCCTCCTGGAAGGAAGCTGTCTCGACAATCGCACTCTCGTCGACACCAAGCTGCTCAACAAGGACTTCCTTGACGCGTCCGAAGACTTCTTCACGCGATGCTGCCATGACACCTCATTCCGTCGAGTTCGTAGGGCGGGCCGATGCTACCACGCGGGAGGGCATGTGCTCGGCGATGCGTTGCACGACGCGGTGCTCGACGCCACGCGCAGCAAGGCGAATAGCGTTCGTGATCGCGTCCGGACCGGAGTTGCCGTGGGCGATCACCGCCAGAGCGCGCAGACCGAGCAGATAGGCGCCGCCGTAGGTATCGGGGTCGAATTTCTCGCGCACCGAGCGAAGTGCCGGGCGCAATAGGAGCCCTCCGAGCTTGGTAAGGGCGCTCTGCTCAGCCTCGTCACGCAGCGCCCGGAACATCGAGCCCGCCGTGCCCTCGATCGTCTTCAAGGCGATGTTTCCGCTGAAGCCGTCGCAGACAACGACGTCGGCGGGGTGCTCGAGCAGCAGTCGGCTCTCGGCGTTGCCGGCGAAGTTGAGGCTGCTCGCGGCCAGCAGCTTGTGGGCTGCGATGGAGAGCACGTTCCCCTTCTCGGCCTCCTCGCCGATCGAGAGGAGGCGAACGCTCGGATGCTTCAGCTCGAGAATCTCCTCGGCGAAGATGGCACCCATGTGCGCGAACTGAAGCAGATGGCGCGGCCGGGCGTCGGCATTGGCTCCGGCGTCGATCAGCACGTAGGGGCCATGCCTGGAAGGCACGACGGCCGCGATGGCCGGGCGCTTGACGCCGGGCGACCGGCGCAGCACGACCAGCCCCGCCGCGAGCATTGCACCGGTGTTCCCTGCCGAGACGATCGCGTCGGCCTTCCCGTCCGCCACGAGCCGGTAGGCAACCACGAGCGAGCTGCGAGATTTCGCGCGCACGGCCTTGCCGGGCTTCTCGTGCATGTCGATCACCTCGTCGGCGACGACGTGCGCCAAGCCCTTGGGATCGATTCCCAGGCGCCCGACCAGAATAGGCTCGATCTCGTTGCCGGCGGCGCGGAGCGCGCCGGCAACGATCGCATCGGGGGCCCAACGTGCCGCGATGCTGCCGACCATCGTCA
>CAZWTK010000002.1:12202-102837 GCA_964636655.1 uncultured Gaiellales bacterium
ATCGGGGGCGTCGTCGCCACCCATGGCGTCAACGGCTATGCGTATGGGCCTGGGCATTTCGTAGTCTCCGCCTCGGTCACGTCAAGCGGAAGATAACGGTGCGTGGCGGGCGCCGGGGGGCCTAGGGCGCCTCAACCCGCAACGGCTCGATCTCGCGGCCACGATAGTGCTTGCAGGTCGGGCACATGTGATGAGGACGCTTGGGCTGATGGCAGACCGGGCAGACGTTCGGGCGCGGCACTTCGAGCGCCTGATGCGTCCGGCGCTTGTCGCGTCTCGTCTTCGACGTTTTTCGCTTCGGGACCGCCATGATCGGCCGCGTAGTGTACACGCCGAAAGGGCTCCGAGCGCGGCTTCCCGCCCTCGGTGGTTGGCTCAGCGCGCCGAGTGACAGGTGGGCTCGATCTCGGCGACCCCCGCGTACAGCGACAGACTCAGGACGAGAAGCGCTCCTTCCCGGTGGTCACTTCCTGATCGACCAGTGCCCCGAAAGCGAGGCGAAGTTGAGAAACACGGTGGCGATCAGCGCCGGCACGATCAGCCAACGTGCGCCGCGACTCAGCACCGTTGCGACGCGCGCGACGTGGAAGCGCAGGAGCGCCGACCAGCCCCCGCTCTCGATTCCTCTGTTGCGCAAGATTCGCATGCGACGTCCCTGCCGGAGCTCGGCCTCGGAGAGCATCGATGCAACGATCGAGAGAAGGGCCGCCGAGACGGTCAGAGCAAGCGGAATCAGGAATCCACCGTTGTGATAGACGTGCGGCAGGTAGGCGACCAGGGTCGCGAGCGCGGCAATCGAGGCTAGCGCGAGAAGAAGCGCGAGGTAACACTCCCACCAGGCGGGGGCGCGTAGATGCGGCTCTGCGAGCACGGCCGCCGAGCTCGCAGCGCTACGGGCGCCCGGGCTTCCTTCCAGCCGGTCGCTGCGTCCCACAAGCTGGCCGAAGGCCTCTTTCAAGACTGCCAGCTCGACGCGCGCGCTCTCGTCGCCGGCGGCGAGACGTTCGCCGGCGGAGTTACAGCGCACGATGTAGGCGTGCTCGATCTCCGAGAACGTAGCACCGGCCGAGAGACCGAGATAGGCGAGGATCTCGTCCCGATCAGACATGTGCTGCTGAGTTTAGGAGACCGTCAGGACTTTGCGACCGAAGGCCCGCCGCCCCGATCAGCCGAGCGGTATGACGAGCTCGGTGATCAGCTCGTCGGGATTCACAACGTTCACCATGCTGCGCAGGAAGCGATCGTAGGGCGGCGCCTTGGGTCGGCGCCGCTCGCCCTTGGCCAGCGAGCCGTTCATCTCGGCCCAGGCCTCGGGAAGCTGCTCGTAGGGCCCGTGCAGAGTGCCGACGAGCCCGCTGCCGCCGCCGAACTCCATGACCTTCATATCCGCGGCGGGCTCGATCTCGCCCTCGAACGGAATCGCGGCGACGGCGGCGATCCGCCCCGGCAAGGTCTTGCGCTTCGGATGCGCACAGATGCCCGGACCCGCGAAGACCGCGCCGGTCTCGGTCAGCACCTCGCCGATGCGCCCGAAGGCGGCGGAGAGGTCGGCCTCGAAGTGCTCGGGGGAGGTCGTCAGCTCGATCGCAAGCACACGCTCGGGCTCCAGCTCTCGCCGCTCGATACCCAGATCCATGGCCCCTCCGTTCTCTCTAGTGCTATCGAGCCGTCCCGCGTGATCATCGGCAGGAACCCGGGCGTGATTGAGGCGCGTTTAAGGGATCGCAGTATGAGATCGGCCGTCGGAGTGCCCGTTTTGAGCGATCTCCTAAAGCTCGTTACGCAACTTCTCGAGGGCCGACCAGCGCGAGTCAACCTGCTCCTGAACGTGTTCATGCGGCTCGAGATTGAGGTCGCGTCCGCACTCCGGGCAGAGTCCGGCGCAGTCCGGGCGGCAGAGAATGGTCTCGGGTAGAGCCAGCGCGGCGGCGTCGCGGGCCCAGGCCGAGAGATCGAGCCGGTCGCCCTCGAGGTAGGGCGTGCGCAGCTCCTCGTCGGCCTCGGGGTCGGCATCCTGGTACTCGTCGGCGACGATCTTCTCGCGGAACTCGGCCTCGCCCAGGCAGCGGTAGCAGGGCCCGACCATTCGACACTCGAAGCGCAGACGAAAGACGCTGCCGCCCGATGCGCGGTCGATCGTCAGATCGGCCGTGACAGTCCGCGGCAACGGCTCGTAGCTCTGGCCACCGTAGACAAGCGGCTCGAGCTCGATCTCGACCGCCTCGCGGTGCTCCTCGCCCGACCGCAGGCGGAGCCGCCTAAGGTCGTAGGTGGTCATGGACTCAGGGTAGCAGCGGGCGAAGCCCTTTTCCGCTCAGCCCGCTGCCGCCAAGAGTCGGTGCGACCGATCAGGCCACCGGAATAACGATCTCGGTCACGAGCTCGGCCGGCGAGGCGGCCTGGGTCGGGTCGACGCGGTAGACCTCGTAGGGCATCGCTCCGATCTTCAGTCCCTGCTCCAAGACCCAGGTGTGCACGTCGCGCCAGGCCGGGCCGAGGCCCTCGTACGGCCCGACCAGCGTCCCTACGGCCGCGCGTCCGCCGCTGAAGTCGACCATCTTGAGGCCCGATTCGTCGGGCATATCGGCGGCGACCGGAACGCCTACGAAGGCCCTGAACGACTCGGGATCGAAATCCTCTTCCGGGTAACCGATCACGCACGGGCCGGTAGGCACGACGCCGGCGGCGCCGAGCGTGCCCATCACCCGGCCGAACGCCTGCTCGCAGTCGGGGCCGATCCGATCGAGCGCCGAGCGCATCTCCACGCAGGCGGCTCGCTGGGCCGGTAGTTCGCGAATCTCGACAGAAATGGGCATCGGTTCCTCCCTCTCACGCAGCTTGCAAAGGAGAGCGAGAGCCCTCTCCGACTCGGCGGCTCGTTCGCGTAGCCTCGCCTCTTGCCCGTCGAGCAGCTCATTGAGTCGAGCTGGATCGGCCAGCGCCAACCTCACCTCGTCGAGCGGCAGATCGATCTCGCGCAGCTCGCGAATCGAATCGGCCGCGGCCAGCTGGTCGAGCGAGTAATAACGGTAACCCGTCCACTCGTCCACATAGGCGGGTTCGAGCAGCCCGCGCTCGTCGTAGAAGCGCAGCGCCCGACGACTCAGTCGGCTGATGAACGCGAAGCGCCCGATCGGGAACAGGTTTTCGCGCTCTCCTTCCATGACGGAGCCCAGCTTGAAGCTTGACGTAACGTGAAGGTCAAGGCGAGTGTGACCCTCCCCCGCTCTTGTCTTCGCTCTCCTCGCACAGGCGAAACAGCCGCGAACTCGCGGCTCCTACCGGGTTCGTCAGCGGCTACTGGTAGCTGTCGGGCTCGTCGATCGGGCCGATGCCGGCGACGACCGACTCCTGCGAGCGCTCGTGCAGGCGCTCACGCCCGCGCTTGACCGCGGTGAGGAACTTGTCGAGGTTGACCTCGAGTGTCGAGAGAATCGAGTCGGCCCAGTCTTCCATCTCGAGCCTGGTCTGACGCGCCTGGCGGCGAGCTTCCTCGACGATCTCGATGGCCTGGTGCTCGGCCAGCTTGACGATCTCGGTCTGCGAGGCCTGTACAACCGCCTGCTCACGCGCCTCGGCGGTAATGCGATCGGACTCGCGGTTGGCCTCGGCAAGCATGTCCTGGCGCTCCTTGACGATCCAGCGCGCCCGTTTCAGCTCTTCCGGGATCGTCGCGCGCATCTGATCGAGAACGTCATAGATCTCTTCTCGATCGATGCGCACCTGATCGGTCAGAGGCACCTGCTTGGCGTTGTGAACTAGATCGTCGAGCTTGTCAATGAGGACGAGAATGTCCATGGTTATCCGTCTCCGCGAAGTTTACCCGCGCCCTGGCTGCTGAGTTTCTTCCGGCGCAAGCGCCGATCTCCTTCTCAGCTTACTAAGTCGCGGCAAACGTTTCCTACACTCGCTCTACGCGAATCCCTCTGGGATCCGCCCCGCCTCGCGTGCCCGTTCGAGCAAGAGCAGCGCGTGCCGGCGCGAGATCCTCACCTCGGGGGTCAGCGGAACCGGGCGACCGGTCTCGACCAGTTGCTCGAGTTGCATCAGCGCCGTCACCGCCCACGGCGCCTCGGCGCGTGCCTGTGCGACCAGCTCGGCGAGTTCTTCCGGGTCGACTCGTATCGAGTCTGTGAGTGCTACTCGCCTCGTTCCGTCGATCGCCGCCGCCAGCTGATCGAGCGCCGACGATGTCACGCCGCAGGCCCGCCGCCGTTGCCGAAGATCTCGTGGCAGCGTTCAGCAACCGCCGCCGGCACGAACTCCGAGACGTCGCCGCCGAAGGAAGCGATCTCCTTGACGCCGCTCGAGGAGACGAAGCTGTAGTTTGGCCCCGCCATCACGTAAACAGTCTCGAGCTCGGGCGCGAGCGTCCGGTTCAGGTGGCCCATCTGAAACTCCCATTCGAAGTCGGAGATGGCGCGTAGCCCCTTCACCATCGCGCGCGCCCCGCAGCGCTTGGCGAAGTCCACGACCAGATCGTCGAAGGCTTCGACGGTGACGTTTTCGACACCGGCCAGCGCCTGCTCGAGAAAGGCGATCCGCTCCCCGACCGTGAAGGTTGGCTGCTTGTGATGGGGCTCGACGATGACGCCCACGACGATGTGATCGAACACCGCCGCCGCACGCTGGATGACGTCCAGATGGCCGTTGGTGACCGGGTCGTAGCTACCCGGGCAGATCGCGGTGATGACGTGAGGCGCACTCACGAGCGAGCCCCGTCGTAGACGGTCACGCGTGCCGAGCCGTAGCGACGGCTGGTGCGCAGTTCGAGCGGCAACTCGGGCTCCAGGCGGCTTTCGGTCTCGACCACCGCGATGCCGCCGGCCTCGAGCAGCCGGGGAAGGTAGATGGCGAGTGTCTTTTGCATCTGTCGATATTCCTCGTAGGGCGGATCGACCAGGATCAGATCGTATCGCCTGCCCGCGGCCGCATCGGCAGAAAGCGCGCGGCGGGCATCGGCGCGGACGATCTCGGCGCCGCTCAGATCGAGCTTGGCCAGGTTGCGCTCGATCACGCGACAGGCGTCGCGGTCGGACTCGACGAAGACGGCGCGCGCCGCGCCGCGGGAGAGCGCCTCGAGCCCCATGGCGCCCGAGCCCGCGAAGAGATCGAGCACCGTGGCGCCGTCGACGGGGCCGATCAAGCGGAAGGCGGCCTCGCGCACGCGGTCGCCCGTGGGTCTGGTCGAGCGCCCTTTGGGGGCGAAGATCCTTGCCCCTTTTCGATTGCCGGCGATGATGCGCATGCCTTTATCCTCGCCTTTCATGGGCGCCCACGTCGCCCCCACCGTGCCTGGCACCGGGCCGCTCCCCCGGGACAGCGCTCGTGGGAACGGGGCGCGGGCCTGAGAGCAGGGATTTTCCACCTGGCGCCACGTCGGTTCGAGACAAAGGAACGCACGTACAAGAGCCAGCCACTCGATCTCGGTTGTTTGCAGGGAAGTTACTCTGCGTGGACCTGCCCGCCCGGGACTTGTCCCGGTGCCAGGCACGGGGACATGTCCGGAATAGACGGCGGGGCCACCCGGAGAGACGGCCCCGCCAGATTTCGGCCGCTTCGCGATAAGTCCGCGCCGAAGGCCATACGTAACCTAGGCGACCATTTGCGAAACGGCAACCACGTAGGCGTGGGCACATGGGCAAATGGGTGAGTCGCGGCAATCTCGCCGCGACGAGTGACGGCGCCGGGCAGGGTCAGGTCAGCTCGCCCAGCTCCAGCTCGGCGAAGCGATCCTCCAGCTCCTCTTCCAGCGGCGTCCCGGCCAGGTTGGGCGCCAGCTCGCGGGCCGCGGCGCGAGCCTGCTCGAGCAGGGCTCGGTCGGCACGCAGGCGGGTGAAGCGAAAGTCCGACAGCCCCGCTTGCCTGGCGCCGAGCAGCTGCCCTTCGCCGCGAATCTCCAGGTCGACCTCGGCCAGCTCGAAGCCGTCCGAGGTCTGCACGAGCGCTTCCAGCCGCCGCTGCGCCGGCTCGCTCAGCTCCTCCTTGGGGCGCGAGACGAGCAGGCAGTAGGACTGTTCGGCGCCGCGTCCCACCCGGCCGCGCAGCTGGTGGAGCTGCGCCAGACCGAAGCGGTCGGCCTCCTGGATGATCATCACGGTCGCGTTCGAAACGTCCACTCCCACCTCGATCACGGTGGTGGCCACCAGCACGTCCAGCTCGCGCTGCTTGAAGCGGGCCATGATCTGGCGCCGCTCGGCCGGGCGCAAACGCCCGTGCATGCAGCCTATGCGGTATCCGGCCAACTCTCCCTTCCGCAGTCGCTCGGCCTCCTGCTCGGCCGCGCGCGCCTGGCCGGCCGCGTCGTCCACGAGCGGGCAGACGACGTAAACCTGGCGCCCGGCGTCCAGGTGCTTGCGCAGCCTGCGGTAGGCCTCCGCGCTGCGGTCGTCTGTCGTCCAGCTGGTGATCACCGGCTTACGCGCCGCAGGCGCGGCGGCGATCTCGCTCACCTCCAGGTCGCCGTAGAGCGTCAGGGCGAGTGTGCGCGGGATCGGCGTCGCGCTCATGTGCAGAACATGCGGCGAGTGACCCTCGGACAGCGCCGTCCGCTGCTCGACACCGAAGCGGTGTTGCTCGTCGACCACGGCCACGGCCAGCCTCCGGAACTGCACCTCCTTCTGAATCAATGCGTGCGTGCCGATGGCGATCTGCGCCTCGCCGCTTGCGATCCTCGCGCGTACCGCCTCGTGCTCCTTGGCCGGAAGGGCGCTCGTCAAGAGCAGGCACTCCACCCCGAGCCCGCGGCAGATCTCCTCGACGGTGAGGAAGTGCTGCTCGGCCAGGGTCTCGGTGGGCGCCATCAGGGCGCCCTGGAAACCGGCCTCGACCGCGCGCAGAAGCGCGTAGAGGGCAACCACGGTCTTACCCGAGCCGACGTCACCCTGGAGTAGGCGCTGCATCGGGCGCGAGCCGGCCAGGTCGCGGTCGATCTCGGCGATTGCCGCCTTCTGATGCTTGGTGAGGCGAAAGGGAAGCGCGGCCAGGTAGCTCTCGATCAGGCTGCCGGGCGAGCCGAGCGCAGGCGCCTCGGAGCTGTCTCTGACGCGGGCGATGCGCGCCAGGGCGAGCTGGAAGAGCAGTAGCTCGTCGAAGGCCAGGCGCCTTCTCCCCTCTTCTCCCTGCCCCTGGCGTTCGGGCCGGTGCAGGGCGATCAGCGCGTCCGCGCGAAAGGGTAGGCCCAGCCGGGCGCCCAACTCGGCCGGAAGCGGGTCGGGTAGCCCGCGGGCGAGCGGAAGAACGCGTTCGACCAGGCCGCGCAGGCGCTTGAGCGAGACTTCCTCGCTGGCGGAGTAGACGGGCGCGTTGTCGGCCGTGGCGCGCGGCTCGCCCAGGTCGTACGCCTTGACCACGAAGGAGCCGCGCCGGAGCTGTCCGCGCATGCGCAGACGCGTCCCCGGCGCCAGCTTCTCGGCCAGCCAGGTCTGGTTGAACCAGACGCAGGCCACCTCGCCCGTCCCGTCCGACACGAGCGCCTCGACCATCGACAGCCGCCGGCGCGGACGGCGCAGGCCCACCTGGCGCACCTCGCCTTCGATCGTCGCCTCCTCGCCGATCATAAGCTCGGCGACGGAGCGCTCGGGCGCGGCCGGCTCGTAGCGGAAGGGCCGGTACTCGAGCAGATCGCCCGCACTGCGGAGCCCGAGTCGCGCCAGCGAGCGCTCCAGCGCCACCCCGACGCCGGGCAGGTCGCGTAGGCTCCGAGAGAGCGCTTCCGCTCCGGCGAAGAAGCGGGGACGGGACCAGCTCTCCGGTGCGCCGGAGCCGGCGAAGACGACCGGGAGGCCGCTGGTTGTCTTTCTCTCAGGCAGCTGGTCCGAGTATAGGACCGGGGTCCGGACGGTTCGGACAGGAGCGCCGATCAGGCTGCGTGCAGGTGGATGACCGCATCGAGACCGCCTGCGAGAGCCGCGCGCAACTCGACCCTGCCACCGTCGATCTCGATCAGACGCTTGACGATGGCTAGACCCAACCCCGAACCGGTCCCAGACTCGCCGCCGCGCCAGAAGCGATCGAAGGCGCGCTCGTGCTCCTCCTCACTCATGCCCGGCCCCTGGTCGATCACGTGCAGCTCACCGCGAGAGCCGCTTACGGTCACCGTGCCGTTCGGCGGTGAGACGGCCAGCGCATTCGAGAGCAGGTTCTCGAGCGCCTGGCCGAGACGATCGGCCCCTACCAGAGCCGTTCCCGTCACATGCGCCTCGAGCTTCACTCCCTGCTCGGCGGCCAGCGCCGACCAGACCTCGATGCGATCGTCGACCAGCTTTGCCAGGTCGACTCGTTCGGGCGGCGATACCTCAGCCCGGGCCAGCGCGAGCAGGCCGTCGACGAGACGCGACAGCCGTTCGACCTCTTCCAGTGCCCGTTCGAGATCGGCCTGCCCGGCCACGGTCACTTCGCCGCCGATGATCTCCAGCCGCAATCTGAGCGCTGTGAGGGGCGTTCGCAGCTGGTGCGAGGCGTCGGCGACGAAATCCTCCTGCGAGCTCACGAGTTGCTCGAGCTCGGCAACCATGTGATTGAACGTCGCCGCGAGCGAGCGCACTTCGGGCGGCCCCGCCTGCTCGTCGGCACGCGCCCCGAGATCGCCCTCACCGGCCACGGCAGCGGCAGACTCGAGCTGCGCCAGCGGTGCGGACACCCAACGGGCGAAGCGAAAGCCCACCAGCGCCGCAGCCGCGAGCACCGTCCCGCCGATTGCGAGCAGCATCAGCCAGTAGCGCCTGACGCGGTTCTCCACGGCCGAGGTTGGATAGGTGATGCGCACCGCCCCGGTCACACTCGAACCGGAAACGGCGAAGGTGGGCACCGCCACATAAAGCAGGTTTTGCTGCAGGGTGTTCGAGTAACGGATGCCCGGGTTCAGAGGTTTTCCGCGAAGCGCAGCGGCGATCTCGGGGCGAGATGCGAACGACCGGGGACCGCTCGCCGGCGGGCCGGTGTCGATGATCGCGACGCCGCGGTTGTTGACGATCACGACACGACCCCCGTTCTTGCTGTAGACAAGCGCCGAGGCGGCGAGCGTCTGAACAGCCGACGGTTGCGGATTGGGCCCACTCTCGAGCACATCCTCGGCAACGGAGGCGAAGGCGATGGCGTCGTTCTGGACCTTGGTCTCGAGATCGTGGCGTTCGTTGCGACCGTTGACGATCCCGAGTGGAATCTCTAGCACCGCCAGGATGAGTATCGCCAGGCCGAGATAGCTGAAGAGCAGCCGCCTGGTCACTCGGGCGCCCGCAACCTGAAGCCGACGCCGCGCACCGTCTCGATCCAGCCCCGGTCGCCGAGCTTGCGCCTGAGCGAGGCGACGTGCACGTCGATCGTCTTGGTCGATCCGAACCAGTGCGACTCCCAGACGTTCTCGAACAGCGCGCGCCTGGTCACGGCCGCTCCCGGCTCGGTGGCAAGCGCCGCCAGCAGGTCGAACTCCTTGGCCGTCAGCTTGAGCTCGTGCTCGCCGAGCAAGGCTCTGCGGGCACGCGTGTCCACGAGCAGATCGCCCACCAGAAGCCGACCGTCGATTGGCGGCTGCGGTCCGGCGCGGCGGCTGACGGCGCGAATGCGGGCCACCAGCTCGCGCAGACCGAAGGGCTTGACGACGTAGTCGTCGGCGCCGAGCTCGAGCCCGATCACACGATCGGCCTCCTCGCCGCGGGCGCTGACGATGATGAACGGTACCTGCGAGCGCTCGCGCAGGCGCCGGCAGACCGTGTAACCGTCGATGTCGGGCAGGCGCAGGTCGAGTAGAACCACGTCGGGCTCGGCGCCGGCCGACGAGGCCGCTGACAGCGCCTGCTCGCCGGTCGGCGCCCACTCGACCTCGAAGCCTTCGCGCTCGAGACCCTCCAGGAGCGGCTCGGCGATCGTCTTCTCATCCTCCACAACCAGGATCTTCATGGCTTGTTGTGTCACCTACTCCGGTTCTTTGCGGAATCTTTGCAATCTTCGAGCGCTCTCTTACCCATCCGTGGCCATGATCTTGCGCCATCCGGGGCAGGCTGCGTATAGCGAAAGTACTACGACCACTCAGGAGGTGCCCGGAATGAGAAAGATCTATGTGCTGATAGCGGCTCTGGTGGTAGCCGTTGCGGTAGTGCTCGGCACCTACGCCGCCACGCTTTCCACGGCACTCGGGCCGGCCTCGACAGCGCCGAACAACGCGAGTACCGTGGTCGCTCAGGGCAATCAGAGGTTGAGCGCGGCGAACGCGGCGATCAACGCGGCTCTGAGGCAGCAGCCCCCGTCAGCGAACGGCGGCCGTGTTCCCTTCGTCGCGCCTCATCCGGTAGTCGTGAACGTGACCGGCGGTGCGAGCGCAGCTCCCTACGCGGCCCCGGTGGCGCACTTCGGCGACGACGGGGGTGGTGGTGATGACTAACGCCATTGGACGTTTCTGGGCCGTCGCCGTCGCGCTCGTCGTCTTCTTCGTTCTCTGGGCGGTGCTGGCGGCCAAGCCGTGGGTCTCGTCGAGCACGCCCGCAGACCCGCGCCTGGCCGCTCTTCAGGCCCGGGAGCAGGCAACGCAGAATCGGGCACTTGCCGCCCAGCAATCGCTGAACAGGCGCTGGGCCGCCTATCGCTCGGCGCTCCTCAGGCAGAAGGGAACTCTGACGGCACAGCAGCGGGCCCAGCTCGCGGTGGCTCCGGCCGGACCCTCGGTGATCGTGAAGGTCACCGGCGCTGCACCGGTCACCCAGTCGACCAGTTCCAGGCCGGCCCTTGCCGCACCGGCGGTGCCCGCTGCCACGCCGTCCGTCGCGCAGACGCAGGCGGCAAGCACGGGCCAGGGTGGAAACGGAGGAGGCTAGGTTGTCGGCAGAGCTTCAATCCGAGCCACGCCTGAGATACGAGTTTCGGGCGATGGGGACGACGATCGAGCTTCTACTCGATGCTGAGGACGGAGAGCAGGCGCAGTCTGCTCTCCGCGCCGTAGAGGAGGAGTTCGAGCGGCTCGAGGCGATGCTCTCGCGCTTCCGTCCCGACTCAGATCTCTCGCGGCTCAACCACGACGGGCAGATCCTGGCGCCGCCCGACCTCGAGCGGTTGGTCGGACTAGCGCTGGAGGCGCGCGAGCGAACCGCCGGGCGCTTCGATCCGACCGTCTATGACGCCCTGTCTCGGGCCGGCTACGACCGCTCCTTCGAGCAGGTCGAAGCCGAGGCCGAGGCCGACGGCCTACAGGGCGCTCGCTGTGGCGGTCGGGTAACGGTCAACCCCGCGACGGGCCGAATAGAGCTCGAGCCGGGCTTCCATATCGACCTCGGCGGCATCGGCAAGGGCTACGCCGTCGACCGCGCGATCGAGATCCTGGCGGTGGAGGGGCCGTGCCTGGTGAACGCCGGCGGCGATTTGGCCGTACGCGGCGACAAGCCCTGGCCGGTGGGCGTCGAGGACGGGCCGACGCTTGAGCTGACCAGCGGAGCCATCGCCACCTCGGGGCGCGACCGGCGGCACTGGCGCCGGGGCGCCGAGGAGCGACATCACCTGATCAACCCGGCGACCGGCCGCCCCGCCGAGACCGATCTGGTGCGCGTGACCGTGGTCGCCCCGACCGCGATCGAAGCCGACGTGCTGGCCAAGACTCTCTTCCTGGGCGGCGAAGAGGAGGCCGCAGCCGCAGGAGCCCCGGCCCTGCTCGTTTGCGCCGACGGGCGCACGCGGCTGGTCGGCGGCCTCTAGGGTCACCGGCGTGCGTTTTTCATCCCGTTCTGGGAATATCGACTGAGCAAAACGATGAAACACGACCCAACCTTCTGGATCCTCGCCCGCGCCAGCGGCCTCACGGCCTACATCCTGTTGACGCTGTCGGTGCTGGCCGGGATCGTCGTCAAATCGCGCCCGTTCGGCAGCAGGGTCAGGCAGCCCGCGGCGATCGACACGCACCGCACGCTTGCCGCGCTCGGGCTGGGCGCACTGGTCATTCACATGACGGCGCTCGCGCTCGACAAGACCGTGCGCATGCCTGTACGGGCGCTGTTCATCCCGGGACTCTCGCCTTATCGACCCTACTGGGTGGCGATCGGCGTCCTCACGGCCGAGCTGATGGTGGTCGTCTACATCTCGTTCTCGCAGCGCAGGAGAATCGGCTTCAAGAACTGGCGCCGCCTGCACTGGGCGACTTACGCCGTGTTCGTGGGCGGGACGGCGCACGGGCTCCTGTCCGGTTCGGACAGCCGCCGCGTCTGGGCGCTGACCATCTACCTGGGGGCGATCGCCTCGGTCGCAGCGGCAACGACGTGGCGCGCGCTGGTCCCGCTCACACAAGGAGGAGGAAATGTTCCGAGTCGAGATCGATAGAGACCTCTGCAGCGGTTTTGCCGCCTGCGTCGACGACGCGCCCGAGATCTTCAAGCTCGACGACTCCGGCACGGCGACGGTGCTCGTGCCCGAGACAGACGACGAGCGAGCCTTGCAGGCCGCCGCGGACTGCCCGATGGCCGCGATTACGGTATTCGATGCAGAAAGCGGAGAACTTGCCAGCTGAGCACAGACGTGGACGTTTTCGCCCTTTCGCAGCGCGCTTCTGGCTCGTTGCGGCGCTCATCGCGCTCGTCTCGGCGCTGATTCTGGGAGCGAATCTCGCCTTGCTCGGATACGCCCAGCCGGGAAGCGACCCGGTGGGTCAGCTCACGCCCGCCCGACTGATGGAGATAGAGCACGGGCTACCCGGTAAGACCGGCACGGTCTCAACCGCCGTCACTCCGCAACCGCCGCCTCACGACAAGCACATCGCGGGCGAGCGCAGCGACGACTGAGCGGCGCCCCATGGCCGGGCGCGCCTTGCGCAAGCGCCGCGAGTCTCCTTAGGGCCAATCCCGATAGGGATGTGCGGCCGAGGCGGTCAAGCCGTGGATGCCAGTGGCCGGAGGGTCGTGAAGGCGCACTGGTAGTGCGGGAAATGGCCCTGCGGCCACTGGCGCCGCGGATCAGCCGCGCCGGGTATGCAGGCCTATTGGGATAGGCACTTAACCGAATCTTTCTCCTTTCCAGGCCAACGCTTGCCTTCGCTTGGCCCTCGCCTAAGTCCGACCGGGGTAGGTTCGTTTTATCGAAACAAGAGATGGGGGGTCGATCCCGGATGAAAAAGAGTCACGTGTTCGTACTGGCAGTGCTGATAGCCGGCGGCGCGACGCTCGGCACCTTCGCACTCACCCGCACCACCGAGCTCGGCGTCCAGGCGCGAGCGACCTCGACCAAGGACGTCGACGCCGTCGTCGCCACGCGCACGCGTCAGCTCGACGCTATGGAGATTTCACTGCGCAAGGCGCTTGCGAAAAAGCCGCCGCGGCTGCCGGCGTTGCCGAAGCTCGAGGCTCCACCTCCGCAGCCGGCTCCGCGCGTTTACGCGTCGTCGCCGGTGGCGGCCGCCGCACCGGCGCCCGTGACGGTAACACGCGCCGCCGCTCCGGCACCGGCCGCCGGGCAAGCGACGGCGCATGAGCGTGAGCACGAATCCTCGGGAGGCGAGCTCGATGACTAACGGCCTCGGTCGCATCTACGCGATCACGCTGGCGATCGTCGTCTTCTTCCTTTCCTGGGCGGTCATCGCCGCCAGGCCCTGGGTGGAGGCGCCCGCGGCCAAGACCGACCCCCGCATCGTCGCCCTGGACGCGCGTGAGCGCAAGCTGCACAAGGAAGCGATCGCGGTCAGGGCAATCGTCCAGAAGCGCTGGAACGTCTACCACGCCCGGCTCACCAGACGAAAGCGCCTGATCGCTGTTCGCAAGAAGGCGCAACAGGCACTCGCAACGCAACAGGCGCTCGTGGCCCGGCAAACGCGGGTCGTTCAATCGACGTCTTCTTCACAGTCGGCTCCCGCACCCTCGGCGCCGATCGTGAGAGTCGCTCCCGCCTCGCCACCCGCTACGCAAACGAAGACTTCCTGATCAGCGAACCGACCCGAAAGGAGCAAGCCATGTACCGAATAGAAGTCGACCGGCAACTGTGTAGCGGCTTCGGCTCATGCATCGACGCCGCGCCGACGCTCTTCGAGCTCGATCGCTCGGGGATCGCCTCACTGCTCGCCTCGGAGAGCGAGGACGGCGCCGTGCTAGAAGCGGCCAGATCGTGCCCGATGGGCGCAATCGCCGTCTTCGATCGCGAGAGCGGAGAGCAGGTGAGTTGAGATGACGCGCCGGCCTGGAAACGTGGTTGTGGTGGGAACCGGTCTCGCCGGGCTGCGCAGCGCCGAGACGCTGCGCGCGCGCGGCTACGAAGGGCGCCTGACCCTGATCGGGGAGGAGACCCAGCTCCCCTACGAACGTCCCGCTCTGTCCAAGCAGCTCCTGGCCGGCAAGCGCTCGCCCGACCAGCTCGTTCTCAGGCAGCCGGAGTTCTTCGGAGAGCAGCAAATCGAGCTGGCGCTCGGCCGGCGGGTCGAGAAGATCTCGCCCGAGCGTCGAACAGTGTTGCTCTCCAACGGGAGTGAGCTTGTTTGGGACGCGCTCGTAATCGCCACGGGCGCACGTGCAAGACGCCTGCGCGGGCCCGAGACACCGGCCGGTGTCCACTACTTGCGCACTCTCTCCGACGCGCTCGCGCTCGGCGCCGAGTTCGTTCCGGGCAGGCGCCTAGCGGTTGTCGGAGCCGGCTTCATCGGCGCCGAGGTGGCCTCGACCGCCGTCTCCTTAGGCCTCGACGTGAGCGTGATAGAGCCCATGGCGGCGCCGCTCGAGCGCGTGCTCGGAACCGAGATCGGGCTGCTTCTCGCCGCGCGCTATCGCGACTACGGTGTTGACCTGCGCCTGGGTAGCGGTATGACCGGCTTCGTCAGCGGCAAGGACGGGCGCCTGCGCGCTCTCGAGCTCGGCGACGGGAGCGAGATCGCCTGCGACGTCGCCGTGATCGGAATCGGTGCCGAGCCGGCCGGCGAGCTGCTCGGCGGACGAGAGATCGAGACCGACGCCTCCGGTCGCACCGAGTACGAGGGCATCTACGCCTGTGGAGACGTGGCCAGCTCCTGGCGACCTTCGCTGGGCCGGCGCCTGCGCATGGAGCACTGGACGAGCGCGGCCGGGCAGGCCGCGGCGGTCGCGCGCACTATTCTCGGCGAGGAGAGCCTGCACGACGACGTTCCGTTCTTCTGGTCAGATCAATTCGGGCTTCGACTCCAGTACGTCGGCTTCGCCTCGGAGTGGGCAAACGTAGAAGTCGAAAACGACGGCGACAGCTTCTCGGTGCGCTACCTCGACGAGAGCGAGCGCCTACTGGCGGCGCTCGTCGCCAACCGCCCGAGTGACGTGGCGGCGCTACGCCGCGAGCTTGCCTTCAGCCGCATTCCCTCTGGCGAGCCCGAGCTGCAAGCCGCTTAGCGCGCCGACAGGCCGTTAGCGTCTCTGCGCGCTCGCGACCGCACCGTGTACGGCTGCGACTATCTCGCCCAGTTCCTGGTCCTTGGTCAGGCAGGCATAGGCGCCGGCGTCGATCAGCGCCTGGCGCTCGCGCTCGGTGGCGAGCCCGGTCAGGCAGACGACGGCCAGCGAGGCGAAGCGCTCGAGCAGGATTCGCGTCGCCTCGACGCCGTCCAGGCCGGGTAGGCGGTAGTCGAGCAGCACCACGTCGGGGCAGCTTTCGGCGCAGAACTCGAGCGCCGCTTCGGCGTCGGCCACCGAGCCCGCGATCTCGACGTCCGGGCGCAGTCCGAGCAGGAGCTCGAGCGCCTCGCGATAGACGGCGTTGTCCTCTACCAGCAGGATGCGCGGGATCTCGCTCATCGTTCGGCGTCGCGGCCGGAGATCGCCCTGGTCATCGTTTCATATTTCGCTAGCACGGTTCTTTCGCCTTCGTGACGACGCATCGGAAGAGGGATCGGCACCAGAGGGCGCGGCCGATAGCAGCTAGGACGAAACGAGCTTGAGCGCCGGCACCTCGACCACGGCGGGCTCGCCGGCAACCGCGCGGGCGATGGCCCGCAAACAGGCGAGTAGGCCCGCCGCCCCGGCATCGACGACGCCGGCCTCGCTCAGAATCGGGCTCTGCTCGCGCGTTCGTTCGAGCGCCTGCTCCCCGCGCTCGACCAGCCCGTCCAGACGCTGCTGGAGCGTTAACGATTTGCGCTTACGCCTGCGCGCCTCGTCGGCCAGCTCACGCATCAGGGTTAGAACCGTTCCCTCCGCCGGCTTGGCGACGGCCGAATACGCGGCATCGCGCGAGCGCTCCAGCATCGCTGCCAGCGCGCGCCCGTCGATGGATCCGGAGACGGGAGCGGCCTCCACGGCCCCGCGCACGATCTGCGAGAGGATGACGCCCGAGGTGCCACGCGCTCTCATCAGCAAGGCACGGGCGAAATCCCGGCGAAAGGTGACCCGCCCGCTCGATTCGGTCGGCCCGAGCTCCTCGACCAGCGCGCGGACGGTGAGCACGAGGTTCATCCCCGTGTCGCCGTCGGGGACCGGATAGACGTTCAGGCCGTCGATCCGCTGCCTCTCGCGCTCCAGCGCCTCTAGCGCCGCAAGCGCCAGCCGGCGCACGAGCGCGAGCTCGGCGCTAGCTCTGGCCGAATCAATCCCGAGATCGGACATCGTCGATTCGCACCTCCACCCGAGCGACCTCCAGCCCGGTCACCCGCTCGACCTCGTAGCTAACGCGCGAGCGCACGGTCGCCGCCACCTCGGCCAGATTGAGGCCGTAGGCGATCACCACCGCCAGCGTCAGCTCGACTCCACCCTGCGCGCTCGGTATCACCTCGACGCCGTGCCGGCGCCTGAGCGCGAACGCCCGGCGAATGCGCGCGCCGCGTCCAAGCCCGACGACGCCGTAGCACTCGTCCAGCGAGCGCTCGGCTATCTGAGCGATCGCCCGCGAGGAAACGAAGAGCTGCCCGAGCGCAGTCTTCTGTAGCTGCATGGCTTCCACGGGTTCTTAGACCGCGAAGCGGGCGTGACGGTTGCTAAGGGAAAAAACAGCGAACGATTCTCGTGGGCACTTGAGTTGGGATGGCCCGTCCCGGTGGGAAAGGTCATCGGCGGGACATGGCGAGGCAGGGTCAATGGATGAAGATTCGACGGCTGAAAAAGGGCGACGGCGCCCTGTTGCGCGATGTCCGGCTGCGCGCTCTGAGAGATGCGCCTTACGCGTTCTCGTCTTGGTTTGAGCGAGAGGCGGATTACGCTCCCGCTGTCTGGGAGGACCGCGTTGCCCAGAGCGACTTAGGACGGGATGGTGCGGTGTTCGTGGCCGTCGAACGGAAACAAAGCCTGGGAATGGCAGCCGGCTATTTCGCCGGTGAAGAGCACGAGGTTGCGATGCTGTCTGGCATGTGCGTGAACGCGAGCGCGCGGCGCCGGCGGCTCGGGCGGAAGCTTGTCGAAGCGGTTGCCGCCTGAGCTCGCGACCCTGGCGCTCGTCGATTGAGGCTACTAGTGACGGATTGCGACGCGTCCCGGCCAGCCGCTGCGCTCTATCGCGGACCCGGCTTCGTCGAGACGGGTGAGCGCGAGGAGCTCGCATCGAACCCGTCGTACAGCGCGCTAATCATGCTTCGCTCGCTCTAGCGAGGTTTATGAGCCCGCTACTCGCCGTCGTGCGCGCGAGCGGGTGACTGACCCCGCCTCGGGCGGATGGAACGAGACATCCAAGCGCGATCGAGGACGGCGCACTAGAGGTTCTTTAGGCCTTCTCGACCTTGCCCGAGCGCAGGCAGCGCGTGCAGACGTAGGCGCGGCGGGCGACGCCGTTCACCTTGATCCGCACCCTTTGCAGGTTCGGGTCGAAGCGCCGCTTGGTGGCGACCATCGAGTGGCTGCGGTTGTTGCCGAAAGCCGGCCCCTTGCCGCAAACTGAGCAAACCTTGGACATAGCCGGGGCAGTCTAGCTGAGAGCTGTCCTTGGGCGCCTACCGAAACGAATCACTTCGCCGCCCGGTGCGGTCGGCGGGTCTTCGTTCCGTTACGCGCGGTTGAGCGCGGTTCCCTTGAAGAAGGTGTAGGAGAACGTTCCGCCCGGATCTGTCGCCCTGTACATGTCGGCGATGCCCTTGTCCCAGCTCGACTCGTCCATCAAGCCCAACTCGAGCGCCTGCTCGCGCACCCCTTCGACCATGGCGATAAAGGTGTTCTTGGAGAAGCCCTCGACCAGATCGGGGCGGCTGTCGTCTACATAGACCAGCCGTGGACTGACGTGGACGGTGTGAAAGCCGGCGCCGCTGAGCAGTGGATAGAGGCGCCGCCCGATCAGTGCATCGCCGCCGTGACGGGCCTGGATCTCGACCAGGCACTCGACCGTTCGCTCGGCCTCGGGCGTAGAGGGATGGCAGTACCAGGAGCCGTGATCGCCTTCGATCGCCGTGATCGAGCCGCCTTCGGCGAGCACGCGCCGCAGCTGAGCGAGCGCCCGCTCGGGCTCGGGCACGTGCTCGAGCAGGAAGCAGACGAAGACGTGGTCGAAGCTCTGCTCGGCGAAGGGAAGATCGAAGACATCGGCGATCTGGTAGCTGACGTTCGTGTAGCCGGCGGCCTGTGTCCGCGCTTTCGCCCGCTCGAGATGCTCCGGCGAGATGTCCACCGAGACGACCTCGGCCTCGGGACTGGAAGCGGCGAGGTGGACGGTCTGCGCGCCCGTACCGCAGCCGCACTCGAGCACACGTGCCCCGACGGGGTAGTGGGTGCCGGAATGGAGTAGCTCGGCCAGCGTGTCGGCCTGATCGGCGAGCCGCGCGGCCTCGCGCAAGGAGTAACCGTGAACGTAACCGGAGTCGCTCATCTTGCAAGACCTCTCATTGCGGGCGCTCGGGAGATTATCCGCCGGCGACGACGCGCAGGCGCGCGAAGGTGTCGGCCATCTCGAGCGCACTCTGTACGGCCTCGGCGCCCTTGCCTAACCTTGCTTGAGCCTGCTCCAGCGTATCGACGGTAAGTACGCCGAAGGCGACCGGCACGCCGGTCTCGATCCCGGCCAGAAGGAGGCCGCTTGCGGCCTCGCTGGCTACGTAGTCGAAGTGAGGCGTCTCGCCCCTGACGACGCAACCGAGCGCGACCACGCAGCTGTAGCGGCGCGATTTGGAGAGCGCCATCGCCGCCAGCGGCAACTCGAAGGCGCCGGGCACCGGCATGATCGTGATCGCGTCGCCGCCCACACCGAGACGCCCGAGCTCGCTCAGGGCGCTCTCCAGTAGCGCACTCGTGATCTCGCCGTTGAAGCGGCTGACCGCGATCGCCACCGAGCGGCCACCACCGGTGGGAACGCCCTCGATCGTGTGATAACCGGGAGGAACGCTCAGCTCGCCACCTGCGTGCTCGCTCGGGTACTCGGGCTCGGCGCCGGCCTCGGCCGCCGCGAAGGCCGGAGCGGCGTCATCTCCGGCTGCGGACTCCTGCGGCGACGCGCTCTCGGGATCGAGGGGAGGCCTCAACGCCTCGTAGCCGGGCTGTCCCGGCCAAGGATTTTGATCGAAGGGGCCCGGTTGGCCCTGGTCGGGTGTCGGCGGTCCCTGTGTGCTCACTTCTCAGCCTCCAGCTCCGTATCGAGGTGTAGCCCTTGGTGGTGCAAACGATGTCCGAGCTTATCTCGTTTGGTCGCCAGGTAGCGCTCGTTCTCGGCGTTGGGCGGAATTACTATCGACACCTGCTCGACGATGGTCAGCCCGTAGCCCGCGATGTTGAGCTTGCGCGGGTTGTTGGTGAGCAGGCGGATGGTAGAGAGCCCGAGGTCGACGAGTATCTGATTGCCGATCCCCCATTCCCGCTCGTCGGCGCCGAAGCCTAGCTCCAGGTTGGCCTCGACCGTGTCGTATCCCTGCTCCTGCAACTCGTAGGTCTTGAGCTTGTTGAGCAGGCCGATACCGCGTCCTTCCTGGGACATGTAGAGGAGGACGCCACAGTTCTCCTCGGCGATGCGGGCGAGCGCGTAGTCGAGCTGCTCGCCACAGTCGCAGCGCAGCGAGTGGAACGTGTCTCCGGTCAGGCACTCCGAGTGGACGCGCACGAGCACGTTCTCGACGCCGTTCACCTCGCCCATCACGAGCGCCAGGTGGTACTTGCCGGTCAGCTTCTCGCGATAGGCGACGCATCTGAACTCACCGAAAGCGGTCGGCATCCGCACTGTCGTCACACGCTCGACCAGCATCTCGGTGGCGCGGCGATACTCGATCAGGTCGGCGATCGAGACGAGCTTGACTCCGTGCCTCGAGCAGTACTCGATCAGATCGGGAACGCGCGCCATGGTGCCGTCTTCCTTCATCACCTCGCAGATGACACCGGCGGGGATCAGTCCCGCCAGCTGCGCCAGGTCAACCGCGGCCTCGGTTTGACCGGCGCGCTCGAGCACGCCGCCCGGACGAGCCCTGAGCGGGAAGACGTGACCCGGCCGGACGATATCGGCGGCGTCCTTGCTGGGGTCGATCGCAACCTGGACGGTATGCGAGCGGTCGTGGGCGGAGATTCCGGTCGTGATTCCCTCGCGGGCCTCGATCGAGACGGTGAAAGCGGTCTGGTTGGGCGCCTCGTTACGCTCGGTCATCTGCTCCAGGCCGAGCGCGTCACAACGTTCCGGCGTGAGCGCCAGACAGACCAGTCCGCGCGCATTGGTGGCCATGAAGTTGATCGCCTCGGGGGTGGCAAACTGGGCCGCGATGGTCAGGTCGCCCTCGTTCTCGCGATCGGCGGCATCCACGACCACTACGAAGCGCCCGCTCCGGATATCTTCGATCGCGTCTTCGATCGAAGCGAAAGTGATGCTCGGACTCTCGCCCTTCGCGTCCGCTGTCATCTCTCCAACCTCCCCGCTATCAAGCGCTCGACGTACTTGGCGATCACGTCGGCCTCGAGGTTGACGGCGTCGCCGGGCTTCGCCTTGCCAAGCGTCGTCACCTCGAGCGTGTGCGGGATGAGCGCCACGGCAACCGCATCGTCTGCCAGTTCGGCGATGGTCAGCGACACGCCCGCGACCGTGAGCGAGCCCTTCTCCACGCAGTAGCGAAGAACGTCGAGTGGGACCTCGAGCCACATGCGCACGCCGTCGCCCTCGGGCTCGATCGAACGCACACGCCCAACCGCGTCGACGTGACCTTGCACGTAGTGTCCTCCAAGCGGCTCGCCGACACGAATCGCCGGCTCCAGGTTCGCGCCCTGCCCTACGCCGAGCGAGCCGACAGCGCTACGCGAGAGCGTCTCGGCGCTGAGATCGAAAGCGAGCGCCTCGCCCTGCCTGCCGACGACGGTCAGACAGCAACCGTCGACGGCCACCGAGTCGCCGATCTCGAGCTCGCCGGCGAGACCGGGCGCAGCGATTACAAGGCGCGCCTGCTCCTCGCCGCCCTCGAACGAGACGACGCTACCGAGCTCTCTGACGATGCCTGTGAACACTCCAGCAAGGCTACTAGCAGCGCGCCCTTCGGGGGAAGGTAGGGTGCCTCGAGAAGAGGCCGGAACGCCGTGCAGCGCTCCGGCCTCCAACATACCGGCGTTTTCACGCTCGCACTGGTCGGAGACCTCGGGCACTCTCGAGGGGAATCACCAGAGTCCTCGACGCCCTCGCCTCCTCAGCCTGTGTGCGAGCGGCGTCTCTGGTTAGAACCAAGGAAGCTTGCCTCTCACGAGTCTCACCTCCTCCCCTGGCGTCGGTGCTGGGAAAAGGCCCAAAAAGTCGAGGAAAGAAGTAGAATGACAATTGACAGCTAGTTCATCGTTGACTTGACGCTGAGGGCTTAGCCCCGGTTGAATGGAGCTCATGAACGACCCGAAGAGAGAGCCGACAGAGACGCTCGGTGAGCGACTGCGGCGGCTCCGAAAAGAGCGAGGCCTCTCGCAGCAGTCGATCTCAGGCCCAGGCCTGACGACTGCACACATCTCACGCATCGAGGCGGGCTTGCGGCGCCCGTCGGTACGAGCGATTCGAGCGCTCGCAAAAAAGCTCGATGTGACTCCCGAATATCTCGAGACCGGCACGCAGCTTGGCCCGCGCGGCGACCTCGAGCTACGAATCGCCGATGCCGAGCTTGAACTGCGCATCGGTGCCCATCCGGAGGCGACGGCAGAGAACCTGTGGCGTCTCATCTCCGAGGCACGTGCCCTTGGCGACCCGCTGATCACGGCTCGAGCCGTGGCCGCACTCGGCGTCGCGCTCAGTGCGACGTCCTCCTATACCGAAGCAATCCCACTACTGGAGGAAGCGATCGCTTTCCCCACGATCAGACCGGCCCTACGACCCGATGTCTACTTAGCCCTTGCACGCGCGCAGAGCGCTGCCGGGAACCCCGCGGAGAGCATTCGCGTGCTCGAGACGTCGCTCGGCTTCGTGCGCGAGTACGCAAGCGAGTACGTCGGCGCCTACATGCGCTTCGCGGTTCACCTGAGCTATGCACTGACCGACGCCGGACGCTTCGAGGAGGCGCGAGCCGTACTCGAGAAGGCGATGGAAGAGCATGGCGACGACTGCGACAGGCGTGCCCAGGTGTCGAACTACTGGACGCTGGCGCGTATCGCGGCGATGTCCGGCGAGACTCCCGCCGCGCTTGATCACATGCGACGTGCGATCGCATTGCTCGAGGCCGACGAGGACTCACTCGCGCTGGCCAAGGCCGAGGGTGCCTACGGCCAGATCCTCGTTATCGACGGTCGCTTCGAGGAGGCTCGTGGTCCTCTGGACAACTGCGTGAGCGCCCTCGAGCGTGCCGGAAGGAGCGACGACCTCGGCCTGTTCGTGACCGATCAGGCGATCTGCGCCGCCGAGCTTGGCGACGTGGACGAGGCCGAGCGATTGGCCAACAAGGCACTGAAGCTGCTCGAACAGAGCCCGCGTGAACAGGGTGGAGCCGTTGGCGCTCTGGCCCTTGCGCGTGCCTTCAAGAAAGACGCGACGGGCGCTGAGCCGCTCTTCGCGCGGGCAGTAGATCTACTCGAGCAGGACAGTCAGTTCGCGGAAGCGGGCCGGTTCTGTCGTGCCTGGGCGTCACTACTAGGCGATCAGGATCGCCGTGACGAGGCGGCGAAGCTGGTTGCGAGAGCCGACGAGCTCGAGAAACGAGTGAGTCCGCACTCGCTACGCCCCTCGAGCTGACAAACGAAACCCACGAAAGCCGCCGGCGATGAGCGGGCCGCGAAAGTAGAATCGCGGCTCGCCTCTCGCACGCTCGATTCGGGGGATAAATTGGAAAAGGCAAGGCTCGACAACGTCGCTCCGGTGCTCGTCTCGCCCAACATCAGGCGGACCGCCGATTACTACCGTGACGTCCTCGATTTCGACTTGGTGGAGCACTACGAGAGTCCCGAGCCGTTCGCCACGCTTTACCGAGACAGCGTCGAATTCGTCGTGGTGCAGGCCGCGCGGGGCCGGGTCGAGTCCAACAGCGCACGCTACGGCGCCGGCTACGACGCCTACCTCGACCCCGAGACCGTCGCCGGGGTTGATCTGCTCTACGAGGAGTTGCGCGGAAACGGCGCCCAAATCGCCGCCGCTCCGGCGATGACGCCCTACGGCAGCTACGAGTTCGTGCTCGAGGACATCGACGGCCGGCGAATCGGGATCGGTCGGATCAAAGACGAGCACGTCTTCTTCAAACGCTGAGCCCGAGTAGCGCCCCGATCGCCACGTGCTGCGTGGCTGCAGCGTAGGATCCGGGCGCCTATACCCATCCCCACTCTCCCACGGGGCGGGAAACGGTATCGAGAGAACACGTACGCAGAGGCGACGACTTCGTGCCGGTTTCAGCCCTGCGAAGAGTGAGCGCTGCTACCCCGGCGCCCCATCCAGCCGGTCTCGTCCCGAATCAGGGTTCGTGAATGTAGGCGCCGATCAGCACGTCCTCGCCAATTCGCTCGGTACTCACGCGCGAGAGCCTGAGCGGATGGGCCAGCTCGCCGAAGAGCTCGGGCCCGGCGCCGGCGAGGTGCGGCGTTACAAACACGAGCAGCTTGTCGATGAGGTCGGCCTCGACGAAGGCGGTGGCGAGCGTGGGCCCGCCTTCGAGCAGGAGCGACTGCACGCCCTCACGCGCCAGCGCCGAAAGCTCCTCGGTGATCGGGCCGGAACGGAGCTCGAGTTCGGATCCCTCCGGCAGCGGCCCCTTACCGAATGCCAGGCGCCGCGGCTGGCGCTCGGCGCCAACATCGCGAGCATCCAGTCGAGGCGAATCGCTCAGAACGGTGCCCATCCCGACGCCAACCGCGTCGGAAGAGGCACGCAGTTCGTGCACTAGCCGGCGCGACGCCTCACCCGATAGCCAGCGTGAGCCAGGCAGGGTCACGCGTCCGTCCAGCGTGGCCGCGACCTTGTAGGTGACGAAGGGGCGCCCGGTAGAGATCCACGTGCGCCAGGCCTCGTTCTGCCGGCGGGCGCGGAAGGCGATCTCGCCTTCCGCCACCTCGACCGCCAACCCGGCCTCGCGCAATCTGGCCAGCCCACTTCCCGAGACCTTGGGGTTCGGGTCTTCGGCAGCCGCGACGACCCGCGCGATGCCGGCCTCGATGATCCGCTCGCAACAGGGGCCGGTGAGGCCCGTGAAGCAACAGGGCTCGAGCGTGACGATCATCATCGCTCCGCGGGCGCGACCTGCGGCCTGCTCCAGCGCGGCAATCTCGGCGTGCGGCCCGCCCGCTCGCTCGTGCCAGCCCTTCCCTACCACCTCGCCGTCTTTCACGATCAGCGCTCCGACGATCGGGTTCGGCTGTGTCTTCCCGCGCCCTCGCTCGGCCAGCTCGAGCGCCCGCTCGATCAGCTCTTCCTCGCCCTGGCTCTGATTCACTGCGGCAGCGCCCCTCAGGCCAGCGCCGTGACCAGCCGGCGATAGGCGCGAACGACGTCCTCACGACCAAAGATGCTGGAGCCGGCGACGAACAGGTTCGCTCCGGCCTCGTACGCCTGGCGGATCGTGTCGGGACCGATTCCACCGTCGACCTGAATGTGCATGTGCGCGGGGAGGAGCTCGCGCAGCTCGCGGATGCGCTCGAGCGACTCGGGCATGAACTTCTGGCCCGAGTAGCCGGGATTGATGCTCATGCAGAGCACGAGGTCGACACCGGCCGCGATCGCTGCGGTCGCCGCCTTGGCCACCCGCGTCTCGGGATTGAAGGCCAGCCCGACCTCGAGACCGTGCTCGCGAGCCTGGGCAACGACGTCGCGTAGACGATCGCCGACGACTTCGTAATGGACGGTGACGCTGTCGCCGCCGGCCTGGGCGAAGGCGGCGAAGTGACGCTGGGGCTCGACGATCATCAGATGACAGTCGACCACGCCGCCGGCGGCGTGAATGACCGGCGCGATCGACTCGAGCACGATTGGCCCCGTGGTGATCGGCGCCACGAATTGACCGTCGCCGACATCGAACTGAAAGATCCGTACCCCACCCCGAAGCAGAATCTCGAGTTGCTCGCCGAGGCAGGAGAAATCGGCGGCGTAGATCGAGGGCTCGATCTCGGCGGTCCTCACCCACTCCTTCCAGGACATAGCCCGGATCTTAGTTAGGACGCATCACGGGATGAGCGCTTGGCCGTAGATCCCGGTCAGCTTTTCGCGCACACGGGCGATGAAGGGCTCGGGATCGATCGCAGCGGCGCCGAGCACTCTTTCCTGCAACTCCCTGGGCGTGAACTTCATCCCGTGCCGGTGAACGTTCTCACGCAGCCACTCGCGCAGCGAGCCGAACTCGCCGCGGCCGATCTCCTCCGGCAGCTCTGTCAGCTCGCTCGTGATGTGCTGCCAGAGTTGGGATGCGCGCAGGTGGCCGAGCGAGTAGGTGGGGAAGTAACCGAGCGATCCCTGACCCCAGTGCACGTCCTGGAGCACACCGAGCCGATCGTCGGGCACCTCGAGGCCGAGGTAGTCGTGCATGCGCTGGTTCCAGGCGGCGGGCAGATCGCTCAGCGCCAGCTCGCCCGAGAGCATCTCCTGCTCGAGCTCGAAGCGGAGGATCACATGCAGACTGTAGGTCGTCTCGTCGGCCTCGACACGGATGAAATCTGGATGGACTTTATTCACCATCGCGTAGATCTCGGCGGCGCCGAGCGAGCCGAGCTCGTCGGGGAAGATCCCCGCCAGCTCGGGCGCGAACCGCTCCCAGAAGGGAAGGCCGCGGGCGATCAGGTTCTCCCAGAGCAGGCTCTGCGACTCATGCCAGCCGAGCGAGACGCCGCGGGCGAGCACGGTCGAGTCGAGCTCGGGGGCGATCTGGCGCTCGTAGAGGCCGTGCCCGAACTCGTGCACGCTCGAGAACAGGCTTTCCAGCCCATCGACCTCGTAGCGCGTGCTCAGGCGAATGTCGGAGATGGCGATAGCGGTCTCAAAGGGGTGGACGGTCGTATCGAGGCGCCAGGAATCGGACGCGAAGCCGAGGTGGGTAAGCACACGCCGCTCGATCTGCTGCAGCCCGGCGACTGGAAATCGGCGGCGAAGCGGCGCATCGTCGACGGCATCTGAAGCCGCCACCGCACGCACCAGCGGAATCAGCACCTCCTTCAGGCGGGCGAAGATGGGTCGGATCTCGGCTGCGGTCATCCCCTGCTCGAACTCATCGAGCAGCGCGTCGTAGGGCTCCGTCTCGGGAGCCATGCACTCGATGTAGCGCCGCTTCAGCTCGAGCGTCTTCTCCAGGTAGGGTTGGAAGGAGGCAAAGTCGCTCTTCTGGCGGGCCTCAACCCAGACCGGGTATGACTCCGAGGCGGCCCGCGTCAGCGCCGCGCGCAGGTCCCTCGGCACCTTGACTTCCCGCTCGTACTCGTAGCGCGCGACCTTGACCAGCCTGGCGTCGTCGGAGTCGGGATCGAGTGCCGCCACGACCGGCTCGGCCGCGTCGAGCAGCTTTCCCAGCTCGACCGATGTGGCCCGCTCGTGCATCAGCCGACCGAGCGTCGAGAGCTGATCGGCCCGGGCGGCGGCGCCGCCGGGCGGCATCATCACCTGCTGATCCCAGGCCAGAAGCGAGGCGACGCGACCGAGATCCTTGAGCACGCCCAGCTCGCGCTTCAGCTCATCGAGTGCTCCGGCTGCCGCAGACATAGACGGAACACTATCTACGAGCCGAGATTATTGGTAGATGTCCGTTTTGGACAGGTTGAACAGTCGGCTCGAGCCTCTCCTGCAGCTTGCAGCACGTCACGTCAACCTCCGCACGTCTGCCTGGGAGTTTTGTCTCGAAGGCGGTGCATTCTCGTGCGTTTTTCTTCGATACCGTTCCCCGCCCCGTGGGAGGGTGGGGGGTGGAGAGGTGGGTACGGCGCCCCTACCGCGAGAAGTGAGTCTTCGTTCCGCTCCAAGCTCTGAGGAGGAGATACGGGTCAAGGTGCCCAGCGGCGGATATGCGGGTGGTTCTAGACGACCCGCAACCGCGCCACAAAAAACCCGCTGGTTCTATGAACGTGCGGCAGCGTGAGCAGAAACTCGGGATGGTGCGGATGGGAGAACTCCGGCCAGAGCTCGCCCAGGGGCTCGGGCTCGAGGCCGGAGGCCGCGACGACGTCCTCGTTCTCCTCACGGTTGATCGTGCAGACCGAGTAGGTGACGGTCCCGCCGGGGCGGACACGAACGGCCGCGGCGCGCAAGAGACTCAGCTGCAACTCGGCCAACGGGTGTGAACGCCAGCGCAGGTCGGGGCGGCTGGCGAGCACGCCCAACCCCGAGCAGGGTGCGTCCACCAGAGCGCGGTCGAAGCCGTTCAGCCCGGGCGCCAGTTCGAGCGCGTCGGCGGTCAGGACGCGCACCGCGCCCGCGCCGAGGCGGCGGCAGTTCTCGTCCAGCTCGCGGGCGCGGCCCTCGTGCTTCTCGATCGCGGTCACCTCGGCGCCGAGCGCGGCCAGCTGTGTCGTCTTGCCACCCGGCGCCGCGCACAGGTCGAGCACCCGCTCACCCGCGCGGGCGCCCACGGCCAGCCCGGCCAGCTGCGAGCCGCGGCTCTGCGGCCAGACGAGGCCGTCGGTAAGGGCCTTCTCGTCCACCCGCTTGACCACGAGCGCGCCCGGTATTAGTGGATCAGGATCGCCCGCGACGTCGCCTCGCTTGAGCGTGTTTCTGCGCACCGCCGTCTCGGCCGACTCGTTCTGGGCGTGCAGTAGCGACGGGGCGTCGTCGGGGCCGAGCTCGCGCCAGAAGGTCTCGGCGATCCAGTCGGGATAGGAATAGCGCAGCGCCGCTTCGCGCGGCGTCCACTCGGGCAGATTCTCGATCAGCACGCGGGCGCCCTCGCTCAGGCGTCGCATGATCGCGTTCGTGAATCCGATCACGTGCTTAGGTCCGTACTCTCGCACCAGCTCGACCGACTCGTTGACGGCGGCGTGCGCCGGGATGCCCGCGGAAAAGGCGAGCTGATAGGCACCGAGCCGGAGCGCCGCGCGCACGGGCGGATCGAGCGTTCCCGGCGAGCGCTTGCCGAGCTCGTTGATGGCGTGGTCGAGCGTGCGAACGCGTTGCACGGTGCCGTAGGCCAGCCTTTGTGCCAGCGCGCGGTCGCGCTCGTTCAGCTTCCTCGCCTCGGCGGCGAAGGCGCGGTCGGCGTACGCCTCCTGCTCGAAGACACGCAGGATCGTCTTGAAGGCGGCGCGGCGTGCGGGCGAGACAGACATGGTTACTAGCGCAGGCCGCGCAGGTAGTCCGCCGCGGCCATTCGCTTCTTTCCCTCGGGTTGCACCTCCAGCAGCTCGAGTCCGCCGGCCACGAGCGCCGAGTCGGGCTCGGCCCGGCGAGCGCGCCAGACGAGTAGGCGGCGGCCGTCGAGCTCGGCGCGGGCCCCGATGTGCGGCGAGAGGGCGCGGATGCGATTGAGGCTCTCCTCGGGCGGGCGCGTCCAGTCGAGCTCGCGATCCTCCGGCTCTATCTTGGCCGCGTAGCAGGCTCCCTCATCGGGCTGGGGCTGGAAGGACGGATCGGGCAGAACCCCGTCCAGCAGCGTGACCGCGAGCGCCGCCGTCTTCTCGAAGACCGAGCCTGCGTCGTCCTCGGGGGTAAGCGGGAAAGCGGCCTGGGCGGCGATCGGCCCCGCGTCGAGTTCCTTGACGGTCTGGTGGATCGTCACCCCGGTCTCGGCGTCGCCGGCCATAAGCGTCCGCTCGACCGGCGCCGCCCCGCGCCAGCGCGGTAGAAGCGACGGATGGACGTTGAGCCAGAGCGACCGCTCGAGCTGGGCTTCGGGGATCAGGACGCCGTAGGCGGCCAGGACGACGGTGTCGGCCTCGAGCCGAAAGGAGGCGTCGAGCGTTTCGGGCTGGAGCACCGGGATGCCGAGGCGACCCGCCACCACTTTCGCCGCCGGCGGACGGAGCTTTCGTCCGCGCCCAGCCGGACGGTCGGGGCGGGTGAGGAGGAAGGCGATCTCGCGCCGGGCGGCCAGTCCCTCCAGAACGTAGGCGCCGAAGGGCGCGGTCGCGGCGACAGCGAGACGGTCAGCCACGGAGCCTCACCGAGAGCCGGCGAGAACCGCCCGCGGCCGCAGCACGGCGAGAGCCTCCCGACGTGCTTCGGGCGTTGTGCGGTCGAAGGTCAGAACTCCGTTCAAGTGATCGACCTCGTGCTGGACGGCACGCGCGGGAAGGCCGTCGAGCTCGAGCTTCAGCTTCGTTCCGTCCACTCCCTGCCCTTCGAGGCGGACCGAGACCGCCCGCTCGACCGGAACCAGCACGCCGGGAAGGGAGAGGCAGCCCTCCTCGTCGGTCTCCAACTCGTCGCCGAGCGGAGTGATGCGGGGGTTGACGATCGCCTGCGCCGACTCGTCCTCACCCAGCTCGATCGTGAACATGCGCTGCAGGCTGCCGACCTGGTTCGCCGCGAGGCCAACGCCGACGGCGTCGTGCATCAGCGCGATCATCCGCGCGGCCTGCTGCGCCAGCGCCTCGTCGAAAACCTCCACCTCGCGGGCGCGCATGCGCAGCACCGGGTCGGGATACTGGCGGACCTGCGCCAGCGCCGTCCTTCGCTTGGCCTCGCGCTCGGCGTCGCGCTCGGCGCTCTCGATTTGCTCACTGTCGGCCATCGGGAGGGATTCTACGCTGCAGACGCTGAGTCACCGCGCCTGGCGGAGCCGATCGGCAAGGAACACCGCCTTTGCCATGAGCTCGACTCAATGCGATGGTGTGCCGATACTGCAACGATCTTCGACATGAACTGAAACCGGCGTCAGACGTCGTTCAGAAGTGCCGGGGATTGTCAAGACGAACCGGTCACAGAACGGTGTTTTCTTTCGAGTAGCTACCGGCGAGCCGCGGCTCCACCGATGCACCTCTCAGAACCCCTGCGGATCGACGTCCACCACCGCGCTCAAGTCGGCGCGACGCATGGCAGGAGCGGCGGCGGCCAGGAGCTCGGCTGCGCGCTGGGCAACACGACGCGGCCGGGCGCTCTTGCCGATCAACTGAGCGCGATAGCGGCCGCGGAGCCGAAAGAGCGGCGCCGGCCCGATCAGGTTCGCATCCACGATGCCGTCGCGGATCTCCTCCAGTAGTCGCAGGGTCTGGGCCTGCTCGGGGCCCGAGGCGACGATACGAACTAGGTGCTTGAAGGGCGGGTAATCGAGCTCTTGCCGACGCTCGAGCTCGGCGGCGATGAAGCCCTCGACGTCGTGGCGGGCGGCGAAGCGAACCGATTCGCTATCGGGCTGGAGGGTCTGGATCACGACTCGCCCGGGCGCGTCGCGACCGCTGCGCCCGGCCAGTTGGGTCAGAAGCTGAAAGGTATGTTCCTCGGCGCGGAAGTCGGGCTGGGCGAGACCCGCGTCAGCGTCGACTACCGCGGCCAGCGCGACGCCCGGGAAGTGGTGGCCCTTGGCGATCATCTGCGTACCGAGCAAGACGGCGCTCCTGGCCGCCGCAAAGCGGGCGAGCGCCTCGGCCATCGCGCCCGGCCTGGAGGTCGTGTCGGAGTCGAGCCGAATCCGCTCCAGCCCGGGAAAGAGTCGCTCCAGCTCGCGCTCGAGCTTCTGAGTGCCTGCGCCGATGCGGGACAACTCGGGCGAGCCGCAGGCCGGGCAGGTCTCCGGCTCGGGCTCGAAGTGGCCGCAGTGGTGACAGTGCAGCGCGCCGTCGGAGTGCAGCACCAGCGCCACGTCGCAGCCCGGGCAACGCGGCGTGTGACCGCAGGCGCGGCAGTGCAGTGCCGAGACGAGACCGCGCCGGTTGAGCAGCAGGATCGCCTTGGCGCCCGTCTCGACCACGGCGTCGAGCTCCTCGATCAACGGCGCCGAGAGCGGAAAGCCGCGCTCGCGACGCATGTCCACGACACGCACCGGCGGCAGTTTCCCACTCAGGCGCCCGCCCAGCTCGAGCCGCTCCAGCGCCCGCCAGGATTCCGGCCTCGGTGTGGCGCTGCCGAAGACGGCGACAGCACCCTCCAGCGCGGCACGCTTGACGGCGACGGTACGGGCGTCGTAGCGGGGATCGGATTCCTGCTTGAAGGACGAGTCGTGCTCCTCGTCGCAGACGATCAATCCCAGATCCGCGACCGGCGCGAACACCGCCGAGCGAGCCCCGATCACCACCCGCGCCTCGCCCGAGGCGATTCGCTCGCGCTCGTCGCGGCGCTCGGCAACGGTCAGATGCGAATGCAACACGGCGATCTCCTCACCGAAGCGCTGGCGGAAGCGACCGACCGTCTGTGGCGTCAGCGAGATCTCGGGCACCAGCACGATGGCGCCCTTACCGCGCTCGAGCGCGGCGGCACAGGCCCGCAGATAGACCTCGGTCTTACCGCTGCCGGTCGCGCCGTAGAGGAGGAAGGGGCTGCCTCCTTCGTCGAGCGAGCGCACGATCCGCTCGACCGCCTGCTCCTGCGAGCGAGTCAGCCTTTCGGGCGCACGCTCGGTAAGCAGCGCCTCGCGCTCGAGCGGGCGGGCGCGCTCGCCGCGACGAGCGGGCGATACCGGCGCCACCAGCGCCAGCGCGCGGCCGGGCGTGGAGCCGTAGTAGGCGGCCAGCCAGAGCGCGAGCTCGACCAGGTGGGCGGGAATCCGCTCGGCGATCTCCTCCACCTGCGCAAGCTCGATTCCGGGTGGCGGCGTTACACCGACCTCGCTCACGACCCCGCGCACGCGCCTGCCGCCGAGACGCACGCGCACGACCTGGCCGGGCTCGATCTCGTCGGGAACCAGATAGGTGAACTCGCGCGCCAGCGCGCGCGCCGTGGCGAGAGGAAAGACCGATGCCGGCCTGGAGCCCATCGGCCTAGCCTAGATGCGCGGGCGGCGAATCCGATCGCCAGGCGTAAGAACTGGCGGGACGGGTACCGCTCAAGGCATGGTCGAGAGGGCGATCGATCGGCGAAGCACGGAGTGGTCGCGGCAGACGGACTCTGCCCGGCCCGAGGTCGGTCAGGGCCGGTTCATCTTGCTCTTCGTCGCCGCCTGCGTAACCGCCTGCGACCTCCTTTTCAAGCTGATCGAGCCGACGGAGAGCGGGCTCTACCACAAGCGCACCTACTTCGAGCTCGTCCTGATCCTGGCCATCTCGACCACTGTGGTCTACGTCGTCCCGTTCGCCCGCACGCGCATGGCGGCCGTGGGTGCGGGCCTGATGGTCGGCGGCGGCTTCGGGAACGCTCTCTCCATCGTCGTCTTCCCGCTCGGGGTACCCAACCCGATCACGATCGATCAGGGCAGCTGGACTATCGCCTTCAACCTCGCCGACCTCGCCGTCGTGGCCGGTTTCGTACTCACGACGATCGGCGTCTCGAGCCTCGCCGTGACTCGCCGGCACGAGCTGCGGGAACCGATCGAGCACTGAGCGAGCGCCGCGTTCTCCGACGCCGACTCGGCTCGATGTCACCCAGAGTGTCGCCCTCGCGCGGGGCGGAACCGACTAGCCGAGCCCGGCTGCCTTGCGCAACGCCTCGGCCTTGTCGGTGCGCTCCCAGGTGAAGTCGTGGTCGTCGCGGCCGAAGTGGCCGTAGGCCGCCGTCTTGGCGTAGATCGGCCGGCGCAGGTCTAGGTCGCGGATGATCGCGGCTGGGCGTAGGTCGAAGTGCTCACGCACGAGGGCCTCGATCTTCTCGACCGGGATTTTCTCGCTGCCGAAGGCATCGACGTTTATCGAGACCGGATGAGCGACGCCGATCGCATAGGCGATCTGCAGCTCGAGCCGATCGGCAAGTCCGGCGGCGACCAGGTTTTTGGCCGCGTAGCGAGCCGCGTAGGCGGCCGAGCGATCGACCTTTGTCGGATCCTTGCCCGAGAAGGCACCGCCACCGTGCCGGGCCGAGCCGCCGTAGGTATCGACGATGATCTTGCGGCCGGTCAGCCCGGTGTCTCCCATCGGTCCGCCGACGGCGAAGCGGCCGGTCGGATTGACGAGCACGAAGTCACGCTCGTCGAGGCGCTTCTCGTCGTAGAGATCGCGGGGCAAGATCGGGTGCAGGACGTGCTCGATCATGTCCGGCTTGATCAGTGTCTCGACGTCGAGATTGTCGGCGTGTTGGCTGGAGACGAGCAGGCGCGTGATCTCGACCGGGCGCTGGACGCCGTGCTCGTCGACCTCGTAACGAACCGTCACCTGGCTCTTCCCGTCCGGGCGCAGGTAGGGCATCACGCCCGCCTTGCGCACCTCGGCCATCCTCTTGCAGATCTTGTGCGCGAGCAGAATCGGTAACGGCATCAGCTCGGCCGTCTCGTTCGAGGCGTAGCCGAACATCATTCCCTGGTCGCCGGCGCCTTCGCTGTCGAGCGGATCCTCGTCGCCGTGCTGAGTCTCGTAGGAGGCGTCGACGCCACGGGCGATGTCCGGCGACTGCTCGTCAACTGCGGTGATGACACCGCAGGTCTCGGCGTCGAAGCCGAACTTGGCACGCGTGTACCCGATCTCGGCGATCTTCGTCCGCGCCAGCTTCGTTATGTCGACATAGGTGTCGGTCGTGATCTCGCCGGCCACGATCACGAGCCCGGTCGTAACCATCGTCTCGCAGGCGACTCGCCCGTTGGGGTCACTGGCGAGCACCGCATCGAGCACCGAGTCGGCGATCTGGTCGGCGATCTTGTCCGGATGGCCTTCGGTAACGGATTCCGAGGTGAACAGGAACTCACTCACAGGCGCTGACACTACCGAATCTCCCTTCAAATCGTTTGAGAAACCGAACTACCCGTCGCTTGGCGATTGAGGCGGCGATGCCGGCTCGCTCCAGCCCTCCGGCTCGCGCGACGCAGAGACGGCAGGGGCCGAAGAGGGGCGCCGCCGCGCTGAATCAGGCGGCGGCGCCCATCCGCGTTTCCTACTTGGTCGAGAGCAGCCCCTTGATCTCGATCTTGTTACCGCTCGCGGTGGCGTAGCCGAGTAGCGAGGACAGGCCTTCGAGGTCGCTCAGACTTGCCGCATTCGCACCACTCGAGCCGCCGAGACTGCCGCTGAGACTGCCGCTGAGACTGCCGATGATCGAGCTACCGCTCTTGGAAAGCGCGGCCAGCTTGGTGAAGTCGACGTAGGCGACTCCGAGATTGCTCGCCGGGACGGGTAGCTCCGCCACGGCGGCCCCGTAGGTGGGGTCGCCGGAGAGCTTCGCGGTACCGGGCAGCGCGCCCGCGTCGGTGACCACGAAGAGGTTTCCGTCCATGACGCCGTAGTCGATCTTCGTCGTCCCGAACGTAACCTCGGTGGCCTGGACACCGCCGACCGAGACCGACTTGCTGGAGCCGTTGAGCTGCGTGGCCAGAAGGGTGACGGCCCTGTCGAGCATCGCCTTCGACTGGGTCGCGTCGACCGCCTTGATCAGCAGCCCGATGCCCGACTCGGTTCCGTAGATCGACAACTCGCTTCCGGCCAGGGCCGCGAGATCGTCGAGCTTGATGCCGAGCGCCGCTTCGATCTGCGGAATCTGACTCGAGTAGGTCGGGTTGGTGCGCAGGCTCTGGACGGCCTTGTCGAGACCGAGCGTCTTTCCGTTCAGATCGACCGCGAACGAGGTTCCGCTCGGCAGGGCGTCGATCAACGAGGAGCTGCTGTTGGTAACGCTCGTCTTGCCCTTGAACACGCCCTCGATCGAGAGGCCCTTGTCCAGGGCGCTGACGGCCAGCGTCCCCCACTCCAGCTGGTTCTTCGACATCACGCTCGAGAGCGCCTTCGACGTCGAGTTGGAACTGAGAGAGGAGAGCGCGGAAGCGCTTATCGCCGAACCGCTCAAGTAAGCCTTGACGAGAGCATCGGTCGGAATGCCCGAGACTGCGGTCTTGAACATGGCGGAATCGGACAGCTTCCCGCCCGCGACGGCGGTCTTGAACTGATCGAGCGCATCCTGCGACTGAGCGAACGCGAACCAGGAGTCGATCTCGGTAGAAACCATCTTCTGCTTCTTGTCCTTGGCCAGGAGGCTCTCGAGCTTGGCCGAGTCCTTTGGCTGAGTGAGAAACACCTGCGTGTGCTTCGACGAGTCGCCGAGCTGAACGAAGATCGTGGTCGGGCCGAGCGCCGATTCGATGTCGGTGAGCGTGATGCCCGAGCTCGAGAGACTCTTGTCGAGACTCTTTTGCAGCGACGGGACACCAGCCAGGAGCTTCATGGCCTGCGTCCACTGGGTGCCGCTGCTGTCGGTGTCTACGGATACGAAGACAGTCGCGCTCGCCGGCACGATCTCGGCGCCTGCGATGCTCGAGCTGCCTTTCGAGTTGGAACTGGCAGAACTGCTCTTGCTCTTTCCGCCACATGCTGCCAGCACGAGCAGGCAGCTGATGGCGAGAGCTAGGGAGAGAGAGATACGACGCATGTAGAAAACCTCCGAGGCTGGACGAACGGTGTGAGCCAAGACTAGATCAGACTGACGACGCCGACCACTCCCCGGTCGGCTTTCTTCCCATCAGCTCGACTGCGAGCTCCCTCACTTCTCCCCCACCGAGCACGGCGCAAACCGCCTCGGTGATCGGTAGCTCGACCCCTGCCTGCTGCGCCATCTCGTTGAGAACCGGCGCAGCCGTCATGCCCTCGACCGTGCCGATCTGCTCACGCGCCTGCTCGGGCGTGACGCCACGACCGATCAGCTCGCCCGCACGCCTGTTGCGACCGCGCGGATGCCAGCAGGTTGCGATCAGGTCGCCCATCCCGGCCAAACCGGCAAAGGTGTCTGCCCGGGCGCCGCAGGCCAGCCCGAGGCGGGTCATCTCGGCCAGACCGCGGGTCATCAGGGTGGCCTTGGCGTTGTCGCCCAGCCCGAGCCCGTCGACCGCGCCCGCGGCCAGGGCGATCACGTTCTTGGCGGCGCCGCAGAGCTCCACTCCGATCAGGTCTGGATTCACGTAGACGCGAAATGAGGCCGACGCGATCTCGGTCTGTAGCCGGGCAGCCAGCTCGACGTCCTTGCTGGCGATGACGGCTGCGGCAGGCAGCCCGGCGGCGATCTCCTCGGCGAAGTTGGGGCCCGAGAGCACGGCCAGCGGCCTTTCGGCGACGAGCGTCGAGAGCCTGGCGCTCGAGACCGGGTCAAGACCCTTGGTCAGGCTGAGCAGGGGCGAGCTGCCGGGCAGGGCGGCAACCGCCGCCGCAAAGGCACGGCTCGGCACCGCCACCACCAGCAGATCGACGCTCGCGAAGAGATCCCCGGCCTGCGCAACGTCGAGCGCCTCGACGCCAGTGAGCTCGAGCTCGGGCAGGTGACGGAGATTTCGGCCGCTACCCGCCAGCGAGCGAACGACCTCCGCGTCGCTGTCGACAAGCGTTACCTCGTGCTCGCGGCCGCTGAGCAGGTGGGCGAAGGCCGTCCCCCACATTCCCGCTCCCAAGACTGCGACCCTCACGCCCTCACCGCCCAATGAAATCGATCGTCACCGGCACCCCTTCGAGCGAGAAGCGCTCGCGCAACTCGTTCTCGACCCAGTAACCGTAGTCGCGCGTCACGAGCGTCGAGTCGTTGACGTGAATGCGAAAGCGCGGCGGACGCACCTGCACCTGGGCGCCGTAGAGCATCTTCAGCCTGCGCCGGTCGCGGGAGGGCGCCTGGCGGGCTTCGGTCAACTCGCCCAGAAAGCGGTTCAGCTCGCCGGTGGTCACCCTGCCGTTGTAACGAGAGAAAAGTTCTTCGATGTCGTCGAGCAGCCTGCCGACTCCTCTCCCCGTCTTCGCCGAGACTGCCCGAACCGGCGGCCGCTGGCGTACGCGGCGCTGGATCTCGCGGCGCAGATCGTCGGCGGCGAAGCGAGAGATGTCCCACTTGGCTAACACCACCAGCGTCGCGCACTGCGCCTTGCGCGCAACGTCGGCGACGTTCAGATCCTGCTCGACCAGCCCTTCCTCCGAGTCCACCAGGACCAGTGCCACGTCGGCCCGCTCGGCTGCCTCGAGCGCGCGCAGCTCGGAGTAGTACTCGATTCCCTGGCGGTGCTTGCGCTTGCGCCTGAGCCCGGCGGTGTCGATCAGTAGAAACTCCTGCTCGCCGCGGATCAGGCGGGTGTCGATGGCGTCGCGCGTCGTCCCGGGAAGGTCGGAGACGATCACTCGCTCCTGCCCGAGCAGGGCGTTCACGAGCGACGACTTGCCCACGTTCGGGCGACCGAGGATCGCCACTCTGATCGCCTCGGCGCCCGCTACCGGCGCGGTCTGACCGGGCAGAAGCTCGACCATGCGGTCGAGTAGATCGCCCGAGCCCAGACCGTGCAGAGCGGAGATCGGGAATGGGTCGCCGAGCCCGAGACGATGAAACTCGAGCGCCCCCAGCTCCTGCGCCGGATCGTCGATCTTGTTTGCGGCCAGGAGAACCGGCTTCCTGGCGCTGCGCAGGATCTCGGCCACCTCCTCGTCGCCGGCCGTGACTCCGAGCGTCGCATCAACCAGGAAGACGACCACGTCGGCCTCGCCGATGGCGGCTCGCGCCTGTTCGGCGATGGCGCGCGTCAGCGGCGAAGAGTCGCCGAGATCGACCCCGCCCGTGTCGATGAGCAGAAAGTTCTGGCCGTTCCAGTCACAGAGGAGCTCTTTTCGATCGCGTGTGACGCCGGAGGTCTCGTGCACAACCGCGGCGCGGCTACTGGTCAGGCGGTTGACCAGGGTGGACTTGCCGACGTTGGGAAAGCCGACGATGGCGACTCGTCCGGCGAGCGGACCGCCGAGCGCCGATCCCGACTCGTCTGGTTTGTCTCTTCTTCTCATCAGCCGACCTCGCCTGCTCTCAGTCTCGCGGCGGCACGGTCAGACCGCGCGGGCGCCCTTGAGCCTGAACCTCGCCCAGCCAGCTCCAGAGACGGTGGATCTCGCGCGCGATCTCGGCCGTCACCTTGTGGTAGCCCTTGCTGCCTGCCGGAATCCCGTCGAAGCTCATCGGTCGGCCCCAGGCGAGAGTGACCGGGTGGAAGTTCCAGCCTTTCCAGGACTCGCTGCCACGCACGGCCGCCGGTAACACCGGCACACCCTCCCGTAGAGCAACCATCGCGGCTCCAGGCATGGCCTCCCCGAGCTCGCCCGACCTCTGTCTCGTCCCTTCGATGAAGACGCCGAGCGCCTCACCGGCGCGGACGATCTCGCGCATCCGGCGCACCGCGTCGCGGTCGGATTCGCCGCGTCGCACCTGGAAGGTGCCGAAGAGAGCAAGAAACTGGGACAGGCCCGGCACACCCATGACCTCGCTTTTTGCCAGGAAGTAGACGCGACGCGGACAGAAGCCGCCGAACGCGGGCGGATCGATCATCGAAAAGTGGTTGAAAGCAAGAACGAGACCGCCCTCCAGCGGCACGTTCTCCTGTCCGTAAGAACGAACACGCCCGAGGACACGAGCGAGCGTGCCGACCGTTCCCTTGCCAAACGCCTCGCGCCTGGGCGTGTATCCGTACAGGTAGTCCTTCTTCTTCCCCACATTTACCCCCCGCTCGAAAGCTTTTCGCCCACGAGCGACTCGATTCTCTCCACGACCTGCTCGACGCTCAAATCGGTGGTGTCGATGTGCACCGCGTCGGGCGCGGGCTGCAGCTGGGGCGCGTCGCGCTCGTCGCGCCGTCGCATGTCCGCGGCCAGCTTCTCGGCAACGCTACCCGGACGCTCGGCAAGGCGGCGGCCGGCGCGCACGGCTTCGTCGGCGACCAGATAGACCTTGACCTCGGCCCCAGGCACGACGACGCTGCCGATGTCGCGGCCCTCGATCACCGAGTCGCCGATCGCCGCCAGTTCGCGCTGACGCTCGCGCATGATCAGCCGCACCTCGGGCTGGCGCGCCACGAGCGAGACGACGCGATCGACCTCCGGCCGGCGGATCTCCTCGGTCACGTCAACACCGCTTATCCGGGTGTGGCCATCGCTGTCGAAGTCGATCGGATTGGCGCGCCCGAGCTTGGCCAGCGCCGCTTCGTTCTCGAGCTCTACGCCGCGCTCCAAGGCGATCCAGGTCAGCGCGCGGTACATCGCGCCGGTGTCGAGATAGCGAAAGCCGAGCTTGGCCGCCAGGCCTCGCGCCACGGTGCTCTTGCCGGCTCCGGCCGGCCCGTCGATCGTGACGATCAAAGCTCTCTCATCCTTCCTCCGGGACGAAATCGCGCCTGGCGACCTCGTCCAGGAGCTCGAAGAAGTCGGGGAAGCTTACTGCGACGCAGTCCGGATCATCGATCTCGACGCCGTGGCTCGAGAGAATGCCGGCGATTCCGGCCAGCATGGCGATTCGGTGGTCGCCGCGACTCTCGACGAGTCCGCCCTTGAACCGCGTCGGAATACCGCGCACGCTGAAGCCGTCGGGCGCCTGCGTGATGTGGACGCCCAGTCCGCGCAGCGCCTCAGTCGTCGTCTCGATCCGATCAGACTCCTTGGCCCGCAGCTCCTCGGCGCCGCGCACCTGGCTGACACCGTGCGCCATCGACGCCGCCAGGGCGAACAGGGGCAGCTCATCGACCACGTTCGGCACCTCGTGCGACTCGATCGTCGTCGCCGTCAGCTCGGCCGAGCGTATGCCAATGGCGCCAACCGGCTCGCCGCCCGACGAGCGGCGATCGTAGACGGTCGTGCGTGCTCCCATCCGTTCGAGCACGCCCAGGAAGCCGATGCGGGTCGGATTGAGATTGACGTCGTGGATGCGCAACTCGGAGCCGGTTAGGAGCGAGGCGCCGACCAGGAAGGGCGCCGCCGAGGAGAAATCGCCGGGGATGTCGAGATCGAGCGGCGGGATGCGCTCGACCGGCCAGACGCTGATCTCGCTGCCCTCGTGGCGCACGCGCACGCCGAGCGAAGTCAGCATCCGCTCGGTGTGGTCGCGCGTTGGCACCGGCTCGATCACCGTCGTCGGGCCGCTCTTCGCGAACAGCCCGGCAAGCAGGATCGCCGACTTCACCTGAGCGCTCGCCACGGGCAGTACGTAGGTAGTGGGTTCGAGCGCCCCGCCCGAGATGGTCACCGGCGCCGAGCCGTTGGTCGTCTCGACCTCGGCGCCCATCTGCCTGAGCGGGATGGCGACCCGCTCGTGCGGGCGGCTGGAGAGCGACTCGTCGCCCGTCAAGACGAAGCTGCCTTCCTGGCCGGTGAGCACGCCTGCCAGGAGCCTGAGCAGCGTGCCGGCGTTACGGCAGTCGATCGGATGGCCGGGCGCGCGCAGCCCGCGCAGGCCGACTCCCTCGATCCTGATCGCGCCCGGGTTCGGCTCGCTCACCGCGGCGCCGAGCGTGCGCACGGCGTCGAGCGCCGCGTCGGTGTCTGCGGCATGCCCGAAGCCGCGAATCTCGCTGACTCCGTCGGCGACCGCGGCCAAGAGCGCCGCCCGCTGGCATAGGCCCTTGACGCCCGGTACGGCGAGATCGCCGACCAGCGCCGCCGCCGGTTCGACCTTTCTTGCGCTCCTATGCAAAACGAAGCACTCCGCCGCCTGGCCGCGCTTGGCGGCACGATACTGCGTCCTCAGTCGCGCCCGTAGCGCTGCTACGAACGCTCCCTGCGCCCTTGCCTCGCGTCCACCGGTCGCACCCAGTCGGCGCGTCTGCATTTTGATATGAGCATGGCCTCAAGCGTCCTCCTCCATGATGTCCGACACGACGACGCCGTAGCCCTGCGCCGCGAGCAGATCGGCCGCCCGTCGCGCCTCGCCCTCGCCGGCGATCACGATCGAGAGCGAGCCGCCGCGATCGGGCGATACGTGCTGCATCTCCAGGTCTTCGATGTTGATCCGCTCGGCCCCCAGCACCTGGGTGATACCGGCCAGCACGCCGGGCTCGTCGGCCACGTGCACGCGCAGGCGGAAGAGCCCGCCCATGCTCGGATAGACCTCGGCCAGCAGGTGACGGCGATGCAGCCCGGCCTCGCTGATCCACTCGTCGACGAAGCCGGCGTCGCCGCTGGCAAGCGCCTGCTCGAGCTGCTCGATCAGTCGCCGGTGCTCGGCGAGGGCCTCACGCAGCGGATCTGCGTTCTCGAGGAAGATGTCGACCCAGATGCGGGGGTTTGCGCCGGCCACGCGCGTCATGTCCCTGAGCGAGCCGCCCGCACTGGCGAGCGGCTCGTGACCCTCCACCCGCGTCGCGCCGGCCTGGTTGACCAGCAGGTTGGACAGCGCGTGAGGAAGGTGACTGGTCAGCGCGACGAGGCGATCGTGAGCGGCAGGGTCGATGGCCACCGGATGGGCGCCGAGCGAGGCCACGAAGCCGTGCAGCATGCGGTAGCGGTCGGGGTCGGTGACGGCCTGCGGAGTGAGAAACCAGGTCGCACCCTCGAAGATGTCCGCGCTTGCGTACTCCGGCCCACTCGTTTCCGAGCCGCAAACCGGATGCCCACCGATGAAGCGGTTATCGTCGGCGGCGGCCGCGCAGACCGCAAGCTTGGTCGAACCGACGTCGCTCACCGTGCAATCCTGGCCGACCAGATCGAGCACCTCCAGAACCCGTTCGGGCAGGTGAGCGACCGGCGCGGCGACGATCACCAGCTCGGCCGCCGCGACCGCCTCGGCCGGCGTCTCGGCGGCGCGATCGACGGCGCCGCGCTCGTGTGCGATGCGAAGCGCTTCAGGATCCGGATCGAAGCCGGCAACCTGCGCTGCGCCGGCCCGCTTGGCCGCCAGCCCGACCGAGGCCCCGATCAGGCCCGTGCCGACGATCGCCAGGCGCGAGAGTCTAGCGCCGGGATGACCTGTCTCTGCTGTTGGTGGGACGCCCATTTCCAGCAAGTCTAGTGGCGGAGCGCACCACCTCTCCGGCGCCTTCTGCCGCTCATCGAGCGGCGCGCCCGCCCGCTCAGAGATAATCCCCGTCGATGAAGATCTTCTCGGGCATCCAACCTACCGGCGCGAAGCACCTCGGTAACTACTCGGGCGGCTTTCGCCAGTACGCGGCAACCCAGGAGCAGGGCGATGCCTTCTTCTGCGTCGTCGACCTGCACTCCGTCACCGTCCCTCACGATCCCGAGGACCTGCGGGAACGGACGCTCGACCTGGCCGCGATCATGTTCGCCACCGGGCTCGACCCCGAGCGCTCGACCGTGTTCGTGCAGAGCCACGTGAAAGCCCACGCCGAGGCGGCCTGGTTACTCGGCTGCGTGGCCACCTACGGCGAGCTGCAGCGGATGACCCAGTTCAAGGACAAGGCCGGCAAGCAAACCTCGGTCTCGGCCGGTCTGTTCACCTATCCGGTGCTGATGGTCGGCGACATCCTCCTCTACCAGACCGACATCGTCCCGATCGGCGACGACCAGCGCCAGCACCTCGAGCTCACCCGCGACGTCGCCGAGCGCTTCAACGCCCGCTTCGGGCAAACCTTCACGGTGCCCAAAGGCGTATATCCCGAGGCCGGGGCGCGGATCATGGATCTGCAAGACCCCGAGAACAAGATGTCCACCACCGGTGGCAACCCGCAGGGGACGATCTACTTGCTCGACCCGCCCGAGATCGTACGCAAGAAGCTGAAGACGGCGGTCACCGACTCCGGGCGCGAGATCGTCCACGACCTCGACGGGAAGGCGGGCATCTCGAACCTGATCGAGATCATGACCGTGGCAACGGGCGAGACCATCGCCGAGGTCGAGAAGCGCTACGAGGGAGGGGCCGGCTACGGACAGTTCAAGAGCGATGTCGGCGATGTCGTGGTCGAGCTGCTAGAGCCGATCCAGGCGCGCTTCCGCGAGCTGCGCGACGACCCGGCCGAGCTGGAGCGAATGCTGGCGATCGGCGCCGCCAAGGCGCGGGAGGCGTCCGCGCCGACGCTCGAGAAGATGTACGAACGAATGGGCTTCACTCGACCAAAGGGAGTGTGACGAGATGCTGATCTCGACGATGAACGACGTCCCCGGGCATGAGGTCACCGAGGTGATCGGCGAGGTCTTCGGGCTGACAGTACGAGCGCGTAACGTCGGCGCGCAGATCGGCGCCGGGCTCAAGTCGCTTGTCGGCGGCGAGCTGAAGGGAATGACCAAGCAGCTGATCGCGAGTCGCGAGGAAGCGATTGCCCGGCTAACCGAGGAGGCCGAGAGCAAGGGCGCCAACTGCGTACTGGCGATGCGCTTCGACGTCTCCGACCTCGGCAACACCTGGAGCGAGATCTGCGCCTACGGCACGGCGATCAAGATCAAAGAGGCCTAAAACTCGAGGCGATGGTTTTTCGAGGGGCGCTCGCTCAGTGCGGGCGCCCTTTTGTTGCAGACACTAAAGCTCGGGAGGAGACTTGAACGTCTCTCCAGCGATGGCACTCTCGATCGAAGAGATCCAGCGAGTCTACGAAGCTCGGTATTCCGGCTTCGTCGTCGCGGCCACCGCTCTCCTGAAAGATCGGGACGCTGCCGGCGACGTCGTCCAGGAGGGCTTTGCGCAGGCACTGGTCGCTCGGCGCAAGTGGCGCGGCGGCTCGCCCGAGGCCTGGGTCTGGAAGATCGTGCAGCGCAAGGCGCTCGACCAGATCCGGCGCCGGCACTATGACGTTCCGCTCGACAAGGAGTTCGACGCCGGCAGCCTTCTCTCGGAGAATCATTCCGGCCTGGCCGAGGCAGTGGCGGCTTTACCGCCGCGCCGCCGGGCGATGGTTTTCCTCCACTACTTCGCCGATCTGGGCTACCCGGCGATCGCGAAGTTGTGTGGCGTCAGCGATGGAACCGTCGCCGCGACGCTGGCGCAGGCGCGGGCAGAGCTTTACGGAATGCTCGAGAAGGAGGTGTCGCCATGAGCGACATGGATGCTCGCATCAACGAATCGCTGAAACAGCTCACTCCACGTGGCGGCGGCGACTGGCCTGATGTGGTCGCTCGTTCGGGCGCCATCCGAAACGCAAGGCACCGGAACCGAGTCGTTTTCGCAGTTGCGATCGCAGCGTTCTTCGTCAGCGTTGGAACGACACTCGCGATCGGTAACCGGCTCTTTGGCTGGTTCCGGGTCTCGACGCCGCCGAGTTGGTTTAGCGTTGAGACGGCGCACAGTAAGGCGCCCGCAACCAAGGGAACGCTCTCCTACGTCTTCGGGCAGACGCTATACCGGCCGCACAAGCGGCCGCAGCGGCTCGCCTTCCCGCTGCGCCCGCGGTTCTACAACGGGAACTTGGCCGTGTTCTCGCCGGGCGGTCGCTACCTCGCCTACCAGACGGCCCGCTACCACAGCGAGACAAGGGTCGTGTTTACGCCGATGCTCTACGTACACGACACGCTCGCGAGCCGGGAAAAGCTGATAGCGCGCGGTGCCTTTTCGGCTGCCTGGAGCAGAGACGGGCGAATCGCCTACTTCAAGGCCGACCGCGAACGTTACGACGGGCGCCACGGGTCGTACATCGGGCAGGTCGTCGTCCAAGAGCTCGAAGGACGACCGGTGGCCTGGACACGCCGCGCCGCCCTTTACGCGGTTCTCGCCTGGGTGGGCGACGAGATCATCGTGCGAGTTGACGACTGCGTTCTGGGCGGTTGTCCCCCGAACCTCGATTCCGCCGTCTACGCCCTGAACCGGAAGGGACGACTTCGTCCGCTCCACATGGAGTGGGTGACCGCGCTCAGCCCCGACGGCCGCTATGCGATCGGGCCGGCCGAGGTCGGATACGAGAACTACTCCCCGCTTGCTCGCATAGTCCGCGTAGACAGCGGCAAGGTAATCGCGACGCTGGATGAAAGGCGTGTGGTTCGGCGCGCCCTGTCGGGTCTCAAGCTATCTGGACACTCCTCGTATGCAAGACCGGCACTTGGAACGGGTTCGTGGCGCAGAGATGAGATCGTCTTCAGCCTCAGTGACAAGCGTGGCAGCGCTCTCGGTGTCTTCAGCTGGCGCAACCGAAAGCTCGTCTACGAATTCAGCATCCCGATTCCGGCGCGAAAACTACCGCGAGTGGACTACGGCCCCTCGTTCTATACTCCGTTCTTCACCGGGACGGATAACCGCGAGATAGTGGCGACGGCGGGGGGCTCGAAAAACCGGCCCTGGCCCCATTCCGAGGATTGCCTCGAAGCGATTCTCGCCTGCTCGCGCGCCAAGCGGAGTTGCGTCGTAGGCGAGTCCTTCTTCTGGTCCTCGGTGGGAAAGCAGGGCGGTTTCAGCCTTGTCACGAAATCGAGTAGACCCTAGGCGGAGAGCCCGACCAGCTTCTTGAGCGCCTCGACCTCACTCCGGTCGAGCGCCCGCCACTCTCCCGGCGCAAGTCCCTTCAGGTCGAGCCCGGCGTAGCGACTTCGGCGCAGGCGCACGACCGGGCAGCCGACGGCGGCGCACATCAGCTTGACCTGATGCTTACGTCCCTCGTGGATCGAGAGCTCGATCAGCTTCGGCCCCAGTCGGCGCGCCTTCGCCGGCGCGGTGCGCCCGTCCTCGAGCTCGATCCCGTCGGCCAGTGCGCGGAGCGCCTCATCGGTCGGCTCGCGCTCCAACTCCGCCTCGTAGACCTTCTCGACCTCGTAGCGGGGATGGGCGAGGCGGTGCGCCAGTTCGCCGTCGTTGGTGAAGAGAAGCGCCCCTGTTGTATCGGCGTCGAGCCTGCCGACCGGCACCACTCTGGGCTCGCCGGGTACCAGTTCGACCACGGTGCGCCTGCCCTGCGGGTCGCTGGCCGTCGTCACCACTCCCGCCGGCTTGTGCAGGAGCAGATAGGCGAGCTTCTGCTTGGCGACGGGCTTCCCGTCCACCTCCACCCGGTCGCGCGCGGCGACGAAGGTGTTGAGCTGCCCGGGTTCGCCGTTCACGCTCACGCGGCCGGCCTTGATCAGCTCGTCGGCGCCGCGGCGCGAGGCGACACCGGCACGGGCGAGGTAGGCGTTCAAGCGCATGCTCTACGAATACTCGCTTTTTCCGTCGGTAGGCGCCGTTATTTACTGTTAACCGGCGGATGCCCGAACCGCTGTTTCGACTCAAAAGCTCAGGCCGAGACGACGGCGCAATTCGTGTGCTCGTCCTCGAGCCGGCACCGTGGCAACCGGTCGTTTCGTAAATCCCCTTCTCGATCAAAAAGAAGGTGAAGCGTCGAGGGGAGATCGTCAACGTGTTGATCGCGCCGCGAGTCGAGGTGCTCGACCTGAAGATGGATCTGTTCGGGGCACCAAGCTGGGTGCATCCGACGCTGTTATGGGACGAGTCGGAGGCCGTCTTGATCGACGCCGGCTACCCGGGCCTGCTCGACCAGCTGCGCGGAGAGGTCGAGCGCACCGGACTCTCCACCGAGCGCCTGACGAGGCTGATCGTCACCCACCAGGACATCGACCACATCGGCGGTATCAACGCTCTTCTAGCTCTGAACGATCGAATCGAGGTGCTGGCGCACGAAGAAGACAGGCCCTACATCCTCGGCGAGAGACCGCTGATCAAGTTCAGTCCCGAGCGGTTGGCACAGATATCCGAGCTCGTGTCCTCCCTGCCCGAAGGGCGAGGCCGGGCGACGCTCGAAGGCTTCGAGCACCCCAATCCGAGAGTCGACCGAATGCTCGCGGACGGCGAGATGCTTCCCTACTGCGGCGGCGTAATCGTCATCCACACACCCGGGCACACGCCCGGGCACATCATGCTCTACCTCGAGTCGAGCAAGGTGCTCGTCGCCGGCGACGGGATGAACATCTCGGACGGCCGGCTAACCGGCCCCAACCCTCAGATGACGCCCGACCTCGCTCAGGCCACCCGCTCGCTGAAAAGGCTGGCCGGTTACGACGTCGAGACCGTCGTCTGCTACCACGGAGGCGCCTATTCGAGCCCCGACACGAACGCGCGCATCGCCGAACTGGCCAACGCGCTTTCTCCGGTCGGCTAGACGCCGATCGAGTCGTCGCTCCGTTTCGCAGCGTGCGTGGGAGGTTCATTTCTCGGAGTAGGAGCGCCTCTTTGCCCACCCACCACCCCCCACCCTCCCACGGGGCGGAATACGGTAACCGCAGACAGCACGCCGGAAAGTGTCGATTTAATGCCGAAACAGAAGCGGCGTCGGAGACAGGTCTATCGCCGCTGTGCGCCGTCTCGATTCGAGCCCTACGCGCCGCGCTGCTCGGCCACCGCGTGCAGGCGCTCGCGGATCGCCTCGGCGTCGTTGTCGAGATCGTCCAGGCGAGGCAGCTCGGCCAGGCTGCTCAATCCGAACACGCGCTCGAACAGCGGAGTGACGCGGTAGCGGATCGCTCCGCCGGGCCCGTCGTCGCGTCCGGCCTCGGCGATCAACCCGCGCTCGAGCAGGTTGGCGACGGTCGCCTCCGCCGCAACGCCGCGGATGCGGGTGATCTCGGGTCGCGTGCAGGGGCCGAGGTAGGCAACAATGGCCAGCGTCTCGAGCGCCGCCTGCGAGAGCGAGCGCTGAACCGGGCGCTCGAACAGGCGTGAGCAGGCTCTCGCCGCCTCGCGGGAGGCGCGCAGCGCGTAGCCGCCGGCCACGTGCTCGAGCACGATTCCGCTTCGGCCCTCGCTGTTGCGCTCGCCGACCAGGCGCAGCGCCGCCTCGACGCGCTGGGCGTCGTCGTCCGCGGCTGCGGCCAGGTCTTCCAAAGGTAGCGGCGCCGAGGCAACCACCAGCAGCGCTTCGACGGTGCGCGCAAGGGCGTCGAGCGGGCCGGCGGTGATCAGGCGGAGCGGGCGCTCTTCCATGCGGGACTCCTCTCGTCGATTCTTCTCTCGACACGGATGGGCGCGAACGGCGCCGCCTGGTTGATCGCTATCTCGCCCAACCTGCCGAGCTCCAGCAGAGCGAGAAAGGCGACGGCTTGCTCGACCCGCGAAAGCTCGCCGAGCTCGCTTTCGAAGTCGAAACGGCTGCGCCTGTCGAGCAGCGAGCGAAAACGCTGCACGAACTGCTCGAGCGGCGGGTAGCGGAGCGACATGTGGGCCAACGAGACCGGTTCGGGCGGCGTGGCAAGCAGGCGCAAGGCGGCGGTCAGCGTGGCGGGATCCTGCGGGGCGAGCATCCGGGCGGCGGGCGGGCGTAGTGGAGCCGGGCCAAGCCGGAAGAAGCGGTCCTGCTCTCGCTCGAGCCTGCTCGAGAGCCAGGCCGCAGCCTCCTTCGTGCGCCGGTAGGCAGCCAACCGGCGTGCCAGCTCCTCGGCCGCTTCCTCTGGCTCCAGCTCGGCCAGCTCGGCCGCCTCGTCGTCGAAGAGCAGGCGCGCCTTCAGCTCCAGCAGCGCCGAGACCAAAACGAGGAACTCGCCGCAACTCTCCAGATCGCCCTCCCCCAGCTCACACCCGGCGGCCCCGTCCTCGCCGAGCTCTCGTCCGAGCATCACCTCTATGAAGGCGAGCACGATGCCGGCCACGTCGATCTCGGCGAGATCGATCTCCTCCTTGAGCACAAGGGTCAGAAGGAGGTCGAGGGGACCCTCAAAGGCCTCGAGATCCAGCTCGAGCTCTGCGACGCGCATCCCGGCGAGCCTAGCGGCCCGGCCGGACGCGCCCCTTGGGCACGCTCATGCGCGGCCCCTTCACCTTGACCGAGGGCTCCTTCTTCTTTTTCGGCTTCTTCGGCCGGCTCCCCGTACGCGGCCCGGGAGGCTCGGGTCCACCCTGCCCCCCCGCCACCGGGACGGCAGGTCGCCGGATGAACTGCCACCAGACGAAGAAGCCCCAGGCGCAGACGAACACGGCAATAGAGACCCAGGCGTTCAGGCGAAGCCCCAGGAAGTGGTGGGACGGATCGATGCGCAGCAGCTCCATGAAGAAGCGAACGAGCGCGTAGTAGGCGACGTAGAGAGAGAAGAGAGCGGGCGCGCGGAACTTGAAGCGGCGATCGAGCAGGAGCAGCAGGCCAACACCGATCAGCGCGAGCAGAGACTCGTAGAGGAAGGTTGGCTGGAAGGTCGAGAAGCGCTCGTAGCCGGCGGGCCTGTTGACCAGATCGATGCGCAGGCCCCAGGGCAGGCTGGTCGGCTTGCCGAAGAGCTCCTGGTTCCACCAGTTGCCCCAGCGCCCGACGGCCTGCGCGAGCAGAAGCCCGGGCGCCACGATGTCGAGCATCTTCGGAATGCTCTCGCCGGCTCTATGGACAACTAGCGCGCCCGCCGCAGCGCCGAACGCGATGCCTCCGTAGACACCGAGCCCGCCCTTCCAGACGGCGAACGGCGCCCACCAGTGGTGGATCTGCGCGACCTCGTTCCAGCTCGTCACGTCGTGGTACAGGCGCGCGCCGACGACCCCGGCCAGCACGCCCCAGACGGCGACCTGGAAGATCAGGTCCCAGTTGCCGCCGCGGCGGACAAAGCGCATCCCAGTCAGCCACATGGCGGCGGCGATGGCCAGCAGCAGCATCAGCCCGTAGAAATGAATAGTCACGGGTCCGAGGCCGACGGTGCTGTGCCCGGGCGAGGGGATCGAGGCGAGAAGTATCACGAGCCAATCATCTCAGCTGACGCTCTGATCGTGCCGTCGGAGGCGTCACGGAGCCGCGCGGAAGCAGAGCCGGTGTGGACATCGCGTTGGGCTAGCCTCCGCTGACCAGGGCTCGGAGCGACTGCCTGGGCGACTTCGTCGCGGCGACCACCGCGGTCGGCTCATAGCCGCAATGGGCAAGACAGTTGGCGCAGCGCGGGTCGCGGCCGCGGCCGTGCTTCGCCCATTCGGTCGTCTCGACCAGCTCGGCGTAGGACTCGACGTAGCCGTCCGCCATCAGGTAGCAGGGGCGCTGCCAGCCGAAGAGCGTGTAGCAAGGGATGCCCCAGGCCGTGCACTCGAACTCCGCCTTCCCTTCGAGAAAGTCGAGGAAGAGCGGCGTGTGATTGAAACGCCAGCGCTTGCGCGCTCCGTCCGAGAAAAGCTCGCGGAAGAGCTCGCGGGCTTCCGCGACGCCGGGGAAGTGCTCTTGATCGGGCGCCTGCTCGTAGGCGAAGGCGGGAGAGATCATCATCGAGTCCACACGAAGCTCGTCGTTCAGGAAATCGAGCAGCGCCCGCGCGTCGTCGGCGCTGTCGTTGCTCGAAAGCGTTGTGTTGGTCGTCACCTTGAAGCCGCGCCGCTTCGCCTCCCCGATCGCTTCGACCGCCTTGTCGAACACTCCCGCGCGGCCGACCCCGGCATCGTGCCGCTCGCGCAGACCGTCGATGTGCACCACCCAGGCGAAGTAGGGCGAAGGCCGAAAGAGATCGAGCTTCTTCTTCATCAGGATGCCGTTCGTGCATAGGTAAACGAACTTCCTACGCTCGATGAAGGCCCTAACCATCTGTCCGATCTCGGGATGGATGAGCGGCTCGCCCCCTGCGATCGAGACCATCGGGGCGCCCGACTCCTCGATCGCCTCGAGCGCCTGGGCAACCGGCATTCGCTGGCGGAGAACGTCGTCGGGATACTGGATCTTGCCGCAACCCGTGCAGGCGAGATTGCACTGGAAGAGCGGCTCGAGCTCGACCAAGAGCGGGTAGCGCTCACGCCCTCGCAGCCGTTGCGAGAGCAGGTAGCCACCCATCTTGAGGCTTTGCCGGACCGGAATCACGAGGCGCCCAGCTCTCGGGGCAGGCGGAACTGAAGTGACTCGGTCGTAGCTTGCTTCTCCTCCACGGTCACCGCTCCGATGCTATCGATGACCTCGATCAGCCGGTTCACCAGCCGCTCGGGCGCGGAGGCTCCGGCCGTCAGGCCGATCGTTCGCGCCTCCTTCAGCCAGGCCACGTCGACGTCGGTCTCGTCGTCGACCAGGTAGGCGGGAACTCCCTCCCGGCGCGCGACCTCGACCAGCCGGCGCGAGTTCGAAGAGGTGCGAGAGCCGACCACGAGCACGACGTCGGAGTCGCGCGCAACCGCCCGCACCGCATACTGGCGATTGGCTGTCGCATAACAGATGTCGTCGGAAGAAGGCCCACGCAGAGCCGGATAACGGCGTCTCAGCGTCTCGACGATCTCGTTCGTCTCGTCCACTGCCAGCGTCGTCTGGGTCAGGTAGCTGACGTGTTCCGGATCGGCGGCCTGAGCCGTCTTCGCGTCGCCGACGCCATCCACGAGCACGATCGATTCGGGCGCTTCGCCCTTGGTTCCCTCGACCTCTTCGTGACCGGCGTGACCGATCAGGAAGATCGTGTCGCCGCGGGCGGCGAAGCGGCGCGCCTCGGCATGCACCTTGCTCACGAGCGGGCACGTGGCGTCGATCACCTCCAGGCCCCGATCGACCGCCGCCTGCCTGACCTCGGGCGAGACGCCGTGGGCCGAGAAGATGACGATCGCACCACCCGGCACCTCGTCGAGCTCGTTCACAAAGACGGCGCCGCGACTCTCCGCCTCGGCGACGACGTGCTCGTTGTGGACGATCTGCTTGCGAACGTAGACGGGCGCCCCGCGACGCTCCAGCACCAGGTTGACGATCTCGATCGCGCGCTCGACACCGGCGCAGAAGGAACGCGGCGCAGCGAGCAGCACCTGCCTGGGCCGGATCGCCTCCATCCACTCGGGCAGGGCCTTGCTGGCCCGGCGGAGGTTGCGCAGCGCGAGCGCGCCGGCAAACGGCGTGCGCGGATCGAGCAGTCGCCTCCCCGGGGAGTCCACGACGACGCGGAGCACCGCCAGCGGACGGCCGTCGGCCGCGCCTGCCAGCCAGGCCGATTCCATGTCCGCCGCGACCACTCCCTTGGCTGCAAGGGTCTCGCGCTCCTCTGGTCCGACGACGTGGTCGCTGGAGAAGATCGGACCGGCGTGCACACGCAGACCGCGGCGTCGTAGCGCAGCAACCAGGAGGGTGCTCGCCAGGGTAGGCACGGGCTCGGCCCCGTCGCGCCTCAGCTCGGTCGCGCAAACGACGTCGCCCGCTCGCAGCTCGCTCGATACGCCGGCACAGAGCCCGACTATCGCCAGTGCCCCCGCGCTCTCGATCGCCAGGCCGCGCGCCGCCGCTATCCGAGCGCGTTGCATCCCCATGCCCGAACGCAGCACGCGCCACTCCGGTGCCTCTTTGAGCGCGGCCGCCTCGACCCGAAGCGGAGTCAGTACGAGCAGCGCCTCGCTCATGCCTCCGCTCCCAGCACGCGGCCGAGCGCCATCACCGGGAAGATCTGACGGTAGAGGTGATAGTTGAGGTTGAAGTCCCAGGGAAAGCCGGTGCCGGTGAACTGAGGCTCGTCCCAACTACCGTCCGCACGCTGGGCCTGCACCAGCCAGTCGACCGCGCGCCAGGCGGTCTCGTTCAGCTCGTCGGCGGCGTGGAAGGCCAGAAGCGCCCAGGCCGTCTGCGAGGCGGTCGAGTCACCGCGGCCGCGCCAGCTGGGGTCGTTGTAGGAGCGCATGTCCTCGCCGAAGCCGCCGTCGGAGTTCTGTATGCGCTCGAGCCATGCGATCGCGCGACGAACGCTTTCGTGCTCGGCCAGGCCCAGGGCGGCCAGTGCCGGCACCGCCGCGGCCGTCCCGTAGATGAAGTTCGCGCCCCAGCGCCCAAACCAGGATCCGTCCGGTTCTTGCGCCGCGAGCAGCCAGTCCAGGCCTCGTCTTGCCTCGCGCAGATTGCCCATGCCCTCGTGACCGAGCATCTCGAGCACGTGCGCGGTCACATCCGCGCTCGGGGGATCGGTGACGGCGCCGAAGTCGCAGAAGGGGAGCCTGGAAGCGAGCCGGCTCGTGTTGTCGACGTCGAATGCGGCCCAACCGCCGTCTTTACTCTGCATGCCGAGCGTCCAGACCAGGCTGCGCTCACAGGCTCCGTCCGCCGGCTCGGCGCCGGGCAACGCGCGGCGCAGGGCGGGAACGACGATGGCGGTGTCGTCCACGTCGGGGTAGTTGTCGTTGGCGAACTCGAACGGGAACCCGCCCGGCTCCAGCTTTCTTCTATGCACCGACCAGTCGCCGCGGACGCGCACCTCGCAGGAAACCAGCCAGCGCGCGGCGCGCTCGAGCCGAGGGTCGGTCGCGCCCAGGCCCGAGTCGAGCAAGGCCAGTACCGCTAGGCCGGTGTCCCATACGGGCGACTGGCAGGCCTCGATCCTCCGCCCCTGCTCGTCCTCGATCGTGAACACGTCGAGCCCGGCGAGCGCCTTTGCCAGAGCCGGATCGTCGAGCGGGCGACCGAGCGCGTGCAGGGCCACGATCGACCAGACCCAGGGCGGCTGGATACCACCCCAGGATCCGTCCCGCTCCTGGCGCTCGAGTACCCAGCGCTCCGCCCGGCGCAGCGCGCGCCGACGCAGGGCACCGATTGGACGGCGCTCGTAGAGGTGAAGCGCGCGATCGAGCAGAACGAAGAGGCGATCCCAGACGTCGTTCACGCTCGGCGCCGAATCGGCCCCGGTGCGCAGCTCGTCGATCGCGAACGGCGGTGACGCCTGCGGTCTGAGCGCGCTGACGATCGAGAGCGCGACGATCGTCTGCCTGGCCCAGCAGCCGAAGCTGTAGACGCTGAACGGAGCCCGCGCGGGAAGCATGATCTGCTCGGGCGGCAGCATCGGTACTTCGGTCCACGACCAGAGCCCGAGCAGCGACAGCCACATGCGGGTGAAGACGCGGCTGCGCTCGACGCCGCCGGACGCGCGAATCAGGACGGCCGCCCGGCGCATGTGCTCGGCCTCGGGAGAGTCGCCGGCCAGACGCAGGGCCAGATAGGCCTCGACGGTGGTGGAGAGATCGAACGGGCCGCCGTAGAAGGTCGCCCAGCTTCCATCCTCGCGCTGGCGCGAGCGGATCCAGCGGGCGCTCGACTCCGTCTGCTTGCGGTCGAGTATCCCGAGGTAGTAGCGCAGGAAGAGATCCTCTGCATCGATCGTGACGTTCGTCTCGAGCTCGCCCTTCCACCAGCCATCCGGATGCTGGAGGTCGAGCAGGTGCGCGCGGGCGTGCTCGAGCGCCGCCCGAACAGACTCGAGAGCGGGGGTGGCGACCACCATTTAGCTCGATCCCTTCGACATGGAGGCAAGCGCGGGGCGTTCCCGGGCCGGGGAGGTGCCGAGATCGGTGAGCGCGAGCTCCGCCGCCGCCGACCCACTGCGAACGGCGCCCTCCATCGTTGCTGGCCAGCCGGTGTCGGTCCAGGCGCCGGCCAGGTACAGACCGGGGATATCGGTGCGCGCAGCGGGACGCAGCCGGCGCGAGCCCGGAGCGGCGCGGAAGGTCGCGCGCGGCTCACGCGTGACGGCGAGATCGAGCAGCTCCGCGTTGGCGGCGGCGGGAAGGAGGCGTGCAAGCGCGGGCTCGAAGCGTTCGCGGAGCGCCCGAAGCGGCAAGCCGATCTCCTCTCGAGCGGCCGAGACCGAGACCGTGACGAGCTGGCCGCGACCGACGCCCGAAGCCGAGCTACGATCGAACAGCCACTGCACGGGTGAGTCGAGCGCGGCGGCCAACGGTTCGGTGAGCACCGACCGATCGTAGTGCAGGTGCAGGTTGAGGATCGGGCTCGAGCCGAGCCGCTCGAGCGCATCGACATCGACCGCCCCCGCCGGCAAGAGGCCGGAAACAACCTGGTGAGGAACGGCGCAGATGACCGCGTCGACCTCCTCGTTGCCCTGCGCGAGCTCCAGCCTGAGGCCTCTACGCTCGTTGCGGACGGCGCGCACCGCGGCGGCGAGCTCGACCCGTGCCCCCGCGCCGGCGAGCGCCGCCCCGGCCGCCTCGCCGTGCAGCTCTTGCAGCGGAACCGCCGCCACGCCGATATCGCCCCCGTCCGTCGTCTCGAGCAGAGCGGTGCGGAAGACCTTCAGCGCGGAGGCAAGCGACGCCTCGGCGGCGCGAACGTTGAGCGTTGCTAGCGCGATCAGCTCCCAGAGCGCGGTGACGACGCGCTCGGACTGCCCTTGTCCGCGCAGCCATTCGGCGAAGCTCCGCTCGTCGAGCACCGGATCGTCCGGATCGAGCCGGCGCATCGCGGCGGCCGCGCGTAGGGCCGCCAGGCGCTCGCCGGTTGTGAGCGGCCGGTAGCGAAGTAGGCTGCCTACCAGCTGCAGAGGAGCGGGTAAGCCGTTTCGCTGCAGAAGCGCAGACCGGCCCGCCTCGCGCAGAACCGGCACTCGCAGGCGCGGCTGCAGGCTCACCAGCTCGCCGACGCCGAGGCGATCGAGAAAGCCGAGATAGGCGCTGCAGGCACGCAGAAACACGTGCTGGCCGTTGTCGATCCAGTGGTCGCGGCGCCTGACCGAGAAGGTGGCGCCGCCGAGCCGCCTGCGCGCCTCATACAGCGTCACCTCCGCCCCTGCGTCGGCGCATTCGAGCGCCGCCGTCAAGCCGGCCAACCCGCCGCCTACGACCGCGATTCGCCCGCCGCTCAAACGCCCGCCTTCACCAGACTGCGCGCGAGCAACCAGACCTTCTCGCCGCGACCGAGCGACATGCGCCCGTCGAGCACCTTCGCGGGGTTCGCCGCGATGCGCTCGAGCAGACGCAGATACGAGCCCGCCATCGCGAGCACGCAGGTGGCGCTGCGGCGATCGAGCAGCGGCACAAGCTCCAGACCGTGCTCGAACCAGGCCAGTCCGCGCTCGGCCTCGTAAGCGACGACGAGCTCGATCGGTCCCTCGAGCCGCCCGTCCGCGATCCGGCAATCGAAGCGCTCGAGATCCTCCTGCGGAAGGTAGCGGCGCCCGCAGAGCGTGTCCTCGCGCAGGTCGCGCAGTATGTTCGTGATCTGGAGAGCGACTCCGAGATCGTCAGCGAGCAGGCCCGCCCTCTCGCGATCGTCCGCATCGAAGACGCCGAGTGAGAGCCGCCCGATCGAGCCCGCCACGCAGCGGCAGTACTCGACCAGCTCCGGGAAGTCGGAGTAGGTGCGCCCGCGTACGTCCATCTCGGCGCCGTCGATGAGGTCACCGAACGCCGCGAGCGGAATTGGATAGCGCTCGGCCGCATCCGCCAGCGCGGCCAGTACGCGATCGTCTCTCACCTCCTCGATCCGATCGAGCTGCTCGCGCAGTGAGCTCAGCTGGCTCAGCTTCTCGTCGCCCGGGAGGACACCGTCCGCGATGTCGTCGACACGGCGCGCCAGCGCATAGACCGCGAAGATCGCCTCGCGCCTGTCGGAGGGGAGGATGCGCATTCCCGCGTAGAAGCTCGAGCCGGAGCTGCGCACGAGCTGGCGGCAATGCTCGTAGGCGAGCTCCGTGGCGACGCTCATCTTCCCGCCCCGTACGCGCGCAGGATCTCTCGAATGCGACGGCGGCGGCTCACCCGCGGCGGGCCCGCGAGCACCTCGTAGCGCGCGGCCTTGACTGCTTGGAGCGCCGCGCGACCGCCGCCGACGTAACCGGCCACGGCCAGACGGGCGCGGCCGTGCAGGCGCCCGAGTAGCAAAGCGCCCTCGTCGAGCAGCATTCGAGCGCGCTCCAGCTCGAAGGCGAGGAGGCGGCATAGGGACTCGCTCACACCCGCGGCGCCGAGTTCGTCGCGCTCGACGCCGAATCGCTCGATGTCCTCCGTCGGGATATACACCCGTCCGCGGCCATAGTCCTGCGCGACGTCCTGCCAGTGCTCGATGAGCTGCAGAGCGGTGCAGATCCGGTCAGAGAGCGCGATCCGATCGGCTGTCGCTTGCCGAAAGACGTACAGGACAAGCTCGCCGACCGGGTTGGCCGAGAGCTCGCAGTAGGCAAGCAGCTCGGCGAAGGTTTCGTAGCGCTTCTTCTTTTGATCGCTGCGATTCGCTTCGATCAGACGCAGGAACGGGTCGCGGGGAAGATCCAGCGCTCGCACGGTAGGCGCGAGCCGTCGCAGAAGCGGGTGCTCGGGCTGGCCCGAAAACGCCCGCTCGAGATCGTGCTCGAGCCGGTCGAGTAGTGCCAGGCGATCTCCCGCAAGCTCGTCTCCGATCTGGTCGGCCAGGCGCGCGAAGCCGTAGATCGCCGTCAGATGGGCGCGCGTTCTCGGCCCCAGCAAAGCCATCGCCACCGGGAAGTTCTCGTCGACGGCGAGCGGAAGAATCGCCGCCTCGCCCGGCAGATCTACCACGTGCTCTCCTGGGCTTCGGCCAAGCGCCTCTGTCATTGACGTGCAGACTTCGGTCAAGCGTTCCCGTATGCGACGGCGGCAAACGTCTTGCAGTCTAGCCACTTTCTGTGAGAAAACCGCTTTGGATGCAAGTGTGAAGCAGAGGGAAACCGTCCGACCCGATTCGACTCGGTTCCGTATCTTCGCCGGTGGCGGTGAGCGATCGCCTCGAGCTACCCTCGAAGCGGCCGACCGGTACCGAGGGCATACGTCAAAATGACTGCGATGAGACGAACACCCAGGACAAACAAGAGCGAGCTCTCCGAGAACGCCTTCAGCCTTGGCGAGCTGACGGCGGGGCGACGCGGAGAAGCGACCGAGCTCTGGGCGAAGACGATCAATCCACAGTTCACCCGCATCCTCAAGGCGATCGGCTTCGATCGGGAGTGGGCGCGCGCGCAGGGCGCCTACCTCTGGGATGCGGACGGAAACCGTTACCTCGACGTGCTGGGCGGCTTCGGAATGTTCAACGTCGGACGTAACAATCCGCGTATACGCTCGGCGCTGATCGAAGCGCTCGAGCTCGACCTCCCCGGATCGGTACAGATGGGAACGACGGCGCTCCCACCCCTGCTGGCCGAGGCCTTGCTGGCGCGAATGCCAGACCGGCTCGAGCGCGTTCTGTTCACCAGCAGCGGCACCGAAGCGATCGAGGCGGCGATCAAGCTCGGCCGTGCCGCCAGCAAACGATCCCGGGTCGTCTCGGCCGAGCACGGCTTCCACGGGCTGACCCTGGGCTCGCTGTCGGTAAACGGCTGCCCCGAGTTCACGAGTAGGTTCGGACCACTGCTACCCGACTGCGAGCGCGTTCCGTTCGGCGATCTCGCGGCGCTGGAAGGAAAGCTCGAGCGCGAGGATGTGGCTCTTTTCCTGGTCGAGCCGATTCAGGGCAAGGGCGTCAACCTGCCGCCGCCCGGGTACCTGGAGGGCGCACAGGAGCTCTGCCGCCGCTTCGGCACGCTCTTCTGCGTCGACGAGGTTCAGACGGGGTTCGGCCGGACGGGCAGGCTGTTCGCCTTCGAGCACTGGGGCCTCGAGCCCGACCTGGTGCCGGTTGCGAAGTCTCTCTCCGGCGGCTACGTGCCCGTCGGCGCGCTGATCATGTCGAAGGCGGTGCACGAGGCGGTTTTCGATCGCATGGAGAACGCTCTCAGCCACGGCTCGACCTTCGCGCCCAACGAGCTCGCCATGGCGGCGGGCCTGGCGACGCTGCACGAGATCGACTCGCAAAAGCTGGTCGAGCGAAGCGAGCGACTCGGCGAAATGCTGCTCGAGATCGGCGGGCGCCTGGCAAACAGCCACGACGTCGTCAAAGAGGTGCGCGGACGCGGCCTGATGTGGGCGATCGAGTTCGGCGAGCCGCGGTCGGGCAGCCGCTCGTACCGGACGATCGATCGGCTTCAACCGGGCCTGTTCGCCCAGCTAGTGACCGCGCCGCTGTTCTCCGAGCATCGCATCCTTTCGCAGGTCGCTGGTCACTCCATGGCGGTGATCAAGGTGCTCCCGCCTCTGGTCGTCTCTGAGCAAGACATCTCCTGGCTGGGAGACGCGCTGGACGGCTCGATCGCCAAGGCGCAGCGCCTACCGCGCTCACTGGCGCAGCTGGCAATCGGCTCGCTGCGCGCGTTTTCGTAGCTCTGCCGCCACCTGTAACTCGAGAGCCGGTGCCGGGCGCGCCTCGGGGCAGGAGGTACTAGAGGAGAATGCGCAGCGCGATCTCTGCCGGGCAGCCGCGCTTCACGAGGTCGATGGCCTCGTGCAGATCTACTTCCAGGCGAGCAGCCAGTGAAGCGGCGCCGTCGGATGAGTACCCGGCGCGCTCCAGTTCCTCACTTCGCCAGCGCACGATGCGATCGAGCTCCGACTCGGTGATTACGTTTGTGTTGGCCGCAGTCATTGCTTTTCTATCTCCTACTGTACTTGTCGGTTCACCGTAGCGCAGTTGGTTCCCTTTATAGGGGGATATGGCGTCACTCGAAGCAACTCTTACGAAATTTTTACGGAAAGGGCTTTCGCCCACTGTCGACCCGAGCTGCGAACGATCTTCAGAGGTCAGGCGACCACGCCGGCTTCGCCGAGAAGAGCCTTGGCCTCGGCGAAGAAGTCGCCGCTCGGCTTGACCTTGTAGGCCGGCCCGAGCCGAAGCTGCCTGGCGCCCTCCGAGGTCTCGACATCGAGCAGTACGGGCGAGTCGCCCGGAAAATCGCGCACGAGCGCGGCCAGCTCGGAGACGATTCCGGACGGAGCCCTGCGCGCATCCACCCGCAGACGCACCTCGCGCCGCTCGGGAACAGACTCGAACGCCTTGAGCTCCATAGCCAGTAACTTGGATTCGCCCTCTTTGTGATCGATCCTGCCCTTCACGATCAGAACCTGGTCGGAGGCGCACAAATCGCGCGTCTGCGCGAAAACAGAGTTGAAGACGACGACCTCCGCTCCGCCGGTCACATCGTCCAAGCGCATGAAGGCCATCGGATCGCCCTTCTTCGTAGTGAGCTGGCGCACGTGCCCGACGATCCCGCCCACGATCACCACCTCGCCGTCGCGGCGACGGTCGAGATCGGATAGCCCGCAGTCGGTCTTGCGCCGCAGCTGGTCGCGAATCGCGTGCAGCGGATGCTCGGACACATAGAGGCCGAGAACCTCCTTCTCGATCCGGAGCAGCTCTGGCTTATCGAACTCCTCGCCCGCGATCTCGGGATGGTGACGGGGCTGGTGCTCTCCCTCGCCGCCGCCGAGATCGAAGATGGAGCTCTGCCCACTCATACGATCGGCCAAGCGCTTCTGTCCCCAGGCGACGATCTGATCGAGCGCGGCGACGAGGCCCTTGCGCGAGGCTCCCGTCGAGTCGAAGGCGCCACACTTGACCAGCGCCTCGAGCACTCGCTTGTTGACGCAGCCCGAGTCGATCCGCTCGACGAAGTCCCAGACCGAGGCGAACACTCCGCCCTCCTCGCGGGCACTGACGATCGCCCGCGCCGCCCCCTCGCCCACGCCCTTGACTGCGTTCAAGCCGAAACGGATCTTCTCTTCGATCACCGCAAAGTCGGTCTGCGAGAAGTTGACGTCGGGCGGCAGCACCTCGATGCCCATCTCGTCGCAGGCGTTGACGTAGAAGGGCACCCTGTCTTTGGTGTTCATGACCGAGGAGATCAGGGCGGCCATGTACTGGCAGGGGTAGTGAGCCTTGAGCCAGGCGGTGCGATAGGCGATAAGCGCGTAGCAGGCGGCGTGGGACTTGTTGAAGGAGTAGTCCTGGGCCTTCTCGAGGTCGTCCCAGAGTCGGCGCGCCACCTTCGGCTGCACGCTGTTGGCCGCGCAGCCGGCGATGAACTTGTCCTTGAGCGAGGCCATCAGCTCGTGAATCTTCTTGCCGATCGCCTTGCGCAGATCGTCGGCCTCGGCCGGGCTGAAGCCGGCCAGATCCTTGGCGATCTCCATCGACTGTTCCTGGTAGATGCAGTTGTGGGCCAGAACGCCGCTGGCGACGAAGTTGTGAAGCCGCTCCACCTCGATGTCGTAGACGTGTTCCTCACCCGCGGGCTCGATCGTCTGCACCTGCTGCCAGGAGATGCGGGAGGCCATCGCAGCGCGAGGAAGATCGAAGCGGTCTAGCAGCATGTCGAAGGAGGAGAGCTTGATCCGGCTTCTGCTCCGGGCCGCCGGATAGAAGTGCTGGTAGTCGAACCCGGTTTGCTTCGTCAGCCCCTTGAGCGACAGCCTTCCCCCACGGCTACGCTGCGAACCCACCGGAACGAGCTCCCTGGTTGCATGGAGAATTTCCTCGAGGACTCGCTTCCGGCCGAGTGTCAGCGAGTCGTCGGTGGCTCGGGTGTAAATCGAGCGTTTCGGACCGACCATATGCGGCTGGACCACCTCGGCGAATCGGAGCGTCCCGTGGGTGGTGACCTGGTAGGCCGTCGCTCGAGTCGGCAAGCCATCCACCTGCCTCTCGTACTCGGAGCGGTAGATCGACGACCTCACACCCAGCCGGAGTAGCAGCGTCTGGACGTCGCCAGCCAGCCGGAGGGAAACCGTCTTGAAGGAGACGCTGTTGCCTCGCACGTGCCCGTCGCAGTCCCAGAGCGTTGCCAGAAAACGTGCGATCTCTTCCTCGTCCAGTTCGAAGACCCACTCCGGAATCCACTTCTCAGCACTCCTTGGGCCCTTCCGGCGCCTCTTCGATCTCGCGTCGCTGACCTTCCAACGCAAGTCTTGCTCACGCAACCAGCAATCCAGCTCGGACGGCTCGTGGTAATCGAAGGAGTCGGGACGGCAAACGCAGAGTTGGGTGACGTCTCGCAGCTTGCGATAGCTCTTGAAGGCGACCCCTTCGAAGCCGAGCCTGCAGGTTTGTCGGAAGTCGCGGAGTAGCACTGCGTCGGAGGAGAAGAAGGTCGGCTGCGGCTGACAGAGCGAGCCGTCGGCGAGAAGGTAGGCGAGGGTTCGCAGTCGCGCCCGATCCTGAGCGTCGAGGGTCCGGCCCGGCGTGGCGCGAGCCAGCACCCGCGGCGTTCCGAGATAGTCGCCCGGACCAAGTTGATCGAGCCTCTTCCAACCCCCTTCGGTGAGAAATTCGTGATTGGCTGTGGCTCGGATCTCGACACCGTTTTTCAGCTTCATCCGGTAGACCGGGCGCACCCCGTTGTCGAACCAGCGCGTGATCCGAGAGTGAGCGGATCCGAGTTCCGCGTCAACGCCCTGAACAAGGACGCCCTCGTGGTCCTCGAGCGAGTCGAGGCGGCGGCGGCGGCCGCTTGCGGCGTCGAAGACGAGCGTGTCGCCGGTCAGACAGATCCCGTAAGTGGACTCCGTGATCGGCTTCAGGCGCTCGTCGACGAAGTCGACCTGCTCCCGGTCGTGCTTGCGCTTGGCGTAGACGGGGATGTACTGCATCGGACCGGGCCGGTAGAGAGCGACGAGGGCGATCAGGTCCTCGAACACGGTCGGCTTGACCTGGCGCAGGGCGTCGCGCATGCCCGAGGACTCGAACTGGAAGACGCCGGTCGCATCGCCGCAGGCGAGCATGGCGTAGGTCTTGGCGTCGTCGAGCGGTATCTGCGAGATGTCGAGGTCGTCACCGATCAGCTCGACCGCTGTGTCGATAACGTCGAGGTTGCGCAGGCCGAGGAAGTCCATCTTGAGCAGCCCGAGCGCCTCGACGTCGCCCATCGGGAACTGCGTCACGACCTCCTGGTCGGAGCCCTTCTGCTGCAGCGGCACGACATCGGTCAGCGGCTGGGCGCCGATGACGACGCCGGCGGCGTGGATCGAATCCTGGCGCACGAGCCCCTCGAGCGGCCTGGCCAGATCGACGACCTCCTTGCAGAACGGGTCGGAGTCGTAGGCGGCGCGCAGCTCCTGACCGGGCTTGAGGCAGGCGTCGAGCATCTGACCGGGGCCCTCGGGGATGAGCTTGGCGATGCGATCGACGGTGCCGTAAGGGATCTCGAGCACGCGCCCTGCGTCGCGCACGGCGGCCCGCGCGGCCATGGTGCCGAAGGTGATGATCTGGGCGACGCGGTCGCGGCCGTACTTCTCAGCCACGTAGTTGATCACCCGCTCGCGGCCCTCGACCGAGAAGTCGATGTCGATGTCGGGCATCGACTTGCGCCCGGGATTGAGGAAGCGCTCGAACAGCAGGTCGTAGCGGATCGGGTCGATGTCGGTGATCTCCAGGCTGTAGGCGACGAGGCTGCCGGCCGCCGAGCCGCGGCCGGGTCCTACGCCGACGCCGTTTTGCTTCGCAAAGTGGATGAAGTCCCAGACGATCAGGAAGTAGTCGGCGAAACCCATCTCGCGGATCGTCTTCAGCTCGAAGCGAAGCCGCTCGTCCAGCTCGGGCGTCACCATCTCGTAGCGGCGTTTCAGCCCCTCCTCGCAGAGCGAGACCAGATACTCGAAGGCGTCACGCCCCTCGGGCGTCGGGAAGGAGGGCAGGAGAATCTGGCCCAGCTCGATCTCGACCGCGCAGCGATCTGCGACCTCGAGCGTGCGGCGCATCGCCTCCTCCTGACCGACGAAGTCGAGCGCCATCTCCTCCGGCGCCTTGAACCAGAACTGATCGGAGTCGAAGCGCCAGCGATTGGGGTTCTTGAGCGAGTCGCCCGACTGAATGCAGAGCAGCGCCTCGTGCGGGAGCGCGTCCTCGCGGCGCAGGTAGTGGACGTCACCGGTGGCGACCAGCGGCATCTTCTTTCTCTTCGCCAGCGCGACGAGGTCGGGATTGATCCGCTGCTGCACGTCGAGCCCGGCGTTTTGCAGCTCGACGTAGACGTTGTCCATCCCGAAGATCTGGACGAGCCGGTCGAGCTCGGCCTCGGCGTCGTTCGGGCGGTTCTCCTCCAGCGCCTTGCAGACCCGCCCCGAGAGGCAGCCAGAGAGGACGATCAGGCCTTTCGAGTAGCGCTGGAGCAACTCCCAATCGACGCGCGGGCGGTAGTAGTAGCCCTCCAGATAGCCGAGCGAGGAGAGCTTGATCAGATTGCCGTAGCCCTCGTTCGTGGCCGCCAGCACGGTCAGGTGGGCGTTGCCCTTCTTCTGCACGGTGCGGTCGTCGCAGACGTACAGCTCCGAGCCGAGCAGGGGCTTGACGCCGTGTTTCGCGGTCTGGCGATAGAACTCGATCGACCCGGCCAGCGAGCCGTGGTCGGTGAGGGCGACGGCCGGCATTTCCAGCTCGGCCGCCCGCGCTGCGAGGGCCGGCACCCTGCACGCCCCGTCCAAGATCGAGTACTCGGAGTGGACGTGCAGATGGACGAACGCGGCGCTCAAGGCTCCGTCATTCTAGGAGCGGTGGCGGCTAGATCCGAATTGCACGGCGCTAATCGAAGAAAACGAGCCGTCGCCCCAACCGTACGCCCGAGTCGGCTGCGTGACTTCCCACTCGGCGGCTAGCGCTTCTTCAGAAAACGAAAGACAAGCAGGACGATGACGGCGCCAAGGAACGCGACGACGAGCGTGGTGAGATTGAACCCGCTGATCGGGTCTTTAACGTCGAAGATCCTGCCGGCGAGCCAACCACCCACCAGCGCGCCAACGACGCCAAGCACGACATCGCCAATCAGGCCAAGTCACGACCCCTTGACGGCCTTGCCCGCTGCCCAACCGGCGATTACACCTACGACGACCCACGTCAACAACCCCATCTTTCCCCTCTTTTCTGCCGAATTCGATCCGGCCCAGTGCCGTATCGTAAAACGACGCAGATGTCTCGTAAATATCCAAAAAACGGTTCGTGAACAATCCGGATTGGCGAGCACCGGCGCGATACCTAGCGCCGAGTCGCAACGAGGAGCCGCCCTCTCTCGGATGCTCTAGCCGCTCACGAAGTAGGCCATCAAAATCGCGTCCACGTACTCCTGGCCACGACGGAAGTGGCGCTTGCGATAACCCTCGCGCTCAAAGCCGAAGGACTCGTAGAGCTTGATCGCCGCCTCGTTGTGGGGGAAGACGTGTAGCTCGAGCTTGCTCACGCCGTTCGCGTGAGCCCATTCCACCGCGGCTTCGAGCAGCGCGCGACCGACACCCCGGCGGCGATAGGGTTGAGCCACCATCAGGCCGAGATCGGCGACGTGCTGCGACGAGGGGTGATGATCGCGCGTTAACGACAGGCGTCCGACGATCCCCTCGTTCGTCTCGGCGACGAGGATTGCGGCATCGGGGTGACGGCGGAGAAGGCGAATCGCCCGGCGCTCGTCCGAGTTCGAGCGCCAGGTTCCGAGCGTGAGCAGCCACCCGCCCGGCTCGGCCGCCACGTCGCGCGCCAGGCGCGAGAGAGCGCCGGCGTCGGCAGGAACGGCGCGCCGGATCCTCAATCCCTCGTTCACGCGACCACCACTCCGTGACCGCCGCGCCGGGGATCCCCGGCGGCGGCCAGAGTTCCGTCGGGGCGTACCTCCACGGCTTGCACGCCGCCGAAGAAGACGTTCAAGTCGCGCCAGCGCACGATCTCGTAGCCGAGTCGCTCGAGCCCGTCCAGCGCGAAGGAATCGACATCCTCGCCTCCTTCGCACTGCACGATCGGCTCGTCGAGGTGAACGCGCGCTCTCGTCACGGCCTCTTCCACCGGCAATCCGTGCCCGATCACGTTCGCCACCGTTTGCATGATCGCTCCGCGCAGCCGCACCGAGCCGGCGCTGCCCAGCACGAGTCGCGGCCGCCCGTGCGCAAACACGACCGAGGGCGCCATCATGCTGGTCAGCCGCTCACCGGGTCGCTCCGTGCCCGCAACCAGGTCTTCCTCCCCGAGCATGTTGTTCAGGTGGATGCCCGTGCCGGGGATGGTCACGCCCGAGCTGGAGCCGAGCGAGCAGGTGAGCGAGGCGGCGTTGCCACGCGAGTCGATCACCGAGATGTGGGTCGTGCCGTTGGCGCTACGCGGCTCGGGCCCTGCGGGCCGCGAGTGGCGAACGCGCTCCACGGCCTCGCGCAGCGAGTCGTCCGAAAGCAATCTAGAAGCCAGCCCGCCGCGCCGAAGAGCGCTGGAGTAGTCCCGGCCCGAGCGGGCCCGCGTCTGCTCGCGCATCACCTCGACCAGGCGTACCAGCGCCTCCACGCTACCCGGCGCCCCACCCTCGCCCAGTTCGTCCAGAAGGCGCAGCCCGTAGGCGACGAGGATCCCGCCCGAGGAGGGAGGCGGATTTGAGACAAACTCGCAGCCGCTGTAGCGCGAGCGCACCAGCCGGCGCCAGACGACGCGGTAGCGCTCCAGATCCTGGAGCGTGATCTTCCCGTCCTCGCCCTGGATGTGAGCGACCAGTTCGCGCCCGAGCTCTCCGCCGTAGAGCGCGTCGGCGCCCTCGGCCGCGAGTTGTTCGAGCGTGCCGGCAAGGTCGGTCGGCCGGAAGACGTCGCCGGCCTGATAGCGCCTTCCCTCGATCTCGTAAACAAGGCGCCCCTGCGCGCTGTGACGAAGAATGGGATCGAGAATCTTGTGCAGAAAAGCCTGCGCCGGAGTGATCTCGACGCCGCGGCGGGCGAGCTCGATAGCCGGCGTGACGAGTTCCCGCCAGGGCAGGCTGCCGAAGCGGCGGTGAACCTCCTCGAGGCCCTTCGGGGCGCCGGGCACGGCGCACGACGCCGCTCCGATCGAGAATGGCTGCAGCGAGTCCGGCTCGAAGGCGACGTTGACCGTCTCCATCCGAGCGACCTCCCGCCGACCGCGTCCGAGCCCTGGAACGGAGACGAAGAAGTCGGCCAGGCGGGTGCGTGCGCTGGAGGCCTCGTGCACGAGGAAGAAGCCGCCGGCGCCCGGGCCCGAGAGCATGCTCTCGCTCACCCAGGAGGCGAAGGATGCGGCGATGCAGGCATCGACGGCCGAGCCGCCCTCGGCCAGGACTCGTGCCCCCGCCTCGGCGGTCAGAGGATGGCCGGCCGCGATCGCCCCGCGCATGCAGAAAGCCTAGTGCCCAGCGGCGGCACGCGCTCCACGCGGGCGGGAGACCGACGCGCTACGACCGGGCAATAGCTCGGGCTCGGGCGCCTCTTTGCCCACCCGCCATCCCCCACCCTCCCACGGGGCAGAGAACGGTAGCGAGAAAACACAAACGGGAGTGTGCAGACTTCGTGCCGGCTATTGAACGAAGTAGTACCACCCCGAAAGCCGACCTACCCCGAGCGCTTCAGCTTGCCGTGGCGCTTGGCGTAGCGCTCACCGCGGCGGAAGATCTCCAGCCCGAGCGGCACGGCGACGGCGCCGATCACCAGCATCGGCCAGATGTCGCCCCAGAGCGCGTGCACCCCGGCACCGTCGATGATCGACTTGCGCAGTGCCCTGAGCGCGTAGGTCGCCGGCGAGATCCGGGCCAGCGCCTGCATCCAACCGGGCAGGACGCTGACGTTGTAGTAGACGCCTGAGACGACGAGCAACAGCCCCTGAGCGATGTAGCCGAGCTGCACGCCCTTCTCGGGCGAGATCAGGGCAAGCACCGAGGTCATCATCCCGATGCCGATGAACGAGACCGAGGCCACGAGCAGCACGACGAGCGCCGCGAGATAGTCGGCACCGGGCAGGCTGAGCTGGAAGAAGAAGGCAACCACGACAAAGAGCAGCGCCGCCCTGATCAGCCCGTAGAGCACCCCGAACAGGCCCGTGCCGAGCAGGTGCATCGAGCGCGACAGAGGCGCCATGAAGGTGTGCTCGATCGTGCCCTCCCAGCGCTCCCACTGCACCATCTCGACCAGCAGCCCGAAGACCATGCCGAGATAGCTCCAGACCAGCGCGCCGATCAAGAGCCAGCTCGTAGCGTAGTTGACGTCGATCTTGGCGCCCGTCTGCGCGAAGCCCTTGGCGATGAAGACGATCGAGAGCGTGTTCGCCAGCGTCCAGACGAACCAGGCTAGCTCCCACCAGATGTAGCGCCTGATGATGTAGGTGTTGCGCTCGAGGATGCCCGAGAGGCCCATCAGCTCCGAGCGCAGCGCCGTCGCGGTTCCGCGCATCATTCGCTTACCTCGTCTTCGCTGAGGACGGTTCCGGTGGCGGAGAAGAAGGCTTCTTCGAGCGTCTCGGCTTGGTAACGCCGCTTGAGCTCATCCACCGGAGCCAGGCAGAGCAGCTCGCCGCGGTGCAGAATGCCGATTCGCTCGGCCAGCTCCTCGGCCTCGGCCAGGTCGTGGGTGCAGAGAAGGATGGTCGCGTCGTGGACGCGGCGAACCTCGCGGATGAAGTCCTGCACCTCGAGCTTCGAGCGCGGATCGAGGCCGGTGGTCGGCTCGTCCAGCAAGAGCAGCGTCGGCGACGTCAGGAGCGCTCGCGCCAGCGCAACCTTCTGCTGCATTCCCCGCGATAGCTCCTCCATCGGCCCCGTCGCCCTGTCAAGCGGGAAGCCGACGCGCTCGAGCATGCGCGGAATCTCCGCGCTCGTATCGCGGCGGCGCAGGCCGTAGAAACGGGCGGCATAGCTCAGATTCTCGAGCGCCGACAGACGCTTGAAGAAGGACGCCTCGACCGAGACGCGGTTGATCAGCCGCTGCACTCGCCGCGGCTCGCCGAACACATCGTGGCCGAAGACGCGAGCACTGCCTCCGTCCTCGAGCAGAAGCGTCGAGAGCAGGCGGACGAGCGTCGACTTACCCGAGCCGTTCTGGCCCAAGATGGCTACGCACTCGCCGCGCTCGATCGAGAAAGAGACCGGGCCCAGCGCGACTATGCGGCGGCGATGCAGGCGCAGGCCGTCGCGACGGTGGAAGTCTTTGCGTAGAGACGCGACTTCGACCGCCGGAACGGCTCGATCGTAAACGGGTTGTGAGAGAAGTGAAGCAGGTGACACTTTGCGACTCCTTGCAGCGACTCGACGGAAGCGGAAAACTCAGGCGCACCTCTAAGTGCCGGGGCTGTAGAGCCCGGCGGCGCGCGGCTTCGTCAAATACGTGCGGGCAGGAACATCGCGCCCTTACGGTAGCAGCGATACGCGACCGTGGCCAGGGCGCGAAGAGAGCCGGCTCAGGCGGGCGAGAAGACCGTCTGGCGTAGGGACCAAACGATCTCGCCGCCGGCCGTCGACTGGGTCAGTTCGCCCAGCTCGCGCTCCAGGCGATCGAGCTCAGTGGGAGAAGCGAGCCCGTCGAGGCGACCGGCGCGGCGCATGACGCGTAGATTGAACAGCCCCATCGCCGCGGCATCCGCGGTCGGTGGAGAGACCCGGGCGAGATAGCTCGATCGTTGGCGAAAACTCGTTCCGCCGCGCAAGGCATCGAGCCTCGGCCCCAGGTAGAGCTCGCCGCCGCTCTCCCTCATACGCCTTTCTACCAGAGCCAGGTAGTGGGCGAACCGCTTCAGCTTGGTCTCGATTCGCTCGACCTCGTCGCTGAGAAAGACGCCATCCGGCGCCAGCTCGCCGACCAAACGCGCGACCTGTTTTTCGGGCTCGGGCAGGTGGCTGAGCAGAAGCCGCGCAAAGATCAGATCGGCGGGCCGAGCGGGAAAGGGCGTGAGCGTCACGTCGTGCTGAACGAACTCGATCCGCGACCCGGCCCGTGTCTGCGCGTACTGGAGGAAGCGCTCCGAAGTATCGAGACCGACCATCCGCTCGGGCCTGGTCAGCGCCGCTACGGTCTCGGTCGTGTAACCCGGGCCGCAGCCCAGATCGAGCGCCAACCGCGGCCGCCTCGGCGCCGCTTGCTCCAGAAAAGATCGCATCGCCGGCTCGAACACACGCGCCAACAGCGCGAGCCGCTCGGCGGCGAGCTTGCTATCCCCGAGGCTGTAGGCGCGATCCTCTGCCACGACGGCAAGGGTAGTCGCACCGCGAGAAGGACCTGTCCCGGTGCCAGGCACTGGGACGTGGCCGGGTGGGACATTGTTCGCTCGGGCCATGTCCTGGTGCCAGGCACGAGGGGTCCGAAAAAGCCGGTTGATAGCATCGTCGTCCCCATGAGCACGGTCGCGCGCCTTACCGCCCTGAGCACCGCCGCCGAGCACGAGCTCCGCCACGGCATCCTCCCCTTCTGGGCCGAGCAGACCGTCGATCGAGAGCAGGGCGGCTTCTACGGCTGGGTGTCGAACGACCTGAAGGTCGATCGGGAGGCGCCAAAGGGCTCCGTCCTCAACGCGCGGATTCTCTGGACTTTCTCGGCCGCCTTCAGGGTCTGGCCCGATCCTCTCTATCGCGAGCTGGCCGACCGCGCTTACGCCTACCTGCTCGAGCACTTCTGGGACGAGAAGCATTCCGGGCTTGTCTGGATGGTCGACCACAAGGGCACCTTCCTCGACGCGCGCAAGCAAACCTACGGCCAGGCCTTCGGCGTCTACGCCTTCTCGGAGTACTTCCGTGCAACCGGTATCCGCGAGTCGCTCGAACGCGCGACCAGCATCTTCGAGAGCATCGAGGCCCATACCTTCGAGCCCGAGCACGGCGGCTATGTCGAGGCGCTGGCGCAGGACTGGAGCCCGCTCGAGGACATGCGCCTGAGCGCGATCGATCTGAACGTTCCCTACTCCCAGAACACGCACCTGCACCTGCTCGAGGCCTATGCGGCACTGCTTCGCGCCTGGCGGTCGTGCCAGGGTGATACCGGCTCCTCGCTCGAGCCCATGCTGCGCGAGCGCCTGAGGGCGCTCTGGGAGATCCTCGCCTTCCGCATCCGCGACGAGAAGACAAACAGGCTGATCCTGTTCCAGGACCGCGACTGGAAACCACTGTCGGACGCCATCTCGCACGGTCACGACATCGAGGCCAGCTGGCTTTTATGCGAGGCGGCGGATGTACTCGGCGATACGACGATCAGCGAGCGCACCGAGACGATCGGCCTGGCGATGGCCGACGGCGTTCTCGCCGAGGGGTTTGATCACGTTCACGGAGGCGTCTCGGACGCGATCGATCACCATTCGCCGGTGCTCGGCAAGGAGTGGTGGCCGCAGGCCGAGGCGGTCGTCGGCTTCCTTAACGCTTTCGAGCTCACGGGCAGGGAGGACTACCTCGAAGCGGCGCTCGCAAGCTGGCACTTCATCGAGCAGTTCGTCGTCGACCGCACCTACGGCGAGTGGTACTACCGCGTCTCTCCGGAAGGCCGGCCCGAGCTCGATCTACCCAAGGCCTCGCCCTGGAAGTGCCCGTACCACAACGCCCGTGCCGCGCTCGAGACGATCGAGCGCGTGCAAAGGCTCTGTAACCGGTAACTCCGCAAACAGCGGGGAATGGCGCCCGCGGCAGATCTGCCCCGCCGCCGGGCACGGGGACGTTTCCGAGTGGGGCTCCTGCCCGCTAGAGATCTACTCTGCGCGTTACTTCTTTCGACGCATCTCCGGTACCCGGTGCTTCTTACCCTTGAGCGCCGCACGGGTCCGCGCCGGAGCCGTCTCCTCAACCTGCCCCGACTCCGCCTGCGCCAGCAGCTGATCAGGCACCGTCAAAGCCACGGCACCGGCGCCGGCGATTAGCGCGCCGAGCAGCGTCAGCCAGGCTCCGCTGCGGAGCGAGCCGAGATGGTTGAACGCCTCGGTGACCGGAAGCGCGAGCGAGATTCCGAGCAGAGTGAGAGACGCGGCCAGTACCCAGGTGTTGAGAGCCGACAGGCGGGTGATCAGCACAGCGAGAAGGGCGACGAGGGTCGAGGCGCCGAGCGCGAGCATCGCGATACCGCGCGAGTGGTCGCCGGCAGAGTCCCAGTAACTGAGATGAACGAGCTTGCCGTTGGCTTTCTGGGCGGGCTCGCTATCAAGCCAGAGCGAGACCAGCGCGAGCCCGGTTCCAACCGTGACCGCAAGCCAGAGGACGAGGCTTCTCAGAGTCATGCTCGGCAGCCGTCGCCGCCAGGACGAGCGCGAATACAACGAGACGGCACTCAGCCCCATCAAAGCGCCGCCGCCGACACCGAGCCACGCGGCCGGCCCGAGCAGGTCGGTAGTGGGAATGACCCAAGTCAGGTAGTAGCCGAAGTAGCCGAAGATGATCCAGCCGATAGCGCCCACCGAGGGCAAGAGCCACTTGCGCTCGAATATCAGGCTGGCGAGCACGAGCAGTGCGGCGAGAAGGGCCAGAACGGTCGGGAAACCGGCCAGTGTCCCATCCTCGGCCCAGAGCGTGCCCGGCAGGGAAAAGAGATCGGTCCAGGTGCCAGCCAGCGCCAGACCGATACCGACAACGGCAACGAGCCGACGAACACTCAGTAGCCTCAACTCGACGGCGCCGCGCTCGACGGCGACTGCGGCCAGCGAGGCCACGGATGCCAGTGCGGCACCCTCCAGCCCAAGTCCACCGCCGATACTGAGCGCGTTGATGCTCGAGAGACTGAACGGGTAGTAGAGCGCGAACCCAAACAAGAGTAGCGAGGTCGCAAGCGCCCACCTACCGAGCACGGGCGCTCTCAGAACAGCGTCACCCGCGGCGAGAGCAATCACGAGGACGGCCAGCGAGAGCATGACGAACCCGAGCGTGTGGTCACCCGTAAAGCCGGCGGAGGTCCAGTAGCGCGGAAGCTCGCCGGTGATGCCGACACTGTTCGGACCGGCGATCAAGGTGGTCGCGATCTGGCGCCCGAGCGAGACGATGACGAGCCCGGAGCCGGCGGCCGCCGCCAACCAGGTCAGATAGAGCGGCAGACTGTTTCGCCCGCGCGATCGCTGCCAGGAAAAAAGCGATTGCGCGGGGAAGGCGCCGAGCACGATGAGAGCGCTCCCTGCCACGGCCAGCTTCGGGCCTAGCACGAGATCGCCCAGATGGCCGGCGCCGATCGCGAGAGGAACGAACAGGAAGAAACCGAGGAGAATCGCACCGAACCCGCCCACCGAGGCGAGAAAGCGATCGTCTTCGAGCAAGACGGCGGTAACGAGGAGACCGGTGCAGATCGCGATCAGCGTGACCAGAAGCGAACGCGTCGTCCAATCGGTCCAGTAGTTCGCGCCCACGTTCTGCAACTGCTTGAGAATGTCGAACCGAAGCGCCGCCATCGTCAGACCGATTCCGATCGCGACGGCGAACTTCCGGATTAGTGGCGTTGCCTGCGCAACGGTACGAAACAGGGCGACTGTCTTGGTCATGTTGACTCCTTGTAGGCCTCTTCTCGAGCGAGGGAAGCGTATCGCCTGATCTGACGGCCGTGTGGCCGAGGTCGATAAGAATCCTCTTATCGACCTTGCGGCAGATTAAGCCGGTCAGTCCCTGAGGAAGCTGGGTGGCTCGAGCGGGTCGACCTCTCCGTGGGGGGCCGGCTCGAAGCTGGCGCGCCAACCCTTCTGCACACCGCCTGCCCCGCCAAGGCCGGTGGCAATCACCGTGACCCACATCTGGCCGGTGAGGCTTTCGTCGATGGTGGCGCCGAAGATGATGTTCGTGTCCTCGGTCGACGCCTGGCGGATGATCTCGGCGGCCTCGTTCACCTCCATCAGCGACAGGTCCTCGCCGCCGGCGATCGAGAGCAAGATGCCCCTAGCGCCAACGAGCTGGGTGTCGATCAGCGGCGAGCGCAGAGCACGGTCGGCTGCCTCCTTGGCCCGGTTCTCGCCGGTGGCGAAGCCGATGCCCATGAGGGCGGAGCCGGCGTCCTTCATGATCGTGCGCACGTCGGCGAAGTCGAGGTTGATCAGTCCGGGCATGGTGATCAGGTCGCAGATGCCCTGAACGCCCTGGCGCAGTACGTCGTCGGCGATGCGGAAGGCCTCGAGCATCGAGGTCGAGCGATCGAGCACCTCGAGCAGGCGATCGTTGGGGATGACGATGACGGTGTCGCAATTGCGGCGAAGCTCTTCTACTCCGATGTCGGCCTGCGACTTGCGCTTGGTGCCCTCGAAGCGGAATGGGAGCGTGACGATCCCAACCGTAAGGGCTCCCAGCTCGCGCGCTACCCGAGCTACCGTCGGCGCCGCACCGGAGCCTGTCCCGCCACCCTCTCCGGCTGTCACGAATACCATGTCCGAGCCGCGCAGCGAGCGCTTGATCTGATCGTACGCCTCCTCCGCCGCCAGCTTGCCGACCTCCGGGTCGGAGCCCGAGCCGAGCCCCTGAGTCAGCTCGCGCCCGATGTGGATCTTGATCGGCGCGTCGCTCATCTGGAGTTGCTGGATATCGGTGTTGATGGCTACGAAGTCGACCTGTGAGATGCCGGCGTCCATCATGCGATGGATGGCGTTGAGGCCGGCGCCACCGACACCCGCCACACGAATGACGGCCAGATAGGCGCTGGCGTCGGGTCCAACCTGATGCAACCGGGCGGGTTGCTCGGGAAGCTGCTCGACGTAACGCGGACGAGACGGAGGCTCGTACGGCTTTGCCCGCCTCGATTCGGACGCGAGAGCGCTCGGCGGAGCCGGTGTGGCAGCAGAAGGCGCAGGAGGCGGAGACGCAGGAGCCGGAGCCGGCGGCTCTGGGGGCGGAGCGGGGGTGGCCTGCTCCTCGTCGATCTCGGGCGGGGCAGGCTCTACTCGAGCGGGTGGCTCGTCAAAGATCGGGGTGTGCTCAGCAGTCTCTTCGGGCGGCTCAGGAGTGCGAGCCTGCGGCGCGGGATGCTCCTCTACCTCGTGGGCGGCGTCGCGCTCGGCCTGGCGTTGAGCGGCTTCGGTAGCACGGAAGAGCTCCGCTAATGGGCCGTCACGCATGCTTGCGCGTTTTCGCGCCATTGAGCACCTCCTTGGCGAGATCACGGTAGAGATCCGCAGCCTCCCCCTTTGGATCGTACTTGAGCACGGACGCGCCTTTCACCGGAGCCTCCGCGTAGCGGATCGTCTTGCGAATTCTCGTACCGAAAACGAGATCGCCGAAATTCTCCTGCAGGATGTCGATCGCTTCGCGCGAGTGAAGAGTTCGCTTGTCGTACATCGTGGGCAGGATCCCCTGAATCTCGACGCGCGGGTTGAGGTTCTCGCGCACCATCGAGAGCGTGTTCTCGAGTTGAACGAGCCCGCGCAACGAAAGGTACTCGCACTGTACCGGCACGATCACCCCGTCGGAGGCGACGAAGGCGTTGATGGTCAATAGACCGAGCGACGGCGGGGTGTCGATCAGGATGTAGTCGTATTTCTCCCGCACCGGTAGGAGGGCCTTCTCCAGCGCCCGTTCGCGTCCGATCATGCTCGAGAGCGCCAACTCCGCGCCGGCCAGGTCGATCGAGCTGACCGCCAGATCGATCTCGCGGCTCTGGATAACCTCGGTGATAGGCAGGCGATGGACGAGCACGTCGAACATCGAGCGCTCGATGGTGTCGGGGTTCAGTCCCTGACTCATGGTCAGGTTGCCCTGCGGGTCTAGATCTACCACCAGAACGTCGAGGTCGTGCTCTGCGAACGCAACCGCGAGGTTGAGGGTTGACGTCGTTTTAGCAACGCCTCCCTTCTGGTTGGCGAACGCGATCACGCGCCCCATCGACACTCCTTCTTCAGGCGTCCGTTCGAGCGGACGCGACAATAAGCTTGCGACCCCCATCGGCGCTCCATCTTCTGCCTATTCAAACGGAGTCCTTCCCTTCACTCCCGGCTGAGCCCGAGCCTTCCGCCGCCGCCGACACGGCACAGATCACATGGTACGGGAAATGCGAAGCTTTCCAGGCACTTTCGCCGGAGCGCAGCGCGGGGCGATTCCGGCGGGCAAAACGGCTCCCAGCGCGGCGCCGGGTGGAAATCGACCGAAAGGCTCGAACCGGCGTCTGAGCAGGAGCTTCCCGGCTCAATCGTCTCGTCGGGCCATGTCCCGGTGCCAGGCACCGGGACATGGCCAATCGGGTCAAACCCGATGCCGAGCGGGAACTTTTCGGCGCGACCGCCTCGTTAGGACCTACCCGATCACGCGGTAGACCCGGCCTGTCTCGCTACTCCTCGCCCTCCCAGTAATCGACGGGCGAGATTCGCCCGACCACGCCGAGACCGCGGAATGAGATCTTGCGCGAGCGAGGGTAGTAACAGAGGTCGGTACTGCGGCGCGTTCCGTAGGCGAGCAGCGTCAACCCGCTTCCGGTGCCTCGAAATGCGTGTGCTACACCGGTTCCCGGCGGGCGCGCGATCACGTGGCCACGCTTCAGCTGATACTCGTCGTCGCCCAAGAGCAGCGCTCCCTCTCCCTCGAGCACGACAAAGAGCTCTTCTTCGCTCGAGTGGCAGTGGGGCGGACAGGAAAGCTTGCCGGGAACGACGGCGACGTGGACCAGGCCCGAGTCGCGGGAGCCGACAGCGCGACCGAGATCACGCCGAATACGACCGATCGTCGTCTTGGAGGTACCGACCGAGTCGACTTCCTTGAGTCGAACCAGATTGCTCGGGCGCAGGGAGCTCGACTCCTTCACCTCAGGCGGGCCCTGCTCGGCTTCGAGCGCGAAGGGATGATCGAGCGTCCCCGTCTCGACCCAGCTCACACCCAGCCAGGATACGTTCGAGCGTGGCAAGAAGGTAGCGGCGTCGCCGATGTTCTCCGAGAAAGCGAGCACGTCGAGGCCCTCGGGACCGGCCTTCAGCGTGTGCGGTCCTATGCCGCCCGGAAAGACGAAGCAGTCCGTCGCCGCGATGTCGAAGTTGGAGCCCTCCTGCCAGAGCAGCCCGGAGCCCCCGAGGACGAAGAAGATCTCCTCGGCGCGCCCGTGAACGTGCGCCGGCGTCGACCACATGCCGGGATCGATCTGAATGCGAGACAGCCCGACGCCGACCGAGCCCACGGCCGCAGCAAGCCTGCGCCAGTTCGCCGAGATGTGCCCGGCCTCGCCGTGCCCGATAGCAACGTCGTCCCAGTGGGCGAGGTTCTCGTGTGTCGATTTCTCACTCAACGCACGGCAGACTAGCGAATGCTCCTTCCGGATGACGATCTCCCCCAGGAGTGGGAAGACGTGGAGAACACCTGCCCACGTCGAGCGCTAGTTGACAGCGCTCGAGTGCAGCCCGGGCGGCAGTCGCATCCCGGCCCTCCCGCTCCAGCCAGCGCTCGGCCTCAGGCAGCAGGAGCTCGAGCTCGGTAAAAAGAAGTGCGACAGGCTCCTGGGCTAGATCCATCGCCTCGATGTGCTCGAGCCTGGCGATGATGACGCGCGCTTCCTCCACGCATGGAGATTAGGCCCGGTAACTGTCACGGCACCGTGCCCAATACGAATCGAAACGCACCCGGCAGCGGTCGGGAGCTCCCGGCACTCCGCCGTGCAAGCTGCTAGCTGGCCGCGGCGCGGATGGCCATCGAGCGACTCGGGCGCGGACGCAAGCCGAGCAGCGACTCGTCGAGCGCTTCGATCATCCGGGCGCGGTTTCCGTGCATCAGCACCTCGACCAGCGTGCGCCGGATCGCGTCGCTCGTATCCTTGTCGGCCGGCTCGCCTCCGGCCAGTGCGCGCAGGCGCACGCGTAACTCGGCTCGCTCGCTCGACCCGTCGCCGAGTAGAGTCGCGGCCCTGAGCGCCGCCATCGCCAGCCCCTCGTCGGCACCGAGGACCGAGGTCAGCGCTTCGCGCAGCTGTTCGGAGCGGAACGGCTCCTGGGCGAAGAGCGACAGCTCCCAGCGATCGAGCGCCTCCGCGAGCGGGCGATCTTCATCGGCCCCGGCGATGCGGACGCGCAGGTCGTGCGCCAGCTTGCCACGAAACGGATCGAGGCGCGTCGGCTCGCCGTAAGGCTCGGTGGCCGCGATGGGCAGGATCGGCCGGATTCCGTAGGGCCGCTTGTCGAGCCGCTCGAACAGCACGGGCCCCGCGGCGATGGCGCCGGCGGTCGCCAGGCGCAGGGCGCTGATCGCGTCGGCCAACTCCGCGGGCGCGTCGGGCGCCTCGATCTGATCGACACCCAAGTCGCGTCGCAGTTCGATCACCGCCAGGCGGTCGGCGCGGCGCCCGAATTCTCGCGGCAGGATTCCGCTCGCCTCGGGCCAGTAGGTGGAGAGCTCGCCGGGAGGCGAAAGACGAACGCGCACGCCTTCGCCGAGCTCGACCTGCGCGCCCAGCGAGAGTCCGACCAAGGGCGCCACCGCCATGTAGCTTCGCTCACCGCCGAAGAGAGAGCCCTCGAGCTCGATGTAGGCGCGGTCGAATGCGTCGTCGTGCCAGTCGAAGCCGCCACAGGCCTCCGTGGTGGCGACGAGCAGCGGTAGGAGCACCGTCATGAACAGCGCTTCTTCGTCGGGCAACTGCTCACCGGCGTGGGCGCGCGCGAAGATCGCGGCCGCCCGCTCGTGCCTGAGATCCTCGATCGCAGCCTGGGCGTCGGCCAGCTCCATCAGCTGCTGCGAGCGCTTCTCGACGAAGCCGCGCACCAGTGGCCGGTACTCGTACAAAGAGGGACGGCCAGGGGCGGCGTGCTCCTCGAAAGCGAACGGGACTTCGGCGCCGCGTGAGATATCGGTCTCCAGCTCGGAGAATGCTCCAAGGCAAAAGAGGCGCAGCGAGTGATAGAGGTGCGGAGCGCGAACTGCCACGTTTCCTCCTACGCAGTGGAGGCCTCCACTCCTGCATTCATGACCGGCTGTTAACCGCCTTCCCTCGTTCGAGTGCTTTGCATCGACACCGCCCCCATCGGGGGATGGCCGCGGCGGCCCGAGGAGTCAAGCTGAGTGCCGGCGTATTGGCGGCGTGAAAGGCGGCAACACGATGGCTGCGGAAATACTTCGAATGAGGCTTCGCAACTTCCCGGCTGCGAATCTGACTCTGCGTCTGCTGCTCGCAAAGTAGGCGAACCGGGCCAAGAGCGGCGACTCGATTCCTGTTTCGAGCAGCTCGCGGTGCGCTGCTTGGAACTTGACATTTAATATCGTACGCTTTTATTGGTGCGGACTCCCGAATCCAACCGAGACGAGCGAAACGCGCGCGAAAAGAGCTCGACGCGAGCTCGGTTTGCTGCTCTCAAGCGGACGAAAAAGGGGCGCCGGCTCGATAAGCTACTAGAAGGAGAGGCGCAGTTCCGCGCGATCTTCGAGAACGCGGCGATAGGCATCGTCCTCGCCGACACCGAGGGTCGGCCCGAGGAGTGCAACCCCGCCTTCGAGCGGATGTTCGGCTACACAGCGAGTGAGCTCATGGCGATGCGTATCGACGACTTTACGCACCCCGACGATACCCACGAGACCTTGGCCGCCCTGCGGGCGCTTGTCGACGGAGAGCTCGAGCACGTCCATACCGAGAAGCGCTGTATCCACAAGGACGGCAGCGTGATCTGGGTTCACATCGTCGCCTCGACTGTTCCGAGAGAGAACGGCAAGCTCGCGCTATCGATCGCGATGGTCGAGGACATCAGCGCCCAAAAAAAAGCGGAGAGCGAGGCGGTGGCGGCGAGGGACTACGCGGCCGATCTGATCGAGACGGCAGACGCCATCATCATCGGCCTCGACCTGGACGGCGTGGTCCTGGACTGCAATACGGCGGCCGAGAAGATCAGCGGCTACACACGCGAGCAGCTCGTTGGCCAAAACTGGTTCGAGCTGGTGGTACCGCGGGAACGCTACCCACACGTCTGGGCGGAGTTCGAGCGACTGCTGGCCGGGGGACCGGCAAGGAGGTTCGAGAACCCGATCCTGACCAAGTCGGGCGAAGAACGCTACATCGTCTGGCGAAACACCGAGCTTCGGAGAGACGGCCAAAACATCGGCACGATCTCGATCGGCATCGACGTCACCGAGCGCAAGCAAACGGAGGAGGCTCTGCGGCGCGAGCGTGACTTGGTGAGTCAGATCATGGAAACCAGCACTGCCGGGATCGTGGCCCTGGACAGAGCCGGGGAGATCACTTTCGCCAACGCGAGTGCCGAGGAGGTTCTCGGTTTGAGCAAAGATGTCGCAACGGGGCGTCTGTATAACGCCCCGAGCTGGCGTATCACCGATTACGACGGCGAGCCCTTCCCCGAGACCGAGCTTCCCTTCGCGCGAGTAATGGCCACCAGGCAGGCAGTTCGCGACGTCCGCCATGCGATCGAGCGGCCCGACGGACAGCGCGTTCTACTGTTGGTTAACGCCGCACCGACCTTCGACAAGGATGGCGAGATCGACGGTGTGGTCACAGCTATCGAAGACGTCACCGGCGTCGTGCGCGCGGAGGAGGAGCGAGCGCTCCTTCAGACCGAACTTCTCCAGGCGCAGAAGATGGAGGCCGTCGGCAGGCTCGCGGGCGGCGTCGCGCACAACTTCAACAACCTGCTGACAGCAATCTCCGGCTACAACGAGTTGCTACTAGCGAAGCTGCCCGCGGACTCAGATCTTCGAGCCGAGCCGGAAGAGGTCAGACGCGCAGCCGAGCGAGCAGCCAAGGTCGCGCAGGAGCTACTCCTCTTCAGCCGCCGCGAGCCCGGCCGAAGCGAAAACCTCGATCTGGGCGATGTCGTCGCGGAGATGGAGGTAATGCTGCGGCAGCTGATCCGTTCCGACACCGAGATCGTCATCGAGCTCGCACCCAACCTCTACCGAATCGAAGGAGATCGCAGCCGGCTCGAGCAGGCGATCGTAAACCTCGTTATCAACGCCTGCGACGCGATGCCAGAAGGCGGCCAACTCACGATCAAAACAGCCAACCTCGACCTCGCGGAGCCGTATATCACAGCCGATGCAACGCTCGCCCCGGGTCGCTACGTCGTTTTGGCCGTCAAAGACACGGGGACCGGCATAAACGAGTCGACCCGCGCGAAGATCTTCGAACCGTTCTTCACCACCAAGGGGCCCGCGCACGGCACCGGCCTCGGTCTGTCAATGGTCTTCGGGATCGTCGAAGACACCGGCGGGCGCATCTTCGTCGATAGCCGCGAGAACGAGGGTGCAACGTTTACGATCTACCTCCCCGCTCGCGCGAGCGTGAGCTAGGCTCGCAGCACCGCGCGCCTGGGCCCGGCGACGAAGCCGATCTCGAGCAGCAGCGGCATCACCTCGCTCGTCACGACCGGCTCGCCGTCGAAGCGCTCTACCGCCAGGCGCTTGATCTCGCGCCGGCGGACGTGTTCAACCAGCGCCTCCAGCGCCGGGCGTAGCCAGGCTTCGTCGGGATCGCGCAGCGGAAGCAGCGAGCGGCCGCTGCGCTCGACGAAGAGCACCGCCTCTCCGCCCAGCAGCACGACGTGGGCGCCGGCTACGCGGGCCGCCCGCCCGGCTGAGCGCTCGGGCCAGGAAAGTGCCGCGCCGTAGGGCTGAGCCGGATCGGCGGCAGCGAGCACCAGTGCCTCGGCTTCGACGCCGGGGCGCAGCCGCAGCTCGCGCAGCCGCTCGACGGCGCCGGGAAGCGCGAACTGAGCCCCGCCGAGCCCCTCGACGAAGTAGCCGCGGCGGCAGAGCCCCAGCACCTCGAGCGCCTTCAGCTCGCCGTAGACGGCGCCGTAGCCGCCCGGGATCCCCTCGGCGCGCACCCCATCACGAGTGACGATCCCCTGGCGTTCGAGCAGCAGCTCGGCCAGCGCCCTCCTGTCGGTGCCAGGCACGCGGACCTGCCCGGAGTTGCCAATAGCGGCTTCGCGATGCGCGTTTTGCAGAGCTTCTTCCCCCGCCCCTGGCGCGCCGGGCCCTGTCCCGGTGCCAGGCACGAGGACAGGTCCGAAGAGGGCGCGGGTGAGCGACCAGCGACCCTGGGTCGCGGTTGGGGCCTGGGCACGCGAGCGCGCGAAGCGGCGCACTCGTCGCTCGGACGGCTGCGTCTCGAAGCGGCGCTCGGCGCGTAACGGCTGCCAGGAGTCGTTCGTCACCTCGCCTGCCCAAACGAGATTCCAGAGTGCCGGCAGAGCCTCCTCGGGCTCGAGACCGGCCGCGGGGAGCAACTCGTCCCAAAAGAGCGCTCCGCCCGCGAGCGCGATGCGGATCTTCTCTACCGGCTCCCCGTCGGGAGCGGGTGAGCCGAGCGGCGACCCGAGCAGGCGCGCGTCCTGGCGAAAGTAGACGGCGACGCGCTCGAGCCCGGCGCCGACCCAGACCACTTCGCCCGAGGCGCAGAGCTGATCGAGCTCGGCCGGCCGGTAGCCGGGCACCCGCCGCGGCAGCACGTCCGCCTCCCAGAGCGCCACCGGAAGCGCCAGCGCCTGCAGGGGAACGAGAGCTTCGCGCAGCGTCGATCTACGGTCGATCCCCTGCCAGCCGGGTAGGAAGCGGGCCAGTGCCGCCGACTCGGCCGGCTCTACCTCCTTGCGCAGCCGCGCCAGCGAGGTGCGGCGCAGCCTTCTCAGCACGTCCGGATCGCACCACTCGCGCTCCGTTCCGCCCGGCCGTAACTCGCCACGCACGAGCGCTTCCTCGCGCTCCAGGGCGGTCAAGATCTCCTCCACGGGGGCGGGCTCGAGACCGAAGCGCTCGGCGGCCTCGGCGGTCGTGAACGGACCGCGCCCGCGCGCGTAGCGGCGAATCAGCGAGCTGAGCGCACCAGACACCGGCTCGAGGAAGACTTCCGGGAGCCCAGCGGGCGGCATCGCGCCGAGAGCATCGCGGTAGCGTCCGGCATCTTCGGCGGCGATCAACCTCTCGGCGCCGGCGAAGCGCACGCGCACGGCCCGGCGCTCGATCTCGAGCACGGCCGCGAAGGCCTCGTCGAACTCGCCGGGGCGTAGATCGCCCCGTAGTCTGAGCACGTCGTGCAGCTCGTCGGCGTCGCGCGGGGCGCCGCGAAGATCGCGCTCCACTTCCTCGACCGCGCCGGCGTCGAGCAGATCGCGCAGCTCCTCCTGACCAAGCAGCTCGCGCAGCAGCCCGCGGTCGAGCGAGAGAGCCTGAGCCCGGCGCTCGGCCGGCGGCGTGTCGTCCTCGTACATGTAGGAGGCGACGTACTCGAAGATCAGCGAGCTGGCAAAGGGCGAGGCCGAGGCTGTTTCGACCTCGACCAGATCGAGCTCGCGCGTCTGCAGGCGCTGCAAGATCAGCCTCAGCGCGGGTAGGTCGAACACGTCCTGCAGGCACTCCCTGTAGGTCTCGAGCATGATCGGGAAGGCGGGATAGCGCCTGGCGACCTCGAGCAGGCTCTGCGCCTTCAACCGTTGCTGCCAGAGCGGTGTGCGCTGACCGGGACGGCGGCGCGGGATCAGGAGCGCGCGGGCCGCGTTCTCACGGAAGCGGGCGCCGAAGAGCGCACTTTCTCCCACCTCGCCCACGACCAGCTCCTCGATCTCCTCGGGCCCGACCAGGAGCTCGTGCATCTGAGGCGGCTGCTCGACGTCGGGAAGGTGGAGCGCGATGCCGTCATCCGACCAGATCGCGTGCGCCTCGATTCCAAGCGCGTCGCGCAGGCGCGCGCCCAGCGCTAGTGCCCAAGGTGCGTGCACGCGCGCACCAAACGGCGTCAACACGACCACGCGCCAGTCGCCGATCTCATCGCGGAAGCGCTCGACCACGATCGTCTTGTCGGAAGGGAGAACACCGCCTCCGGCCTCGGCCTGGTCGTGGAGATAGGCGAGCAGGTTCTCGGCCGCCCGCTCGTCGAGCCCGTATTCGCCGCGCAGTCGCTCGAGCGCCACCTCGCTGGGCAGAGCGACCAGCTCGCGCGAGACCTGCCCTATCGCCTCACCCAGCTCGACCGGCCTCCCCACTCCCTCACCCTTCCAGAAGGGCACCGCGCCGGGCACGCCCGGTGCCGGCGAGACCAGCACGCGATCGCGGGTGATCTGCTCGATCCGCCAGCTCGAGGCGCCGAGCAGAAAGACCTGCCCCTGCCTGGCCTCGTAGACCATCTCTTCGTCCAGCTCGCCCACCCGGCCGCCACCGTCCACCAGATGAACGCCGTACAGGCCGCGGTCGGGGATCGTGCCCGCGTTGGTGACGGCGAGGCGCTGCGCTCCGGGGCGGCCACGGACGGTCCCGCCCGTCCTGTCCCAGACGATACGCGGACGTAGCTCGGCGAACTCGTCGGAGGGGTAGCGCCCGGCCAGCATGTCGAGCGCGTTCTCGAGCTGGGCGCGCGAGAGATCGGAGAAGGGATAGGCGCGCCGGACGAGTTCGTACAACTCCTCTACCGAGATTTCCTCCTCGGCGCAGACGGCGACGATCTGCTGGCAGAGTACGTCCAGAGGCTGGCGCGGAATACGCGTCTCTTCGATCAGCCCTCCGCGCATCCGCTTGGCCACTACGGCCGCTTCGAGCAGGTCGCCGCGGAACTTGGGAAAGATGCGTCCCTTGGCCGTGGCCTCGAGCGTGTGCCCGGCGCGCCCGATCCGCTGCAGGCCACGTGCCACCGACTTGGGCGACTCGACCTGGATGACGAGATCGACCGCGCCCATGTCGATACCCAGCTCGAGTGAGGAGGTGGCGACCAGACAGCGCAGGTCGCCGCGCTTGAGTGCCTCCTCGATCTCGGTGCGCTGCTCGCGCGCCAGCGAGCCGTGGTGGGCGCGCGCCAGCTCTTCGTCGGCGGCCTCGTTGACGCGCAGCGCCAGGCGCTCGGCCAGCCTGCGGTTGTTGACGAAGACGATGGTCGAGCGGTGTGCCTTCACCAGCTCGACGATCTCCGGGTAGATCGAAGGCCAGATCGAGCCGGTCTGACCCAGCTCGCGCATGTCGGGCACCGGCACCTGAACGGCGAGGTCGAGCCGCTTGCGCGCACCGGCGTCGACGATCTCGATTGGACGTCCGCCCGAGACGAAGCGCCCGATCTCCTCGAGTGGACGCTGCGTCGCCGAGAGCGCGATGCGCTGAATCGGCCGCCCGACGAGGCGCTCCAGCCGCTCGAGCGAGAGCGCCAGGTGCGAGCCCCGCTTGGTGCCGGCGACGGCGTGCACCTCGTCGAGAATCACCGTCTCGAGCGACTTCAGCATCTCGCGTGCGCGCGAGGTGAGAAGCAGATAGAGCGATTCGGGCGTGGTGATGAGAATGTCCGGTGGGTGGCGCAGCATCGCGGCTCGCTCCTTGGCCGGCGTGTCACCGGTGCGCACGGCTACCGTCAACTCCGAGCCGAGCCCCGCCAGAGGACCGCGCAGGTTGCGCTCGACGTCGTAGTTGAGCGCCTTGAGCGGCGAGATGTACAGCAGCCGCAGTCCCTCGCCCGGGTGCTCGTTCAGCCGGTCGATTCCCGAGAGGAAGGCGGCGAGGGTCTTGCCAGAGCCGGTCGGCGCCTGGATCAGCACGCTCTTGCCGCTCGCGATGGCGGGCCAACCCAGCTCCTGCGCAGGCGTCGGAGCCGCGAAACTGTGCTCGAACCAGGCCCGCGTCCGATCCGAGAAAGATGCAAGGGCGTCCACCAGGTCAGCGTAGCCGGAGTTGGAAGACACGGCTGTCCGGCTCGACGGTTGGCTAGGTCGTCGATCGGATCCGCCCGAGACCGTCGAGGATCAGATCGAGCCCAAACTCGAACCCGGACGTATCACCGTGGCGGGAAACGTGCTGCTTGACATGCTCGCTGAGGTAGGGGTACGCGTCGGCCGAGATCTCGCGGAAGAAGCTCTCGGTCATATTCCCAAGCTCCTCGGCATCGAACTCGAAGTTCAACATCTGGAGCGTGAAGCCAAAGATGTAGCCGTCCAGGACGTGTAGAGCGTGGTAGGTCGTCTCGTCCGAGAAGCCCGCTCCTTGAAGATTGGCAAGCACCGAGTCGATATATCGCAACCTGGCGAGGCCGCCCCGAGAGGCTACGAGGCTGAATGTCCGGCGGTGGCGAAGGAAAGCTTCGTGGGCAGAGACGGCGCTCCGGCGAATCGCCGTCTTCCAGTCGGTTTCGTCGGACGTCGCGTCTATCTCGCCCCAGACGGCATCGGCGATGCCGTCAAGGATGTCGTCCTTATTCGCCACATGGTTGTAGAGAGACATCGCCTCGACCCCGAGTTCCTGGCCCAGTTTTCGCATGCTCAAGGTCTCGATGCCGTTTTCGTCGGCGAAGTCGAGAGCGGCACGCAGCACCCTCTCTCTGTTCAGGGGCGAGCGGGACTCCGCTGTCGGATCGGTCTGCGTGGCGCCTCCTTTCCGGCCCGAACGTACACCGTAGCCACCACTTTATTGACCTACTTACGCCGTATGGTTACGGTGTACGCTTACACTATAAGCGATAATCCACCCGCCTCAGTCGGCGAGCAACAACCAGGAGAGACAATGAAGGCGATCGTTCAAGACAAATACGGCTCACCCGACGTCCTGGAGGTGAGGGACATCGACACACCGGAGATCGTCGAGGACGATCACGTCCTGGTGCGGGTGCGGGCCACCTCCGTCAATCCGTACGACTGGCACCTGATGAGGGGCGCCCCGTACTTCGCGCGTGTGCAGGCCGGGCTGCGCCGACCGAAGACCACAACTCGGGGCGCGGACTTCGCAGGGCAGATCGAAGCGGTAGGCAAGAACGTGAAGGGTTTTCAAGTGGGGGACGAGGTTTTCGGCGAGGCCGGGGGCGCCTTCGCCGAGTATGTGACCACCTGGGAAGGCGCGTTGGCGCCGAAACCGGCGAACCTGACGTTCGAGCAGGCCGCGGCGGTTCCGATGGTGGCGCTCACCGCGCTCCAGGGTCTTCGCGACAAAGGACAGGTTCAACCGGGGCAAAAGGTCCTGATCAACGGCGCGGCGGGTGGTGTTGGGACGTTCGCGGTGCAGATCGCCAAGGCGCTCGGCGCCGAGGTGACCGGCGTTTGCAGTTCGAGGAATCTGGACCTGGTCCGATCGATCGGCGCCGCCCACGTCATCGACTACACGCAAGAGGATTTCGCCCGGAGTGGGCAGCGCTATGACCTGATGCTCGACATCGCGGGGAATCGCTCGTTGTCCGATTGCAGGCGCGTGCTGACGCCCGACGGGACGTACGTAATGGTCGGATCGACCGATGACGGTCGCTGGATCGGGCCGCTGTCTCTCGCACTCAAAGCGGTCGTGTTGTCGCGCTTCGTGAGCCAGAAGATGGTGTTCTTTGTAGCGAGATGTAACAAAGACGATCTGGTCCTTGTGAAAGAGCTGATCGAGGCCGGGAAGGTCACTCCCGTCATCGACCGGAGCTACGCGTTGAGCGAAGTCCCCGACGCGATCCGGTATCTGGAAGAAGGGCACGCCCAAGGAAAAGTCGTCATCACCGTGTGAGCGGTGGATTGACCTGATCAGTGCGGAGGGACAGATGGACACTCTCGTCACGACCGATTGGCTAAGCGGACACCTCGACGACTCGGACCTCGTGCTGCTCGACTGCACGGTCAGTCTGAGACCGGACGATGCCGGGGGTATGCGGAGCGTGAGCGGCCGTGCCGACTACGACTTCGGCCACATTCCGTCCGCCGGGTTCACCGACCTCACGGGTGACCTATCCGACGACAATAGCCCGCTCGAGTTCGCCATGCCGGTACCGGAGCAGTTCTGTTCCGCCATGGGCGCGTTGGGTGTGGGTGACGATTCTCGGGTCGTGCTCTACGACGGAAACATGTCGGTATGGGCGGCCCGAGTGTGGTGGATGCTGCGCTGGATCGGATTCGATCGAGCGGCGCTACTCGACGGCGGGCTGGATGTCTGGTGCGCCGAGGGTCGGCCGCTTTCCACCGAGCCGGTCACTCGACCTGCGAAAAAGCTCACCCCCGCTCCCCGACCGGAATTGATCGCCGACCGGGACGAGGTGCTCGCCGCCGTCGACGACGGCACCGTCCGCCTCGTCGACACACTGCCGGAGGCTCATTACCGAGGCGAGTTCTCGCTCTACGGTCGACCCGGCCACATCCCTGGCGCGCTGAACGCCCCCGCCGACGCACTGCTCGACGAATCGGGCCGCTACCGGCCGCACGACGAACTCGTCGCACTGCTCGACGGCGATCGCAACGACCGCACGATCACCTACTGCGGTGGAGGGATCGCTGCGTCTTCCAACGCCTTTGTCATGACCCGGCTCGGCTTCACCGACGTCGCCGTCTACGCCTCCTCACTCCAGGAGTGGATCGCAGACCCGGGCAACCCGCTGGTGGTCGATACACCCTGAGGCCCCCGCCAGGGCGCGGCGTCGCGTTCTCTTTACAGGGCCCTGTCCTCCCGTCTCAATAGCGTCGAGAAGCCTCGAGTTGCTTGGGCAGCGATTCTGCCGAGATCACGCTTCTCATTCCTGGCTCAGGGCGAAGTGTAAGAATCCCGGCTCCGCCGCCCTCGCAAACCGATGGTCCCGATAGAGAGTCGCTGGATACCGACTCGGGAACGCTCTCCAGACAGGAGCACGTTTGTGAACGAATCCGAACGCGATCTACCCGCGATCTCAACGGGGTCAACGCGCTTTTCTCCTACGCTGCAATCAATGCTTTGCCTGCCCATTCCCCGAAGGCGCCTTCGCGCCGGTTTACGACGATGATCGCCGAATCGACAATTGCTCCCAGCCGCTCCGTCAAGCGCACCCTGACGATCACTGCGCTATACGGAAACGCGGCCCGGCACATCGCTCCGCGCGGCGGGCGGGCGCTGCGTCCGCGGCTCGGTAGGCGCGAAGAGAAGATGGTCTTCATCGTCGGGTCGCCCCGTTCTGGCACGACATTCCTGGCAAGCGTCATCGGCGGCTGCCCGGGTGCCGTCGATCTGGGAGAAGTGGCTCCGATCAAGGCCAGCGTCCCCCGGCTCTGCTCGCTTCCCGAGGAGGAGGCGGCTCGCCACTTCCGCTCGATTCTCGAACGGGTGCGCCGGCTCTCGCTGGTGCATGGGCTGCGCGGTGTCGAGCAGACCCCCGAGACCACCTTCCTCCTGGAGGCAGCGCTACTCGCCTATCCGCAGGCGCGCGCCGTCCACATCATCCGCGACGGGCGCGATGTGGTCTGCTCTCTGCTCCAGAAAGGCTGGCTGAGCGCGGGACGCGTCGGCCACGACGATGCCTTCGCCGCCTTTGGGCCCAAAGCACGCTTCTGGGTCGAGCCCGAGAGAGCCGAAGAGTTCGAGCGGGTGTCGGACGCGACTCGCGCGGCTTGGGCCTGGCGTCGATACGTGAGCGAAGCCCGCCAGCACCCGCGCACGCTCGAGCTCAGGTACCAAACACTGATACGGGAGCCCGAGACGGCCGCCGAAGCGATCGCCGATCACCTGGCGCTTCCGAAGCAATCGCTGCTTGCCGGGCTCGAAACCGCATACGACCGCGCCATCGGCCGTTACAAGACCGATCTGTCCCCCGAACAGCTCGCAGACGTCGAGCGTGAGGCCGGCCCGCTGCTGCGCGAGCTTGGCTTTATCTGATTCGACCGACGCGCACCGAGATCGAAGCGAGAGGAAGGAGGAACTGTGACCAGCACAATCGAGATCGAACCGCAGGAGTCACAGCTAGTCGAAGCCGCAATTGATGAAGAGGTTGCCGCGATCGAGGAGAACGACATCAAGCGCTACCTCGCCGTGCTCAGCGAGGACGCCCTCTTCCTCCCGCCGGATCTCCCGTCGATAGGCGGCGAGGAGCTGCACGCCTGGTTGCGCGAATTCCTCGAGCAGTGGAAGATCGAGTGGCTCGGTTACAGGCACGACGAGACCGAGGTCTGCGGAGATCTGGCCTTCCATCGCTTCAGCTACAGCTGGCGCCTGGTACCCAAGAACGGCGGCCAGCTCCAGGTCTCGCACGGCAAGGGCCTTCACATCCTGCGCCGCTCCGCCGACGGTGACTGGAAGATCGCCCGCGAGACTCGGAACGCCCGGCCGACTCCGAACACCATTTAGTTGATCGCATAGCAACGGGCGCGGGACGGTTCTCGACTACTGCTCAGTCCTGTCCGCCTCCGAGCTGCGAGAATCTCGCGATGATCGAGCTGACCGAGCTACGCGACGGCGGGCAGGATCCCGTTACCGTCGCTAACGGGATCGCGTCTTTCATCACTCCGGCCACACGCTCGCTCGAGCTGGCGCTCTACGACGTGCACCTGGAAAGCGAGCACGCCGCGCCGATTCACGCCGCGCTGGCCGAGGTGCTGGCGCGCAAGGTACAGGTGCGCCTCGTCTACAACGTCGAGTTCGGCAAGGAGATCGCCGTTCCGCGCCCGCCGGTCTTGCGCCCCGAGCTGGTGGAGGCACTTCCGGTCGAGACGCGCGCGATTCCCGGCGAACCCGATCTGATGCACCACAAATACGTCGTCCGCGACGGCGAGACGGTGCTGACGGGCTCGACCAACTGGACCGACGATTCCTGGTCACGCGAAGAGAATCTGATCGCGATCGTCAACTCCAAGCAGCTCGCCGCCCGCTACCAGGAGAACTTCGAGGAGCTGTGGCAGAAGCGCGACGTCAGACGCTCCGGGCACGTTGACTCCGCACCGATCGACATCGATGGACACCGCGTTCGGCCCTGGTTCGCGCCCGGGCACGGAGAGGCGCTCGCGCACCGAATCGCACGCCGGTTGGGCCAGGCGAAACGCCGTATCCGCATCGCTTCGCCGGTACTCACCTCGGGTCCGATCGTCGGCACCCTGGCCGAGTTGAGCGGAAACCGCAGCCTCAGCGAACTCGATATCGCGGGCGTGCTCGACGCCACCCAGATCGCCGAGGTAATCCACCAGTGGCGGGCCAAGGGAAAGATGGGCTGGAAGGAGCACGCACTCCGCTCGTTGATCGCCCACACGCCCTGGACCGGCAAGCAGTCAACGCCTTGGACGCCGGAGAGCGTGCACGACTACATGCACGCCAAGATCGTGGTGGCCGACGACGCCGTGTTCCTCGGGAGTTTCAATCTATCGCGCTCGGGCGAGCGAAACGCCGAGAACACACTGGAGATCGAAGACGGCGAGCTGGCCGAGCGGCTGGCAGCGTTCGTCGACGATATTCGCGACCGTTACCCGCGGCTCGAGCTGCCGACGTAACACGGCGGCACGTAGAGCGGCCGGGCTAGGGCCTCCGCGCCTCGACCTCGACCGAGACGACCTCGCACTCGCTCGCGGGAATCTCGACTCCGCTGCGCAGCGTGTTGTGCACGCGGCTTTGCCTGTCGACCGCTTCTGCGAGCTCGAGTATCTCGTCCTCCTCGGCCTCCGCTTCGATGCGAACGCTCAATCCGATGTTCTGAGCCCGCACCGGCTCGCCTCCCCAGTCACATTCGCAAACGACGCGCGCGCCCAGAAGCGAGATGCCGCGCCGCTCGGCCTCCTGTTGCAGGTCGTTCACGAAGCATGCGCCTACTGCCATGAGCAGGAGATCGCCACCGGAAAAACCGTAACCGCAACCGGCCTCCTGCTCGGGCCGGTCGATCGTCAGCGAATGCTTGCCGGCCCACCCGACCGCGAAAGAGGCATCGTGAACCGATCGCACGTGAACTGTCGTTTGCGCCATTTGGGGGCCCCCTTCTTCCGTCACTTGATGTAAGAGTAGGTCAGAACTCGCTTCATGTGGCGACCCAGA
>CAZWTK010000003.1:0-4086 GCA_964636655.1 uncultured Gaiellales bacterium
TCACGTTGGTGGCGGCGACGTCGAAGTTGAGCGCCGAGCGGCCGAAGTGCGAAAGGCGGTTCGTTATCCCGTGGATCCCGAAGCCGCCGAGCCCCTCGGGATCGACCACGTTGACCGGATCGCCCCAGGCGTAGGCATACAGGTTCGTATCCCCACCGGAGAAGTCGAGCGGGTCCTCCGATATGAACCTCCCCGTCTCTGGGCCGTAGTCCCTGGCGCCGAAGTGGGTCAGGCCGGTATCCGAGTCATAGAGCCCTCCGGCGAAGCCGAAGGGCTGGAAGCCGGGGTTGGTGTCCTTGGTGACTCTTCCGTAGGAGTCGTAGTCGAGCTCCTGGGCGATTGCGCCCGTCTCTGTGTTGACGACCAGACGCGGGCTGTCTCTCTCGTTCGAGACAACGCGGTAGGTGACACCGCCTCTGACCATGTAGTCGGGGGTGACCGCCGAGGATGCGTAGACGAAGCGGGTCTTGGCGCCGTCTGCGTCCTCCTCTGCGACGGGGGAAGAGCCTTCTCCGTAGACGAAGCCCTGAACGAGCTCGCCGTCCACCCGCTTCCCGATCCTGTTACTGAGCGGGTCGTAGAGGTAGCTAACCTTCGTGCCGTCTGGGAGGGTGGCGCCTTCGAGCTCGCCGAGCGAGTCGAAGTCGAAGGTTGTCGTCTCGCCGCTCTCGGTGTTCGTGACGGAGGCCAGGTCGCCGTTTGCCGAGTAGGAGTAGGTGTTGGAGCCGAAGCTAGTCAGGTGGTCTCGGGCGTCGTAGGAGGCGTTGAGGGTTACGCCGTCGGAGCTTGCGAGTGACGAATCTCAGAGAAGAAGGGCAAGCTGGAAGCGATGCGCCGCCTCGAGCGCGACCTGGCTCATCACGTCTTCAGGCCGATGGAGGCGTAGGCGCTGATCTGGCGGTCAGAGACATCTCCGAGCCACAGCTCACCGCCTTAGGAGACGGCCTTGACCGTTGCATAGCCGATCTTCTCTAACCCCTCTGCGAGCGCGAACCGAGTCCCCACCGGGAGCCGCGCCCTCACGACCGAGGCAACCGATTCGTCGAAAAACAAATCGACAATCCCGGTTCCGCCGGCCGGGATGCATTCTTCGTCGATCCGCGTTTCACACATCCCGATCGAGACCGGGTCCTCACCTTCGATGAGACAGAGCGGGCGATATCCGGTTCGAATAGCCTGCGCTCGGTCGCTTTCCGAAGGGAGTAGCAGAGTGACCTCCGCCAGAACGTTGATCCCGCCAGAGCGGTTCAGCAGCGAATCAGCCATGGAATCTCACAGGTCCGTATGGGAAAAAACGGCCGGGAACATAGTACGCGAGACCCCCCTCTCCGGGGAGATCGAGGACTTCGACTCCATCGAGAACTGACCGAGGAAATCGCGCCGAAGTCACGCTCGTCGCCCATCCTCTGTCAACAAACGCCTGCGCCTGCGCTTTCGTCGGATAGAAGTATTTCCCGTGCCTGGCTGAGTTACCGGCTATTCGATACGCACCGTATTCGGCGATATCCGCGGCTTCTCCATCACCTACTGCCCGATAAAGAACAACCCCGCGTCGGGCGTTTACAGCGGCGCCCCCCCAAAAACCCACGCCGGCGGTCGCCAGGGTGAGCGTTGTCGCTCCCAGGTTGTCGCAGGCCGCAAGCGAGGCGAAGGAGCCCATGACGGTCGCCGCTCCCTTCGCCCACCAGGGGGAGCTCGGATCGGTAGCCACCTCAGCCCAGGCGGCAGCGGCCCTGTTGGCGTAGTACGTGGCGCCCGTCTCCCTGCCGATCCAGTTGATCCCGCCGGCCGCGTAGTCGAAGGGGGCATTGACGGTGTCCCAGACGCCACTGACGATACCCCAGCCGCCGAGCCCGGCGGGATCGACGACGTTGACCGGATCGCCCCAGGCGTAGGCGTAGAGGTTCGTGTCCCCGCCAGAGAAGTCGAGTGGGTCCTCCGATATGAACCTCCCCGTCTCTGCGTCGTAGTCCCTGGCGCCGAAGTGGGTCAGGCCGGTATCCGAGTCATAGAGGCCGCCGGCGAAGCCGAAGGGCTGGAAGCCGGGGTTGGTGTCCTTGGTGACTCTTCCGTAGGAGTCGTAGTCGAGCTCTTGGGCGATCTCGCCGGTAGAGCTGTTGACGATCAGGCGCGGGCTGTCTCTCTCGTCCGAGACGATCCGGTAGCTGACACCGCCTCTGACCATGTAGTCGGGGGTGACGGCCGAGGAGGCGTAGACGAAGAGCGTCTTGGTGCCGTCTGCGTCCTCCTCTGCGACCGGGGAAGAGCCTTCTCCGTAGACGAAGCCCTGAACGAGCCGGCCGTCCACCCGCTTCCCGATCCTGTTACCGAGCGGGTCGTAGAGGTAGCTAACCTTCGTGCCGTCTGGGAGGGTGGCGCCTTCGAGCTCGCCGAGCGAGTCGAAGTCGAAGGTTGTCGTCTCGCCGCTCTCGGTGTTCGTGACGGAGGCCAGGTCGCCGTTTGCCGAGTAGGAGTAGGTGTTGGAGCCGAAGCTAGTCAGGCGGTCTCGGGCGTCGTAGGAGGCGTTGAGGGTTACGCCGTCGGAGCGGGTGGCGGAGGTGCGGTTGCCGTTGGCGTCGTAGGCGTAGCTCTCGACGACCGCGCCGTCTTGCTTCACCTCGACTAGGTGACCGGCCTCGTCGTAACCGTAGACGAAGTCGTGGCTGCCCTGCGGCGTTGTATCGGTCTTGGTGCTGAGCCGCCCGAGATCGTCGTAGGAGTAGGCCAGTTGGAGCAGCGGCTGACCGGAGAACGCTGTCGTCGCCTTCGTGCGGGCGCCATAGCCGTCGTGCTCGTAGGTCGTAGCGACGTCGTCGAGGCTCAGTCCGTCGATCAGACCGTTGGCGGGGTTCGGCTGGAGGGTAAGGGCGCCCGCCTTCGTCAGCAGGCCGTCCTTGTCGTACTGATAGGAGACCTTCGATCCGTTCACCGTTTCCGAGGAGACTCGGAGCTGGTTGTCGTAGTCCCACTCGATGTGTCCGTCGACGGGGCTGACCAGGGTCTCGGTGAGCGGGAGCGGGCCGTCGTAGCTGAAGTTGAGCGTCGCTCCCGGTCCGGAGATCGACGTCAGCTTGCCGCTCGTTGTGTCGTAGCGGTAGGTCGTTCGTCCCGCCGACCAGTCGATCGTCTTCAGCCGCCCGGCGCTGTCGTAGCCGTAGTCGATCGTCGAGCCGTCGGGCCTAGTTATCCCGGTGAGGTCGCCGTCCTTGTCCCAGCTGTAGCCGGTCTCGCTCGTACCTCCGCCCGCATCGGGCTGGGTCAGCGTCAGCGGCCGGTCTACGGCGTCGTAGCTGAAGCTGCTCGGCTGGCGTCCGGGCGGCGTGATCGAGGTCAGATTCCCGTTGGCGTCGTAGGTGTAATCGATAGCGTGCCCATCGCTGAGCGTTTGTCTCGTCAGGCGCCCCGCCAGGTCGTACTCGTAGCTCTCGACTTGATCGAGCGGGTCGGTGACGGAGGCGAGATTCCCTGCGTCGTCGTAGGCGAATCGCCAGCTGCGTGAGCCCTGCGTCCTCTCGACCAGGCGCCCGTGCTCGTCGTAGCTGGAGCCGACCGGCTCGAGATCGCTCATCTGCTCGAAGAACGGCCTCCGCTGTGCATCTACGTAGGTCGAGGTGGTGCGACCCTCGGCCGACGTGCTCGTGAAGCTGTCGTCCCAACCGTCGAAGGTGGTCGAGAACGTCCCGCCCAGGTTCAGCTGCCAGGAGAGCTGAGCCGAGAAGGGATCGCTCGCGTCCGGGACCTCTGCGCTCTGGGTTTTCGTCGTCTCGATCGTGCGCCCGGACGGAGTCGTCAAGGCTGTGTCGGCCGCGTAGGGCGCCTGGAGGCCGTAGCGCGGGTCGGAGCCGGGATTCGCGACCAGCGTGGTTCCGTCCGAGTCGCTGAGCGTCCTCTTTCCGTACCAGTCGATGGAGAGCTCGTTCGACGTGCCGTCCGGATTCGTGACCTTGCGGCCGGTCGTGTGGTAGTCGTCCATCTTGATCCGGTGCCGACTCGTGCGGCCCAGCGCGGTTGTCGTAGAGACCTCGAAGCCCTCGGCGTCGTCTACTCGGGCGAGTGTTCGCGATCCTCCGACCGCGTTTTCGTCCT
>CAZWTK010000003.1:4186-61156 GCA_964636655.1 uncultured Gaiellales bacterium
TCGGCGTCGTCTACTCGGGCGAGTGTTCGCGATCCTCCGACCGCGTTTTCGTCCTTCACCAGCAGCCCAAGGGCGTCGTAAGTGAAACGAGAGCTGTTGCCCTTCGGGTCGGTGATGCTGCGTAGTAAGCCGTCGCCGTTCGTATCGAAACTGACGCTCTCGTTCGCCGGGTTCGTAATCTTCGAGAGATATCCGTTGGCGTCGAGTTGCAGCGTTGTCCGCTGACCGTGCGGAGCGACGATCGCGGTGGGAACACCCGCTGCGTTTCGCTCGATCTCGGTCGTGTCGCCGTCGCCGTCGGTCAGGCCGATCAGCCGTCCAGCCGAGTCGTACGAGAAGCTGACCAGGGTCGCTCCGGTGAGCGCGTCTCGCGTCTGGAGATGGCGCCCCGTCTCGTCGAAGTCGAGGAGCAATTGACCGTCACGCGAGGCAACCGTCTCGTCCTTGGCCGAGTAGCCGGGAAGCGGACTGTCGATCCGCTTCATCTCACCCCGGCCGTTGACGACGTAAGCCGTCCCACTCGGTGATACGGCGACGCCGGTAAACGCGCGACGCCACTCGCCGGTGTTGTAGATGGAGGCGACCAGCTTGATCGTCTCTCGTGGAGAGACAACAAGAATGCGGTAGCCCTCGGCGACGATGAGTCCGCCCTCCCCATCGAATGCGATCCCTACGGCTTGCGTGGGAGTGTCGATTGCGGGCGTAGATGCACCGTCCCACGAGGGGCAGTTCGTATGGCAGGCCGGAGCCGTCACGCTCGAGACGACGCCCTCCGGAGTGATACGGCGAACCGCACCATGACCGTCGATGAAGTAGATACCTCCCTCGGGGCCGACGGCGATGTCTTTTACCTGGTAATACGTATTCGCCGCCCACGCAGGTCCGCCGTCTCCGGTCTCAGTTCCGCTCCCATCGCCCGCGACAAGGGTTAGAGACCCGTCGGTGCCTATGCGGCTGATGTATTGCGAATGGCTCGCGAAGTAGACACTGCCGTCATGTCCTACCGCGATGTGAGAAGGGTGACAGAGCCAGGTCTCGGCGGCCGGTTGGCCCGTATACCAGATCGGGTCATCGTCCCACTCGCAGGCATCGTTGGGGCCGCCGGCGATCGTAGAGATGAGGCCGTCGGGCGCGATCTTGCGGATTCGATTGGCGTCGTAATCGGCGATGTAAAGACTGCCGTCGGGACCAACCGCCATGTCCGTTGGATTGGAGAGCCTCGCATCTACGGCCGGGCCGCCGTCTCCAACATCGACCGGATCGTCTGGAGCCTCTCCCGTGCCGGCTACGGTTTCGATGATCCCGTCGGCACCGACGCGGCTAATGGTGCGATAGGAGGTTTCGGCGACGAAGACACTTCCGTCCGGGCCCGAGCTGACTCCCGACGCATTATGGAACGAGGCGTTGCTTTGGAGGGAACAGTTATCGCCCGGAGGCGAACCTGTCGTCTCATTTGCGGAAGCCGAGACCCGACTCGAGCCAAGGGCCGAGAAAGCGCCACCAACGAGCTTCAGCGCAGTTGACGTAACGGAGTTGAGAATCTCTCCTCCGCCACCGCCGTCGTCGCAATACCATTCCTTGAAGCTGGGAGTGCTCATCTCGGTAGGCAGAGAGCGTGCGCTCCACTGTGAGCCGTCGCCCCCTCGTACCATTCTCGACACCGGGTCGTAGGAGTACTGCGCGTCGATCGTCCAACCGCCCAGACCGAGGCCGTGAGCGTCAAATACCCCGATCGGAGAAGCGACGCTTCCCCTGACTACCTGCCAAAGTGTCATCTCGCGGCCGACCGTCTGTGTGTATTCCTCATCGCCGCTAGGCAAATCCCAGCTGCGGTCGAGTATTCGAGTGACGACCGCGCCATTGTCATCGAACAAGTCGCCCGCAGGCGTCACGTATCGGAGCTCGTAGACGTAGCCAATCCTTGCCGTGATCCGCTGGCTGCCTTGTACGAGTCGTCCAAAACAGTCCTTTCGATCCCACGTGTAGGTGTATGTGAGATTTGGGGCAGGGGCGTACGAGCGAGTGATCCTTTCGCCGGCGATCTCGACGATGAGATCGACGCGCTTCAGGGGCGCCGGGATCGTGTCACCAGTGAGTGAGAACGTGAATGTGTTCGATGCCGAACGACCCGGGACGCGATCACTTTGGTAGTGGAGACTGTAAGGCGTCCCCGCGATGCCGACCGCTTCACCGAGAGTCTGATTCTCGCAGCCGATGATCGAGCCACTCTCGGTACAGGGATCGTCGCCGGGCGCACCGCTTTCAGGGCCCGGTTGGTGTGGGTATCTGGCGCCATTCGGAAGCGCCGAGCCGTAGTTGTAGTCGTATGGGCTGAAGTGAGAGATCGGGACACGCCAGAGGCTCTCGCCGGCTTGGTAGAGAGCCGCAAGCTCGCGGCGTTCGGCGTCTGTCACACCTAATTCGGCCAGCGCATCGGAATCCGCAGCCCGACCACTGCCATCGACGTCGAGCTCGGCTAGACCACCGGTTACGGAGAGGACTTTGACGACGCGACCGTCCTTCTGCCCGATCCAGCGGCCCTCGGCGCGATCGTAGTAGCCCACGGGCACTGACAATCCGACCTTGAAATCGATGAAGTTCTCCGTGTAGCTGACTACCGGTCGATCGAACTCAACTGCGCCGGCGCCGGCCGCCGTCGCCTCGTCGACGCTGTACTCGATCGCGTAGGTGTAGGCCGTCGATGCCGGTAGTTCGGCCGGCATGGATTGCGGGCCCGACGTCCCCACTGTGTACTCGGTTATGCGAACGCTCAGATTCTCGAGCGGCTGACTACTTCCATCGGGCATATTCATCGCCGCTGTCGTTCCCGCGGGGAAGATCAGTGTTGCCTGACGGGTTCCTGCCGAGTCTGTTACCTGGCTACCGCGGACAACCTGCTGTGTTCCGTTGGCGAGATTCACCGTAGAAACCGTGCTGTCGAGCGGCACGAGGGCGACATCGTCGATCCAGGCGTAGTCCTGCCAGGGCACGTCTACGTGGCGCTGCGCCTCGAGGTAGCCCTCTTTTTCGAGTACGAGCGTTAGCTGTCCGCCGCCGTTCACGGCCATGTAGATGTTTCCGTCCGAACGGCTCATCGTCTGCCCGAACTCCGGATGACCAAGGACGCTCACGCTCACGCCTGGAAGAGGATCGCCCCCGCGAGTCGTGACCTTGCCGCGAATGACAGCGGCACGCGTCCGCTCGATTGTCCCGTCGGCAACGCCGGCCTGGATGGGATCGTCGCCCGTATAGAGGAAAGATGTCGCGTCGACGAACGGTGTGGTCGTCGTCTCGTCGAGCACGGGCGCAGACGGCATTGCGTCGTCCACGGGCTTGTAGGTGATCTCGAGCCGAGGCTGGAGCGAAGGTTTCCAATATTCGGAGGAAAGGAACGCCTGGAAGCCCTTGACCTTCTCGTCCTGCTGCTTGAGAAGGAAGCCGTTATTGGCGGCCGAGCCGTCAGTGATCTGTTGAATGGTCTGCAGGTCGGTGAAATCCCACCACTCAAAATCCATCTTCGCGTCACTATTCGCGGTGGCGAGCGACGAGTCGATGTAGTCGCCGCCGCTGGTGGACCAGAAATGACCCGTGTCGTAGCGCTTCCAGGTCGCGGCGTTCGTGAAAGGCTTCGTCAAGGCATGGACGTCTACCGTGACGGCTTTCCGTCCCGTCTGCCACCACTTGTACAGGCCAATTCGGGCACCCGCGATATCGACACCCTGAGGCAGCGAGCCGTCGACGTCGAAACGAAGTAGCGTTCGAGTTTGGTCTTTACCGTGCGACCCGACAGCCAGGACCGGGTTGTTACAGAAGCTCTTGTTCTTCGGGCCTCTGCTCTGGATCAAGCAGTCGACCGTGAAGCGCTCGGGTTCGGCGGCGACACTGATCGTCTGATCGATCTCGACCGGATAGGTGCGCTCGTTCGCGCGAAGCCAATCGCGATCGAGGCGAAGTGAGACGACGTACCGTTGTCGGCGGTACTCAACGGTGAAATCACACTGGGTCGTCTCGCCCGAGCTGTCGACGGCCGACGGAACCGGGATCGAGAACCTGACCTGCCCATGCGAGTCGATGACGACGATGCCGTCGTCTCCACTCTTTAGGCGCAGCCCTTTACTTGTCTCTAGAACGAAGCGGTAGGTATCCGGTACACGTGCGTTTTCGAGCGTCAGCTTCGCCTCGATACCGCTCGATTCGGCGACGTAGGTCACTGTCACGCCGCGCGAGACCCGGTAGGTCGCAGCGTTTCCGTCGACCGATGGAGCGCCGTGCGCCCTCTCGAGCTCCAGGTCGATCCAGTCATCGCCTCGAGCGATTCTGATTGCTTTGCTTCCGTGGTTCGCGGGAACTCCGATCCGATACCTGTTAGCTCGATTCTCGTAGGCATACCCGTGCTCGCCTGTCCGAACGAGCGCGTTGTCGATCCGTTTCCACTTGCCCCCGTCCCGGTAGTTGACCGGCTCCTGATAGATGACCGAACGACGCACTCCTCCCTTTGCGCTGAACGTTCGCGAGTGGCTCGTTCGAAGCGAGACGATCTCTTGTCCCGGCGCGATCTGGGCGCCTGATCTCGATGTGCTCTTCGAATAGGCGGAGCCGGCTACCACGCACGCGACGCACAGTGAAGCGGCGGAGAGGACGTAGAACCGTGGGGGAAACAGGTTCATGCGGCTGTCCTTTACTCGGGGGAGAAGCGGCTTGGTCTGACCCTTTAGAGCATTTACAAAAGGAAAACAAAGGGGGGTCGAACGAAATTAATAGTCTGGGCCGCCTGGAGTCAAGAAGAATCCTCCTCGTGCGCGCTGATATCCCCCGACTAAGGGACTGAGGATGAAGGGACAGGACGGCGCGCGATCGGCGCGCAGACTCTGTCGCGGAAACCGCCAGGCGTAGGATCTCGATAGTGAGCAGCGCAGTTCACCCAGACGATGTCGTCGATGTGACCGTTCTCGGTGCCGGCCCGGCTGGGCTGGCGGCTGCCTACTACGCGGGGCACCGGCACGCATCCGTGCGCATCGTCGAGAGCCTGGGGGAGGCGGGCGGCCAGCTGGTCGCGCTCTACCCCGAGAAGCAGATGGGCGACGTGGCCGGCTTTCCGAGTGTTGTCGCCCGCGAGCTCGCCTCGAGCCTGGTCGAGCAGGGGCTCCAGTTTCGGCCCGACCTTAGCCTGGGCGAGGAGGCCGTCTCGATGGAATCCGTCGAGCTGGACGGCGAGGAGCTGATTCGGCTCGGCACCGACGCGGGCAACACCTATCTCAGTCGCAGCCTGATCGTCACGACCGGGCACGGCGCCTTCTCCCCGCGCAAGCTCCCGCTCGAGGGCATCGACAAGTGGGAGGGGAAGGGACTGCACTACGCGGTGCGCGAGAAGGTGAGCTTCGCCGGCATGCGCTGCCTGATCGTGGGCGGAGGCGACTCGGCGCTCGACTGGCTGCTCGGTCTCGCAGAGATCGCCGAACCGCCGATCGTGCTCGTTCATCGCCGCAACCGTTTCCGTGCGCACGAGTCGTCGCTGGCGAAGGCCAGGGCGCTGGAAGAGGAGGGAAAGGCGCGGATCATGACGCCCTGCGAGGTGCGCGAGATCCACGGCGCCGATCAAATCGAGGCGGTGACGATCGAAAACACCTCTACTGGCGAGCGCGAGCAGGTCGCCTGCGAGGCGCTGATCACGCTGCTCGGCTTTTCCTCGCACCTGGGCGCGGTCGCCGAGTGGGGGCTGGAGCGCTTCGGCCGCCGCCAGCTGCTGGTTGATCCGGCGACCATGCGCACCTCTCGTTCGCGCATCTACGCCGCCGGCGACGTCGCGGGTTACGAAGGCAAGATCACGCTGATCACGATCGCCCTGGCCGAGGCCGCGATGGCCGCCAACAACGCCGTCGCCGAGATCCGGCACGAGAAGGCTCAGCCGGAGTACTCGAGCGAGTAGCCGGCGGCGATCCGCACCGGTCGTCAAACTGAGCGTGGATGTCCGCCGATCTCGACTTCGCCGCCGGCCTCGCCGATCTCGCCGACGAGCTCGCGTTGGCGCGCTTCGGTGCAGCCGACCTCGGCGTCGAGACCAAGCCCGACCTATCGCCGGTGACCGAGGCCGACCGGGCGATCGAGAAGGCGCTGCGCGAGCGCATCAACGCCGAGCAGCCCGGAGACTCGGTGTTGGGCGAGGAGGAGGGCTCGAGCGGAGCGGGCGGCCGGCGCTGGATTCTCGACCCGATCGACGGTACGCGAAACTACACTCGTGGCATCCCCATCTTCGCCACCCTGATCGCGCTCGAAGTCGAGGGCGAGGTCGAGTTGGGCCTGGTCTCGGCGCCGGCCCTGGGGCGCCGCTGGTGGGCCGAGCGCGGTAGCGGCGCCTATCGCAGCGACGGGCCGATTCACGTCTCGGGCGTGGCGAAGCTGGAAGACGCGACCACGTCGATCGGCTGGGGGCGCCGGACGAAGGTCTCCGAGATCGAGCGGCTCGAGTACGCCGTCGTCTCCTTCGAGCTGAGCGAGGGCATCGAGCGCCTGGCGCCGCTCGCGACCAGGGCCTGGCACACGCGTTCCTTCGGCGATTTCTGGCAGCACATGCTCGTCGCCGAGGGTTCGGTGGACGTGGCGATCGACCCGGCCGTGAAGATCTGGGACTGCGCCCCGCTGAAGATCATCGTCGAGGAGGCGGGCGGGAAGTTCAGCGACATGAGCGGGCGCTCGCTGATCGACGGCGGTAGCGGCGTCTCGACGAACGGATTACTGCACGCCGAGGCGCTGGCGCTACTCGGCGCCGAGTAGCGCATGTAGGACTGTTGGGGGAAAAGAGTCACACTTTCGGTACGGATTAGCCTTGACGGCATCCGCATTCTCTGAGCGGTGTCTGACACCGCGGTGTGTTTTGGCGAAAAGGGGTTACATTTCCGGCACGGATTAGCCTTGACGGCATTCGCTTTCTCTGAGCGGTGCCTACCGATTGGCGCCAGGGGTAGTTCGTGCCGAATCTGAGCCTGATTCCTCAAAGCTCGATCGCCGCGGTAGCGATCAGATCAAGCGCCGAGCTGCTCCTCGGCGCGGTAGCTGGAACGAACCAGCGGCGCCGAAAATACCGAGCGGAAGCCGAGCTCGCGGCCCAGCTCGCTGAAGGAGCGAAACTCGTCGGGGTGCACCCAGCGCTCGATCGGCGCGTGCTTGGGTGTCGGCTGCAGGTACTGGCCGATGGTGACGATCTCGACGTTGTGCTCGCGCAGGTCGCCGAGCGTCTCCGCGACCTCCTCGTTCGTCTCGCCGAGCCCGACCATAAGGCCGGACTTGGTCGCGACGGGGTAGTCGGCGACCTCCTTCGCGCGGGCAAGCAGGCGGAGCGAGCCGTCGTAGCTAGCCCTGGCGCCGCGCATGCGCCGGTGCAGGCGGCGCACGGTCTCGATGTTGTGATTGAAGACCTCGGGCTGCTCGGCCAGCACGAGTGCCAGTCCTTCCTCCTCGAAGCCGAGGAAATCGGGCGTCAGCACCTCGACCGAGGCGCTCGAAACAAGCTCCTTCAGCGCCCTGATCGTGGCCGCGAACTGGCCCGCGCCCTTGTCGGCCAGGTCGTCGCGATCGACCGAGGTGACGACGACGTGACCAAGCTTCATCTGCGCCGCGGTCTCGGCCAGGCGCCTCGGTTCGTCCGGATCGGGCGGGCCCGCGGGCTTGCCCGAGCGTACGTTGCAGTAGCGGCAGGCGCGGGTGCAGGTGTCGCCGAGGATCTGGAAGGCGGCCGTTCCCCGGCCCCAGCACTCGCCCACGTTCGGGCAGTGCGCCTCCTCGCAGACCGTGTGCAGGTGCTGTCCGTGCAGGAGCCGGCGCACGTCGCCGTAGAGCGAGTCGGCGCTTGGGGCGCGCACCTTCATCCACTCGGGGCGGCGCGGACGGTCTCCGACGGGAAGCGACATCTCAGCCCTCCTTTGCGCCCAGCTTGGCGTGGACGGGTTGCGGCCAGAGGCCGGGCTCACCGTCTTCCACGGGTAGGTCTTCCAGCTCCAGCTCGAACACCTCGGCCAGCGCCGCGGCGGCGAGCGAGCGCACCTCCTCGACGGTCACGGGTCGCGCCAGCTCGCGGGCGGCGGTGGTGAAGGCCGCGTCCTCCAGCCCGCAGGCGGTGATCCAGTCGCTGAACGGCGCCGGATCGAGATCGACGTTGAGCGCGTAGCCGTGCGTCGTGACCCAGCGGGCGACGCGAACGCCAATGGAAGCGATCTTTCGGGGCGGGCTCTGCAGCCAGACGCCGGTCAGCCCCTCGATCCGCGTCGCCTCGATGCCGAGCGGCGCGAGCGTCTGGATCAGCGCCTCTTCCAGCCGGCGCACGTAGAGCTTGACGTCCTTGCCGTGGCGGCGGAGATCGAGAATCGGGTAGCAGACGAGCTGCCCGGGGCCATGGTACGTGGACCTGCCGCCGCGGTCGGTCTCGACGACCTCCACCGCCGCGTCCGCGGGAAGGTGCAACTCGCCCTCGGCGGTGCGGCGGCCGGCGGTGATCACCGGCGGGTGCTCGCAGAAGATCACGGTGTCGGGGATCGCGCCCTGCGAGACGGCCGCCGCCAGCGAGCGCTGCAGGTCCCAGACCTCGCGGTAGGGCACGACGCCGAGCCGCATCAGGTAGGCGCGCTCCGGCACCCGCTAGTACCTCCCCCGATGCTCGTGATCGGCCGCAACGCCGACGGCGATGAAGCGGATACCCTCGGCGCCGGGCGCGATGTGGCGCCTCGACTCGGGCGTGACATAGACGTAGCGCCCCGGTACCAGCTCGACCTCCTCGCCGTCGATCGTCATCGTCGCGGCGCCTTCGAGCCCGACGTAGAGCTCGTCGTGGTTCGACTTCAGCTCGTCGTGCTCGGGGTAGCCGTCGGCCTGTGGCGGTAGATCGATCTCGTTGATGCCGAAGGAGCCGATCTCGAGTGCGGCCCGGACAGGGCGGAGCACGCGCAGTCGGGGCTCGATGTCGCGGGCGTCTACATAGCGATAGGTCACTGTCTGCCCTTTCGTCTCAGGCTAGCTGGCGGGAAGGTTCTTGAGCGCCTCGCGGCGGCTGAGCGGGCTGAGCCGGCTCTCGTTCTCGTGCACGTAGCGAACGACCTCGTCCGGGTCGGCGTAGGCAAGCGAGCGCAGCGCCCAGCCGATCGCCTTGCGGATGAAGAAGTCCTGCTCCGACAGGTTCGGCTCGATACAGGCGTAGAGCAGCTCCAGGTCGGTCTTCTCCTTCAAAGTCACCTGGCAGATGATCGAGCTGCGCCGCTTCCAGAGCGAGCGGTCGCGGCTCCAGGCGAGCATCTCTTGCCGCATCTCGGCGGGATAGGAGAGAAGCAGCGGCGCAAGACGGTGCGTTGCGATCTCGTCGACCAGATCCCACCATGCGCCGCGCACGATCAGCTCCTCGTACAGCGACAGCGCGGCGAGCGTCTGGTATTCGCGGTAGCGGCGCTGCCCGGCCAGGAATCCCGCGCAGCCAAGCTCCTCGCGGTGCTCGGCAGCGCGATGGAGCTCGAGCACCGTATCGCGCCAGTCCTCGAAGCACGCGATCGGGTATACGGCGGCGGCGTGCGCGACGACCTCGCGCTGCAGCGGCACCGTGACCCCGAGGCAGGGCATTTCGGTCTTCAGATAGGCCTGCATCTGAGGCGCTTTGACCGGATCAGCGTGTGCCGCGAGCTCGCTGCGTACGGCCGCGATCAGCTTCCGGTTCGCGCTCACGCGTCGAGCCTCTTCTCGTACTCGATCAGGGGGAATCCGAACCCGCTCTCGATCTCGCCGGTCTTCGCATAACCGTATTTCTCGTAGAGGTGTCTCGTCCTCATGTTCCAGGCCGGTGTGTCGAGGACGAAGCGCCTGGCTTCGGGGAAAACGCTCTCCGCAAAGCGGAGTAGCTCGCTTCCGATCCCTCTGTTCTGGCGCTCGGGCTCGAGAAAGGCGCGGCCAAGCTTCGCCGTTCCGTCCGCAAGCAGAAAGAGAACGAATCCGCCCACGATCTGGCCGTCCGCCGTGACCTTGTAGTAGCTGCCGGTCTCGATCGCCTTTCGCTGCCAGTCTGGCGAGTCATAGCCGGGCGGGCCACCGACGCACGGTCGGCCATAGTCGATGTCTTGCTCGAAGGCTCGGCGTGAGACTTCGCTCAGAGCCTCGGCATCGCCGGCCGACGCCGGCTCGATTCGAATGCCCTGGTCTGAACCGGTTCTAATAGCGCTCTTCGCCCCAGCTTTCGAGACTCTTCCGAACCTCGGCCATGAACTGGACGGCGTAGGCGCCGTCGATCAGGCGATGGTCGAAGGAAAGGCAAAGATTCATGATCGGTCGCACCGAGATGGCGTCCACGCCCTTGTCGTCAGTGATCACCACCGGCCGCTTGACCAGCGCCTCGGTGTCGAGGATCGCCACCTGAGGCTGGTTGATGATCGGCGTGCCGACGACCGAGCCATGGCCGCCGGGATTGGTGATGGTGAAGGTGCCGCCTTCGACGTCGTCGGGCGTGAGTTGCCTGGAGCGGGCGCGGTCGCCGACATCCTGGATGGCTCGCGCCATCCCCAGCAGGTTGAGCCCCTCGGCGTTTCGAATCGTGGGCACGACCAGTCCCTTGCCGCCGTCCATGGCGACGGCGATGCAGAGGTTGATGTAGCTGTGGGTGACGATCTCCTGGCCGCGGATCTCGGCGTTCAGCCAGGGCCAGTTGCGCAACGCCTCGATCGTGGCCCGGGCGACGAAGGCCAGGTAGGTGAGGCGGACACCGTGGCGCTCGAGGAACTCGGGCTTGAGCCGGGAGCGGATCGCGACCACGCTGGACATGTCCACCTCGAAGACGGTGGTGGCGTGCGCCGCGGTGTCGAGTGAGCGGCGCATGTGCTCGGCGATCGAACGGCGCATCTGCGACATGGTCTCGAGCCGATCGCCGTTGGTCGCTGCCGACGAGGTCACGGGCACAGGTAGGGGCTCGCTCACGACCGTCTCGGCCTCGGGCGCCTGCGACGCGGCAATGTGGGCGAGGATGTCCTTCTTCGTCACGCGACCGCCGCGACCGCTGCCGCTTATCAGCTCCAAATCGAGCGAGTGCTCGGCGGCGATTCTCGCCACCACCGGCGAAACGAAGACGTGATCGGTTGCTGCGGTAGATTGCGCGGCGACGGGCTCGGGCGAGGTCGGCGCTCGCTCGGCGGCGCTCTCCGGCTTCGGCTCCTCGGCGAGTGCGCCGCCTGCCGTCGTGATCAGCGCGATCGTCGTACCGACGGCGACGGTCTCGCCTTCCAACTTGACGATGCGGCCGAGAACTCCACCGGCCGGGCTCGGCACCTCGGTGTCGACCTTGTCGGTGGAGATCTCGAGCAGCGGCTCGTCGGCCAGGACCTGCTCGCCTTCGCCCTTCAGCCACTTGACGATCGTCCCCTCCGAGACGGAGACGCCCATCTGCGGCATCACCACGTCGATCTGGGTCTGGGTCACCATCAGTACTCCGCCAGTTCACGCAGCGCGCCCGCCACGTCCTCGACCTGCGGGATGTAGGCCTTCTCCAGCACGGGTGAGAAGGGAACCGGCGTGTCGGGTGCCGCGATCCGCCTGATCGGCGCATCCAACTGCTCGAAGGCCTCCTCGACCAGCTGCGCCGCGATCTCGGCGCCAAAGCCCGAGGTGCGCGTGTCCTCGTGCAAGATCAGCAGCTTCGAGGTCTTGGCCACGCTCTCCAGCACCGCCCGCTTGTCCCAGGGCTGCAGCGTGCGCAGGTCGATGATCTCGGCCGAGACGCCCTCGCTCTGAAGTGCCTCGGCGGCCTCGGCGGCGGTGTAGACCATCGCCCCCCAGGTCACGAGCGTGACGTCGTCGCCCGCCCGCTCGATCCGCGCTTTGCCGAAGGGGATCGTGTAGCGCTCGTCGGGCACCTCGGCCTTGATGCGGCGGTAGAGGTGCTTGTGCTCGAAGTAGAGAACGGGATTGGGATCCTCGACCGCGGTCGCCAGAAGGCCCTTGGCGTCGTGCGGCGTCGCCGGGCAGACGATCTTCAGGCCGGGCACGTGGGTGAAGGCGCTCTCGGGGCTCTGCGAGTGGAAGGGCCCGCCCGAGAAGCCGCCGCCGGATGGTAGTCGCAGCACGATCGGCACGGGTGTTCCGGCCCGGAAGTGCTGCTTGGCGGCGACGGTGACCACCTGGTCCCAGGCGCAGGCAACGAAGTCGGAGAACTGCAGCTCGGCGATCGGGCGAAGACCCATCAGAGCTGAGCCGGTGGCGCCGCCGACGATGGCGATCTCCGAGAGCGGCGCGTCGATCACCCGCCAGGGCCCGAACTCGTCGAGAAAGCCCGCGGTGACCTTGAAGGCGCCGCCGTAGACGCCCACGTCCTCGCCCAGCACGAAGACGCGCTCGTCGCGACGCATCTCCTGGCGCAGCCCGTCCGAGATCGCCTGCAGGTAGGTCTTCTCAGGCATCAGGACTTCCCTGGGGCGGCTCGATCTCGGCGTAGACGCCCTGCTCGAGCTCGTTCGGGTCGGGTAGGGGAGAGTTTTCCGCCCGCTCTTGCGCCTCGGCGAGCAGTGTCTTGACCTCCTCTTCCAGCCCGCTCAACTCGGCCTCGCCGGCCTGGGCGTGCTCGCCCAGCCAGAGGCGGAAGCGCACGATCGGGTCGTACTTCGACCACTCCTCGAGCAACTCGCGCGGCACGTAGGAAGCGTCGTCGTGAACGGCGTGGCCTTCCATGCGTAGCGTCACGCACTCGACCAGAGTTGGCCCGCCGCCGGCCCGCGCCTTTTCGATCGCCTGCTTCGCCGTGCTGTAGACGGCGAGGACATCCGTTCCATCCACGACGATGCCCTCGAAGCCGTAGGCCGCGGCACGATCGGCCAGGTTGGCGCAGGCGTACTCCAGCTGCGGCGGAGTCGAGTAGGCGTACTGGTTGTTGTCGCAGACGAACACCACCGGCAGCCGCCGAACCCCGGCGAAGTTCATCGCCTCGTGCGCGTCGCCCCGGGCCGCGGCACCGTCGCCGTACCAGCAGACCGAGACGCGGCGCTCGTCGCGGATGCGGAAGGCTAGAGCCAGCCCCACCGCGACGGGCATCATCGCCGGTAGGTGGCTGACCATGGCGACCAGGTTCTGCTCGATCAGAGCCATGTGGACGTTTCCGTCGCGCCCGCGCGCGGGGCCGTCCTCTCGGGCCATGTACTGCGCGAGGATGCGCCAGGGCTCGACGCCACGAGTGACGTGCACGCCCATGTCGCGGTGCAGTGGAGTGCCGGCGTCTTCGGGCCGCATCGCGCTCGCCACCCCGACCGCGGCCGCCTCGTTGCCCCGCCCGGTGTAGAAGGAGCCGGGGATCTTGCCCTGCTTGTAAAGGATGTGGCCGCGCTCCTCGATCCCGCGCGTGATAAGCATGTCGCGATAGATGCTGAGGAGGTCGGCCCGATCCAGTCCGAGCTGTTCGGCGTCGAGCGACGAACTAAGCGACCCGGTATCCCTGGTTACCGCCACTTCACCTCCATCGTTCGGGTTCGTGAACGAGGGCACGCAGTCTAAACAAGCCGTTCGCATTCACCGATCGCACCCCGATCGCCGGTTTCACGTTCCGAGAAGAGTTCCCTGCTAGCATCGCCCGCCGTGGAGACGATCTACTCCGCCGATTGGTTGCTCCCGATCGAAGGCGAGCCGATAGAAAACGGCGCCGTGGCCTTCGAGAACGGCCGCATCACGAGGGTGGGGACGAGCGCCGAAGTGGGCGCCGGGCGCCGTTTTCCGGAAGCCGCGATCCTGCCGGGCTTCGTCAACGCTCACACACACCTCGAGTACGCCGGCTACACCGGCTTCGGCGACGGGCTCGACTTCGGCGGCTGGATCGCGCTGCATCTCGAGCGAAAGCTGCATCTCTCCTTCGAGGGGATCGTCGCGCTGGCGCGGCTCGGCGCCGCCGAGTGCCTGGCCTCGGGTATCACCACGGTTGCGGACGCCAGCTTCAGTGCCGCTTCTCCGCGCGCCTGCTCCGAGCTCGGGCTGAAGGCGATTGTCGGCCTGGAGGTGTTCGGGGACGACCCGGATGCCGCACTCCGGCACTTCGAGGAGCTGAAGGAGGTGGCTGATCCGGCTCTTTCCGAGCAGGTGCGCCTGGCGATCTCGCCGCATGCGCCCTATACGGCCACGGCGGAGGTCTACGCGGCGGCCCGCGAACTGGGACTGCCCGTCGTAACGCACCTGGCCGAGAGCGCGGCCGAGCGTGCCTGGCTCACGCGCGGTGAGGGGCCGCTAAGCGCCCTGAGCTACATCCTTCCCCCGCCCGGTGAGACCGGCATTCGCGTGCTGGCCGGCGCCGCTGCGATCGGCCCGGAGACCGTCGCGGCACACTGCGTCGATCTCGACCCCGAGGAGATCGATCTGCTGGCCTCCCTCGACGTGGCGGTTGCGCACTGCCCGCGCTCGAACGGCTATCTGGGCTGCGGGATCGCGCCGCTGACGGATCTTCTCGCGGCCGGGATTCGTGTGGGGATCGGGACCGACAGTCCCGCCTCGACGCCATCCTTCGACATGTTCGAGGAGCTTCGCTCGGCCGTAACACTCGCTCGCGCTCGCGAGCACAATCCGCAGGTGCTCACGGCGGCGCGGGCGCTCGAGCTGGCAACGCTCGGATCGGCGAGAGCGCTCGGTATCGCCGACGAGGTCGGCTCGCTCCTTCCCGGTAAGCGCGCAGATATCGCTATCGTGGCTCTTGACGAAACCTCGCTTCTACCATGGGAAGATGCGCAGGCCGCCGTCGTTCTCGGCGGTAGTCCTGAACGAGTGGTGCTAACCGTTGTAGACGGCGAGACGAGATACGAGAAGGGAGAGTTCGAGTGGGACGTTCTTCGCAGCGCAAGCGCAGCCGCCAGAGGTCGAATGCTCGCCGACGGCAGCAAGCGAGCGCGCGCAGCCGAGCGGTAGCGAAGCCCCCGGTCTCGACCCGTTCGAGCGGGTACTCCCCGGCGATCGAAGACACGATGTTCTTCATGCGCCTGCGCCGGAGTGCGAAGTGGGCCTTCATTCTCCTCATCATCGTCTTCGCCTTCACCTTCCTCTTTGCCGGTGTGGGCAGCGGCGGCAGCGGCGGCGACGTCATCCAAGAGCTTCTCGGCATGCGCGGCAGCGATCCGGTCAAGGTGGCAGAGAATGAGGTTGCCAAGAATCCGAAAAACACGACCGCGTTGATCGGGCTCGCTCAGGCGTACGTCGCCAAGCAGCGCCGGGCCGACGCCATCGCCACCTACGAGAAGATCCTCCAGCTGAAGCCGAAGGATCTGAGCACGTTCCCGCAGCTCGGACGCCTCCAGCAAGAGATCGCAGGCGAGCGCTACGATCGCTACGCCGCGCTGCAGTCGAAGTTAATAGTCGCGTACGGTCCGCTCAGCTCCGATCCACTCCAGAACATTGCCGGCACCGATCCGTTGCTCAGTGCCTACACGAGCCAGCTGACCACGAAGCTGAGCAGGGCCTACAACTCATACATAGCGGCGGCGACGGCCTGGGAGAACACCTACAAGCGCTACGCCAAGGCCGTACCGAAATCGAGCACTCTCCAGCGGGCGAATGTCGAGATCCAACTGGCGCAGGCTGCCTCGAGCGCGGGCGACTACGCGACCGCGATCACCTCCTACGAGACTTTCCTGCGGCTCACTCCGAAGAGCCCTCTCGCCCCGCAGGTCAAGAAGGCGCTGGCCGAACTGCGAAGGGTCAACTCGAGCGGATAGAGTTGGGTCGAGCGGCAAGGCGCGGAAGGAGGGCGGCGGTGGATTTCGACATAGTCAGCGAGAAACCAAGCGAGGGAGTCTTCGTCATCGCGCTCAGCGGTGAGGTCGATCTCTACACCGCGCCGGAGTTCAAGCAGCAGCTGATCGATGCGGTCGCCGACGGCGCCAAGCATGTCGTCGTCGATCTCAGCGCTACGACCTTCATCGACTCGACCACCCTCGGTGTGCTCGTCGGCGGCGTGCGGCGCCTGCGCGAGAAGGACGGCGACCTCTCGCTCGTCTGTAGCGATCGCAACATCACCAAGATCTTCGAGATCACCGGGCTGAATCAGGTCTTCTCGATCGCGCCGAGCCGTGAAGAGGCGCTGGCGCGCCTGTCGTCCCACTAACGCTTCGGCGGAAACACCTTGGTGATGTCGACGTCGCGCGAGACCTAGCTCGGCCTGCGGGTGAAGCCGTAGAAGCGTCCGATCGGGCTGAAGCCGAGCTTTGCGTAAAGCGCCTTGGGCCAGTCGTTCTCGTCGGCCATCAGCCAGACGAGGTCGTGGCCCGAGGCGAAGGCCTCCCAGGCCGCGCGCCGGACGACCGAGCTGGCGAGGCCGCGGTTTCGGTACTCGCGTAGTGTGCCGACCGTCTCGATCTGCGCGGTACCGCCACGGGAGTAGAGCTGGCAGCCGCTCACCACGCGACCGTCGAGCCGGCGCGCGAAGTACTGGCAGTCGATGCTGCGCTCGATCAGCAGGTTCTGCTTCGTGAGCTGCCGAATCAGCTCTTCGCTCTCGGGGTGGCTCTCGCGGTTCTCCTCCTCCCAGAAGGGAAGCATCTCCTCACCTGTGACTTCGGCCACGAGTGGTAGCCGCTCCTGCTCGACCGAGCCGGAGTGAACCATCGCTAGCGCCCGCTCGACCTTCCAGCCCATGCTCTCGAACTGTGGTAACAGTCGCTCGCCGATCTCGGCCGAGTCGGCGACGACCTTGCGGTGAGCCATTCCGGCCGTCCCGAAGATACGGTCTGCCAGCGCCGCGAGCTCGTTGGCCTCCGCGGCCGCGTCCTCGACGCGCAGGAAGTTACGGTCGTACACGAGCGGCAGCGATTCACACAGAAGTGCGGTCGCCAGAAACGAGGAGAAGATTCGCTCGGAGCAGCGCTCGTCGAGGTCGCGGCAAAAGCCGACGATGCGCTCGAGCTCGCCGGAAGGCGCGCTCATCGCTTGCAACCTGCGTTTTCCATACTCGTCTTCTACCATCGAAACTGTGCGTGTGAAGCAGATCTCTGTAATCGGCAGCGGCAGCGAGTGGGAGGCGCAGGCCGAGCGGGTCGGGCGGCTGCTCGCCGAACACGGCTGCACGGTCGTGACCGGCGGCGGCGGCGAGGTGATGGCGGCCGCCACGCGGGGCGCCAAGCAGGCCGGCGGGCAAACGATCGGAATTCTGCCCGGCGACTCGCCGGGCGAGGCCAACGAGTGGGTCGACTTCAGTGTCGCGACCGGTATCGGCCACGCTCGCAACCTGGCCGTGGCGGCTTCGGGCGACGCGGTGATCGCCGTCGGCGGAAGCTGGGGCACGATCAGCGAGATCGCCTTCGCGCGCCGACTGGGGCGGCCGGTCGCGCTGCTCGAGGGCGGAGTTGTGGTGGAGGGCGAAGGACTCCTTCGCGCGAGCACCCCGGAAGAGGCCGTCGAGCTGGCACTGGCGGCGCTGGAGGGATGAAGTGCCGAGACCGAGACCGCTGATCTGGAAGCCGAAGTACGCGACCCGCAGGATGCGGGAACGCGCCTGGGCCAAGAAGTCGCTGGAGCGCGAGCGGGCGCTGGCGAATATGCGGGGGCCTTCTCTGCTCGAGCGGTTGCGGCGGCGGTTCGAGCGCTCGCGCTAGGTGTCGAAGGCCGCGGGCCGGGTCGAGCGTGTCGCGAGTACAAGCCCCCCGCCCAATCCTCCCACCCGCGGGGTCGTGACACGGTAGCCGGGTTATGCGCACGAGATGTACCGATTGTGTGCCAAGCCGCGTTGCTCCAGTAGAGTCAGAGCCGGCCCTCGGGCTTCCGGAGTCTTCAACCACAAGCGCCGACTCCGCTCGACGGGCTCGCCGCGTATCCGTTTTGCATCCGCCGCAACCTGGGGAGGAGAGTCAGATGAACGCGATCGTTCAAGACACGCAATGCTCACCCTACGGTCAGGGCGATACGGGATGCACACCATGAAAGTGTGCATCGTCGGAGCCTCCGGGAAGCTGGGGCGGTACATGGTGCAACACGCGCTGGATCGCGGCTACGAAGTGGTCGGTGTGTGCCGGGAGCGAAGCGTGGAGAAGCTCGACGCGTTCAAGGGGCGCATCGCCGTCGTTCCCGGGGCGACAAACGACCGCGAGGTGATCAAACAAGCGGTTGCGGAGTGCGACGGCGCTCTCGTCGTGCTCGTCCCGTGGGGCGTCCACGGATACTCGACGGGAACCGCCGAGGCGGTGCTCGACTACGCGCCTGCGGGCGCGCGCCTCGTGTTCTCGTGCGGGTGGCACATCACGCTCGACGGCCGGGACGTGTATTCGTGGAAGCTCAGGACGATCATGAGGGTCTTCGGCCCGCTTGCGCGCCTCGTACGCTTCGCCGACGTCGACGACCAGGTGGAGGCATGCAGGCGGGTGTTCGCCAGCGACACGCGCTGGACTGTGGTGCGCGGCAGTGACCTCGAGGAGGGCGAGAGCCAGGGCCTGCCCGTGTGGAGCCGGCACGTCGGCGATCCCATCCTCGAGAGCAACATCACGCGTCGCGTGGACTTTGCCCTGTTCATGGTGGAGGCTCTCGAGAACGACGAGCTCGTCCACGAGGCACCGGCGATCGTCGGTTGTCAGGCGCCCTCGGCGCTCGCGCAGGCGACCGGCGGGTGAGCTCTTGGGTGCAGCGCTGGCGTCTAGCTAGAGACTCCGCCCCAACATCCGCCCGAGCAGCTTCAGCGCGCCGGCCTTGTTCAGCGGCTCGTTCAGGTTGCCGCACTTCGGCGACTGCACGCAGGAGGGGCAGCCGCGCTCACAGGGGCAGCCCTCGAGTAGGCGCACCGCGTCGGCGACCCAGTCTGCGAACACCTCGAAGCCGCGCTCTGTGATGCCGATTCCGCCGGCGTGGCCGTCGTAGACGAATATCGTCGGCTGAAGCGTCTGGGTGTGCAAGTTGGTCGAGAGCCCGCCGATGTCCCAGCGGTCGCACATCGCGCGCAGCGGAAGTAGCGCGATCAGCGTGTGCTCGGCGGCGTGCAGCGAGCCGAGCAGGAGCGGTAGCTCATCGATCTCTTCGAGCTGCTCGGGGGTGGGGCAGAACCAGATCGCCTCGGTCTCGAACGAGGTGGCGGGCAGCTCCAGCGGCGTGACGTCCATCGCTCGTTGGGTCTGGATCGATCTTCGCTGGAAGCCGACGACCTGCTCGGTCACCGAGACGCGGCCGAAGTAGAGCTCGACTCCCAGCCGGCGCTCGCGCTTGAGCTCTTCCCGGATCTCGGTCTCCGTTTCGCGCTTGGCCTGGGTGTAGTAGTCGCCCGAGAAGGGCTCGACCAGGGCGCGGGCAGCCGCCAGGTCGAGCGTCCGCACCAGGTAGGCCTCGCCGAGGTGGAGGTAAATCGCTCCCTCGTGGATGGTCGAGAAGGCGCGCGCCCGCTCGACCAGCCCCAGCACCGAGCCGGTTTCGGCCTCGATCACGGTGAAGCTCTCGCTTTCGGCCGAGCGCAGCGGGACGCGCGCCGCCGGAAAGTCGCGCCCCTGCCAGACAAAGCCGGCCGGGGTCTTGCGCAGCTCGGGCAGCGAGGCGGCCTGCTCCAGCGCCTCCGGGCCGAGAGTGTCTGCGTCGTCCGGTCCGATCGGGGCCTCGTAGGCGGCCGAGAGCAGGTGGCCGCCCAGGATGCGCGGGCTCGAGTGGTCGAGGATTGCCGCCTCGACGCGGCGTCCGATCAGCGCCTCGGGGTCGCGCATGAAGAACTGGTCGAGCGCGTCCTCACCGGCGATCATCACCGCCAGGCCGTGCTCGCGGCGCCCGGCGCGGCCCCACTGCTGCCTGAGGCTGGCGACCGTGCCGGGAAAGCCGACCGAGATCGCGCAGTCGAGCGTGCCGACGTCGATGCCCAGCTCGAGTGCGCCGGTGGCCGTCACCGCCAGCAGCTCGCCGGAAATCAAGCGTTGCTCGATCTCGCGTCGCTGCTCGGGCGTATAGCCGGCTCGGTAGGGAGCGATCCGGCTTGCCAGCTCGGCGGGCAGGCGGTCGCTGGTGAAGCGGTGGATCAACTCAACCGCCTTGCGACTCTTGGCGAAGCAGATCGTCCGCTCGCCGCGCTCGACCAGCGAGGCGAGTAGCTTCGAGGCTTCGCCGAGCGCGCTGGCACGCAGCCCCAATTCGGGGTCGATCAGCTCCGGGTTCCAGAGCGCCAGCGTGCGCTCGGGTCGCGGCGCGCCGTCTTCGGCCACGACCTCGACGTTCAACCCGGTCAGCTCCTTCGCCAGCTCGCCGGGATTGGCGATCGTCGCCGAGGCGAGCAGAAACTGTGGCTCGGCGCCGTAGATGCGTGCAAGGCGGCGTAGCCGCCTTAGCACGTTCGCCACGTGCGAGCCGAAGACGCCGCGGTAGACGTGTGCCTCGTCCACCACCACGAAGCGCAGGTTCGCCAGCACGTCGCCCCAGCGATCGTGGTGGGGCAGAACGCCGACGTGCAGCATGTCGGGGTTGGAGAGGATCACGTTCGCCCACTTGCGGATCTGCCAGCGCTGCTCGCTGGGCGTGTCGCCGTCGTAGATCGCCGCGCGCACCTTCGGGACGTGCAGCGTCGCCAGCGCGCGGGCCTGATCCTGCGCCAGCGCTTTTGTCGGATATAGGTAGAGAGCCCTCTGCTTGGGCTCGCGGCAGGTCGCGTCGAGCACCGGTAGGTTGAAGGCGAGCGTCTTGCCGCTGGCCGTTCCCGTGGTGACGATCAGGTTCGAGCCCGCTTGGGCCAGACGCCAGGCCGCGACTTGGTGCGAGTAGAGAGAGGTGACTCCCAGTCCGATCAGCGCCTCACGCAGCCGCGGCGCCAGCTCGTCCGGAATCGGATCGAGCCGAGGCGTGCGGATCGCTTCTTCGCCGCGGTAGGCCAGCTCCTCGCCCGTCAGCAGCGAATCCCAACTCTTCTTCACGGATCGTGAGCTCAGGTTGCTCGGCGAGCCGGTTCAAGTAGACCCGACTCCTCTTTCACCCCCGAGGGCGATGGTACCCTGTGCCCGCCGGGGTGCCCGCACGGGCTGAGAGCAAACCCGCAGAACCTGACCTGGGTAATTCCAGCGGAGGAAGCGAATGACCGTACCGAGATGTCTGACGATCGCCGGCTCCGACTCCGGCGGAGGAGCGGGTATCCAGGCCGATCTGAAGGCCTTCGCCGCCGCGGGTTGTTACGGGATGAGTGCGATTGTGGCCTTAACGGCGCAGAACACCACCACCGTCAGCGCCGTGCACGAGGCGCCGCCGGAGTTCGTCCTGGCCGAGCTGGAGGCCGTCTTCTCCGACCTCGGCGTGGATGCGGCGAAAACCGGCATGCTCTTCTCCCGCCCGATCATCGCGGCCGTTAGCGGCTTCCTCGCCGAGCACCGCGTTCCGCTGGTCGTCGATCCGGTGATGATCGCCACCTCGGGCGCGCGGCTGCTGCAGCCGGAGGCCGTCGAGGCGCTGGTGAGCGAGCTTCTACCGCTGGCGAGTGTGCTGACTCCCAACCTCGACGAGGCGGTCGTGCTGGCGAGTAAGCCGGGCACGCGCCGGGAGCTGGCCGAGCGCATTCACGCGCTCGGGCCGGCGGCGGTGATCGTCACCGGCGGGCACGGCGAGAAGCCGGTCGATCACTTCTTCGACGGCAGCGAGCACTTCGAGATTCCCGTGCCTCGGTATTCGAAGCTCGCCACCCACGGTGCCGGCTGCACCCACTCGGCGACACTGGCGGCTCTGCTCGCCAAAGGTCTGCCATTACGCGAAGCGGCCCAGGAGGCTGCTCGAATCGCCTCGCAGGCGGTTGCCAACGGGCTGGAATGGCTCGGCGCCGGTGAGGGCCCTGTCGACGTGCTCGGATTGGAGGATCAGGCATGACCGTCTCGCCAGGAACCACTCTTCGCGCGCTGCGTGCGCGCAGGCCGCTCGTTCATCAGATCACCAACTACGTGGTCATGAACGAGACGGCGAACGCGACGCTCGCCGTCGGTGCGCTGCCCGTGATGGCGCACGCGCCGCAGGAGGTCGAGGAGATGGCCTCTGTGGCCGGTGCGCTGGTGCTCAACATCGGCACTCTCTCGACGCCCTGGATCAAGGCCATGCTGCTGGCGGGAAAGGCCGCGAACGCCGCCGGCGTACCCGTCGTGCTCGACCCCGTCGGCGCGGGCGCCACCGGCTTTCGCACCGAGACGGCCAAGCAGATCCTGAGCGAGGTGCAGGTGACGGTCGTGCGCGGGAACGCGGGCGAGGTGGCGACGCTGATCGGCGAGCAGGCCGAGATGCGCGGCGTCGACTCGATCGAAGTCGGCTCACCGGCCGAGGAGATCGCGCGCTCGGCGGCCACCGCGCTCGGCTGCGTCGTCGCGGTCACCGGCCCGGTCGATCGCGTCTCCGACGGCGAGCGCGGATACAGGGTGGCGAACGGGCACGCGCTGCTCGGCGTCGTCACCGGCACCGGCTGCATGTCCACGGCGATCACCGGCTGCTTTCTGGCCGCAAAGCCCGAGGAGCCGCTCGAGGCCGCGACCGAGGCGCTTGCCGCCTACGGCGTCGCGGCCGAGGACGCCGCGGCCGGTGCCAACGGCCCGGGTAGCTTCCACGCCGCTCTCTACGACGGTCTCTACAACCTCGACCCGGAGACCCTCGACTCCCGGACCAAGATCTCGTGAAACTACATGCGATAGTCGACGATCTCGAGACCGCGCGCGTGGCGGTCGCGGGCGGCGCCACGGTCGTGCAGCTGCGGCTGAAGGGTGCCTCGACCAGCGAGGTCGTCCAGAAGGGCGTGCCCTTCCGCGAGCTTCCCGCGACCTTCATCGTCAACGATGACGCCGAGGCGGCGATCGCGCTGGCGGCCGACGGTGTTCACCTGGGGCAATCCGACACGGGCGCCGAGCTGGCACTGGCGGTGGGGCTGATGCTCGGGCTCTCGGCCTCGACGGTCGAAGAGGCGATCCGAGCGGAGAAGCAGGGAGCCGCCTACATCGGCGCCGGGCCGGTCTGGGCCACGCCCTCCAAGACCGATGCCGCCCCGGCGATCGGACTGGACGGCCTGGCCGCAATCTGCGCCGCTGTGTCGGTTCCGGTGGTGGCGATCGGCAGCGTCGACGCTTCCAACGCCGCCGACTGCATCCGAGCGGGCGCGGCGGGCGTAGCCGTGATCCGCGCCGCCCGCGATTCGAGAGCGATCATCGAGGCGATCGATGAAGCTCTCTGACCTGGGCGAGTTCGGTTTTCTGCGCGAGCTGGAGCGCCGAGGCTTGGCGCAGCGGATCTCCAACGACGCCGCCCGCTTCGCGCCCGATCTGGTCGTCACACAGGACGCGCTGGTCGAGGGCGTTCACTTCCGCCTCGACTGGACGAGCTGGCGCGACCTCGGCTACAAGGCGGCGGCGGTCAACATCTCCGATCTGGCCGCCTCGGGCGCCGAGCCGGAGGCGCTGATTGTCTCGCTCGGGCTTCCGGGCGAGAGCGAGGCGGACGATGTGATCGCGCTCTACGAGGGGATCGCCGAGGCCGGAGTGCCGGTGACGGGCGGCGACACGACCTCGGCCGAGCGCCTCTATCTGAGCGTCACCGCGCTCGGGCGGGCAGAGCGCGTTCCGGGCCGGGACGGCGCTCGTGCGGGCGACCTGCTTGTCGTCACCGGCCCGCTGGGAGCCTCGGCGGCCGGCTTCCACTGCCTGCAGGAGCAGATCGCCAACCCGCTCGTCCGCGCACACCTGCGTCCGCCCCTTCGCGTGGCCGAAGGCAGGGAGCTCGCCTCGAGCGCTCACGCCATGCTCGACATCTCCGACGGCCTGGCCTCCGACGCCCTGCGCATCGCCGAGCGCTCGGGCTGTCGCCTGATCATCGAGCTCGAGCGTGTACCGGTTGCCGCGGGCGTGGCCGAGATCGCCGCCCAGCTCAAGCAGGACGTCTACGCGCTCGCCTGCGCCTTCGGCGAGGACTACGAGCTGCTGGCAGCGGTACCCGATCCCGACCGCTTCACCGTTGTAGGCCGCTGCGAGGAGGGCGAGGGCGTGGTGTTCCTACGCGACGGGGAGCCGGTGGAGCTCAGTGGTTGGGATCACTTCCGCTAGCGGTCAGCTAATTCCATCGCGTGCCACTATCGCGATGATCAGTTCCTCTAGGGTCGCGTTCTCTCGGGATGCCGCCGCCTTGGAGTTAGCCAGGCCACCGGTTCGTTTCCACCAATCGCTGAGCGCGAGCCGTAGCTCTTCGGCTTGGGTCGGTTGATCTGAAATTGCCTCCACGGTCGTCCGCCCATCCGACACCCACCCGAGTCCAAACCAAGTCTTTCCACGCTTGTACTCCCCAGTGATACGCACGGGTCGGCCCTTCGAGTCGTATCCCTTGAACAGCTCGGCGTCCACAGCCTCCACGTCGGCGGCCACGCGACTCGTACTTCGAAAGAGCTCGACTTGACCATCGCCGACGATGATGATGGGCGGCTCAAGTGGACTCTCTGGGTCTTCGTTCGGCTGCGCTTTGGTGCGCATAACAAGGACTATACGATCGAGTCGGGTCGGCCGCTACCGAGTCGATTCTGGTTGGTACGGCCGCCAGCGCCCAATCTTCATCAGCGGCACCTTCCAGAAGGCCTCGAGCACGATCCGCTTGCCCATCTTCGAGCCGCCCGCCTCGCGCTCGCAGAAGACGATCGGGATCTCGCGCACACCGAAGCCGGCGCGCAGGGCGCGGTAGGTCGTCTCGATCTGGAAGGCGTAGCCGCGTGCCGAGATCGTGGCGGGCTCGATCGCCTCGATCACCGCGCGGCGGTAGCACTTGAAGCCGCCGGTCAGGTCGCGGATCGGAACGTGCAGGAGCGTTCGGGCGTAGAACGAGCCGCCGGTCGAGATCAGGCGCCTGGCCCGGCTCCAGTTACGGGTGCCGCCGCCGGGGACGTAGCGCGAGCCAAGCACCAGGTCGGTGTCCGAGGCGGCCTCGATCAGGCGCGGCACGTCGGCCGGGTCGTGCGAGAAGTCGCAGTCCATCTCCAGCACCAGCTCGGCACCGTGCTCCAGCGCCCAGGCAAAGCCGGCGATGTAGGCGCGGCCGAGGCCCTCCTTGCGCTCGCGGTGTAGCACGTCCACGAAACCGAGCTCGGTCTTCAGGCGATCGGCTATCTCGCCCGTGCCGTCCGGCGATCCATCGTCGATCACCAGCACGCGATCGTCCGGGCCGAGCACATTGCCAAGCGCCCGAAGCATGGGCTCCAGGTTCTCGTGCTCGTTGTAGGTGGGAAGGCAGACGCAGACGCGCACGTCTAGATCATTCCTCATCGGCGGGCTCGCTGTTCTCCTCGACCTCGTGCTCGTGCAGCGGAATGCGGGCCAGTAGGCGCGTCCCCTCGCCGGGCTCGCTCTCGATGACGAGCGTTCCGTCCAGGGCGCGCAGTCGCTCTTCCAGCCCGCGCAGCCCGGTTCCCTTGCCGGCGTCGGCGCCGCCGCAGCCGTTGTCCGACACCTCGACCTCGAGCTCACCGTCCCGCTCGTCGATGCGCACGCTTGCCAGCTCTGCCTCGGCGTACTTGCCGATGTTGGTCAGCCCCTCCGCGATGACGAAGTAGGCGGTCGCCTCGACAGACGGCTCCAGCTCGCGCTCGACTTCGAACTCGACCTCGGTCGGCAGGGGCTGGCGCTCGGCCAGGGCCTTCACGGCGGCGTCGAGGCCGCGGTCCGAGAGGATCGCCGGATGAATTCCCCGTGCCAGCTCGCGCAACTCCGACAGCGCCTGGTCGAGCTGTTCGAGCGCGCCGTCGATCAGCTTCGCGCTCTCCTCGTCGGTCGTCTTGTTCCGCGCCAGGCGCAGCTGCAGCGCGAGCGCCACCAGCTGCTGCTGGGCACCGTCGTGCAGGTTTCGCTCCAGCCGCCGCCGCTCGGCATCGGAGACCTGGACGATGCGGGCGCGCGAGGCACGAAGCTCGTCCAGGCGGGCGCGCAGGTCGGCGCGCAGGCGTTCGTTCTCGAGCTGCAGCACGGCGGCGGTGCCGGCCGTCTGGACGATGTCGGTGTTGGCCAGGTCGGGGCGGTGGATGATGGCGGCGATCAGCTTGCCGTCGTGCTCGACCGGCGTCCAGACCCGGCCCGATGCCGTCGCCGCCGCGATCCGTACCTCGTGCCCGTCGTCGTCGACGAAGATCTCGCGCTCGGGCAGCCAGTAGGCGATCGTCAACGACTCGTCGCCGAGTCCCGCGGCCAGCGAGTCGCGCACCAGCTGGTCGGCCCGCGGCGGCGAGGAGAGGAAGAAGGTCGTGATGCGCCGAAGCACCGAGCCGACGCCGTCGAGCACCCCGATCGTGACGATCCCTGACGGGATCGCCATCAGGCTGGTGACCCAGGCGCCACGCGAGGTCAGATCGACGCTCCAGCCTGCGTTGAAGTGGCCGAGCAGCGGCGCCAGCGCGAAGGCGATCGTTAGCGATGCCGGAATGAGCGTGATCACAAAGGCCGCGATGATCAGCGGAAGCTTGATCACGAGCAGCGCCAGTCCCTTCCAGAGAGACGCGTTGGCGAGGTAGTCCTTGAGCGTGGAGACGATTACCCGGCTACGGCTTTGACTGCTCTTGCTCTCGAGCGCTTCGTCGGCCTTCGTTCGCCGCAAATTGAGCGGCGGGATCTGCGCCGAGAGGAGGTGAATCGCCAGCCAGCGCTCGAGTCGCATCGCCAGCGTCGCCGCGAAGACCACGAGCGCGAGGATCACGAAGCCGGCGAGAACGATGAGCAGCCCGAAGCCGACGCTGATTCCGGTCGTGAAGAAGACGACGTAGCCGATCGCTAGCGGGAAGCTGAGCAGGATGTAGACGCCGGTCTTGAAGGCGTCGAGCACAACGCGGAAGAGCGACCGCTGCGAGGGATTCGGACTGCGCTCTCGACGCTGCGGCTCGCGGACGAATTTCAGCTCGAGCTTGCGCGTGCCGTTCATCCGTGCGTCCCCGTGATTCGAACCGAGCCGCCCCAGTCGACGTCGACGTTGATCTCGTTGGGCGAAGAGGGGTCTTCGATGATGTTCTTGAACGGCCGCTCGGCGCGGCGACCCGGATGCACGTCGTAGAGCCCGGCCGGGACGGTCAGCGCTACATCACCGGCTCTCATCTCGACCTTGACTAGCTCGGGGACGCAGGTGTTTCGGTAGTCGATGCTGCCGAAGGTGAGGGAGACGTCGACGCGCTTGTTGCAGCCGAAGCCGTTGAGCCTGCCGGCGTCGGACCTGAATTCGAGTGGACCTCGAACGCCGTGGATCGTCGTTTTTCCGAGGTGCACGCGCAACGCGAGCGCGATCTTTTTGGGCACACGCAAGCGATAGTCGATGTCGCAGCTGCGCAGAATCCCGAATCGGCTGCCGGTGCACGAAGAGCGGATCGTGAGAGTTTTCCCGGACACCGATTTTCGCTCGACCAGACGCGAGTCGCGCGAGATCGAGGAGGTGCGCAGAACGTGCACGTGGCCGTCATAACTGAGCGAGATGTCTACTTTCGAGGTGCCTTTGGAGTCGAGAACGAGCCGCTCGATCGGTGTCTTGATCTCAAACGACCGCTTCTTGTGCCTGAGGTCGAAGACGCCGGGCGTGACGAAAGCGAGGAAGACGACGATGCCGAGCGCGCAGAGCAACACCAGCCAGACCCGTCCGGAAAGTCGCGCTCGTCTAGGTGCCGAGGTCTCGTCAGCCATGCCCGAACGGTACCGCCTCGCCGTGCCAGCTTCGATCGAGCCAGCTCCCGGGCCCTGGTGCGGATAGCCCCCGAGTGCGCGCCGGGCGCCGGGTGACGGCGAATCAGGGCATAACATCGGGGTCATGTCCGCACGGGCTCCTTCCAACAGCGACGTCGCCGCTCAGTTCGAGCTGCTGGGCGACCTGATCGAGCTCGAAGGCGGCGACAGTTTTCGCATCAACGCCTACCGGCGCGCCGCGAAGCAGATTCGCGACAGCTCGCATTCGGTGGTCGAGCTGGCGCTGGCCGGGCGGGCCACGGAGCTTCCCGGGATCGGCAAGACGATCGAGGGCAAGATCCGCGAGATCGCCAAGGACGGAAAGATCCATGCCCTTGCCGAGCGCGAAAGGCGCGTTCCTCCTGGCGTCGTCGCCTTCCTGCGTCTGCCGGGCATCGGGCCCAAGACCGCGGCACGTTTCTGGCTCGAGCTGGGATTGACGACGCCCGAGGAGCTGCGCCGAGCGGCCGAGCGGGAGCAGCTGCGAACCCTGCCCGGGCTGGGCGCCTCGGTCGAGACCAAGGTGCTGAAGGCGCTCGAGCGGGCCGCCGCCGAGCCGACCGAAGAGAGGGTGCTGCTGGGGCGGGCACTCGAGGTGACGCGAGAGATTCTGACCGAGCTGGCCGGCTTGTCTCAGGCGGCAAGGGTCTCGTCGGCGGGCAGCGTCAGGCGACGGCGCGAGACGGTGCACGATGTGGATCTGATCGCCACGGCGAGCGAGCCGGCACTTCTGATCGAGCAGTTCACCGCGATGGACTGGGTGGCCGAGGTCGTCGCAGCCGGCGAGACGAAGGCCGAGGTCGTGGGGCAAGGTGGCCTTCATTTCGACCTCCGCGTCGTCCCTCCCGAAGCCTACGGAAACGTGCTTCAGCACTTCACCGGCTCCAAGCAGCACAACATCGATCTGCGCGAAGATGCGGTCCGGCGCGGCCTGTCGATCTCGGAGTACGGCGTCACCACGGTCGAGACGGGCGAGATCGTGAGCTTCACGAGCGAGGAGGATCTCTACGACTTTCTCGGCTACGCCTACATCCCGCCCGAGCTGAGGGAGGGGACGAACGAGCTGGAGCTGGCCCGCAGCGGCTCGCTACCGCAGCTGATCGAACTCGGCGATCTGCGCGGCGACCTGCACGTCCACTCCGACTGGTCGGACGGGCGCGCGTCGATCGAGGAGATGGCCCGTGCCGCGATCGAGCGCGGATACGAGTACGTGGCGATCACCGATCATGGCGACAGGCTGCGCGAAGGACGGCTCGATGCCCAGCTCGAGGAGGTCGAGGCGCTGAACCGAAGGCTGGCGCCGTTTCGCATCCTGAGCGGAGTCGAGTCGGCGATCAGGGCCGACGGCTCACTCGATCTCCCCGACGAGCAGCTGGCGCGACTGGACTGGGTGATCGGCGCGCTGCACACCTCGTTCGAGCGCAGCCCGACCGAGCGCATTCTCGGCGCGATGGAAAACCCGCACGTGGATTGCATCGCCCATCCCACGGCACGCAAGATCGGCGGGCGCGAGCCTTCGGTTGCGATCGAGCGTCTGGTGGCCGGGGCGGTCGAGACGGGAACGGCACTGGAGATGAACGGTCAGCCCGATCGACTCGACCTGCGCGACACCCATGCCCGACTCGCGGGCGAGGCAGGGGCTAAGATCGTTATCTCAAGTGATGGGCACCGGCCTGTGACTCTGATGAGCATCGAGCTGGCCCTGGCACAAGCGAGGAGAGCATGGCTGACGAGCGAGCAGGTAGTGAACACACGTCCCTGGAGACAGATCCTGAGCTCTCCCAGGAGATCCTGAGCTTCCGCGCTGGCGCGGCGGCGACGAGCGAGTGGATCGCCGGCTTTCTCGAGCGCCTGCCGGAGCTGCCCGTGCTCGCCCGGGTCGAGCCCGGCGAGGTGCGTTCGCAGCTCCCCGCGGAGCCGCCCGAGCAGGGCGAGCCGTTCTCGGCCGTGCTCGAGGATCTGGAGCAGATCCTGCTACCGGGGCTCACGCAGTGGAACCACCCGCGCTTCTTCGCCTACTTCCCCACCACCACCTCCGAGCCGGGGATCCTGGCCGAGATGCTGATCGCCTCGCTGAACGTGAACGCGATGCTCTGGCGCTCTTCGCCGGCCGCGACCGAGCTCGAAGAGCTGACTCTCGACTGGCTCGGTCAGCTGCTCGGCCTGCCGAGCGAGTGGTTCGGGCACATCGAAGACACGGCCTCGACCTCCACGCTCTCGGCGCTGGCCGCCGCGCGCGAGGCCGGCGGCGGACGCCGCGCGGTTCTCTGCTCGGAGGAGGCTCACTCCTCGGTCGCCAAGGCCTGCCGCCTGCTGGAGCTCGAGCTGCGCACTATCGCGGTGGACGACGCCTTCCGGATGCGCACGGACGCGCTGGAGAAGGAGCTGGCCAAGGGTGACGTCTGTGCGGTGGTGGCCACGGTCGGCACGACCTCGACGACGTCTGTCGATCCGCTGCGCGAGATCGGGCGCCTGTGCAGGGAGCACGCCGCCTGGTTGCACGTGGACGGCGCCTACGCCGGCTCGGCGGCGGTCTGCCCCGAGTTGCGCTGGGCGCTCGACGGAGTCGAGCTGGCCGATTCCTTCGTCGTCAACGCACACAAGTGGCTGCTCACGCCGATGGATTGCTCCTGCCTGTTCACCGCGCGCCCCGACGATCTGCGCGCCGCCTTCAGCCTGGTGCCCGAGTATCTGCGCACGCCCGAGGACGCGGTCAACCTGATGGAGTACGGACCGGCGCTGGGACGGCGCATGCGGGCGCTCAAGCTCTGGGCCGTGCTGCGCTGCTACGGGCGCGAGGGGTTGCAGAAGGCGATTCGCAACTCCGTCGAGCTGGCCGAGTTGGTCGAAGAGCTGGTTGCAGCGGACGATCGCTTCGAGCTCTGTGCGCCGCGCCCCTTCTCGACCGTCTGCTTCCGTCTCAAGGGCTCGGACGAGATGAACGAAGCGCTACTCGATCGCCTCAACGCGAGCGGCGTCGCTTTCCTCTCGCACACTCGTCTGCACGACCGGTTTGTGATTCGCTGGGCGATCAGCAACCTACGCACCGGCGAGCGGGACATCCACCTGACCTGGCAGGCGATCGAGCAGGCCGTCTCCGGCTGACCTTCTCAACGCCGAAAGCCGTCACGCCTCCCACGGGAGGCGGGCTTTCGGGCGTAGAAGTCAGAGCGTCCGTAGCAGCGCGACAAGCTCGTCCGGGTCGGCCACGACGATGTCGGCTGCCTCGACCAGCCCGGCCGGCGCCTCGCTCGAGCTGAGCGCAACGCCGATTCCCAGCTCGAGGCCTTCGAGCGCACGAAAGGCGTCGAGGTCGGTCGTGTCGTCGCCGGCGTAGAGAGCCCGCTCGAGCCCGCGCTGGTCGAGCAGCGAGCGAACCGCGGTTCCCTTGTCGGCTTCCACGGGCGGCAGGATCTCGAGCAACATGCGCCCGAAGCGAGCGTGCAGACCGACCTCCTCGGCCGCCTCGGCGACCCTCTCCAGCGCCAAGCGCGACTGCTCGGGCTCGGCTGAGCGGCGATAGTGCAGCGCGAGCGAGAGACCCTTGTCCTCGATCCACTCGGGCGGCCAGTTGACGGTGACGGCGAAGCGCTCGATCTGCTCGCGCCAGACCGCGGCGCCGGGCGCCAGCTCGAGCCCGTGCGTTCCCGCGTACAGCAGCTGCTCGACCCCGACGATGCGCCTGGCATCGGCGCTGGAGCGTCCGCTGACGCAGGCCACCAGCGCGTAGCGAGCTGCCAGCTCACGCAGGAGCGAGCGCGTCTCGTTCGGCACCCGCGCGTCTTCTGGTCGCTCGACGATCGGCGCCAGCGTTCCATCGACGTCGAGCAGCAGCCCGGCGCGCCGGGGGTCGGCGGCTAGCTCTGCAAGAAGGCGATTCGATTCCATGGCTTACGGGTGTTTCCGGTTACCGCTCGCTCGACCGGGAGCGGGCGACCGCACTTTTGAGTAATGGGGCGTCTCTAGGATACGACGGTGACGATCGTTCTCATTGGTCTCGGCGCCGGTTTCTACGGCGGGTTGTTCGGGGTCGGCGGCGGCACGATCATCGTCCCGGGCCTGATCTGGCTCGGGCAGCGGCCTCGGGTCGCCGCCGCGACCTCGCTCGCGGCGATCGGGATCACGGCCCTGGCCGGCGCGATCTTCTACGCCTGGTACGACGAGGTGCGCGTGCTCTACGCACTACTGGTGGGCGTTCCCGCGGCGGCGGGCGCCGTGCTCGGCACCGAGTTCCAGCAGCGCCTGCACAGCCGCGCACTTACCGCTCTGTTCGCCCTCTTGCTTGCCACTATCGGAATCAAGTTGGTGATCGGATGACGATCGCGCTGGCAATCGCGATCGGCGCGGCGGCGGGCGTTCTGGCCGGACTGTTCGGCGTCGGCGGTGGCGTCCTCTTCGTTCCCGCGCTCTTGATACTGGGTCTCAGCCAGCACCAGGCCGAGGCGACTTCGCTGCTGGCGATCGTGCCGGTCGTGCTCGTGGGCAGCTGGCGTCAGAACCGCTACGGAAACGTCCGCTGGGTCTCGGTATGGAAGCTCGGGCTCGGCTCACTGGCCGGAGTAGTCGGCGGCGGCCTTCTGGCCGAGCATCTGGCACCGGGCTCACTCCAGCGCCTCTTCGGCGTCCTGATGATTGTGATCGCGCTCGAGCTGGGCTGGCGGGCGTGGCGCGGCGAACGCACTCAGGAATAGTCGCTCGGCTAGGACCAACTTTCGGCTATCGAGTCGATAGGCGAACTGCAGCCAAGACTTTGCCGTCGCTCAAAGCGATCATCTCGCAAACGACCTCGTCGCCGGGCTCGAACTGCCACTTCTCGGTCTCGTGATCGTATGGTTGCTCGACGATCCTGTAGGCGCTGTCGTGAAGGTGCTCCGCCTGAACCGGGCGCCAAACGTTCACCGCTTCATCGAGTAGCCCGACAAAGATCTCCACGGTCGCGCTCACGGGGGATCTCCGCTCCTCTGACCGATCTGCGTTTCGCATGGTCGGCTAGCGAGCCCCGGCCAAACTGATCGCGAAGACGAAGACGAACCCGGCAACGGTGAGCGCCGCCTTCTTGATCGACGGATGCTGATGCGCGTGCGGCAGCAGGTCGGTGGCGCCGATGAACAGGAAGAAGCCGACGTAGAGCGAGAGCAGGTAACCGAGATGGTGCTCGGAGATGCTGATAGTAGAGCCGACGCTGGCTCCGATGAGCGGCGCGAGTGCGTCGGCGGCGAGCCAGCGAATCGCCTGGCGCCGGTTCTCGGACTGTCTGAGCACGAAGGTGACGGTGTTGAAGCCGTCGGCGAAGTCGTGCGTGATCACGGCCAGGAAGACGAGCAGGCCGATCTTGGTGTTCAGGCTGAAGGCGAGCCCGATACCGAGACCGTCGATGAAGCTGTGAGCGGACAGACCGGCTGCGCCGAGAGCGCCCACCTGCTCGTGAGCCCTGGCCTGTTCGGTCTCGTCGCGGTGATGGAGCACGACCAAGCGCTCGGCCAGGAAGAAGAAGAGGAAGCCCACGCCGACCAGCGTCGAGACGAGGTCGGAATCGCCCACGGCGTCGATCGCTTCGGGCAGCACGTCGAAGAGAGCGACCGCGACGACCACGCCCCCGGTGAGCGCGATGATCGTGCCGAGCTGCTTTCGGTAACGCAGGGCGATAGTGCCACCGAGCAGCGTCGAGACGGTGGTGAGCGCTCCCAGCGGGATCGCCACCCAGGCGATTGAGGAGAGGTGGAGCTGGACGAAGGCCGCGAGCGGCTGCATGGCTGAGAACGCTAGTTGCTGGCGCCCCGCTCCACAAGGTGTCGCGCCGAAGGACGAGGTCGGCGCGTCTTCATTCGCGCGGTTCTCGGGCGGACCGCCGAGGTTTGGCCATAATGGGTCGAGTGCTGCGACGTCGACTGATCTGGATACTGCCGCTCGGGCTGTTACTCGCCGCCACCACGGCCGGTGCCGTATCGACCGTATCCGAGGCCGGCGCCTCGGCGCGCGCCTTCGCGATCAAGATCTCAGTGCCCGGGCAGGGCGTCTTCAGCACGCCGGAGGCGTCTGCGCCGCCGGACGAGACGCTGCCAAGTGAGAGCTACGTCTATCCGGCCGACGGCTCGGTCATCCAGGTCGAGTCGATGACGGCGAGCGCGACCGCGACCGCCACGGGCGGCGCGGCCACCGGCTTGGCGACCAGCGAGCTCAAGGACATTCAGCTCTTCGGCGGCGAGATCTCGATCGAGCGCCTCCTCGCCTCGGCGATCGCCGGTGCCACGCTCGAGGAGGCAAGCGGCACCACCAGTCAGACGATCATCAGCGGCGTCAGCTACCTCGATCAGCCGATCTCGATCACGACGAGCGAGCGCATTCAGCTGGGCGACTGGGGCTATATACAGCCTCTGGTAAAGACGGCCAGCGACGGCGATCCGGGCACCCAGGGGCGGCACCAGTCGATGCGGGCTCTCGATCTGCACGTTGTCGCCGACCACGCCGGGCTCCCGGCCGGAAGCGAGATCGTGATCGGTTGGGCCGAGGCGTTCGCCCAGTCCGAGACCCAGACGGAGACGATCACGATTCCGAAGAGCGGCTCGCAGGCGGGCGGCTCGGATTCGGGCAACGGAAAGAAGTCCGGCAACTCCGGCAAGCAGGTAAAGAACGGCAAGGTACAGCCGATCCCCTCGGGCCTGCAGCCGAAGATCAGCCGCAAGGGCCACGTCTTCCCCGTGTACGGACAGGCCTGGTTCTCGGACTCGTTCGGAGCGCCCAGGGCCGATACCCACTGGCACCACGGGATCGACATTTTCGCCCCGATGGGAACGCCGCTGCTTGCGGTTGCCGACGGGAAGGTGTTCTCGGTCGGCTGGAACAACCTGGGCGGCAATCGCCTCTGGCTGCGCGACAAGGATGGCAACGAGTTCTACTACGCGCACCTCTCGGCCTTCTCTCCCCTGGCTCTGAACGGGCTGCGTGTCAAGGCCGGGGCGGTACTCGGCTTCGTCGGCAACTCCGGCGACGCCATCACCACGCCGCCGCACCTCCACTTCGAGGCGCACCCGGTGGCGCTGCTCGCCCTCGGATACGACGAGAGCGCGGTCAACCCCTATGAGTGGCTCGTCGGGCTCGAGCATCTGAAGGACGTCGCGTTCCCCGAGGGCACGGCCTCCTGGGCCAAGCAAATCGCGGCCGGGGTGAGCACGCAGCAGCCCGGTGCGGTACTTTTGCACTCCAGCGACATCTCGGCGCTGCCGCGCATCGACAAGCGCTCAATGGCGGCCCTACTCAGCTCGACGAAGCCCGAGAAACAGCGCGACTGATTCCGCCCCACGACGTTCGCGGGGCGGCCCGGCGGAGTCGGCTCTAGGCGGCTGCGCCGCCGCCCGAGTCGGAGTCGTCGCCCGGTGCGTACTCGATCTCCTCCATGGGCCCGAGCACGGTCTCGCGCAACCAGGCCCTGGCCTGTGGCCCGGTCACCGGGTTGAACAGGATTCCGAGTGCGATTCCGCTCAGAAGCAGCGTCGTGTTCCTGCCCTTGTGCGGCCCCTCCTCTTCGCCCTGCATGCGCGTCGCCGCGTGTCGAAGCTCGTCTACCGCTGTGCGCAGGTTCTCCTGAACCTCACGGTCGGTTACGGCGTGCGTCGCGGCCTTCGAGACCTGCCCCTTGGAGACGAGCTCTCCATATACCTCTTTGGCCGCCTGGAACGCCTGACGCACGTTGTCGCGGAGCTCCTCGTCCTTGAGCGCGCGCTCGACGTAGGGGCGCGCGTTCGCGGCAGCGTCCGAAAGTCTGTCAGTTTTCTTGTTCATCGCCTTCTCCCCGAATCGCTCGCACATGGTCTGTTTCCACCTATTCGTCTCATAGCACCGTACAGGATCGGCGCTGTGAGATCGCTTAACAGAGTCTCCCTCACTTCTTGCTTCTTTTGCGACTCGCGCCGAGAGACTTGGCCGAGGCCGCCTCGCGCTCGATTCGCGTGACCGTGCCGGGCGCCTCGTTCCTCGGCTCGAGTGCGGCCTCGAGCACCTCGCCCACGCTGTCGACCAGGATGAGCTCCAGCGCCTGCCTGGTCTCGGCGGGCAGGTCTTCCAGATCGGGCTCGTTCTCGCGCGGCAGGATCACTCGCTTGATCTCGGCCCGTTGCGCCGCCAGGAGCTTCTCGCGGATTCCTCCGATCGGAAGCACCTGCCCGGTGATGGTGATCTCGCCCGTCATCGCCAGGTCGCCGGCAACCGGCTGCTGCGTCGCCAGCGAGACGATCGAGCTGGCCATGGTGATTCCGGCCGAGGGCCCGTCCTTGGGCACCGCCCCCGAAGGGACGTGGACGTGGAGGTCGTGGCCGGCAAACCAGCCGTCGTCGATACCGAGCTCGCCGGCGTGGGCGCGGGCGTAGGAGAGCGCGGCCTGGGCCGATTCCTGCATGACGTCACCGAGCTGTCCGGTGATGGTCAGGCGCCCCTTGCCCTCGTAGGCCGTCGCCTCGATGAACAGGATCTCGCCTCCGACGGGCGTCCAGGCCAGCCCGGTTGCGACTCCCGGCTCGGCCGTTCGCCTGCGCACCTCACCGGCGAAGCGCCGCGGCCCCAGCCACTCGCGCACCTCCTTCTCGTCGACCTGAATCTTCTTCTTCGCGCCCTCGGCGATCTGGCGGGCGCTCTTGCGGCACAGCGCCGCGAGCTGGCGCTCGAGATTGCGTACCCCGGCCTCGCGTGTGTACTCACGGATCACCAGCCTGATCGCCTCGTCCGAGAGGGCGATCTGCTTGGCATCGAGGCCGTGGGCCTCGATTTGCTTGGGCGCCAGGTAGCGCTTGGCGATGCCCAGCTTCTCCTCCTCGGTGTAGCCGGAGAGCTGAATCGTGTCCATGCGATCGAGCAGCGGCGGCGGGATCGTCTCGGCCTGATTCGCGGTGCAGATGAAGAGTACGCGCGAGAGGTCGAAGGGCAGGTCGAGGTAGTGGTCGCGGAAGCTCGAGTGCTGCTCGGGATCGAGCACCTCGAGCATCGCGCTGGCCGGATCGCCGCGGTAGTCCATCCCCATCTTGTCGATCTCGTCGATCAGAAAGACGGGATTGCGCGTCCCTGAGTCGCGGAGCGCGCGGATGATCGTGCCGGGCATGGCGCCGATGTAGGTGCGCCGGTGGCCGCGGATCTCGGCCTCGTCGCGCACGCCGCCGACCGAGATGCGTACAAGCTTTCGCCCCAGCGCCCGCGCGATCGACTGCCCCAGCGACGTCTTACCGACCCCGGGCGGTCCGACGAAGCAGAGAATCGGGCCCGAGACGTCGCCCTTCAGCTTCGAGACGGCCAGGTACTCGATGATTCGCTCCTTGACCTTGTCGAGGTCGTAGTGGTCCTCATCGAGGATCTGCCGGGCACGCTCGAGCTCGAGATGATCCTCGCTCTCGGTCTTCCAGGGCAGCGACACGATCCACTCCAGGTAGGTGCGGATGACGCCGTACTCGGCGGCGGCGCTCGGCAGGCGCTCGAGCCGGCCCAGCTCGCGGTCGGCGGCCCGGCGCGCTTCCTCGGGCAGGTCGGCGGCCTCGACGCGACCCCGAAGCTCCTTCATTTCGGCTTCGTCGGGGTTGCTCTCGCCGAGCTCCTCCTGGATCGCCTTCAGCTGCTGGCGCAGGATGAACTCGCGCTGGCTCTGGTCGAGCTCCGACTGAACCTGCGTCTGGATCTTCGACTCCAGCTCGCCCACGTCGACCTCGCGGGCGAGGATGCGCGAGAGCGAGCGCAGGCGCTCGGCGACGCTGGTCTCTTCGAGCAGTTCCTGGCGCTCGGCCACGCTCAGGCGGTGCAGGTTGGAGGCGACGAGATAGGAGAGCAGGCCCGGGTCGTCGACGTTGGCCAGCGCGATCGCCAGCTCGTCGGGTAGATAGGGCTCCATCTGGATGACGCGGCCGAACTGCGTCTGGACGTTGCGGGTCAGTGCCTCGATCTCGTCGGAGACGTCGATCACGTCGGGCGCCTCCTCGAACCGCCCGACCAGGTAGGGCTCGTCGCGCACGGGCTCGAGCAGACGGATCCGGCGGATGCCCTGGACGAGCAGGCGCAGAGTCCCGTCGGGCATCTTGAGCATGCGCGAGACGGCCGCCTCGACGCCTATCGAGTAGATGTCCTTCCAGCCGGGCTCCTCGACCTCCAGGTCGCGGACGGCGATCAGGGCCACGTGCCCCTCGCCGTTCACGATGTCGTCGACGAGCTTGACCGAGCGCTCCTGCCCGACGGCCAGCGGCGTCATCGAGTCGGGAAAGACGACGGTCTCCTTCAGCGGCAAGAGCGGCAGCTCGAAGCGCTCGCCCGGCACGGGCTCTTCGCTGATGCCCGTCTGCTCGCCGTCCGAGGCGCTCATGGCTTCGTCCTCAGCTCGATCGGCACCCGCACCGCGCCCGTGGGGCGCTTGGCGATGGGCAAGACGACCTGCAACAGGCCGCGCTCGTAGGTTGCGCTGGCCGCCTCGGCGTCGACCTGCTCGTGAATCTGGATGCGCCTCTGGAACGGGCCGCGGTCGATCTCCATCTGGTGGTAGCGACGGTCGCACTTGGGCGGCCGCATGCGCTCGCCGGCGATCACCAGCGTGCCGTTTTGCAGCACGATCTGCACCTGCTCGGGGTCGATCCCGGGCAGCTCGACGACCACCACCAGCTGTGGCGGATCCTCGGTGCTGTAGCTGTCGACGGGTGGCCAGAAGCCGTGCTGGCGGCCGCCGAACTGACCGTGCCAGAGCTCGGCGATGAGCCGACCGAACTGGTCGCCGGCCTCCTTCGGCGGATCGTTGCGCTTGCGCTCACTCACGTCTTCGTTCTACCCCCAAACGCCGACTCTGCAAGCGTAGCGATCCAGGCGCGCGATCCCGACGGCGTGTGACGACGCATCTATCAGACTGACCGGCCCGTGTCGTTCGGGTCGAACCCTCGCCGCTTGCGCCGCTCAAGGCGCCGATTCCCGCCGAGCGAGTCGATTAGGTAACTCGCGTAGAGGCCTGAGCGCGTAGCATCACACTGATGGCAAGCAAGCTCAAGGGCGTAATTCTCGCCGGCGGCTCTGGCACCCGGCTGGCTCCGCTCACGCGTATCACCAACAAGCACCTGCTGCCGATCTACGACCGGCCGATGGTCTCTTACGCGATCGAGGCGCTGGTGCAGGCGGGCGTGACCGAGCTGATGCTGGTGACCGGCGGTACCCACGCGGGCGAGTTTCTGCGCCTGCTCGGCAACGGGCGCGAGTTCGGCATCGAGCGGCTGGAGTACGGCTACCAGGAGCGCGCCGGCGGAATCGCCGAGGCGCTCGGGCTGGCCGAGCACTTCGCCGGCGGCGACCGCGTGCTGGTGATGCTGGCCGACAACGTGATCGAAAACACCTTTGCCGCCTCGGTCGAGCACTTCTGCGCGCAAAAGAGGGGCGCCCGCGTGCTGCTGGCGCGCGAGAGCGACCCCGAGCACCTGCGCCACCTCGGCGTTCCCGAGCTGGACGGCGACAAGCGCATCGTTCGCATCGTCGAGAAGCCGACCGATCCGCCCAGCGACCTCGTCGTCACCGGCCTCTACTTCTACGATGCCGACGTGTTCGAGATCATCCCCAAGCTCGAGCCCTCCGGGCGCGGCGAGCTGGAGATCACCGACGTGAACAACTGGTATGTCGATCAGGGCACGATGGAGTACGACCTGATCGAGGGCTTCTGGGGCGACGCCGGCGAGTCGATCGACGCCTACTACGCCGTCAACGACTTCGTGCGCTTGAACGGGGCGAACAAGAAGTGAGCGCCGCCGAGCCTCGACTGCTCAGCGGCATGCGGTTGATACCGCTAGAGCGCTTCAGCGACGAGCGCGGCTGGTTCTGTGAGATCCGTCGCGACAGCCTCGCGCCGCGGCCGACCAAGCAGACGAACTTCTCCTTCTCGCGCAAGGGCGTCATTCGCGGCCTTCACTACCACGAGCGCGGCCAGGACGACCTGTTCGTCTGCCTGCAAGGGACGGCGCGCGTCGTCCTGCTCGACCGCGAGTCGGGCGAGACCTTCTCGCTCGACATCGGCGACGACAACCCGGTCGCCGTCTGGGTGCCCGGATACTACGCACACGGTTTCGAAGCCCTTACCGACCTTCTCTTCTGCTACCACGTAACCGAGGAATACGACCCGGAAAACCCCGACGAGCAGGGGATCTCGTGGGCCGACCCGCGCGTCAAGCACCTCTGGAGCACGCAATCGCCGATTCTCTCGACACGCGATCTCGACGCGTCCTGATCACCGGCTCGGCCGGACAGCTCGGTCACGCGCTGGCCGGGGCGTTCGCAGCCGACGAGCTGACCGGGGTCGATCTAGACGAGTGGAACGTCGCCGACCCCGTGCCGGGTTGGCTTGAAGCGCCCGACCTTGTTCTGCACGCTGCCGCCTGGACCGACGTTGACGGCGCCGAGGCCGATCCAGACGGCGCCGAGCGGGCGAACATCGATGGAACTCGAAACGTCGCTCGCCTAGGTGCTCCGCTCGTCTACTACTCCACCGACTACGTCTTCAGCGGAAGGAAGCGCGAGCCCTACCTCGAGTCCGACGCGACCGGGCCGGACTCGGTCTACGGCCGGACGAAGCTCGAGGGCGAGCAGGCCGCCGGCGAGCAGGCCTGGATCGTGCGCTCGTCCTGGCTGTTCGGAGCCACCGGGCACAACTTCCTGCGCACGATGCTTTGTCTAGGCGCCGAGCGCGACGAGGTCGCCGTGGTGGACGACCAGCGCGGGTGCCCGACCTATGTCGGGCACCTGGCAGAAGCGACGCGACGGATTGTTGAGCTTCCCTTCGGCACCTACCACGTGGCGGCGGGCGGGGACTGCAGCTGGAAGGAGTTCGCGGAGGCGATCTTCGAAGAGGCGAGGCTCTGCTGCCGGGTACGGCCGATTACGACCACCGAGCTCGATCGTCCCGCTCCGCGCCCGGCTTACTCGGTGCTGCGCAGCGAGAAGCCCGAGACGCCTCGCCTGCCGCACTGGCGCGAGGGTCTGCGCGACTGTCTGCGCGAGATCGAGCGGCTCGGGCAGTGAGCGTGCGCCCACCCGCCGTCCTGATGCAGGGCGTGAGGATTCGCCGCGGCCGGTCGTGGCTGCTCAATGGAATCGACTGGCGCATCGAGCCCGGCGAGCAGTGGGCGCTGCTGGGCCCGAACGGCGCCGGTAAGAGCACTCTGCTCACGCTCGCCGCCGCGACCACCCATCCAACCGCGGGCACGGTCGAGCTGCTGGGCGAGCGCATGGGCCGGACCGATGTGCGCCGCCTGCGGGAGCGGATCGGCGAGGTCGACTCGCTGCTCGATCGCAAGCTCGACAACAGCTACGACGTCTCGACGATCGTCCTCACCGGAGCGACCGGCACGCGGATCCCGCTCTGGGAGCGCTACGACGAGCAGGTGAAGGATCGAGCGGCGGCGCTGCTCGATCTGTTTGGCTGCGCCGACCTGGCCACCCACCCGCTCGGGGTCTGCTCGCAGGGCGAGCGCCAGCGCATCCTGCTGGCCCGGGCGCTGATGAGCTCGCCGCGGCTGCTGCTGTTGGACGAACCGGCCGCCGCGCTCGACCTACCGGCGCGCGAGGCGCTGATGGCGGCACTCGAGGCACTGGTCGCCGACGACCCCGAGCTGACGATCGTCTTGGCCACCCACCACTTGGAGGAGCTGCCGCGCACGACCACCCATGCCTTGCTCCTGCACGGCGGCGAGCGGGTCGCCTCGGGCCCCGTCGAGCAGACGCTCACCAGCGAGGCGCTCTCGCGCTGTTTCGCCATCCCGATCGAGGTCACCCGCCGCGACGGGCGCTGGCTGGCGCACGCTCCGGCCGGATGGCGTCGCGGCTGAGAGCCGCGTCACACGGTCTGCGTCAAAGGCAGGCGCGCTCTTGTCGTTGGCTAGTGATCAGGGTTACGGCAGATCGAGCGCTTGCCGAAGCGCTGCTTCGACTTGAACAAGCAACGGGGGCGGTAAAGAGCCGATCTCCCGTCGTATGTCCTCCGCGTCGAGCGTTGCCAATTCGTGGCAAAGGATCCAGCTATCGGTGGTCGTTCCGGCTTCGCCGGCCGCGAGAGGAACGTTGGTCGGTAGCGACCGTTCTCGCCGCGACGAGGTCACCAGACAGACGATTGGAGATCGCAGGCCGTCGTTGATCGCGTTCCAGGACACGACGAGCACCCGCTTGTCGCCGACGCCGGGGAGAGCGGCGAAATAGAGTCCACCGCGGACGATCTCCCCGATCACGCGTCGCGCCAGCGCTTCGCCACACGAGCACGGCCGGCCCGGCGGAACTCGATCTCTTCATTCGTTTGGCTCTCTGCTGCCTCCGCGTACACACCGGCGTAGCGAAGATCCGACGCGACCTTCCCGACCGCGCCGACCAGAAGCTCGATCGTCTCGCGCATGAACGCCGACTGGTTTTCCTTGATGTCGCGGAACCTCGCGCCATCGCGTGTCAGAGCCAATACCAACTCGGCCGCGATCTTCTCGACGAAGGTAGAGCTGGCCGCATCGGAGAGCTCACCCAGAATCACGCTCGCCTCGCGGATACGGCTGCCGAGATCGCCGGGTGCCCGAAAGGTGTAGGTGCGCTCGGCAATAGTAGCCATGCACGTATTGTAAACGGTATTACATATTGTCGTCAATGTCGTATTGCTCAGTTGTGGCGCCTATCGATAGATCCGGCGGCACCTTCAAAGCGCGTTCGCGGACAGCACCGCAAGCACCTCGTCGCCGTAGCGCTCGAGCTTCTGCGGCCCGACTCCCCGTACCTGGGCCAGTTCGGCCAGTGATCCGGGACGGCTAGACGCGATCTCAACCAGGGCACGGTTCGAGAAGACGTGGAAGGCCGGCACACCGTCCGTCTGGGCGCGAGTGCGGCGCCAGGCTCGTAGCGGCTCGAAGCCGGCCGGGCGAGGCTCGGCGTCGGGGAGACTGATCGGCCTGGCCTCGATCAGGCCGAGCTCGTTCAGGAAGCGGCTTGGCTTGCCCTTCTCGGTCCAGCTTAAAAAGAGGCGATCCTTGGCCCGCGTCAGCCCGACGTAGAAGAGGCGTCGCTCCTCGGCCAGCTCCTCGCGCCTGCTCGAGGAGAGCGCGCAGGGAATCTCCTTCTCCTCGAGGCGCGGCAGGAAGACGACCGTGAACTCCAGCCCCTTGGCGCGGTGATAGGTGAGGAGATGAACACCGCGGCCCGCCGCGCGTGGGTCGAAGCGGTGGCGGATCTCGGCAACCCAGCCGGTCCCGTCCAGCTCGCCGTCGTCGAGTTCCCTGGCCAGGCGAACGAGCCGGCCCATGTCGGCCAGCCGCGTCATCTCCCTGTCGCCGAGGCGCTTCGGCGGCGTCTCAACCCAACCTTGCGCATGAGCGATCCGGCGCACTCCGCTCGCCAGCTCGCCGGCATGCAATGAAGCCGCGCGCCGCAGCAGGTAGCGAGCCGCCTCGCGCTCGAGCAGCGACGAGCCCTGGAAGGGAATCTCCGCCTCGGCCAGCGCCTCCTCGAAGTCGGCCGCGCGCGCGTTGGAGCGGACGAGGATCGCCATCTGCTTGAAGGCCAGGCCCTCGGCAGCCAGCGCGGCGATCCGCTCGACCAGGAACTTCTTCTCCTCGGTCGCGTCCTTGAGCACGCGGCGCTCGGGCTCGACTCCGCTCGGCCTGGTGGCCTGGAGCGACTTGACCGCGCCGCCCAGCCTGGGAACAAGCTGGTTTGCGAGCTCGAGCACCTGTGGGGTCGAGCGGTAGTTCGACTCCAGGGTTACGACCGTCGCCGCGGCGAAGCGCTCGGGCAGGGCGAGCAGGTAGGCGGGCGTGGCGCCGGTGAAGCCGTAGATGGCCTGGTAGTCGTCGCCGACCGCGCACAGCTCCTCGCGATTTCCCAGCCAGAGGTCGAGCAGCGTCTGCTGGAGCAGGTTCACGTCCTGAAACTCGTCGACCGTGAAGGCGTGGAAGCGCTCGCGGAAGAGCGCCGCGGCCTGCTCGTCTTGCTCGAACAGGCGGATCGCCAGCTCGAGCAAGTCTTCGAAGTCGATCAGGTCGGCCTCCTGCTTCTCGCGCTCGTAGGTGCTGTAGACGCGCAGCATCAGCTCGGGCGGAAGTGGCGGCTCGTGACCCTCGAGCGAGTCGAGATAGCCGTCGGGCGAGACGCGGCGGTTCTTGGCCCGCTCGATCTCGGCGGCCAGGTCGGAGGCGTGGCGGAAGCAGTGGGGGCGGGGCAGACAGTTGGCGATCCGGCGCACGATCAGGCCCTTGCTGGGCAGGATCTCGCCCAGCCGCCCGGGCGCCAGCCAGCGCAGCTGCCCGAGCGCGGCGGCGTGGAAGGTGCGGGCGGCGACGCCGTCTGCGCCCAGCGCCTCGAGACGCGAGCGCATCTCTCTCGCCGCCTTGTCGGTGAAGGTCACCGCCAGGATCCGCTCGGCCGGGAAGGCGCCACTTGCCACCTGCCAGGCGATTCGGCGCGTGATCGTCGTCGTCTTGCCCGAGCCCGCGCCGGCGAGAATGCAAACCGGCCCGCGCGTGGCAAGCACGGCACGGCGCTGCTCGGAGTTGAGACCGTCGACTATCCGCAGCAAGTCCGGCCGCTCTGCGGCCTTGACGACTTGCGGCGGTTGATTGAAGGCAGGCGTGCGGGGTGGAGACGTCACGGCCGTAACGCTAGCGGGCACGTCGGCAGAGTCCGGGCTCGGCGCTGTGTCGAGACTGCGTCGAGGTTTTCACAGCCTGAACGACGGCGAGAGACCTCCTACACCGACTCCGCCGACAGCCTGGTCGTCTCGAAGGCCAGCCGGGGCAGCCTGACTACCTACAGCTGGGACTCGAACGCCCCGCTCGCCCAACTCGCGCTCGAGAACACCCGCTCCGGCCACGGCCGGCTCGTTCTCTCCTACACGACCTCCTACACCTACGGACAGGGCCCTCTCGGCTACTCGAACTCGAGAAGCAGTGTCACCTACCACACCGATTCAATCGGCTCCGTCGTAGAGCTCACAGACGAGAGCGCACGCTCGACCGGCTCCTACCGCTACTCGCCCTACGACGAGGAGCTGGCTAGCGGCGCCTCCTCGACAGGCGGCCAAGCCGCCTCCAACCCGATCCGCTTCACGGGCCAGTACCTGGACTCCGAGTCAGACCTCTACGACATGCGGGCGAGAGAGTACGACCCTGAAACAGGTCGCTTCCTGGAGCTCGACCCCATGGAAGAAGAGGTCGGAGAGGCAGATCTCTCCGACTACCTCTACGCAGATGACGACCCGATGCTACTGACCGATCCCTCCGGACTCGGTCCGAGCGTCTCGGGCAAGAGGCTCAACTGCAAGCGAAACAAGCTCCTCTGCTCGTACCTCTACGGCGCGGGCTACAAGGACGGCTGCAAGGGCTACCGGCTGCGCAAGTAGCTGACTCGAATCGTTAGCCAACAGGTTGGTCCGAGACCGAGTCAACCGCGACCGTGACGGGCGCCGTCTTCGCCGTCTCACCGCCCTGAATCCGCTGCGCGCTCTTCGCGATCTTCGCCAGACGCTTCGTGACGCCCGCCGCGTCGCCCGCGTCGATCAGCTTGGAGAGCGCGGCCAGCTCGTCGTCGAGCCACTTGGGATCTACCTGAGGGCAGGTCAGCTTGCGGATCTTCGGGTGCTCGGTGGGCGAGACCGTCTCGTGCCCGCCCCAGAGCTCCTCGTGCAGCTTCTCTCCCGGCCGGACGCCCGAGTAGACGATCTCGATGTCGCGCCCGGGCTCCTTGCCCGAGAGGCGGACCATGTTCTGGGCCAGGTCGAGGATCTTCACCGGCCTGCCCATGTCGAGCACGAACACCTGGCCGCTGGCGCCCATGCCGCCCGCCTGCACCACCAGCGAGACGGCCTCCGGGATGGTCATGAAGTAGCGCGTCATCTCGGGGTCGGTAACTGTCACCGGGCCGCCCTTCTCGATCTGGCGCCTGAAGATCGGGATCACGCTGCCCGAGGAGCCGAGCACGTTGCCGAAGCGCACGGCCATGAACTTGGTCCCGTTTTCCTTCTGCGCTCCTAGTGCCTCCACGATCCACTCGCAGAGCGCCTTCGACTGCCCCATCACCGTCTGCGGCTCGACCGCCTTGTCGGTGGAGACGAGTACGAAGCGCTCGACGCCCGTGTCGCGGGCGACCTGGGCCAGCGAGCGGGTGACGAGCGGGTTGTTGCGCACCGACTCGAGCGGGTTCATTTCCATCAGCGGTACGTGCTTGAAGGCCGCGGCGTGGAACACGACCTGCGGCTTGTACCGTTCGAACAGCGGCCGCATCTTCTCGCTGTCGCCGGCGTCGGCAAGCACGGCCACGCAATCCTCGAAGCCGCGGTCCTGCCTCAGCTCGCGGTCGATCTCGAACAGCGGGTTCTCGCCTCGCTCCACCAGCAGCAGCTTCTTCGGCCCGACGCGGGCGATCTGGCGGCAGAGCTCCGAGCCGATCGAGCCGCCGGCTCCGGTGACGACGACGGTCTGCCCGGCCAGGTAGCCGGCGACCTGAGCGAAGTCCACGTCCACCGGCTCGCGCCCGAGCACGTCCTCGACCTGCACGGGCCTGATCTGAGTGGTCAGCTCGCCCGAGAAGAGCTCGTACAGCCCGGGCAGCGTCTTCACCGGCACGCTGGCCTCGCGGCACATCTCCACGATCCGCTGCCTGGCCGGGCCCGAGGCCGAGGGCATGGCGATCAGCACCTCGTCGGGCCGGTTCTCACGCAGCAGGCGCGGCAGATCCGCGATCTTGCCCAGCACCTTGATGCCGTGCAGGCGCACGTGCTCCTTGCGCGGGTCGTCGTCGACCAGGCCGATCGGCGTGTAGCCAAGGTGGCGGTACTTGTGCAGCTCTCTCAGGGTCACGCTGGCCGCGTCGCCGGCGCCGGCGATGATGATCTCCTTTCCCCGCGCCAGCCGCTGGCCCGACTTGGGCCGCTCGAGCAGCGTTCTGGTCAGAGCACGCGAGCCGGTAACGAGCGCGAGCAAAAGCAACCAGTCGATGACCATGGCCGATCTCGGGAGCGAGTAGCCGCGGGGCGGGATGCGCGCGGAGTAGACGACCAGGTCGGCGACGATGCAGGCGATCGTCACTCCTCTGGCCGCCGCCCAGATGTCGCGCGTCGATACGTAGCGCCACCAGCGGGTGTAGAAGCCCAGCAGCACGAAGACCGCCAGCTGGAGGACGACGACGAGCAGGATTACGCGCAGCTGGATGAAACGTTGGTAAGGGTGATTGACGGGCCAGCCGAGGCGCAGCAGGAAGGCCGCGAACCAGGCGAAGGCAATAAAGACACCGTCGACGCCGACCTGCCAGAGGCGGTGCCTGCTGAGCAGGTTCATGTGACCGGCGCGGCGACAGCGCCCTGCAACGTCGCCACCACGCGCTCCTGTTGCTCGCGGGCGATTCCCGCCCAGAGTGGCACGCAGAGGTTCTCGCGGGCGGCCCGCTCGGTCTCGGGCAGGTCGCCTTGCTTGTAGCCCAGATGCGCCAGCGAGGGCTGCAGGTGCAGCGGCACGACATAGTGGCAGGCGTGCCCGATGCCGGCCGCGGCGAGCGCGTCGCGGAATCGGTCGCGCTCGGGGCTGCGTACGCAGAACAGGTGGTAGACGTGGCCGGGCTCGTCCTTCGGCAGCTCGACCAGCTCGCCCAGGCCCAGCTCGGCGTAGCGCGCGGCGCCCTCGCGGCGCAGCTCGTTCCAGCGCGCGACGTGCTTCAGGAAGACGCGCAAAAAGGCCGCCTGCATCTCGTCGAGGCGCGAGTTGTAGCCCACGTACTCGAACGTCTTCTTGTCGCGCGAGCCGTGGAAGCGGAGCATGCGCACCCGCGCGGCCAGCTCCTCGTCGCCGGTGGCCACCAGGCCGCCGTCACCGAGGCAGAAGAGGTTCTTGGTCGGGAAGAAGCTGAACGTCGCAGCGATGCCCTTTTGGGCGACTCCGCCGCCACCGAAGGCCTGGGCCGCGTCCTCGATCACCGGCAGCCTGTGCACCTTCAGCTCGTCTACCCTGGCCGGGCGGCCGAACAGATGGACGGGGATGATCGCCTTGGTCTTGGGCGTGATCTTGCGCGCCACGTCGGCGGGGTCGATGTTCATCGTCTCGCGCTCGATGTCGGCGAAGACGGGCGTCGCGCCGAGCAGCGCGATCGGCTCGGCGGTGGCGTAGAAGGTGAAGGCCGGGCAGATGACCTCGTCGCCGGGGCCGATCTCGAGCGCGCTCAAGACCAGCGTGATCGCGTCGGTGCCGTTTGCGCAGCCGATCGAATCCGCGACGCCCAGGTGCGCGGCCGCCTCGGCCTCGAAGGCCTTGACGTTCGGGCCGAGGATGAACTGGCCCGACTCGAGCACCTCGGCGAAGCGCGCCTTCAACTCCTCGGCGAGCGGTGCGAACTGGGCCTTTACGTCAATCAGCGGGATCTTGGACATCTCGGCCCGCCAGTTTAGTCGAGCGCCGGCGGCGAAGAATGATCAAGGCGACTCCAATGACGAAAACGGCCACCACGGCGTAGTCCACGTAGTGCAGGCTGTGCTGGACCTCCTCCCAGCGCGTGCCCAGCGCAAACCCGGCCGACTGGAGCACGAGGCACCAGATGGTCGAGCCGATCAGCGTCAGGATCGTGTAGGAGACGATCCGTGCGCGAAACACGCCGGCCGGGATGGAGATGAAGGAGCGCGCGACGGGCGTGATGCGCCCGAGCAGGACGGCCCAGCCTCCGAAGCGCTCGAACCAGCGTTCGGCCCGCCCCAGCTCCTCATGAGAGAGGCGGAACCAGCGCCCGTGGCGCTCGAGGAAGGGACGGCCGCCGAAGATACCGATCGCCCAGCCCGCCAGCGATCCGGCCGTGTAGCCGATCGTGCCCGCCAGTACCATGGTCAGATAGGCGAGCGGGCGCGAGTCGATCGGGTGGCCGAAGAGGACGACCGATTGCGAGAAGGCGCCGGCCGCGAGCGCGCCGGCGTAGAGCATCACGATCTCCGATGCGGCCGGGAAGACGGCGTCGAGAACCATCAGCCCGAACACGGCCAGGACGCCGTTCGAGCCGATGAAAGACGTCACGTGATCGGTGAGCGCGCCGGTGATCGAGGCTAGGAGGAGCACCGCGGGCCAGTCTAGACGGAGTCAGGTCCCGAGAAGGTGCCTACTCGTTGGCCGGCTCGATCGCCTCGAGGTAGCAGCCCAGCTCGGCCTCGGTGTCGAAGTAGGCAAAGGCGCCCGAGCCGTCGGCGCCGAAGCCGTAGCCGTGCTGCACGCACTCGATTCCGGCGGCGGCCATCTGGGCGATCGTCTCGTCGACCGAGGCGACCTCGACGCCCATGTGGTGCAGGCCCTCGCCGCGGCGCTCGAGCCAGTCGGCCAGGATCGACGGGCCCTCGAGCGGCTGCAGCAGCTCCAGCTGGGGATCGGAGCCCGTCAAGGCGAGTCGCATCGAGAAGTCGGCCGGACGTCCCATGTAGTGCAGGCCGTGCATGTTCTGCGGCCCGTTCTCGACGATCATCCAGTCCTCGATGCCCCAAAGCTTCGTGTAGCGGGCGGCGGCCTCGCGCACGTCGCGCACGACGATGCCGATCTGGAAGGGGCGAGTGCCGAGGAGCTGCTCGATCACGGAGGGGAGCCTAGCGGGTCTACAGAGTGCGGCGCTCTGAGTCTCGGAAATTGCGCGAGAGCGCGATTTCGAGCAAAGTGAGCGCGATGGACTACGAATCCGTGCCGCCGATCGTCGTGAACAACCCTCGGGATGGCGGTGTCACCGTATTCCTGACGTTGGAAGCGTTGAACTTCCTCGAGCCTTGGTACCTCACCGACGAAGAATTCGATGCCTACGACGTGGAGGGACGGGCTGTCGAGCTACGTCTAAATCAGCGCGGAGACACCGTCGCGTTTGCGATTGAAGCCGAACCAGCGCACGCTTCAGAGCTTCGTGCCGTGCTGCAACAGGCATTGAAAGATACGCCGCCGGTGTATCCGGGAATTGAGGCACTCTCATTGAGCGATCTGGTGGCGGTAGCCGCTGAGCGACTCGACGTTGTGCCGTGGCAGCACAATGGTGTACTGGTGCGAGCTTTCCGGCGGATCAGGAAAGGCGGGAAGGAATCCCAGAACTAAGACGGTCGCCCGAGCTCAGAAAGCTTTGAGCTCGCGGTAGTACGTGTCCCGCTGCACGGGCGTCTTCCCAAACGCGCGGATCAAATGCGCGAGATCCTCTGTCGTCGTCGTGTAGTGGGTGCCGGCCGAGGCGACGACGTTCTCCTCGATCATTACCGAGCCGATGTCGTCGGCGCCGAAGGCGAGCGCGAGCTGCCCGATCTGCAGGCCCTGAGTCAGCCAGCTGGCCTGGATGTGCGGCACGTTGTCGAGGTATAGACGGCTGACGGCCTGGGTCATCAGGTAGTCGAAGGGCGTGGGGCGCACCGCCTCGGGCACCTTGTCCTGCAGGCGGTTGCCGTCGCGCTGGAAGGTCCAGGAGATGAAGGCGCGGAAGCCGGCTGTCTCGTCCTGCAGCTCGCGGATGCGGCGCATGTGCTCGACTCGCTCGGCCAGCGTCTCGATGTGGCCGTACATCATCGTCGCCGTGGTCGAGAGCCCCTGCAGCTGCGCCTCTCTCATCACCGCCAGCCACTCGTCGGTCTTGGCCTTACGCGGCGAGAGCGAGCGGCGCACCCGGTCGACCAGGATCTCGGCGCCGCCGCCGGGAATCGAGTCCAGCCCGGCCTCGTGCAGGCGGCGGATCGTCTCGGGCAGCTTCATCTTCGAGCGCCGCGAGATGTGCAGCACCTCCGAGGGCGACAGCGCGTGCAGGTGGATTTGGTAGCGCGCCTTGATCGAGCGGAACAGATCGTCGTAGTAGGCGAAGTCGAGGTCGGGGTGGTGGCCGCCCTGGATCAGGATGCCGGTGCCGCCCAGCTCGATCGTCTCCTCGATCTTCTGGAACAGGACCGGCTTCGGCAGCAGGTAGCCCTCGCGCAGGTCGCCCGGCTCGCAGGAGAAGGAGCAGAACTCGCAGCCGACCGAGCAGATGTTGGTGTAGTTGATGTTGCGATCGACGACGAAGGTGACGCGGTCGGGGTCGTTCTTCCGATTGCGGATCTCGTTTGCCGCTTTCCCGATCGCGACTAGCTCGCGCGACTCGAGCAGTGTGAGTGCATCGGCGTCAGAGAGGCGCTCGCCCGCGAGCGTGCGCTCGAGAACGGCGGTTGTCTCGCTCACGGTGACGGGACTCGTGCTCATTCGCCGACCCCGCCCACCGCCAGCTCGGGCACCCGCTCGAGCACGCCGGCTTCGCGAGCCAGCTCGAGGAAGGCGAGCAGCCCTTCGCGCTCGCGCGGACCGAAGGCGTAGCGCAGCTTCTCGAAGTAGCGGGCCAGGAAGCCGGCCGGGTAGCCGTAGAGCCCGCTCGCCTCTCGTGCCAGGCGCTCGGGCTCGGCGCGGGCCGCCCTGACCGAGGAAAGAAGCGCCTCTTCCAACTTGGCCATACCGGCATCGGCTCCCTCGCGATAGGCCCAGACCGCGAAGACCATCGGCAGGCCGGTGCGCTCGCGCCACAGGCGGCCCAGGTCGTAGTGCGGCGTCGGATCCTCGAAGGCGCTTCTCAGCGCCGCGTCGCCGATCAAGAGCTTGGCCGGCGCCGGCTCGCTCAGAGGAACCTGCTCAGCCTGCGGGAAGAGAACGCGCGCCAGCGCCACGCTGGTTGCGCTCTCCGGGGTGACCGCGATTCGCCATAGATGCTCTGGCGCCAGGCTCGATACGAGCTGGATCGAGTCGACCGCGCCGTCCGAGGCGACGCACAGGCGCGGCAGCATCTCCAGCGCCTCTGCGTTACGGGCGAACTCGATCGAGGGGATCGCCGCCACGTCCACCTCGCCCGCCAGCAGCATCCGCGCCAGCTCGGTCGGAACACCCGTGACCTCCTCGACCTCGGCCTGGAGCCGGTAGTAGACCGGCGCCATGTTCACGTAGGCGATGCGGCCGAGGCGGATCATGAGCCGGCTCCTCGTCGGTTTAGTGCACCGATCGTCACACTCTCGTCGCGAACGTCCCCTTGACGCCGAGCGCTTTCTCTGCTCCGCGTCTGACGCCGAGGGGTGTTCGGATTCAATTCGGTCACGATCTCGGCACGGATGTCCCTTGACGAGCGCCTCTTCGTGTGAACTGCGTCTGACACCGGGGTGGGGCTGCGCCGGAGGATCGATCGGGATGAGGCTGTCGCTTGCGTCATCGCTCTACTCCCAGCGCCGGATCTCGTTGTACAGGGTGTCGCGCTCGACCGGCACGCGGCCGGCGGCCTGGATGTAGCGCACCAGCCGGTCGACGGCCTGCTCGGTCTCGGTGATCGCCCCGGCTGCGTGGAAGACCTGCTCGCGCCCGACCGTGCCCTGGATGTCGTCGGCCCCGAACCCGAGCGCGATCTGCGACAGCGGCAGGCCCATCGCGATCCAGTAGGCCTTGACGTGGGCCACGTTGTCGAGCACGAGGCGCGAGATCGCTATCGCCTTGAGCGCGTCGGCGGCGGTGCTGGGGACGATCTCCGGGTCGAGGCGCGTATTCTCGAGATGAACGGCGAAGGGGACGAAGGCGAGGAAGCCGCCGGTCTCGTCCTGCAGCTCGCGCAGCCGGAGCAGATGGTCGACCCGCTCGGCGAGCGTCTCGACGTGGCCGTAGAGCATCGTGCAGTGGCTCGGGATGCCGAGCCCGTGTGCAACCCGGTTGACCTCGAGCCAGTTCTCCGCCGGCTCCTTGCCCGGCGCGATCAGCTTGCGCACCCGCGGCGAGAAGATCTCGGCGCCGCCGCCGGTGAGCGAGTCGAGCCCGGCCTGCTTCAGCTCGCTCAGCACCCGCTCGTAGGAGAGCCCCGAGAGCGTGGCCATGTGGTGAATCTCACTGGCCGAGTAACACTTGAGGTGAACGGTCGGCAGCGCGGCGTGGAGCGAGCGCACCGTCTCCAGGTACCAGTCGAAATCGACGTGCGGGCTCTCGCCGTTGACCAGATGCAATTCGTTGTAGGGCTCCTGCTCGTAGGCCCGCCCGGCCTCGGCCGTCAGCTCGGCGGGGCTGAGCGTGTAGGCGCCCTCCTGCCTCGCCGAGCGGGCAAAAGCGCAGAACCTACACTTGACGCGGCAGACGTTGGTCTGGTTGAGGGTCAGGTTGCGAACGAAGTAGACGTCGTCCCCGCCGCCGCGCAATCGCCGCGCCTGCTCGGCCAGCTCCCCGAGCGCCAGCAGGTCGGCCGACTCGTACAGGGCCAGCCCGTCGGCGCCGTCCAGGCGCTCGCCCGCTTCCAGCTTCTCGCGCACCCGCTCGAGCGCGATCGCCTCGGTTCTGGCCGTTACGCTCATCGCCTTCGCTCCACCACCGCTTGCGCCAGTGCCTCGAGCTCGCCGCTGCGCGGGTCGCCGTTCAGGAAGTCGCAGGCCTTGCGCGCGTATGCGAGCGCGATCTCGTGCGCACGTTCGATCGCGCCGGAGCCGGCGATGCGCCCGAGGACGCCTTCGCACGAGTCTCCGGCGAGAGCCGCGCGCACCACCTCATCCCGCTCGGCGGCGAACAGCAGCGGCAGCGTCGGAATACCCTCGCGCAGGTCGGTTCCCGGGGCCTTGCCCGTCTCGCTCGCCTCGCCGTCGCAGTCCAGCACGTCGTCGACGATCTGGAAGGCGATGCCGAGTGCCAGGCCGTACTCGCCGAGTGAGCGGCCGCCGCCCGCTCCCAGCCGGCAGGCCGCCGAGAAGAGCGAGCCGGTCTTTAGCGCGCAGAGCCTCAGCTGAGCCTCGACACTGGTCTGTGGATCGAAGCGCAGCTCGCGCTGCAGGGCCTCGCCGCGCGCCAGCGCCAGCGCCGTCTCGGCCAGCGTCGCCAGGTCGCGCAGCCTGCCCTCTGCGGCCAGCTCCCTGAAGGCGAGCGCGAAGACGCGGTCGCCGCTTGCCAGCGCCACGTGCTTGCCGAACTCGTTCCAGGTGGAGGGGGCACCGCGGCGCACGGGCGCAGCGTCGAGCAGGTCGTCGTGCACCAGCGAAGCCAGGTGGATGAGCTCGACCGCCACTCCCGCAGCCACCGGCGGAGCCTGGCCGGGTGGTGAAGAGAGGAAAGCCAGCGAGGGCCGCAGGCGCTTTCCGCCGGCGCGGAGAGCCTGTCTCGCGGCCAGATCCACCGCCCCGGAGCCGCCGGCGAAGAGCTCGTCGAGCCGCCGCTCCACGGCCTCCAGATACTCCTTCAGGCCGCGGGTGTCGCGCACGACGTCGAGCGGTTCGTAGGCGCGCACGGCGCTCATGCGGCCACGCCCACGTGCAGCGCCATGATGCCTCCAGCCAGTAGCCGGTAACGAACGTCCACGAAACCAGTTTGCGCCATCTGAGCGGCCAGCTGCTCGGGCGTTGGGAAGCGACGGACGCTGGCCGGAAGATAGGCGTAGGCCAAGCCGCCCGGAAGGAGCCTTCCGGCGAGCGGCACGAGCGTGTCGAACCAGAGGCGGAAGAAGGGCGCCAGCGGTCCGCGCGCCCTGGTGATCTCGAGGATTCCGAGCCGTCCTCCGGGTACCAGCACGCGTCTGAGCTCGCGCAGGGCGCCTTCGCGATCGGAGACGTTGCGCAGGCCGAAGCCGACCGTCGCCGCCTGGAAGGCTCCGTCGGGGAAGGGAAGCCGGCACAGATCGCCCTGAATCCATTCGATTTCACTCGACTTGCGTGCGGCCAGCTCGAGCATCCGCTCGGAGAAGTCGACGCCGACGACGCGGGCTGCGCGCGCTCGCCGGGCGGCCAGGGCCAGGTCGCCCGTTCCGCAGGCTGCATCGAGCACCGAGTCGCCCGGGCGAACCACTCGTCGGGCGGTCGCATCGCGCCAGCGCCGATCGAGTCCGGCCGTCATCAGCGCGTTCATCCGGTCGTACAGCGGTGCGATCGAATCGAACATCGTCCGCACCGCTTCGGGCTCGAGGCTGCCGCTGGCGGCGCTCAACTCTCTTCCTCCCCCCAGCGGGCTCCCAGCTCGTGCTCCAGGCCGAGCTGGTCGAGCACGCGCGCAATAACGCTGTCGACGAGGTCCTGTACCGATTCGGCGCGGCCGTAGAAGGAGGGAGCGGCAAAGAGGACGGTCGCACCGGCGCGGCGCAGCTTCAAGAGCGTCTCCAGTTGAATCGCGGAAAGCGGTGTCTCGCGCGGTACCAGCACGAGCTTTCGCTCTTCCTTGAGCGCCACCGCGGCGGCGCGGTGAATCAGGTTCGAGCCGGCTCCGGCCGCGATCTGGCCGGCGCTGGACATCGAGCAGGGGCAGACGACGAAGGCCTCCACGCGCGCCGAGCCGCTGGCGAAGGGGGCGCCGAAATCGTCGGGCTCGAATACCTGCACGCCTTCGAGTGGCGCCAGCAATCGCTGGAGCGTTTCGGCACGGGGCAGTCGCTGGTTTCCGAACAGCTCGGCGGCGAGCACCTGCACTCCCGCATCCGAGGCGCACAGGCCAACCTCGCACTCTCGCGCGACGAACAGCTCGAGCAACCTCGACGCGTACGCCGCACCCGAAGCACCCGTTATGCCGACAAAGACTTTCACCGATACCTCGAGTGGAGATTGACGCGGCGGGCTATCACCGCTGGGACTTCGATCCGATCTTCTTGCTCGAAAGAAAAGAGATTCTCTGCAGAGGGTGCCGCTTTCCTACGCATCCGTCCAGTCCGTCGAGCTCGTTCCAATCGACGGACTGCGGCCGGGCGGCGTAGTGCTTGATTCGAAACGAGCCCTACCAGGTTAGAGATCGATGCCGTACTCATGCCAGCGCCGCTCGACGAGCCGCTTGACCTCGGCGCTCATCTCGATCTCCTGCGGCCATTCCCGGGCTCCTTCCTCGGCGCTCTTGCTCGTCGCGTCTATGCCCATCTTCCCGCCGAAGCACTCCCGCGTAGCGGAGTGGTCGAGCTGGTCGAGCGGCCCCTCGCCGATCCAGACGTCGCGCTTCGGGTCGACGTTGGCGCAGACGTGGAAGAAGACGTCCTCGTAGTCGTGCGGGTCGACGTGCTCGTCGACGACGACGACGGCCTTGCTCAGGCTGAGCATGCCCAGGCCCCAGACCGCGCTCGCCACCTTGCGTGCCTGGTTGGGGTAGCTCTTGCGGATCGAGACGAGGACGCAGTTGTGGAAGGCCCCGGCGACCGGTAGGTCGAGATCGACGATCTCGGGCACGGCGCTTCTGATCGCGGGCAGGAACAGGCGCTCGGTCAGCTTGCCCAGCCAGGCGTCCTCGGCGGGGGGCTTGCCGACGACGATCGAGGGGTAGATCGCGTCCTCGCGCATGGTCATGGCGGTTAGGTGGAAGAGCGGGAAGGGGCCCGCGGGCGAGTAGAAGCCGGTGTGGTCGCCGAACGGCCCTTCGGTTCCGACCTCACCACGTTCAACGTACCCCTCGAGCACGATCTCGGCCTGCGCCGGCACGTCTATCTGAACGGTCTTGGCCGGAACGAGCTCGACCGGGCGGCCGCGCAGGAGGCCCGCCAGCATCAGCTCGTCGAGTCCGCGCGGCAGCGGCGCCGTGGCGGCGTAGGTGGTGATCGGGTCGAGCCCGATCGCAACCGCCACCTCCAGCCTGTTACCCATCTCGCGCCAGCTGGCCGCCGCGTCCTTGTGCACCTGCCAGTGCAAGAAGGTCGTGCGCTCGTCGACGACCTGCATCCGGTACATGCCGACGTTGCGGGCCTTGGTCTCGGGATCGAGCGTGATCACCGCTGGCAGCGTGATGAAGGGCGCGGGGTCGTCCGGCCAGCAGCGCTGAACCGGTAAGAGGCCGAGGTCGACCTCGTCGCCGGTGAGCACGATCTCCTGGCAGGCGCCGCGGCGCACCCTGCGCGGCTCGGCGCTCGCCGCCGCCGACTTCAGCTCCAGCGCCTTGCGCAGCTTGGCGCGGGCGCCATGAGGCAGCGCGAGCTCCATCAGCGAGGCGAGCTTGCCCGCCGCTTCGTCCATCTCCTCGACGCCGAGCGCGATGCACATCCGCCGCTCGCTGCCGAACTGGTTGATCAGAAGAGGAAGCTTCGAGTCCTTCGGGTGCTCGAACAGGAGCGCGGGTCCACCGGCCTTTACGGTCCTGTCGGCGATCTCGGTGATCTCCAGCTCGGGGTCGACCTCGGCGGTGACGCGCGTCAGCTCGCCCTCGCGTTCGAGCAGGGCGATCCAGTCACGCAAATCGAGCGGCGGCGCCACGCCCCCAGTCTCGCACACTCGGTCGGCGGCTCGATCCGGCCGGGCGCGGCCGGCCTCCCCGAACCGCCTGACGCCGCCGGCGGCACGATCCTCTCCGAGCCCGTGTGTCCACACTGTGCTCTCCGGGCTCGAACCGCCGCCGGCGCCCCGAGCGCACGAGACGGCAGCCTTCGGCGATCGAGCGATGCCTCGCACACTCGGTCGGCGGCTCGATCCGGCCGGGCGCGGCCGGCCTCCCCGAAC
>CAZWTK010000003.1:61256-83111 GCA_964636655.1 uncultured Gaiellales bacterium
CTCGCACACTCGGTCGGCGGCTCGATCCGGCCGGGCGCGGCCGGCCTCCCCGAACCGCCTGACGCCGCCGGCGGCACGATCCTCTCCGAGCCCGTGTGTCCACACTGTGCTCTCCGGGCTCGAACCGCCGCCGGCGCCCCGAGCGCACGAGACGGCAGCCTTCGGTGTCCACCGGTCTCGTGAAGCGATGCGATCGAAGCTCCGGGAGCCCGCGCGATCGGCGGGCTCCCGGAGACGATCTGCAAAGAGCGGGGCTAGTCGAGAATCTCGACCGAGCCGCCGATGAGCTTCCCGATCACGACAAGCCCGACTCCAAAAAGTCCGCCTATTCCGAGAGTCGAGAGCGCGGCGCCCAGAGTCGGGTACATGGCCGAGTACCCCTGTAGCAACAGGGCCAGGCCGAGCCCGGCGATGAGGCCGAACACGGCTCCGAACAACGTCCGTCCAAACCCGAGCGCGCCGGCACGCATGGTGAGCGCGACCGCGGCGCCTATGCCACCGAGACCCGCCAGGGCAGCCACCAGCCCGACGATACCGGCAACCGTCGTGAGCGGGTTGCCCTTTACCTTCACCAGCGCCGAGCCGCTACAAGAGACGCCGCCCGAGCTGGAGCCGATCACCTTGTACAGGCCGACGCCGTACTTGGCGTAGTCCTTGACATTGACATCGCTCGACCACGAATTGCCGTGCGACGGCTTGTCGCGGACGGTCCAGCGGGTGCCGGCGAACTCGATCTGGATCTTGAGATGCGAGATCTCGCTACCGGCGCTCATCGTTACCGGAACGACCGCGTCATTCTCGACAGTGATCGGGCTGCTGAAGGCGCCGGTCCCGCGCCCTTTGACGTTCTGGCCATCGATGGTCGCGTTGCACGGGCCGTTGATATCCGCAGCAGCGGAGGGGACTACGATCGCGGCGATTGTGAGCACGGTTATCGCCGCGATCGGGATTCGCAGAGCGTGAGACAGGGTCACGACCAACCACCTCCGGGGAGTTGAGTTGTGGCGATTGTAACGTCGAAAATCTGCGATTTCCGACGTAGGGAGAAAGAGCTGCCGAGCCCGCCTTCGACGGGAGCTCGGCAGCTGCTCCTACATGCTAGGTGCGTTGACCGGGATTGTGGTCAGTGTTCGGGGTGGAACAGCCGGGGGATGGCGTTTAGTGAGCCGCGCCGTGTCCGCGAAAAGTCGGCCGGCTGCGCCGGCTGTGACTTTCCGCGGTATGGGGGAGGTGCACGAGTCGGCACGCCTTCGGCGCGGGTGACTCGTCTGCTCCTAGTGGGCGTGCTCGGTTGACCGGGATTGTGGTCAGTGTTCGGGGTGGAACAGCCGGGGGATGGCGTTTAGTGAGCCGCAGCCGCGCATGTCGGCTGCGACGGCGGAGCGAGAATCCGCTCTCTTCGAGATCGATCCTCGCGAGATGAGCAGAGGAGCTCAAGGAAAGAGGCGCCGGTGAACTGCGAGAGCTCGCTCGATCGGCCCGGCGCCGGCGGCCTCGCGGGCCATGCGCAGGAGCGACCGCTCGTCGCCGGAGTCGAGCAGCGCGCTCGCCGCATCGCTCAGTCCGCCCCGTCCGAGCCGCGCGACGGCGGCCGCCCAGAGGGCGCCATCACCGGGTTTTCGCTCGGCCTGCAGGCGCGCGCACAGCTCGAGCAGCGCGGCCAGGTCGGCCACCACGGCCACGCTTCCCGACTCGCTCACGTGCACGAGACCGTGGGCGTAGAGGCGGTCACCGAGGAGTAGCGCCAGATTCGGATCGCCCGGAGAGAAGAGGCGCGACGAGCCGTAGTGGACGAGATAGCCCTCGTAGATCGTTTCGATTCCCAGCGCCAGCTCGGGCGCGGCCAGGGGCGAGAAGGCGAGCTGCTCGCGGCGCTCGGGCTCCGGCAGCAGCAGCTCGGCCCAGAGCGCGCTCTCGCTCGCGCCCTCGTCGACCAGGCGCCGCCAGAGCTCGCTGTCGGGCAAGGCGTCCATCGCTAGCTCTCCGTCAAGCGCGGCTGGACGAGTCGTGCCACCGCTCCCCACGCGACGAGCAACCCGAGCAGCCAGAGAGCCTCCGGACCGACGGTCGCCCAGGGGTGAAGGTCGTAGAGCGCCGAGGAGAAGAAGCGCTCTCCGTGGCTGAAGGGGAAGATGTCGCTGATCAGGCCGGCGGGCGGCGCGATCTCTCTGGGAATCAGGCCCAGCAGGACGATAGGAAGCGCCACCAGCAGGGCACCCAGCGTGGCCGAGCGGCCCTCGCGGGCCAGCGCCCCGATGAGTGTTCCGATCGCTCCCAGCGCCGCGCCGAACAGCGTCACGCCTCCAAGCACGAGCGGAATCCGCTGCCAGGGCTGGCCGCCGCTTATGCCGCCGATCTCGACGATCATGCCGAAGGCGAGCAGGATCACCCCGCCGACCGCGATGGAGATGATCGTCGCCAGCGCGATCTTGGCGGCCAGCAGCGAGAAGCGCGAGACCAGCCCTCGCCCGAGCAGGCAGGCGACGTTCTCGTCGCGCTCGGAGGCGGTGACCGCGGCGCCGAGAGCCAGCGCCAGAATGCTCACCGTCAGCGCCAGCGCGTAGGCCTGCATCTGCGCCGAGAGCAGCCAACCGCGTCCGCTACGGGTCGCGGTCGCAAGGCGAATCGGCTGAGCGACGGCGTGAGCCGAGACCTCCGAGGCTCGTAGCGCGCCCTCCGCCGTATCGAGGAAGCGTACGACCTCGGCTGCCTTGGGATTGTTCTTCTCCGACGCCAGAAGTGAGCGCGCCTCCTTGATCCCCAGCACCTTGTAGTTCGAGCCGAGGAAGTCGGCCGTGCCGCCGTTTCGGATGATCGAGATGTAGCCGATCGCATCCTTCAGATAGGCGTCCTGGAGCTTGCGGTTGAGGTTGTAGATGAGCGCCTGCATCTGTTGGGTCACCCGCGAGGAGATGCCACCCTGCGAGGTCTCGAACTCGACCTGCGGGTTGATCGTGATGCTCTTCAGATCGGCGACGAAGCCGCGCGGGATCGTGATCACGCCCACTACCTCGCCGGTGCGCAACGCCTGGGCGGCCTGGGCCTTGTTCATCCACGAGATGTGCACGTTCTTGGCCACCTCGTCGATCAGGTTCTTGATGTGGTAGGTGTGGCCGGCGACGGTGGTCTCGGCCGGGATGTGGTCGAGGTCGACAACGGCGATGCGCGGCCGCGAGTTGGCATAGCCGGCGACCGTGCCGACGAGCCCTGCGATCAGGAGCGGATACAGGGCCAGCAGGATCACCACCAGCGGCGCCCGGCGCAGCGAGAGGAGATCCTTTCGCGTCAGTAGCGCTGCGTCGCGCAAGGCTTTCACGGCTCACGCTCCCAGACCGCGTACTGCTCGGGGCTTCCGCCGAAGACCAGCCTGCCGGAGTCGAGCGCGACCACGCGTGTCGCATGGCGCTCGACCTCCTCGGGGTTCTGGCTCGAGAAGAGCACCGCGCCGCCACCGGCGACGTGACGCTCGGCCTCGCGCCAGAGAAGTGCGCGCTGCTTCGGGTCGAGCGAGGCGGTCGGCTCGTCGAGCAAGAGGACGTTTGGGTCGCCGAGCAGCGCGATCGCCAGGCTCAGGCGCTGTCTGTTCCCGATCGAGAGGTACGCGCTCAGGCGGTCGCTTGGAAGCGAGAAGCGCTCGAGCATTCGGGCGGCCGCCTGCCGGGGCTCGGCCATCTGCTCGAGGCGGGCGAACAGAACCAGGTTCTCCTGTGCGGTCAGGCGCCCGTAGTGAGCGGGCCTCTGAGGCAGCCAACCGACCTTGGCCGAGCCGGTGACGGCGATCCGTCCCTGACTCGCCTTCAACGCCCCGGCCAGTATCGATATCAGCGTCGACTTGCCGGCGCCGTTCGGGCCCACCAGCGCCACCGCCTCGCCCGAGTGGAGCTCGAGATCGATCGGCTCGAGCGCGATCACGCGACCGAAGCGACGGGACACCAAACGTGCCGCAAGCAGGGTCTCGGCCACGCTACTTCCCGCTCTCCGGCTCGCCCGGCTTATCCGGGCCGGCCTCGTCTCTCTTCTCGGCGGCGGCCGGCGGCCGGGCCCGCTTCGATCTTGCCCGCTTTGGCTTCTCCTGCGAGGGCGGGGCCGGGGCGGCAGAGGCGCCGACCGGCGTCGCGGCGGCGGACGTCCAGGTCTCGAACGTCACTCGCTCCGAGAAGAACTCCCAGAGCGCGCGCAACACCGCGAGAAGCGGCAGAGCGACGAAGACGCCGAGGACTCCGTACATCTCCGCCCCGGCCAGCAGTCCGAAGATTACGAGCAGAGGGTGCAGCCGAAGCGCCGTGCCCATCACCTTGGGTACCACGATGTGACCCTCGACCTGGTGGATGCCGAGGAAGAGCAGGGTCACCCAGATGGCGGCGAACGGGTGCAGGACAATTGCGTAGAGGAAGGGCGGGATCGCCCCGAGCCAGGGCCCGAGGTAGGGGATCAACTCCGTGAAGGCGACCCAGAGCCCGAAGTAGAGCGCGTAGCGGTCGGCGCCCGGTAGCAGGCCGATAGCGCCGAACAGCCAGAGGCTCGCGCCGGCGCTGAAGCCGATGATCAGAGAGAGAAGGAGTTGCCCCTTTACGTAGCCGGCGAGCGCCTGCTCGAGCTGTGTGAGAAGCGGCGGCGCGCCACTTTTCGGCGGGAATCGGCGGTCGATCGTCGCGCTCAGCCGGTTCATGTCGAGCAGCATGTAGATCGAGACGACCACCACCAGCACAATGCTGAAGAGAATCTCGATCGCGCTTAAAGCGGCCCCCTCGATCAGGCTGATCGCCCTCGATGTAACGCCCTTGATGTCGATGCCGCGGACGAACTCGAGCCCCTGCTTGCGGATCTTGATTCGCTCGAGATGGTGCGTGTCGAGCCAGATCTGAAAGCGATCGACGTCACGCTCGGCGCCCGTTTGGTTCTGGGCGTTGGTCGTCGTGAAGTAGTTGTCGATGCGGTCGGCGCTCGAGCGCACGCGGTCGGTGCCGACGGTGGCCAGCGCGATCACGCAGAAGGTCGCGGCGGCGGCGAAAGAGAGGTAGACGATCGCGATCGCGATTCCGCGAGGGATCCAGATCCGGCCCAGCGTCCGCACCACCGGGTTCAGAAGCAAGGCGATCAGCCCGGCCACCACGAAAAGAAAGACGGCTCGCCCAAGCGTGTTGGCGAGCGTCCAGGCGAGCAGCAAGAGGAGCGGCAAGCCGACGAGCTGGATCCAGCGAGGAATCGCGATTCTGGTCGCCCCGTCGGGCATAGGCGGGATCGTATCGTGCCCGCCACGGCGTTCGGCGCCGTACGCGATTTGAAAGCGCGACACCTCTTCGGTACGGTGGCCTTCATGCCTCACCGTGCACACGCGCGCCGGCAGCGCCGGCGCGCGCGGCGGCTGCGCGAGCCGGCCCGCCATGCGAGCCATTCTCGGCGCACCGTCTGGCAGGCCGCTCTGGGAGTTGCCGCGGCGATTGTCGCTCTCATCTTGGTGCTCAGCGCTTGGACCAGCGGGCGCCCGGTCTCGCCGCTGGGCACGATCGCAATTGCCGGCAAGGCGACGCCCGGCGGCGGGCCGCCGGCTCCGATAGTCGTTGCCCGCGCGGGCGCGCTCTCCCTGAATCTGCCGGTCGCACGCACGGCTGTGACGGCGATCGGCTATCACGCCTCGCCCGACACCGTCGCTCTCTCGCCCGAGGGAACGCAGGTCAACCAGGGGCTGCTCGCTCGCTTCTTCCGCCGAATCTCCGGCGGCGGAGGCGGCGGCCTCAACTACTACGAGCTGTCGGGCGGAATTGGGACTCACAACGGCGCGCTCGATATCGGCGCCGCGCCCGAGACCGACGTCTACGCGCCCATCGACGGAGAGGTAGTCCAGATCGGCCCGTACGTGATCAACGGACGCGACTGCGGCGTGCGCCTCGATATCCGCCCCGACGCCGACGCGACCGTGATCGTCTCGATGACGCGGATCTCGGGTGATCCGCTGCTCAAGATCGGCAACACGCTTCAGGCGGGCGTAACACGGGTGGGAAGCATCATCGATCTCTCCGGGCTCGAGCAGCAGAAGCTCGCCCAATACACCCAGGACTCCGGTAACCACGTCACGATCGAAGTCCATCCGGCCGCGATATCGGTCACCCCCTAGGCCGAGGACGACGGCGCTGCGCATCCTGTTCCTAGCCGACGTCTTCGGCTCACCGGGCCGGCTTCTGCTCGAGCAAGACCTGCCGAGCCTGCGCGAGCGGCTGGCGATCGATTTCTGCCTCGTCAACGCCGAGAACGCCACCAGCGGAGCGGGCCTCACGCCTCGGCACGCCGAGCGCATCCTCGCCGCCGGCGCCGACGCGATCACGCTCGGAAACCACGCCTGGCGAAGGCGTGAGATCGTCGCCTATCTGGCGACCACAGATCGCGTCGTCCGTCCGGCGAACCTCGCGCGGCTTTCGCCCGGCGCCGGATTGAGCGTGCTGCCCGCGGCCGACGGTACGAGCGTCGCGATCATCAGCCTGCTCGGAGCGCTGTTCATGAACGCCGCCCGCGGACCCTTCGAGGTCGTGGACGAGCTGGTCGAGGAAGCCTCGCGCCGGGCCTCCGTCGTGCTCGTCGACTTTCACGCCGAGGCCACGAGCGAGAAGGTGGGGCTCGCTCGCTGGCTCGACGGGCGCGTGACCGCGGTGTTCGGCTCTCACACGCATGTGCAGACTAACGACGCCCGCGTGCTCGCGGGTGGCACCGCTGCCATCACCGACGCGGGCATGACCGGGCCGCACGACTCGGTGATCGGCGTACGCGCCGAGCTCGCCATCGAGCGGATGCGCACAGGCATGCACGTGCGCTTCGAGCCCGCCGAAGGCGGCGTGCGAATAGAGGGCGCGCTCGTCGAATGCGACTCGGGCGGCCGTGCGCTCAGTTGCGAAGCGGTCAGATACCCGACTGAATAGGCGCCGGTTGCAGCGCGGTCAGCTCCTGCTCGCGGCTGCGCAGGTCGGTCAGCAGGGTGGCAAAGAGAGCGACCAGGACGACGTCACGCAGGAAGACGAAGGCGCTCTGCCAGGCGCCGAAGCCGATCGCGTAGTCCCAGTAGCGGTATGGGAACCAGAGCTGGGTGAGAACGAGCGAGGCCACTAGCAGCGCAGAAGCGGCGACACCGCGCCGGCCGCGAACGAGCAACACGAAGGGGCTCAGCCAGATCATGAACTGGGGCGAGAGCACCTTGCCGAAGGCCACGAAAGCCACGATGGCGGCGGCACTCGCCCGCGTGAGCCGCTCGCCGCTCGCCTCTCCTCTGGCGAACCAGACCCAGGTTGCGACGAGCGCTGCGGCTTGAAGCGCCGTCTGAACGATCGCTATCGCCCCGGCGCCGCTCCCGGCCAGGTTCTGCGAGCCCGAGCCGCTCACCGTGCTCACCCCGAGCCCGAAGAGGTGATGCAGGCCCACGAGCGAGGCCGCCCCAAGGCTCTCGATCTGTAACGGGCGTGAGAGCTGTACCGAGATGGAGTGCCAGACACCGTGGGGCGCGACGATCGCAAAGGGCGCGTAGCAGGCCGCGAGCGCCAAGAAGTAGATTCCCAGGCAGGCGGCGAGCTCGCGCCGGCCCATCCGCTTCCAGACCCAGATGCAGGCGATCGGAAGCAGTACGACGGGGAAGATCTTCACCGCCGTGGCCAGGCCGAGCCCGAGAAAGCCGACCCACTCGAGCCCGGCGAGAATCGCCACCAGGCCGGCCACGGCGATCATCACCGGCCAGAGGTCGAAGCGCGAGAGAATCACGGGGCCCAGCAAGAGCGGGGTGAGAGCCAGCAAGGAGAGAGCGGCGGTGGCTCGGCCGTTGGAGCTGCCGAGGCGGCGAAGCGCGATCGCCACTAGAGCAATCGAGGCGAGCCCGCAGGCCGCCATCAAGAACTCGAAGTTTCGGCGGTACTCGGCCCTAACGCGGTAGGGCTCTTGCACGGCGCCGGTGTTCTCGGTATTCCCGATCGCGGGAAGCACGAAAGCGGGCAAGGCGCCGGGCGGATACTCGATCGCGAAGTCGTGGTAGGGGAGGCTGCCGTGCGCCATCCAGTCGCCGTAACGCTGGTATAGGGGGGTGTCGATGATCTGGTGCTTGTCGTAGAAGCCGTGGTGAATCGCGGCCCAGGAGCCGAGGAAGAGCACCCCCGCGAGGCAAGCAGTGAGCAGCATCGAGCGCCTTGTGGCCTTCGCGCGAATCAACTCACGTAACTTGCTCAGCGTCCCTCCTCGCTCGAACGATGCCTCCGGCACCGGCCAGCAATGCGATGATGGCAAACGGGAAGAACCAAACGATATAGGTGTAGAACCAGTACGTCAGAACGAGCTCGAACCCCACCAGCAGCGCGCCGCTCAAGGCCGCGAGCTGCAGGGGCGAGCGCCGGCGCGGGTAAAAGGCACTGGCGACCGCCAGTATCAGCACGACGACGATTAGAGCGATCTGAACGGCGTGCAGATCGGGTAGCCCGGCGGCGTGGTACTGGCGCCAGTCCCAGATCGAGAACGGCGACTCGCGGCCGATCTGGCGGTGGAAGGTCTTGTTCCAGAAGGCGGAGATCGCCTTACGCAGGTTCGGCTCCAGCGCAAGCACCGACAGCGCCACAACGCTGGTGAACAGGAAGGCGGCGACGAAGCGGGCCAGGTTGCCGAGACTACGCAGTCGCAGCGCGTCCGGATAGGTCGCCCAGAGCGGTGCCACGATCAGCGAGCTCAGTTTCGTCCAGCCCGAGAGGGCGACCGCGACTCCCTTCGCCCAGGCCGAGCTGGCGAGCCAGAAGCCCCAGATGAGAAAGGCGGGAGCGATCGCGTCGTTGGTGTTCGAGTTGGTGCCGTCCTGGGTGAGGGGGTTGGCGGCCCCGGCGATGGCCCGCGTCACCGCCTGTCGCGCGCCGCCGCCGCGGCGCCCGACGAGAGCGAGGCCGGCGATGCAGAGAAGATCGAACAGAATGGTCGTGAAGCGCACCGCCGGTAGGTCGTCCCACTTGTGCGACCAGCCGAACAGCTCGAGGCCCGGGATGTACGCGAGGTAGGCGACCGGGCCGTAGGTATCTCCCTCCGGGTTGATCGATTCGCAGCGTCCGTTCGGCTGGATGCGATCGTGGATGTTTCCCGCGGAGTCGGCCGGGCCGCAGGCTTTCAGCGTCTTGCCGTTCAGGTTTTCGACCGGGAAGTGCCCGTAGGGCGACTCGCCTGACACGATGCGCTCGGCGCCGATCACTCCCGCATAGCCGACGTCGATGACGTTGCCGTCGCGGATGTTCAGCCCGATGCGAAAGCCGATAGTGAAGACGGTCGCGGCCGCCAGCAGCCAGATGGGCCAGACCGGTCGGCTCGCGCTGACCGCCCTTCCGCGCAGGCCGACGTAGAGCAGGCGGCCGAACAGATAGAGAAGCGGTGGGTAGACGAGCGCGGCGCTCGAGAAGATGTGTCCGTGGTTGAAGAACCAGAGGCTGACCGAGAAGGAGAGCAGAGCGAGGAGGTCGAGATTGCGCAGCGACAGCGGCCGTCGCAGGTCGCCCAGCCCGATCAGGAAGAGCGCGCAGAATCCGAGCCACACGGGCAACGTGGTGATCTGCTTGCCGCCGAAGGCGCCGGGCGATCCCCGTGCCATTCCCCAGGCCACCTGCGGGCCGGTCCAGGCCTCGGTCACCTTGCCGCTGGCGTCGTCGACGCGGCCCTCGGCGATCTGCCCGGCCTTGGTGTCCCAGACGCGCTCGCGCCAGTAGCGCCCCTCGCTCACGAAGACGGATTCGTAACTCAGCCTGGAGCTCGGGTAGCGGGCGATCCAGTCGGCGACCCTGTCGTCCTTGAGAAAGATCGTCTGGGCCGAGGTCTCGTTCAGGCGCCTGTTGTCGTTCTGGCTGAAGGGGATGACCGGAGCTTTCTCGCGCCGAGCCGCCCCGGCGGGTGAGGCCGCGAGCGCAAGCAGGAAAACGAGAGCAAAAAACACGCCCGGCAAGAATCGGGCGCGAGAGAAACGGACGATCAGGTTCGGAACGACCAGAGTTTGTTTCCGATGAAGTTGATCGGCGTGACGAGCACGATCGCGCAGGCCTGCGAGACGATCTTTCCGCCCCCAAGCGCGATCAACAGCGATAGCAGAAGGATGTTCGCAGCGTACACCGACGTGGATACGACAAAGAAGCGGAATCCCTGGTAACCGAAGTGGCCGCGCTGGTCGCGGAACGTCCAGGCGCGGTTCCAGAGGTAGTTGTTGACCACCGCGACCAGGAACGAGATCGTCGCCGCGATGTAGTACTCGAGCCCCACCACATCGAGCGCGAGGGTGTATACGGCCAGATTGACGACGTAGCCGCTACCGCCGACGGTGGAGAACTTGGCCAGCTGAACCCAGTTGTGGCGTGCCCTCAGCGCGCGGCCGGCGCGCGAGCTCGGCTGTGCATTCGCGCCGGGCCGCCGGTCGGAGCCGGCCGTCACCTGCGGGCTGCCTTTCGCTGCCGTATGCGAACGTGCCTGGCGCCCAACTTTCGCAGCCGTCCGCTCTCTCCTTTCACGACAACCCGGGTCACCTCGCCGTCGGTGCGCAGGACGATGTCGCTGAGAGTCCCCACGCGGCGTCCGGCCAGATCGACGGTCGCTCCCCGCAGCGAGCGCAACGAGGCGCCGTGCTCGCCGTAGTACGCGCTCTCGTCGAGCAGAGCCAGGCTCGAGACGGCGTTGATCCGCCCGTTCTCGAGATCTGCCGCCGCCAGTGGCAGGAAGCGCTCCGCTCCCTGATCGCACCGAACGTTGAGCCCGACGACGCGGAGCCGATCGAGATCGACGAGCAGGTCGGTCGGGCGGCCCAACTCGGCGCCGTCCGCGCAAACCGGAAGCTGCAGGAGCTCGCAACCCGAGCTTGAGCGCTCACCGTCCGCCGCGCGATTGCGCCTGTCATCATCCCTAACGGATCGCGAATCCATGCTCACCTTCCGGCTCCTGCCATTCCACGTTCAGCCGATCGACATACGACGCCGACGGCCCCTGCCGACACCAGCGAAGGAGCAACTCTACGTGTTCGCGCGGTCCCTCGAAGACGGCTTCGACGTTTCCGTCGAGCGTGTTCCGCACCCAACCACTCACTCCGAGCGAGGAGGCGCGGGAACGAGCCCAGTAGCGAAACCCCACTCCCTGCACGCGGCCGCTTGCGATCACCTTCGCCCGGCAGATGCGCGAGTCGCCGCTCATGCGGCGAGCGACGGGACGGTCGAGTAGCTGGGCGGATCGATACCGAAGTGCCTGAGTACGGTCGGCGCCACCTCGGCGATGCTCGCGGGCAGTCGCTCAATTCCCACCGCCAGCATCGGTACCTCCGAGTCGCCCCGATCGAGCGAGCCGTGCGAGCCGCCGACGGCGTGGTGGCGACCGGCGATGTCGGCGAACTCGACTCCCGGCGCGGCCGAGATCAGCAGCTCGCCGGCGTTGGGGTTCGCCAGCGCCGACCACAGGCGCTCGCGGGCACGCGGCTGATCGAGGACTCTCTCGTCGCCACTCGTGCGCCAACCCCGGTCCGCCGGGGCGAAGCGAAGCTCGGCGCCCGCCCTGCGGGCGACGGCGTCCGCCCCGTCTCGATAGCAGACGACCTCGACGCTTGGATCACGCTCCAGCCGTGTTGCCAGCTCTGCGCACTCGAGCGGACAGCCGGCGAGCCGGTAGACCATCGCCGCCCGGTTCGACGCGGTGAGGACGAGCTGGTCGCGGCGCGAGGCACGCCGCCCGGCGAGTGGCAGATCGTCGAGGCAACGCTCGAGCCGCACGCCCTCTCCGACGAGCGTCTGGCCGTGATCCGAGCAAAGCAGCACGTCGTAGCGGTCGAGAAAGGAATCGATCCCGCCGGCCGCCTCGACGATCGCGGCGATCGAGCGGTCGGCGCGGCGGAGCCCTTCGTCCGTGCCCTCCGGGCCAAACGCATGCGACAGGTAGTCGTAATCGGAGAGGTAGTAGAAGAGGAAGTCGAAGTCGTCTCGGGTGACGAGCCAACGACCGGCAGTCTCGGCGTAGCCGTCCACCGAGCCGCTCGCCCGCTTGAAGACCGCCGTCGACGAAGTTCCGGTGTCGCGCGACTCGAACAGGCCGTAGAAGAAGAAACGGCTCGGGCCGAGCACCGCCGGCGCCACCCCGGGCACGATTGGAAGGTGGCGATCGCGTCCGCGATAGCAGGTCACGTTTATCCCGGCCGCCCGAAGGCCCTGGTCTTCCAGCGCCTCGAACACGGTGACCGCCTCGGTGCTCAGGTGCTCGGCGTTCATGGCGTAGATGGTGTCCCGCCACCAGCGCAGGGCGCCCGAGCGGCGAGCGGCCGCGAACGACGAGCCGTACTCGACGATGCGCCCCTGCCCGCGATCGAACCAGACCAGGTGCGGGATGTGATGCACCCCCGGCTGCGCACCGGTGGCGATGGTGGTCAGGCAAACGGGCGTGAGGGAAGGAAAGACCGAGATCGCGCGGCCGAGTTGCCCGACCGCGGCGAGCTGGGTCAAAGTCGGAGCGAAGGCGCCTTCGATCCCCCGCTCGAGCATGGCCGGAGTGAGTCCGTCGATGACGATCAGAACGAGCTTGCGCATCAGTCGCGTGCGAGAGTGCGGAGCCCCGCGAAACGGTCGCCGCCCCCGCGCCCCAAACGCAGGGCGAGTACTCCCGTCAGCACGGTCTCGATGTATCCGAGCGCCGGAGCGAAGGCCAGGGCGGCCGCGGCAAGCGCTGTGCCGAAAAGCAGGATCGCCGTCGCTCCACGAGTGCCGCCGCGCCTCAACGTGCGCCGGGCCAGCTCCGCGCTACAGAATCCGCCGGCGACTCCTCCCGCCGCTCCCGCAAGAGACGCCACGGGGCCCAGGTCATGAAGGGAAGTCAACGCGTAGAAAGCCAGCGCGTATCCACCCAGCGCCGCTCCGGCGGCAGCCAGCAACGCGGCGCCGCGAAAGGGCGCCAGCAAGGCGCCGAACGCGACGCCGAGTGCGACTCCCAGACCGAGCGCAACACCGAGCCAGTACCAGAGGCCCACGGCCAGCAGTGTAGTCGTACGGTGCGCGGAGATGGTCGGTTTCACGCTTTGGCGCCGCGGGGAAACCAACTGCCTTGAGACTCAGGTAGATCGCTTTGGAAGAAAACGGTTCAGCGGTTCTCATCTTCTTCTCCTCTGTGAGCTCGGGTCCCGCGCGGCGAATGGACAGCCTGGTGGCAAACGTCGCGCGAAAGGAGCGGAGGTACCTGCGGGTGCTGCAGGTCGATGTCAATGAGCACCCTGAGCTGGCCGGGCGTTTTCGAGTTCGGGCCGTGCCGACTCTCATCCTGGTCAAGCAAGGTCGAGTCGTGGAGAGGATCGAGGGGCGCGTAAGCGCCGCCCGGCTCGTGCACACGCTCGAGTCGCATCTGAGCGGAGAAACGGCTTCGGGAGCGAGATCCTAGGAGCCGGTTTGAGCGCAGGACGATCGGGTATCAGCCGCGATCTACACGTGCGTCCAGCGAGCGAAACGATCAGGTTGTGAAGCGGGAGGGAGTACTGACGCGAGAGGCCAGCAAATGGCTGCTGCTGACCCTGATGGCGACGTCGTTCTTCATGGTCGTGCTCGACGTATCGGTCGTCAACGTCGCTCTACCCTCGATCGCGAAGGACCTTCACTTCGCATCCAACAACCTGCAGTGGGTGATCACCGCCTATTCGATCACCTTTGGCGGGTTCTTGCTGCTGGGCGGGCGAACGGCAGACATCTTTGGGCGCCGCCGCTTGTTTATCGTGGCCGTCTCGCTCTTTGCCCTGGCCTCTCTGGCCTGTGGTCTCAGCCAATCCAGCACCATGCTCATCGTTGCGCGCGGTGTGCAGGGCTTGATGGCCGCCTTCATGACGCCGACCGCCCTGAGCATCGTCCTGACCCAGTTCGAGGAGGGGCGGGAGCGAAATCTGGCGATGGGCATCTGGGCGGCGGTGGCCTCGAGCGGAGCCGCGGTCGGTGTCGTGCTAGGCGGCGCTCTGACCGAGTACCTGGACTGGCGCTGGAACTTCTTCATCAACGTCCCCGTGGGCTTCCTCGTAGTCGTGTTCTCGGCACTGCTGTTGCCGCGATCTGGTGGCGAGGAGAGAGGCAACGGCAGATTCCGCGATCTCGATCACGTTGGCTCCGGCACGGCGACGCTCGGCCTGGTCGCTCTCGTTTTCGGACTCTCGCGGGCGCCGATCGACGGTTGGGGCTCCACGACGGTGTTGGCGAGCCTTACGCTCAGCGCCGTTCTTCTGTGCGCATTCGTGCTCAATGAGCTGCGTTCCCGCGACCCGTTGCTGCCGCTCGGATTGTTCAAGACCAGAAACGTCGCGGGGGGCGATCTGGCGGCGCTGATCGTCGCGGCCAGTCTGTTCTCGCTCTTCTACTTCCTGACCCTGTACGTGCAGACGGTGCTTGGCTACTCGCCCATCCGCGCTGGCGTCAGCTTTCTCGTCACGCCGCTCGTGATCGCCGTGTTCTCCGGGATCACCTCCCAGCTCGTCGGCAAGATCGGCTACAAACCGACGATGGTCGTCGGGCCGCTGATCCTTGCGGTCGGCCTCTTCGTCCTCTCGGGGATCAGAGTGAACGGGACCTACTGGCACGACGTCTTGCCCGGGCTGGCGATTGCGGGCACCGGGCTCGGCATGACGTTCGTCTCGCTCACGCTGGCGGCGACGAGCGGAGTGCCCGTTCGCCTTTCGGGCTTGGTCTCCGGGATGCTCAACACCTCGCAGCAGATTGGCGGGGCGATCGGGCTGGCGGTGCTGTCTGTGCTTGCCAACTCGGCAACGAACTCGGCGCTCGCCGCCGGTGACACCGCAACACAGGCCAAGGTCGCCGGCTTCCACTACGCGTTCCACGCGAGCGTCGGCTTTGCCGTGTTTGCCTGCGTGGTCGCCGTGCTGCTGGTGAAGAACCGGCCGGCTGTCGTCGGAGATGAGGGCCGGGACGGACGAGGCGAGCAAGGCCACGACAGGATAAGCAGCGAGGTCGAGCCGGTCACCTCATAAGCCCGTCTCGCTAGGACGGCACAATCAGGCATCCCGTACGGGGCAAGGTCGGCTCAGACGAGAACCGAGATCGCCGAGCGCTGACACTCGAACACGGCCGAGGTCACGTCGCCGAGATCCTCTCCGTCGGCGTGCAGAGGCTCCGGGCGGTCACAGACGACCTCGATCCGGTCGAGGTTGTGTCCATAGAGGGCGTCGTCGGCGTGCGGGGCGTGACCGGTGAGCACGGTCAGTGCTAGCCGCGCGATCGAGCGCCGGTGCAGGCGTACGGGAGCCACCAGGTCGAGGCCGAGCTCGAAACGCGCGGCGGGGGCGAAGCGCAGCGGCACGGGGCCGGCGAAGGTGGAAGGGTCACCGTTACAGATCACAGCGAAGGCGGCGCGGCCGAGATCGCGCACCTCTATTCCCTGCTCGAGCGAGCGGCGCCGCTCTCGAATCACCGCGACCAGCGAGCGGGCGAAGGCGAAGTCACCGGGGCGCCGGCCCGTCTCGTCGCGCCCGAGCCTGTCCACTCGGCGCACGACCTCCGCATCGATGCCGATGCCGGCCTCGAAGGCAAAGCGATAGCCGTTGACGCTTCCCAGCGAGATGCGCCGCATTCGCTTCTCGCCGGCGGCCTCGGCGATCTGCCTAGCCGCCGCGATCGGATCGCGAGGCAGCCCGAGCGCTCTCGGCAACACGCTCGTGCCACCGCCGGGAACGAATCCCACGGGGATGTCGCGCTCGAGCCCGTTCAGCACTTCGTTGTAGCCGCCATCGCCCGAGAACACGACGATCACGTCGGCCGCGCTGCACGCCTGCTGCGCGAGGAGGATCGCGTCGCGCGGGGCGCGAGTCTCGACCGTGCCGACCGTTCCGGCGCGACTCAACGCCGCCTCCACGCCGGCGACGCGAGCTTCCGTCACGCGTGTGGCCTTGCTGTTGACAATAAGAGCGATACGCATCGACACGAGCATGCCACATGATCGGGGCGACTCGCCGGGCCCGATTCGCGTCTGAATAGCATAGCTGCTATGTTCTTGCCATGACCGAGGAAAGAGCATTCGAGCGTTTGAAGGAACGAGCGCTCAAGCGCATTGCCGGCGTTGGAGACGGAGGCTGGTTCTTCGCCCAGGTCGCCGATCAGGTCGCCGAGCAGCGTCTGGCCCGCGGGCTCTCGCAGAGGCAGCTCGCTGAGTTGACCGGAACGACGCAATCGGCGATCGCACGACTAGAGCGGGGTGGGCGACCGCCGCGGATCGACACGCTACTGCGTATCGGCGAAGCGCTCGACTGTCAGCTCGTCGTGAAGTTGGTCCCGCGCGACGGGCCCGGCTCTTAGCGCTGGCTCGTCGACTCGTCGTCGTGGTGGAAGAACCAGTGCTCGAGCTTGGTCAGGATCTCCTCGCGCGAGAAGGGCTCCAGGTCGGAATCGATTCCCTCGTCGCGCGAGACACGTAAGTCGTCGCTCAATGCGCCGTTGGCCTCGTTCAAGGCGTCGTCCAGCTCGAAGCCACGGAAGATGTAGTCGTCTTCCTTCGGCTCGCCGCTGTCGCGGAGCTGCGGATTGACCACGCGGCCGACCGCCCAGAGCGCCTCGGGCTGGTACTCGATCCAGAGGGTGATGCGCTCCTCGTTGCCCACGTCGTCGATTCCGACCAGCGAACGTTCGGCGAAGCGGCGAGATCCGTGGTTCTTAGGCACCGAACGAGAATAGCGGGCGGACGCGCCGAAGGTCACGAACGCAGTTCGACCCCGTGCCGCTCGACCCGGGCGCGTTCGAGCGCGAGCGTCGCCGCGGCCAGGTCCCAGGCGGCGATGCCGTTGGACTTGAAAACGGTGATGTCCTGATCGGATTGGCGTCCCGGAAGCTCGCCGACCACCAGCTCGTGCAGCTCGTGAACTTCGAGCCAGTCGAGGAGGCCGCCCGCGATCGGCTCGATCAGGTCGCCCGACTCGATCCGGGCTTGGGATTTGAGATCGCAGCAGACGAGCGAGGCTCGTTCGAGCACGGCGTTGTCGAGCTCGCGGTGGCCGGCGGCGTTGGCTCCGACGGCACAGACCAGCGCGCCCGGCGCGAGCCATTCGCCGCGCAGCACGGGGTCGGGCGAGTTGGTGATGGTGACGACGATGTCCGATCGCGCCGCTTGCCGGTGATCGCGCGCGGCCTCGGCCCCGATCCGCTCGCAAAAGGAGCTCAGCGCCTCGGCGTTACGACAGAAGGCGCGAACCCGCTCGATCGAGGGAAGGGCCGCTCGAATGCACTCCACCTGACCGAGGGCGTGGTAGCCGCAGCCGATCAGGCCCAGGCTAAGCGGTTCGGGCCGGGCTAGCCGGAGTGCGGCGACGGCGCTGGCCGCGCCCGTCCTGAGCTGTCCGAGGCGGCGGGCCTCGATCAGGGCCGCGAGCTCGCCGCTCGCTTCGTCGTGGAGAAGGACGACGGGGCGGAACGATCTGTCTCGGCCCGTGACGTAGCTCTTCGAGCCGCACAGCCCGGTCTCGCGATCAAGCGCCGACATCGTGGTCAGGGTTGCGCCGCCTGACTCGAGGCGTATTCGGGGTAGCACCTCGACCGAGCCGCGCGCGAGCTTCAGCTCACTCCCCTCGACGGCGGCGTTGACCGACTCGGCATCGAGCAGCGCGTTGACGTCGTCTTCATTCAGATAGAGCGGCACGTTCGTTCGATCGTAGTCACCGCCGGCCGTGCGTGTCATGCCGGTCGCGGCGGGGAATGGCGGCTACACTTGACGCGTAGGCGCCCGTAGCTCAGGGGATAGAGCGCTGCCCTGCGGAGGCAGAGGTCGCACGTTCAAATCGTGCCGGGCGCGTGTCTCCGCGAAAAGTCGGCCGGCGGAGCCGGCGATGACTTTTCGCGGTATTACCTCTGAGACGTACGAGTCGGCGCGCCTGCGGCGCGTGTGACTCGTCTGCTCTGAGACGCGAGGCGGGCTAGCCGCAATTGTGGGCAGTGTTCGTGATGGAGGAGTCGGGGGATGGCGTTTTGTGAGCCGCGCCCGCCATGTCGGTCGCTTCGCTTCCGCGAAAAGTCCGCCCTCCTGCAGAGGGCATGATGACTTTTCGCGGTGATGGGCGAATACGACCGAGGGACGGCGTTTGCTGAGCCGCGCCCGTCATGCCGGTCGCGGCGGCCGGTAGCGGTTATCGGCGGTTCTGGTACGCGCTTCCTTTTCCTAAGCCGGTCGATTCGGGCAGCGGGAGCTAGGATCGCGGAGATGAAGATCCTCGTCCTGCTCGGGCACCCCCAGCCGGGCAGCTTCAACCACGCGCTCGCCGACACGGTCGTCGAGACCCTAGAAGCGTGCGGGCACGAGGTCGTCTTCCACGACCTCTATGTCGAGGGCCTCGACCCGTTGATGACCGCGGCTGAGATTGCTAGCGACGGCCCGCTCGATCCCGAGGTGGCCCGCCACTGCGAGGAGCTAGTCGCAGCAGAAGGCATCGTCGTCGTCCATCCCAACTGGTGGGGTCAGCCGCCGGCAATCCTCAAGGGTTGGATCGATCGCGTTGTTCTTCCCGGGGTCGCCTATCGCTTCCTCGAGGGTGGCAGCGGCGAAGGCGCTCCCGAGGGGCTGCTGAAGGCGAAGACGGCGGTCGTTCTGAACACCTCGAACACGGAGCCCGCGCGCGAGCAGGCCGTCTTCGGCGATCCGCTCGAGACGTTGTGGAAGAACTGCGTCTTCGGGCTCTGCGGCGTCGAGGACGTGCGCCGGCGCAACTTCGGCGTCGTCGTCACGAGCAGCGACGAAAAGCGGGCAGCCTGGCTCGAAGAAGCCGCCGAGATGGTTCGGGACGCTTTCCCGCGCTAGTCGAGATCGGCGAGCGACAGACCGAACATCTCTTCGACCTGCTCGACGTTGTGAGGCCAGAAGTCGAGCTGCTCGCGCGGAATTCCGAGCGTGAGCCCGTGGGCGATAGCCGCCTCCCAACTTGCGGCATCAGTGGTCATGCTGATGATCGTATCCGGGAAGACGACCGCGATCTTCTGTCGTGAAAAGAAGTGCGCGTACCAGGGTTGACCGCCTGCGAGTGCCTGACGAATACGCCCGAGCTCGGTGAAGAGCCGATCGGACGCAATGCGTACGAGCAGAAACACCCACGAGCCGTTCGGATCCTGCTTCCGCGCGGCGACATCGAGTGTTTCGGCGAAAGCAGGATCGCTAAGCGACTGCTCGATCACGATGCCGTAAAAGGGAACCACTGCTCCATTTTGGCAAAGAAGCGGCCGCGCCTAATTGCCCTTGAACTGCGGAAGGCCGGCTTTCGCCGGCCTTCCGCCATCGTCAAGACACGCTACGCGTGTTTTGACGCTACATCATGCCGCCCATACCGCCCATGTCCGGCGGCATGCCACCGCCGGCCGGCGCCTTCTCGGGCGCCTCGGCCACGACGGCCTCGGTGGTGAGGATGTTCTTGGCGATCGAGGCCGCATTCTGCAGCGCCGAGCGGGTGACCATGGTCGGATCGATGATGCCGACCTTGACCAGGTCCTCCATCTCGCCGTCGTCTACGTTCAAGCCCTGGCCCTTGGCGGCCGAACGAACCTGATTGACGACGACCGAGCCCTCGTAGCCGCCGTTCTCGGCCAGCTGCCGCAGCGGCTCCTCGAGCGCCCGCACGATGATCGCGGCGCCCGTGCGCTCGTCGCCCGCGAAGCCGTCGAGCTTGATCGCCTCTACGGCGTTCAGGAGTGCGACGCCGCCGCCCGGTACGATGCCCTCCTCGAGGGCTGCGCGAGTGGCCTGCAGCGCGTCCTCGACGCGGTGCTTCTTCTCTTTCATCTCGGTCTCGGTGGCCGCGCCGACCTTGACCACCGCGACGCCGCCGGCCAGCTTGGCCAGCCGCTCCTGCAGCTTCTCGCGATCGAAGTCGGAGTCGGTGTTTTCGATCTCGGCCTTGAGCTGCTTGATCCGGCCCTTGATCGCGTCGGACTCGCCGGCGCCGTCGATCAGCGTGGTCGAGTCCTTGTCGACGACGACCTTGCGGGCGCGGCCGAGTTGCGAGATCTTCGTGTTCTCGAGCTTGAGGCCCATCTCCTCGGTGATCACCTCGGCGCCAGAGAGGATCGCGATGTCCTCGAGCATGCGCTTGCGGCGATCGCCGAAGCCCGGCGCCTTGACGGCGACGGCCGTGAAGGTGCCGCGCAGCTTGTTGACGATGATCGTCGCGAGCGCTTCGCCCTCGACGTCCTCGGCCACGATGAGTAGCGGCCGGCCGGCCTGAATGACCTGCTCCAGCACCGGCAGCAGATCCTTCACGGCCCCGATCTTCTGGTTGGCGACGAGGATGTAGGGATCCTCGAGCACGGCCTCCATGCGCTCGGCGTCCGAGATCATGTACGGCGACAGGTAGCCCTTGTCGAACTGCATGCCCTCGGTGAACTCGAGCTCGAGCCCGAAGGTCTGCCCCTCCTCGACGTTGACCACGCCGTCCTTGCCGACCTTCTCGATCGCGTCGGCGATCACGTCGCCGATCTCACGCTCACGCGCCGAGATGGTGGCCACGCGGGCGATGTCTTCCTTGCCCGAGATCTCCTTGGACTGCGCCTTGAGATCCTCGACGACCGCCTCGACGGCCGTCTCGATGCCGCGCTTCAGCGCCATCGGGTTGGCGCCGGCGGCAACGTTCTTCAGGCCCTCGCGCACGATCGCCTGAGCGAGCACGGTGGCCGTCGTCGTGCCGTCACCGGCGACGTCGTTGGTGGCCGTGGCGACCTCGCGCACGAGCTGTGCGCCCTGGTTCTCGAACACGTCCTCGAGCTCGATCTCACGGGCGATCGTGACGCCGTCGTTGGTGATCGTCGGGGCGCCGAACTTCTTGTCCAGCACGACGTAGCGGCCCTTGGGACCGAGCGTCACCTTGACCGCGTCGGCGAGGGTGTTGACGCCGCGCTCGAGCGCCCTGCGCGCCTCCTCATTGAATTTCAAATCCTTGTGAGCCATTCGTTATCCCTTCTTCTTCGCGCTCTTGGCGGCGGACTGGCCGCCGACTTTCGCCAGCACGTCTGATTCGCGCAGGATCAAATACTCGGTGCCCTCGACCTTGATCTCGGTGCCGCCGTACTTGGAGAAGATGATCGTGTCGCCGGCGGCGAGATCGAGCGGTACTCGCTCGCCCGCGTCGTTGCGACTGCCTGGACCGGCCGCGACCACGCGTCCGCGCTGCGGCTTCTCCTTGGCCGTGTCGGGTAGGACGATGCCGCTGACCGTGGTCTGCTCCTCTTCGAGGACCTCCACGATAAGGCGGTCACCCAGGGGCTGGAGATTCATAAACGCCCTCCTGTAGTGAGCTTTTCTTGTTTTCTTGGGTTCTAGATAGCCTTGGCACTCTACCCATTGGAGTGCCGAAACTGAGTCTAGCGACGCTCAGTGGCGAGCGCAAGGAATCTAAGCGTAAGACGCTTAGATCGCAATCGCCCGGCTTGTGTGCGCAGGGTCGCGGCTCAGGCCGAGTCGCGTCGCGCGCGTCCCGTCGCGTGGAAACACTGGCGCTCTCTCACCGTCTGGACTTATGATTCAGCGACCTTTCGATCATGCACGCACTCAACTTCTACTCGCCGATGGTTTCCGACCAGCTGCGGAGTCATCGCAAGACGGCGACCATCCGCCTGGGCGACAAATCGGACAAGTACCGCAAGGGCGAGATAGTGCAGGTGCTCTGCGGCGCCCGCTTCAGCCCGCGCGAGAAGGTGTTCGACGCCGTCATCGACAAGATCGAGGTCAAGCGCCTGCGCGACCTGTCACCGCGCGAGATCGAGCACGACAATCCAGAGCTGCGCCGCACCGAAGAGATGGTCGAGTTCCTGGGGCAGCTCTACAACCGCGAGATCACGCCCGACGACACGATCACGATCATCCGCTTTTCGGAGATCCTGAACAGCAGCCGCTAGC
>CAZWTK010000004.1:0-82415 GCA_964636655.1 uncultured Gaiellales bacterium
CAGCGCCCGGGCCAGTACCGCCGCACCGTTCAGCAACACCGGATCGCCGTGCGATACGAGAATGCGCTCGATCGGTAGGTCGAGAAACGGCCGCAGATGCGACCTCAGTTCTGTCTGCGTAATACCCGCCGGAAGCCAGGACTCCGGGCAGAGCCGAACCTCGCCGCCCGGGGCGCCGATGATGCGATCGCCGGGAATCAGCGCCCGCCGCTCGGGCAGCCAGAAGATCGTCTCACCGGCTCCGCGCACGACGAACGACTCGACGCCACGCGGCAGGCTCTTCTTCGCCCTCGAGACGGATGCTCCGTAACGTTCCACGAGGGCGGAACGGCTGCGGCGGTGCCAGCGAACCGTCGTGAGCACGGCGACCGGCCGACCCGCAACTCGCTCGTCGGCCCACTCCCAGAACGGATCCGGATCGGGTGGCAGCAGCGGATCGAAGAAGACGGCCGCACCCACGGTCTCGTACAGGACGGAGCCAACATCCCGCCCCCAGTCGCCGGCGCTTCCGGCCGGAGCGTTCGGCTTCCAGTCGGGGTGGGGCGCCGTCCAACGCCAAAGACCCGGCGCGATCTCGATCATCGGAGAGAGAGTACTCGAACGGCCCTACACAATCGCACTAAAAGCGTTGGTAGCAGGCGAGTCAGATCGGGGTAGGAAATCGCTCGGGCGAGCCTGCACGTCGATCGCCTGTTTCATAATCGGCGGGTCCGCGCGCGTCCGGCCGAATCAGGCCGGGGCTCGAAGCAAGCAGCAGGAGACGATGGGGACAGGCCAGGACAAACCGAAACCGAAGCTCGAAGCCTCGATCAGGCTCGCTCGCAAGGCGGCCAAGGCCGGGTCGGAGCAGCTCTCAGACACGCTCGGCGGTTCGCTCCGAACGAGAGTCATCGTCGTGCTCGCGGCGATTCTCGCGTTGAGCAGCGCCGACGTAGTCACCGTCGGCGCCTCGGCCACGCATCTGCGCAGCGACCTGTCGATCAACAACACCGACATCGGCCTGCTGGTGGCCGCCTCCTCGCTCGTCGGAGCGCTGGCCAGCGTGCCCTTCGGCGTGCTGGCAGACAGGGTTCGACGAACGCTCACGCTTGCGGTGGCGATCGTCTTTTGGGGAGTGGCGATGGTCTGGAGCTCCACCGCTTCGAGCTTCGGCGAGCTCCTGCTCACGCGCCTGTTTTTAGGCTCGGTGACCGCCGCGGCCGGACCGCTCGTGGCGTCGCTTGTTGGTGACTACTTCGCCGGGTCGGAGCGCGGGCGTATCTACGGCTTCATCCTGAGCGGCGAGTTGCTCGGCGCCGGCTTCGGCTTCGCCGTCACCGGCGACATCGCCGCGCTGTCCTGGCGGCTCGCCTTCTTCGTTCTCGCCATCCCCGCTTTCGTGCTGGCCTGGGCAGTAGTGCGCCTTCCCGAGCCGGCGCGCGGAGGACGGGGAGCGCTTGCTCCCGAGCCGGGCACGGCGGCCGCTCGAGCGGCGCATCGCGCCGCAAAAACGCAACCTGCCGGCGATGAGCCGCACGCGACCGACGCCCAGTTGATCGTGCGCGAGCACAGCATCGCTCCCGACCCCGCGCTGATCCTGCGCGGTGACATCAGCCGGATGAGCCTGGCGGCGGCGGTTCGGCACGTGCTTCGCGTACGCACGAACGTCGTGCTGATCGCGTCCAGCGCGCTTGGCTACTTCTTCCTGTCCGGAGTCGAGATCTTCGGCGTCGAGTTCGTCAAGGGCCAGTACGGCATCGGGCAGGTGACGGCGAACGGTCTCCTGCTCATCGTCGGGGTCGGCGCGATCGCCGGCGTGTTGATCGGCGGCACACTGAGCGACTCCTTACTGCGTCGGCGCCACCTCAACGCCCGCATCACTGTAAGCGCGCTCGCAGCGACCGCCACGATCGTGCTCTTCATTCCCGCCGTCATCACGCGCAGCGCCGGCTCAGCTCTCCCCTACCTGCTCTTTGCCGCGCTCGCGCTCTCGGCCCAGAACCCACCTCTCGATGCGGCTCGCCTGGACATCATGCCGCCGCGCCTGTGGGGACGAGCCGAATCGGTGCGCACTCTCGTACGCGCCGTCGCGGTGGCGCTCGCGCCGCTGATCTTCGGCGCCACGTCGGACTACGTCTTCGGCGGCGGCCGTTCGGGCCTGCAGTGGACGTTTGGCGTAATGCTCATACCGCTGGCCGTAAGCGCGTACCTGCTTTTCAGGGCGCGGCGCACGTACGCGGGCGACGTCGCCTCCGCGGCCGCGTCGGCGGCTCGAAACCCTTCCAGTTCTTTGCACTGAGGCCGCCCGCGACCTGGAAAACCTCGAGGCTCACACCGATCAGCGAGCCGGGCCGACCGACCAAGCCGCCGCAAGCGTTCGGAGCGTCGGCGACGGGCGCTGGCCGTCTCGCCAAGTCGCCTCTCCCTGCTCCCAGCCTGCGCCCAAGGCGCTATGCTCGCGCGCATGGAGACAACCAAGTATTTACTCAACGAATCCGCGCTCCCGCAGCGCTGGTACAACATCCAAGCCGATCTACCGAAACCACTGCCACCGATCCTGCATCCGGCCACGATGCAGCCGATCGCCCCGGACGATCTTGCGCCTCTCTTTCCGATGGAGCTGATCATGCAGGAGGTCAGCCAGGACGCCGAGATCCCGATCCCGGAGGAGGTTCTCGATATCCTTCGCCTCTGGCGGCCGACGCCCCTCTACCGGGCGCACCGCCTCGAAAAGGCGATCGGAACACGCTCCCGCATCTTCTACAAATACGAGGGAGTCAGCCCGGCCGGCTCGCACAAGCCGAACACCGCCGTCGCCCAGGCCTACTACAACAAGAAAGAGGGCCGCACCCGTATCGCCACCGAGACCGGAGCCGGTCAGTGGGGAAGCGCGCTTGCGTTTGCCTGCACGCTGATGGGGCTGGAGTGCATGGTCTACATGGTGCGCGTCTCCTACGAGCAAAAGCCGTTCCGGCGCTCGCTCATCCACGCCTGGGGCGCCGAAGTCGTTCCAAGCCCATCCGACCAAACGAACTCCGGCCGCGCGATTCTCGCCGACCACCCCGAGATGAAATCGGGCAGCCTGGGCATCGCCATCTCCGAGGCCGTCGAGGATGCCGCCACACACGACGATACCGCCTACTCGCTGGGCAGCGTGCTCAACCACGTGCTGATGCACCAGACGGTGATCGGTGAAGAGGCGATTGAGCAGATGAAGATGGCCGACGCCTACCCCGACGTTGTCGTCGGTTGCGTCGGCGGTGGCTCGAACTACGCCGGGCTTGCCTTCCCGTTCGTGCGCGACAAGATGGCCGGCAAGGAGATCGACTTCCTGGCCTGCGAGCCGGCGGCTTGCCCGACGCTCACCCGTGGGCCCTACACCTACGACTACGGCGATACGGCCAAGCTGGCGCCGGTCGCCGCCATGAACACGCTCGGACACGACTTCGTGCCGGCGTCGATCCACGCCGGTGGGCTGCGCTACCACGGTATGGCTCCGCTCATCTCGCACTTGGTGCAGCTGGGCATGGTTCGCGCGGAGGCATACCTCCAAAACGACATCTTCGCTTCGGCGATCACCTTCACCCGCAGCGAAGGCATCATCCCGGCGCCGGAGTCGGCTCATGCGATCCACGGCGCCATCCTGAGCGCCCAGAGAGCCGACGAAGAGGGCAAGGAGAAGACCATCCTATTCAACCTCTCCGGTCACGGCCACTTCGACATGGCCGCCTACGACAACTACCTCGCCGGCAACCTCGTCGACGTGGCCTTCAACGAGGCCGAGATGGAACGGGCCCTGAAGGCGATCGAGTCGCTGCCGAAGCCGGCCTGATCCGGTTCGTGCGAAGGAGCGGGCGCGCAGGCGTCCGCTCCTTCGACCTCGCCCCGGGATGGATTCCCCTCGGACTACGCGGCCAGCGCGCCCGCGCCGGCCGAAAGCGCCATCTGCGTGAGGTACACGGTCGGGCCCAGCGCGTTGTCGAGCGCCTGCCGAACTCTGCCGCGAATCTCCGGGTTTCGCTCGAGCAACTTCATCGTCTGGCCGGGGCCGCTCAGAATGAGCCTGACCGGTTGAAGGTCCTCGCGCAGCGGATAGGTTCCGCTCGCGGGGACGACCTCGAGCCTACAGCAGGCCAAACAGGTAGCCGCATCGTTCTCGTGCGTACTGTCCAGCCACTCGAGTGCCGTCTCGTAGACCGTGGCGGTATCGGGGAGTGCGATCGACGTAGTGGCGTCACGCCTATGAAGAGCTATAGCTCGCATGGGTAAGTAATCGGTTACCGGCGGCGAAACGGGATACCCGCTCTGCGTCTACCCACCTCGCTCGAATGGGTCAGACCCGTCACCGAGCAGAAAGGCCGCGAACCACCTCATCAGCCCAGTTTTCGATCGCTTTCCAGTCGCGTGCGTCCGCCGCCGGCATGCGCTTGAACGGGAAGCTGAGCTTGCTCGGATCGATCACGCCGCCGAAAACGGCGGTCGAGAAAGGGTGGACTTCGGGCACGTTGTCGAGCGCTCGCGCCAGCTCGGCGCTCGCACTCTCGAGTGCCTCGGGCTCGCCGCTCGTCGGCCCCATGGCGAAGACGGCAAGCGGCAGCGAGGCCAGCTCCAGCCGACGGCGCTTCAGCAACCTGCGGGCATCCTTGTGCCAGCGCCCCATGTAGAGCGCGCCCCCGAGCACGACCGCTTGGAAGCGATCGAGACTCTTGACTTCGCGGGCGGGACTGATCTCGACTTCGATCCCGCTCTGGCGAATGACGCGCGCTACGTCGGCCGCAACCTCGCGAGTCGATCCGCGCTTGGTCGCGTAGGCAACGAGTACATTGATCATGGGAGTCCCCCTCTCGGCCGCCACTCGTGAGTCGCTTGAGATTAGCGAGTCACGAGAATATCTTCGATAGGTTCGACCAGGGAGGTGTCCACCATGCCGCTAAAGCTGCACCGTTGCTCCATGACGTGACTGAAGATCGGCGCCCACCCTTGCTGGCGCGTCGAGAAGGCGCTGAACGAGGCAGGCGTCGAGCACGAGGTTGTAAGGGGTCCCGTGAGCCGGTCGAAGCGCGACCCGATCGTCGCGCTCAGCGGTCAGAACCTCTACCCGGTGATCGAGTTCGAAGACGGCCGCACCTACCGCAAGGAGTCGAGGAACATGGCCGCACGTATCCGGGCCGGGAAGCTGTTGGAGGCACCGACGACGCGAGACGCGGCTTCGTAGACCCGGGGGACGCACTACCTGATCGTGAAGCCCAGCCGCTTGCTGTTGGTATCGGCGACAAGCCGTACCTGATAGTGGCCGGCCGCAATCGGCTCCCGCGCGAAGAGAGCCTTGGCCGTCAGAGTATGAGCGCCGTGAAAATCGCCGACTTTCTTGCCGCGCCGCAAGACCTTCCACCTCTTGCCATCTTTTCGCGAGAGCACGTAACGGAATGTCCCGCAGGGACGATCGAAGCGGTAGACGATCTTGACGCTCCTCGCCTGGCCGCGCTCGAACACGATCTGGCTCAGGTTGGCAGAGGCGATCCTGCCGAAGCGCACATCGTTGTCGACTATCCTGAGCGTCGACGTGTGCGAGCGAGCGAGAACGGCGCCGGAAGACGATCTCGAAAGCCTGAGATACAGCCGCTCCACCGGCTCGTGGATCTTGTCGTCTACGGTTGGAACTGTAACCGTCTTCGAGCGTTGGCCCGGGCCGAAGCGAATCCTCCGCGAGACGATGGCGAAATCGAAAGCCGCCCTCGCCGCTCGACCGACGGTCGCGAAGCTGGCGGAGGCCGAGGTTTCCGTGTTACCGCTACGCCTGATCGTGATCCGCGCGCCTCGACCCTCTCGCACTTTGTAGTTGGAGCGGGAGAAGGCGATGGTAGAAGGGAGCGGGGTCGAGCTGACCGCCCTTTGCGCGTCTATGCGACCGTAGCCGTACCGGTCGCTGTGCCCGTGCGCGTCGTAGGCGGCGAGCCCGGGGCTGACCTTGTCGGCCGATGTTTCCAGGATCCGACGCACCCTGGTCGCCGTCAGCCCCGGGTTTCGAGACAGTACGAGGCCGGCGACACCGGCCGTGAGCGGCGCCGACGAGGAGGTGCCGCCAAAGTCCGAGAAGTAGTCGCCGGGGGCGTAGCCGGCCGATCCGGTTCGATCGGTGGTCACGATCGCATCCGTCAGGCCGCCGCCGCTGCTCGGCACAACCAGGTCGAGCTCCGGGCCGAACTGGCTGTAGGCGGCCCGGCAGTCGAAGTTCGTACTCGCTCCGACGGCGATCGCTTGCGGGAAGGCGGCCGGATATGCCAGGCCCGTCTGGGGAACGCCTGCGTACATGTCCCCGTCATCCGACCACTCCCAGCTCCCGTCGTTGCCCTTGTCGACCCAGAGCCGAAGCCCGTCGAGAGGCAAGTACTCCGAGCCGCCGTTGATCCCCATGAACTCGGCCGCCTCGCTCGATACAAAGGCGAGGAAATCGATGTTGCCCTCCTCGTAGATGGTCTTCACCACTTCGATATACGTCTGCTGATCGTTTGAGATCTTCCCGGCCTTGGCCGCGTGCGACCAGCAGCGGCCTTCGTCGGCGTACGCCGCGTCGCTGACGAGCGACCAGGATGCGCCTCCGTCACCGCCGCTCGACCAGCCCGATGGAAGGCTCGAGCCACTCTGCTCGAAGTTCCGTATATCGCCGTCCGGGAAGCGCACCCAGGCGAGCCAGGCGCTATCGGCGCCGACGTCGAGACCGTCGCTCGAATCCTTGGAGTAAACCCACCTGAACCGGTAGGTGCCCGGAGGGAGGCCCGCAAGCGTGTAGTGGAGGTATCCCGAGCCGGTGTTACCGGAGGCGGCGACGACAACCGCGCCCTTGCCGCCACGGCCAATTGTCAGCGCGTACTGAAGAGCGAACTGGAGCACGGCGCTCGGTACGGTTCCGCCCCAACTGATGTTGAGAACGTCGGCCATCGTGCCGGCGTAGACGATGGCGTCGGCCAGTGACGAGTCGGTCGCCCAGGACTCTTCACTGGAGATCTTGACCGGAAGAATCGTGCACTTCGGGCAGACTCCCGAGATGCCTACGGCATTGTCGGCGCGCGCGGCCGCCACGCCGGCCACCGCAGTGCCGTGATTGTCGCCGTACTCGTCGTTGCCGCCGGGGTCTACGTTCTTGTTGTTCGCCACGAAGTTCCAGCCGTGCACGTCGTCGACATATCCGTTGGCGTCGTCGTCGAGGCCGTTGCCCGGGATCTCGCGGGGATTGGTGTAGATGTTCGCGGCCAGGTCGGGATGAGAGCGCTGCACGCCGTCGTCGACGACTGCGATCGTGACTCGTCTGCTGCCCTTCTCCAGATCCCAGGCGCCGGCCAGACGAGCATCGGCGCCTACGGTTCCGCCTTTCTGACCGCTGTTGTCCAGGTACCACTGCTCCGTGAAGAGCGGGTCGCCGGCGAGATAATCCTTCTGCAGCTCCTGGACGAAGTTTGGCTCGGCCCAGTCGACCAGACCGCTCCGGTAGAGCCTGCGGGAGACGGTGAGAGGATCGGTCTTCTTGGGCTCGATCAGCCGCAACACGTACACACCGGAAGCCCTGGCGACCTCGCGGGCGACCGTCAGACCGCGGGCAAAGAGCGCCTCCCTGGCCCGGGCGGATGCGCGACCCTGCTTCAGGTGCGCGACGACCTCGTCGGTTAAGAGCAGACGACTGCCGCGCGCCGAATCAGTCCAGACGGGATAGGCGAAGTCCACTCTTTTCTGCGCCCTCAGGCGGGCGAGCGAGCGGCTCATGGCCGCGTTCGAGCCATCACCGAGGCTGACGCGAGAGAGGTCGCGGCCCCGCAGTCTCGAGGCCCGGCTGAGCCGAGCCGGCGAAGCCAGGCTCAAAGCGAGCTTCCTCCCGGCCACCCGCGCCGCCTGCGCAGAAAAGCGGACGCTCAGCTCGCTACGAGATCTCTCCAGCCAAACCGGCTTGCCGTCGTAGTAGTAGAAGGCTCGGGTCGTGCTCGTACTCTTCTCGGCTTCGACCAGCGACACAAGCGGACGGGCCTGTTTCGGCCTCGAGAACGACTGCAAGCGCGAGTCGAAGCCGCCCGGCGGTACGTCCGCCCGGCCGGCGCCCAGAAGCGGAGTCGCAACCGCGACGAAGACGAGCGCTGCGGCGCCGGTCCCAACCATGACCGAACGTCTCGCAACCATCTCGCTCTCCCGTCTCTCCTCGCGACCTCCGGTGCGAGCTTGCTCGCTGCGGCCGGCGAGAAGGCCCTGCCGCAACGTTCTCAAATCGAGATAAAGATCCCGTAAAGCGCCGTTTCAAGGGCATTTACGCTCTGCGTCGATCGCGCCGTTACGCTTCGAGCCCACTGGGAACAGACAGCTAGTAGTCCACGTTTGAGCCCGTAAAGGATTTGGACAGATAACGACGACCGAACCTCCGCGCTGTATAGGCGCAGATGGAAGATTGGGTGAGTGAAGATGGCTTTGCGAAAAAGGGCCGGGGCGGAACTGAAGGAGAGTCTGACGCCGCAGCAGTACGCAGTCGCCTGCGAGGGCGGTACCGAGCCGCCGTTCCGAAACGAGTACTGGAACAACCACGAGCCGGGAGTTTACGTCGACATCGTCTCCGGCAAGCCGCTGTTCAGCTCCACCAACAAATTCGACTCGGGCACCGGCTGGCCGAGCTTCACACGGCCGATCGACGAGAGCGAGATCGTCGAGCGCAGCGATCGCTCGTTCGGGATGAGGCGTACCGAGGTTCGCAGCTCGGAGGCTAATTCGCACCTGGGTCACGTGTTCCCGGACGGGCCGGAGCCGACCGGGCTGCGCTACTGCATCAACTCGGCGTCACTTCGCTTCATCCCGCTCGAGCGGTTGGAGGAAGAGGGCTACGGCGAGTTCCGCGCGCTCTTCGAAACGGAAGCGACGGGCGAAGCGGAGCACTGAGGCGCTTTCGCCGGTGGCAAGAGATCGGCCCGCGTCCTGCCGGCAGGCGGCAGAGGCGGCGAACGGCCGCGTCTCTGCTCTACGCTCGCCCTGAGCCCGCGGAGGGCGCTCTCGAGCCCGCGCTATGCGCTCAGGTCACCTTGAAGCTGGGTGTCTTCCTGTTCGCATCGGCGATCAACTTCACCCGATAGTGACCACGCTTGACCGCTTTCTTACCGAACAGCGACTTGATCGTCATCCTGCGCACGCCGGCGAAGTTCCCCTTCCTCTTGACGCTCCGCACGGTCACCCACTTCTTGCCCTTCTTGAAGCTGAGCAGGTAGTTGAACCTCTTGCTTGCCGGCGAGAACTTGACCACCAGCTTGACCTTACGCGCCCGAGAGTTCTTGAAGCTCTTCTTGGTCGGCTTGGCCGAGGCTATTCTCCCCGGCGTGTTGACGATGGCGAGCGTGGCGGCGCTGGGAGTGCCCAGGGATGCGCCCGCCGACGGAGCCGAGAGCGCGAGCTTGACCGTCTCTTTCGGCTCCAACCGCTTGTCGTTGGTGATCGGTACGTGGACCGTTTTGAACTGCTCGCCCGAAGCGAAGGAAACGGTCGTGCTTACGGCCGTGTAGTCCGAGCCCGCTTTCGCGGTGCCGTTCGCGGTTGCAACGTGAACGGAGTCGGCCGCAGCGATCACACCCGAGCGCGAGATCGTGATCGCGGCCGAGCCGCCGCGTTCTTTGACCGAGTACTTCGCCGCGCTGAAGGCAAACGCCCTGTCGTTGTCCACGACGATCAGAACGGCCGCGTGCGCGCTGCCGATCGTCGTACCGGCGGAGGGGCCGGAGAGGTAAAGCGAGACGGACTCGTCGCCCTCGATCGCCGCATCGTTCGTGATCGGGACGGAGACGGTCCGCGATGTCGCTCCGGCGGGGAACGAGACAGTCTGCGAGACCGCCGTGTAGTCGGAACCGGCAGCAGCCGTTCCGTTCGCGGTTGCGAAGTGGACGGAGTCGGTCGCCGCGGTCGAGCCCGTGCGCGTGATCGTGATCGTGGCCGAGCCGCCGCCTTCGCTGACCGAGTAGTTGGCCGAGTTGAAGGCGAACGACCTCTCGTTGTCGGTGATGGTCAGGGTGGCCGCGCTCGGCGAGCCTCGCTCGGCACCGGCGGAGGGATTGGAGAGCGAGAGTGTCAGCGACTCGCTTCCCTCGTTCAGGACATCGTCCGTGATCGGGACGGAAACGGTCTTCGACGTATCGTCGGCAGCGAAGGAGACGTCTTCCGAGACGGCCGTGTAGTCAGAGCCCGCCGTGGCCGTTCCGTCTGCCGTCGAGACGTGGACGGAGACCTCACTCGAGGTGTCGCCGGTCCGATTGATCGTGATGGTCGCGGTAGGCCCAGCCTCGCTGGTCGAGTAGCTCGCCTGGGAGAAGGCGATCGTTGCCGGCGTAGCGCCAATTGCGTCCGGTGCGTTGATCAGCCCCGAGCCGACCACGTCACTCGTGCCGTCGTTTGCCACCTCGTCGGCGGTCATATTCAACCGATCCATGATCTGAGTCGGCACCAGAGTAGAGTCGTGCTGGAGCATCAGCGCGGCCACAGCCGCCGCATGCGGAGCCGCTTCGGAGGTGCCGCAGAAGCGATAAGGCGGACCTGTCCCTTCGTCGTAGAAGAACGACGTCTGGGCGCAGTCGGTCGCCGCGATGTCCGGTTTCGCGAGCTCGAGCGGTGTGGAAAGCGGCGCGGCCGGCGTGATGCCGTCGGCGGGGCCGAAGTAGTAGGTGACCGGACCGTGCGAAGAGTATGGCTCAGGGGTCGTCGAGTCGTCGTAGGGGACGGCCGCGACGCTGATCGTGTTCTGGCCGCCGTTGTGGCCGAAGATGGTGGGCCCGACGACGTCGCCGGCGTTGGAGCTGCTGTACTCGACGCTAGTGATGTCGCGGCTTCGACCGATTACGTACTTGAGCCGCGGAGTCGCCGTGCCCGACCAGCGGGCGATGATGACCTCCACGTTTTGGGAGCCTCCGGTCGTGTTTTGGTAAAAGCCCGTGTACTCGAATGGCCACTGGGTACCCGACGCGCCAGAGTTTGCGTCGAGGGAAGAGGCGAGAAGATCGCCGGTATCGGCGTCGATGAGAATGATGTCTAGATCGGTGTCGACTCCGTTCCAGGGCTCTGCCCACTGGAGATTCAGATTGAGATAACCGTTGTCGGCGAGCGTGTAGTTGGCGCTACTGTCGTCGACCCCTCCGCCGGGGTCGAAGTCGTGACAATCCCCATAGGTGTACCCGTACGGGCTAGTAAGCGCATCCAGTTCCGCCGGACAACTCGTCGGGCGGTACGCGGGGGCCTCGTACGAGCCCACGTTGTTGCCGCCGACAACAAGGTTGGAGTTGGCGGCGCTCGAGAAGTACGAGACGCCGGACGAGGTAACGTCGTCGACCGCCATGTCGATCGGCCCCTTCTGGAACATCGGCTCGGCGAAGTAGGTGACGTCGTCGGCGATCACCTTGGCGCCGGCGTCGCGCAATGCGCGGATGTTGTCGGCCATTTCGAACAGACCGGTCCAGGCCGTTGCGAAGTCGAGCGTTGCTCCGAACGCGAGATCGTGGACGACCTCCAGCATGGCTCGACCTTCGTCGATACCGGAGTCGTCTTCGAGAACGTTCACCGGCGTCGTATACGTACACGGGTTGGTCGCGCCTGGGAGCTCGCCCGTCGAGACGCCCGCCGAAGCACCGCCGAGACCGTCGTACGAGTCGGAGAGGATGCCGACGGTGACTCCCGACCCATCGACGGCGTACGTCGCTCGAGCCGACGACGCGCCAAGCTGAGAGTCGCCTTCGGATACGACGGGACCGGATGGGCAGGCAGCCGAGTACATCGGGGCCAGTGCCTCCTGTGCGCTGGCCACTACCGAAAGGCTCGCGAGTGCCCGGAGTCGACCCGGGCTGACGGCGGCGGTCTCCACTCCGTAGCGCTTGGAGACATGGACGATCTTCGCGCCCGCGTTCTCGATCGCCGTGCTCGCGTGCGTGGCAGATCCAGAGACACGCACGTACACGAGCACCTGCTTTCCTCCCGGCGTACGCAGAAGGCTTCCCGGCCCGGATGAAGGCAGGTCTACCGCTTCAGCCTGAGCCTTCAGCGAGGCGGACGAGACCGGCAACTGCGAGAGGCGCAGGAGACGAGAGGACAGCTTGGCGTTCTTCGCCAGCGCCAGCTTCGACAAGAAGGCAGAGGAGTCGGCTGCAGATAGAGCTTGCGCGCCATGGCTCCCGGGCGAGGGTGTAGCTCCCGCGCCCGCCGAGACGCTGAGCCCGACCACTCCAAGCAGGACGAAGCCCGCCAGCACAGTTACGTATTGCAGCAGCAACCGAGAACGCGGCGTCTTCATCCTAGTCTCCTTCCGAGAAGCCTGAGGGATAGGCAATCTGGCGTGACTCTGACAATTGACGTGGCCGACGCTGTTGTCAAGAGCCTACCCCGAAGTGGCGCGGAAAGCCGGGGAACAGACCTCGGCTTGGTGCCGTTTTCTCTATCGATGGGTAGACCGAAAGACGCGATGAGGTAACGGGGAGGGAGCAGGTGAATCAGAGAACTGAGCAGGCGACCTTCGCCGCCGGCTGCTTCTGGGGCGTCGAGGCCTATTTCAGGCGCGTGAAGGGCGTCGTCAGGGCAACCTCCGGCTACAGCGGGGGCACAAGCTCAAACCCGAGCTACGAGCAGGTCTGCGGCGGGCGGACGGGCCACGCAGAGTCGGTTCTGGTCGAGTATGACCCCGCGGTGGTCTCCTTCGACCGGTTGCTTTACCACTTCTGGAAGATTCACAATCCGACCCAGGTCGGCCGACAGGGAAACGACATCGGCAGCCAGTACCGCTCGGCGATCTTCACGCACTCCGACGAGCAGCGCGAGGCCGCCGAGAGATCGAAGGCCGAGCTGGAGCGCACGGGTCGCTACCGCAAGCCGATCGCCACCCAGATCGAGCCGGCGAAGGAGTTCTGGCCGGCCGAGGATTACCACCAGGACTACCTGACGAAGCACCCCGGCGGTTACTGCCACGTAGATCTCTCGAACGTCGGCTAGCGTCGCTACGACTCGCCCGTACGGTGGCCGCTCGGCCTGCGGCCACCTGGGTCGTTTACGCCCCGGCGTTGCCCTGGAGCTCGTAGAGAAGCGCCCCGACCCGGCGCGCGATCTCGTCGCGGATGCGCCGAGTCGTCTCCGGATCGGTCTCGTTCGGGTCCTGCACGTTCCAGTCCAGATAGCGCCTGCCCGGAATGACCGGGCACGTCTCGCCGCAACCCACTCGCACCACGAGGTCGGCCCACTCGAGGTCGGCGCGCTTGAGCTGGCGGGGCTCGTGCCCGGAAAGGTCGATGCCCAGCTCGTCCATCACGGCGATCACGTTCGGACCGGTGCGTATCGCGGGCCTCGTGCCGGCCGAGCGCAGTCCGTACCTGTCTCCACCGCCGCGCCGGAAGAAGGCCTCGGCCATCGGCGAGCGACCGGCATTACCGACACATACGAAGAGAACGTTCACGGCCGACTCTTCTCCTTTCTCGTCGCCTTGGAGAGCGGGGCCGGCCGGGCCGCCGTAAAGACGGGCATCGGGCCGGTCACGGCGCACATCATACGATCGCCGATCGACCTCGTTCGGCCTTCTCGCGCTTGACGCAAAAAACCTTCCGTATACGATTACGAACGTATGTTCGCCGTTCCGGCTCGAAGTCTCGCTCGATGAATCAACCCTCTCTTCCCCATCTGGTCGTCTACGCCGCCGTCAACCTCGACGGCAAGACGACCGGCTTCGATGCCGACGTCGGCCTCTTCAACGAGCTCGCGGCAATCTGGAAGGGAGACGCCTCGCTCTGCGGCTCGGACACGATGGTCGCCACCTCCGCAGAGGAAGCGAGCGCCGAGGGCTCAACGGAGCCGGCGAAGGCCGGCAGCTCGGCGCCGCTGCTCGTCATGCCCGACAGCCGCGGGCGCGTGAGAGCGCGGCGCTACCTGCTGTCCCTCCCCTACTGGCGCGGCGCGGTCGTGCTTTGCTCGAACGCGACACCCGCGAGCTATCTGTCGGAGCTGGCCGAGTTGGGGGTCGAGACCATCGTCGCCGGCGACGATCACGTCGACTACCGCCGCGCGCTCGTCGAGCTGCAGGAGCGCTTCGGCGTCGAGACGGTACGCGTCGACTCCGGCGGAAAGTTGAGCGGCCTGCTTCTGCGCGAGGAGCTCGTCGACGAGGTCAGCGTGCTCGTCTTTCCCGCTCTCGTCGGCAACGCGAGCTTGCTCTCGATCCACAGCCTGCCCGAGGCCGTGCCGGGCGGCGGCGTCGTGTCGCTGGCCTTGTGCGGGGTCGAGATACCGCGCGACGACGCCGTCTGGCTCCGTTACGACGTCGTCCGCCGGTAGCCCGTCCCGCTCGGCCTCGCTCCCGCAAGCCGTCGAGCCGTCTCAAACAGCCACGTCCCGGTGCCAGGCACCGGGACGTGGCCGCGACGGACGAGGTGGGGCTCAACGATGCGGCGCGAGCGAGACGAACTGCCTTCGCGAGCCATGGCTCGGTGCCAGGCACCAGGCCGGCTCGAGCGGACAGGCCCGATTCAGAGGTTGTTACGGGCGATTCCCTTGTTCCAGAGCTCGCCCACAGGACGGCGAAGGTGACAGGTCGCTATGAAGTAGCTTGACTCTTCGTTGGCCATGTCCCAGGAGTTGCTGATCTGGCGCACGAAGCTCCAGGACTCGCAAGCCCAGTTGAGACCTTGGGGAGACCAGCCGGCAACGACAGCGTGACGCTGAGGCATGCGCCTCGGATGCCAGTACTGCCAGCTCAAGTGGCCGCTCAGCGGCTGCGGAAGCCCCTTGGCCGGACCGAAGAGAGAGATCGCACCGGCCTCCCCGTAGTTCCCGGTGAGGATGACGGCGTCGGCGCGCTCGGCCGGTGTTAGGCGGTTCCAGGCGCCGGTGGTCTGAGCCACCAGCTCGGGCCAGCCGATCTCCTCGCTGAAGATGTCCACGGCCGAGCTGGGCGAGCGAGCAAACTCCGCCGTGCTCCTGACGGGAACGACCTGCGGGATCGCGTAGACCACGAGCGCGAGCTGACAGAGGGCCAGCGCTCCGACCGCGCCGAGCCGCAGGGGCCGGCTCCGCCGCAACCAGCCTTCGATCGCGATCGCACCGGCGGCGATCGGCAGCGTGTAGGCGGGGATCGGGTAGTAGGCGCGTCCGCCCTCGAAAACGAAGAGCACGGCCACGATGACCGGGATCAGCGCCAGCGGCCGAAGGATCGGCCTGCGCCAGAGCCAGATCACACCCACGACGGCAACGACCAGGCTGGCGCCGAAGAAAACGAGGTGCTCGGTCACGAAGTCGACGCGCGTGCCGTCGGCGACGGTCGCGCTGTGCTGGCTCGGGAAGAACTCCCAGCTCGGCCAGCCGTGAACGGCTTGCCAGACGAGGTTCGGAAGTAGGATCAGCGCCGCAATCGCGGCAGCCAGCCAGGGCCCGCGTGTGGCCAGCAACCTCCTCGACGGCGTCAGCAGCAGGCCGAAAAGAAGCGCGATGAGAAGCGCGCCCACGGTGTACTTGGTCTCGAGGGCAACTCCCGCCAACACGCCTGCCAGCGGCCACAGCCGCGGCTCGGGCCTTCCCAGCACGCGGAGAAGAACGTAGAGCAGAGCCGACCAGGCGAGCAGATCGAGCCAAGTGGTGTGGTAGATGGCCGAGGCGGTGAGCACGTACGGCGTCAGCGCGAAGGCCAGCGCAGCACCGAGCTGGGCGCCTCTTCGCCCGCCCAGCTCCCGCACCATGAGCGAGACGAAGACGATCGCGGCGAGGCTCGTCAGGCGAAGAGCGACGAGCGAGTCGCCCGCGGTCGCTTGCACCAGCCAGCCAACCCAGGCGGTGACGGGCGGGAAATCGACGTAGCCGAGCGACGGATGCTTGGCGGCGGCGAGAAAGTAGAGCTCGTCGCGATGCCAGCCGTAACGCCCGACGAGGGGAAGGGTGATGGCGGCCTTCACGGCTCCCGCCGCGAGACCGGCGAGGAGCGCTCCGCGCAGACTCGACCTCGCTCCCACAGACATCGGCGAGATCGTAGTTCATCTCTTCGGCGCCGCCCACCTATGCTGACGAGATGAGCTCCGAGCGGAGTGCCGAGCAGAGCGTCCTCGCGCTGACCTTCGACGACGGGCCGTCCGAGTGGACGCCACGGGTCCTCGATCTGCTAGCCGCGCGGCGCGCCCGCGCGACGTTCTTCGTCCTCGGAGCCAGTATCGGCGGTCGCGAGCGCACGCTCGGGCGCGCGCTCCGCGAGGGCCACGAGCTAGGGCTCCACGGCTGGTCGCACCGGCGCCTAACAGAGCTCTCCGACGCCGAGATCAGAGACGAGATGCTCCAGACCCGAGCGGCCATCGAGCGTGTGACCGGCGTCGTGACCCGCGTCTGGCGACCACCCTACTTCGAGGCCGACGAGCGAGTGCGGCGCGCGCTCGCCGGCAGTGGCCTGCTCGAGGCCGTCTGCACGATCGCGCCCGAGGACTACCACTGGCCGGCGGAGCGCACGGCGGAATTCGTGATCGAGCGCCTGCGCCCTAGAGCCGTCGTCGACCTGCATGACGGCCGATCCGAGCGATCCTGTAGCGCCCGGACCCGCACGGCGACCGTATCGGCCCTCGAGCAGATCCTGGTGGAGATGGAGAGGAAAAGCTTCCGTAGCGTGTCGGTGTCGGAGCTTTCGAGCGCAGATCTTGCAAAACGCGCCAATTGTTGGCACAGTGCGATATATGAAACTCAATTACCGCACCGTCCTAATAGCCGTTTGTGCCGTCGGCGCAGCCACACTGTTCGCGCTCGGTACGGGCGCCGCGGCAAGCACGAGCAAGGCACGGGCAAGCAAGGACACCTTCGTCCAGTTCCGCATGCCCTCGAACAACATCTTCTGCGCCTACGTCGTCTCGAGCTCGCCGCGCGCGAAATACATCCGCTGCGACATCATGAGCGGCATCAAACCGAAGCTGTCGAGCAAGGGCTGCCGCGAGGGCAGCCGCGGCTTCAGTGTCAATATGAACCTGACCGGCAAGGCGAAGTTTCCCTGCTCCAGCGATACCGTCTTCAACAAGAGGGCGCGCAAGCTGAAGTACGGAAAGACCTGGCGCCGCGGTGGTTTCACCTGCAAGTCGAAGAAAACCGGGCTCAGGTGCTCGAACCGGAGCAAGCACGGCTTCTTCCTCAGCCGTCAGCACAGCTACCGCTTCTGACGCTCCCGAAGCGCGGTCTCCGCACTCTGGTTGCATCTGCTTCGTAGCGGGCGATTTGGTGCAGATTCGGCACATTTCCGGCGTTCTTCCTCGCTACCGTTTCACGACCCCGCGGGTGGGTGGACTTGGCGGGGGGCTGCGTACGGCAGCGCCTGATCGTCGGTAGAGCAGAGCCCCGTTCGCCGCACTCAGACGTCTGCCACGGGCAGAGGCTCAGCCCGCGCTGGAGCCTTGCTCGGAGCGACGCTCGAGGCAAGAAGTCCGATCGCCGCCATCACCAGCGCGACTATCCCAAGCGCCTTGGGGAGCCCGATGAAGTTCCCCGCCGAGCCGATCAGCGGCGGACCGACCAAAAAGCCGAAGTAGCCGATCAGCGACACCGAGGCGAGGCCGATTGCCGGCGGCACATCGGGGTGCGAGCCCGCGGCTCGAAACACGGTCGGAACGACCACGGCGAGCCCGGCGCCCATGCCAGCGAAGCCGACAATGGCCGCGGCAGGATGTCCGATCAGGAGCGCGATGGTCAGGCTCCCGGTCGCCAACAGGCCGCCCACGCGGGTCAGAGTGACCGGCCCGAACCGCATCGTTAGGCGATCGCCACTCAAGCGGCCGGCCACCATCGTCAGCGAGAAGGCAAAGTATCCAAGCGCAGCGACGGCTTGGCCGGCCCGAAGCGGCTTGTCGATATAGACGGCGCTCCAGTCGCCGACTGCGCCCTCCGAGAGCAGGCTGATGAAGGCAACGAGCCCGAGCGCCACGAGCTGCCGGGGCGGCTTGACGAAGAAACGCCTCTCCTCGTGCTCGACCTTGTCGCCGCCACGGAACAGGTAGGGGGTCAGGACGAGGCCGCCCGCGACCGCCACGGCCACCGCGATCGGGATGTGCAGCCGGATGTCGAGCGCGGCCCAGGCCGCGAGCGCTCCGGTGCCGGCGCCGACGAGGCCGCCGATGCTGAACCAGGCGTGGAAGGAGGACAAGATCGGGCGCCCATAGCGACCCTCGAGCGCAAGCCCGTTCGCGTTCATCGCGACATCCAGAAAAGAGCTGACCACGCCTATTGCGAAGATCACCAGTCCAAGCACGAGCAGATTGGGCGAGAACGGCATCGGCACAATCACGGCGCAGAATAAGAAGAACGACGCTCTCGTCGTACGTCTGCTACCGGCGCGCGTGATCAGCCGGCCGGCTAGCGGCATTGCCAGGATCGCACCCAGCGGCGCCGCGAAGAAGGCGAAGCCAAGTGCCCCGACACTCAGACCGAGCCGGTCCATCAATGCCGGGATGCGTACTACCCAGTTCCCGGCCAGCGCCCCGTTGGCAAAGAAGATGTAGGCAACCGCGATCCGCGCCGCGCGCAGGTGGCTCGAGGCGGCTCGTTTTTCTACCAGCTGGATCAAGCAGGACTCCTTGGGTGATGTCCGCGCCGCACCAGGCTATCTACAGGCGCGCAGCGAGCGATCGGGTCAGGTCGTGAGGACGCGCCGCAAGCGCCAGGTGGCGAGCGTCAGCAACACCAGCGCGTAGGCGCAGAGCACCGCCACGTCGAGCCACACGCCCGCCAGACCGCCGCCGTTGATGAGCAGCGTGTTGAAGGCGTCGTTGGCCCAGGCATGCGGCGTGATGTGCGCGATCGTCCGCATCGTGGCGGGGAAGGTCTCGAGCGGTGCCATCGAGCCGCCAATGGCGGCGAAGGTCAGGCCGATGATCATCCCCACCGGAGCAGCCTGCTGCTCGCCCGAGAACAGCGTCCCGATCAACAGTCCCGCCCCCACCGCGACCAGGCTGAAGGCGAGGATGATCGCTGCCGTGCCAAGCGGGTCGCCCCAGTTGACCGAGAAGACGATCCAGGAGAAAACCACGATGAGGAGCGACTGCATGAGCGTGATAACCCAGCGGCCGAGCATGATCCCGAGCATGATCTCGCGCGTCGAGCTCGGAGTGGAGAGCATGCGCCGCGCCATGCCCAGCCGGCGCGTCTCTATCAACCAGACTGCGCCCGTGAGCGCCGACAGAAAGGTGAAGAGCAGAAGCTGAGTGCTCGCGCTCTGCTGGAACTGCCCTTGCGAGCGCGGGTACTTGCCCCCGCCGGCGGCGAGCAGACGCACGCCAACGGGCGACCTGGCCTTCACGGCGCTCACGCGCCCGAGCGCGCTGCCGAGCGTGCCGCCCTGCGTGCTCTTGACGATGCGAGCGGCGGTGAGATCGCTCCCCTGCGCTGACACGGCGGCCTCGACTGCGATCCGCACCTGAGGCGCAAGCGAATCGGGCCGTGCGAAGTAGTCGATCGAGGTGGACTCGCCTGTCCGCAGGAGACGGTCGTAGTTGTTCGGTATGACCAACCCGGCCGAGACGTAACCTCGCTCGACGGCCTTCTCGAGTGCGCTCTTGCTGACGTAGCCCCTGGTCTCGAGGCCGGGCTGACTGTTCAGCTCCGCGACAAGCTGCCGCGCAAGCGCCCCGTTTTCGTCCTTCACGATGCCGACACGCGTGTTCGAGTTACCGAAGGCCACGCCCAGAAGCAGGATCAGACCCATCGGCATGATCAACAGGAAGAACACGTTCGCCCGCCAGCGAAACACGCGGATCAGCTCGGTTCTGACGATGGCCAGCACCCTCACGGCTCGACCAGCCTCCTGATGCGCACGAGCGCCAAGGCGCCGCAGACTCCGGCGATCGCCAGCAAAATCAGCGAGGGCTCGACGATCACGCTCAGCGCGCCGCCGCTGGAGAGATCTTGCAGGCCGCTCAGGAACCAGGCGTGTGGCGTCAGCTTGCTCAGCGTGGCCAGCACTCCCCCGGCCTGGGCCACAGGGAAGAAGGAGCCGCCGAGCATGCCCAGGACGACGCTGACGATCGAGAGCCAGGCGTTCGCCTGCTCGAAGGTCTTGGCAAGCGTGGTCACCAGCGCGGTCACGGCGGTCGCCGCCAGCACCGCGCAGACGATCAGGCCGCCGACTCCGAGCGGATTGCCCCAGTGCGCGCCGAGCGCGTAGCGGGTGGTCAGAGCCAGCACGATCATGCTGGTCAGTCCGAGCGCGAGACTGGTCATCGCCTTACCGCCTAGAACCGACCGGCGCGGTATCGGCGCCGCGAGCATGCGCGAGAGCGTTCCCTCGCTGCGTTCGTTGAGCAGGCTCGAGATACCGAACTGAACGGCGAAGAAGAGGAAGAACACCGCCATCGCCGCGGCGTAGTAGGTCTTCGGATCGAGGTTCTTCTTGGTCGTCGAGACGTCACCCAGCGAGATCGGCGGCTTCGCCGAGGCGACTTTACCGGCGACCTCGATCGTCGCCTCGCCGTCGGCTCCAAGCGCTCGCGAAGCGACCGCGATGGTGCGAACGTAGCTGGCGTACGAATCGGCGAAGGAGCGGGCCACCAGCGTCCCGATCGAGTTGTTCGGGTCGCCGATCACATCGATTCGAGCAGGCGTGCCGCCCAGCGTGGCGGCCGACAAGCCGCGTGGGAGCACGATCGCCGCGTCGAGCTTGCCGTTCTTCACGAGCCTGCGCGCGCGGGCCGGCGTCCCCGCGTTCTGCAGTTTCACGGGCGTGCCTTTGGCGGCGCGGGAGAAACCGCTCGCGGCCGGCCCGTGGTCGAGATCGACGAGCCCGAGGTGGAAGGTCTGACTCCCGGCCGAGAAGCTGGTGATGGTGACGCCGAGGGCGAACGCGAGCGCAAGCGGGGCCACGACCGCCACCAGCAGGGCCGAGCGGTCACGCAGGCGCTGACGCAGATCCTTGGCGGTAATGAGTAACGCTGCGCGCACCGGCCCGGCTCGCTGCATCAGTCGCGGAGTGCCCGGCCGGTCAGATGTAGGAAGACGGCCTCCAGGTTCGGCTCGTCGACCTCGACGCGGTGCACGGCGACGCCGGCCTCGCTTGCCGTGGCCAGGATCTGGGGCAAGACGGCGCTCGCTCCCTCGACCAGGAGCTCGATCGACTCGTCCCCAATCGAGGCGGTCTGAACTCCGGCGATGCCGGTACAGGCTTTCGCCGCCGCCTCGAGGTGCCCGCTTCCCGTCAGGTGGACCTTGTCGTGCTCGCCGAGCATCGCGACCAGCTCCTCACGCGTTCCCTCGGCCTTCAGCTCGCCGCGGTCGATGATCCCGACCCGGTCGCACAGTCGCTCGGCCTCCTCCATGTAATGCGTCGTGTAGAGGACGGCCATACCCTGGCTGCTCAGCTGCTCGACCGACTCGAGAATGGCGTTTCGGCTCTGCGGGTCTACGCCGACGGTGGGCTCGTCGAGGATCAGCAGGCTCGGTGCGTGCAGCAGGCCGATTCCGATATTGAGACGCCGCTTCATTCCGCCGGAGTAGGTCTTGGCCTGGTCGCCGGCGCGCTCGCTCAGCCCAATGATCTCCAACACCTCGTCGACGCGGCCGCGCGCCTTCTTGCCCGAAAGCCCGTACAGGCGCGAGAAGAAGGTGAGATTCTCACGCGCCGTCAGATCGGGGTAAATCGCCAGATCTTGAGGAACAAAGCCGATCGCCGACTTCGCGCTCACGCTCTTGGTCGTCAGGCGCCGACCGGCCACGATCGCCTCGCCCGCGTCCGCCTCGAGCAGCCCGGCGACGATCGAGATGGTCGTCGTCTTTCCGGCGCCGTTCGGTCCAAGCAGCCCGTAGCTCTCGCCGGGCGCAATCTCGAACCCGACGCCGTTCACGGCCCGGATGTCGCCGAAGCGCTTGCTCAGACCTTCGCAGTGCAGGACGGGCTCGCTCACAGGGATCTTCTTAATAGTCCGTTTCGTATCATTGCAAAACGACGGTTCGTAAGATACGGTAGTTTGTGGACGATGTCAAGAGCAACTCTCACACCAGTCTCCTACCTCGTGCTCGGCTGGATCGCTCACAGCCCGGCGACACCCTACGAGCTGAAGCAGCGTGTCGCGAACTCGGTCGGCTATTTCTGGCACTTCCCCCACTCGCAGCTCTATGCCGAACCGGCCCGACTCGTGACCCTGGGAATGCTCGAGGAAGAGCAGGAGCAGCACGGCCGTCGCCGCCGCGTCTACTCGATAACCGAGAAGGGCCGGCTGGCACTCGAGGATTGGCTACGGCAGCCCACTTCCGAACAGCCACAGATCCGCGACATCGGCCTGCTCAAGCTGTTTTTCAGCGGCACACTCGAGAGCGACACCATCGTTGCCCTGGCGCGTGCCCAGGAGCAGTCGCACCGCGAGAGGCTCGGCGTATACGAGGAGATACAGCGCGAGATTCCGGAGCACGCCGGTTTCGCGCACGCGTCGCTACGCATGGGCTTCGCCGTCGAGCGCGCCTTCATCGAGTTCTGGAACGATATAGCCGCCCATCCGCCGTCGGATCCCGATTTCCCGCCAGCACCCGCTCGCTAAGACAGCGAGGCGCCTGCCTCACTCGATCGGGCCGACGTGCGCCGGATACGAGCCGAACACGCGCAGCTCGCGCGTGAGAGTGCACATCTCCTCGAGCGTCTCGCTCACCAACGGGTCGAGCGGGAAGCCGGCCAGCACGGCGTCGAAGCGGTAGCGCCAGGGCGCGCGCGGAATCGGGCGCGAGACGAGCTGCACCAGGTCGATCGCGTGGCGCGAGAAGGGCTCGAGTGCAACGTATAACGCGCCAGGCCGGTGATCGGTGACGAACGAGAAGGCGAGGCGCCAATCTTCGCCGTTGCAGTCCAGGCGCGTGTAGGTCGCCAGCGAGACGAAGCGGGTGTAGGCCTCGGGGTGGTCGCCGACGTCGCGGGAGAGGATCTTGAGCCCGAGCGAATGCGCGGCGCGCTCGCTGGCGATGGCGACCTCGCTCGGGTCGCCCTTCTCGGCTATCTCCTGAGCGGCGCCGACCGTGGTCGCGTTCGCCACCGCGGTGGCCCATGGGATCGAGGCCAGAAACTGCCGGCACTGATCGAGCGCGATCGGGCGCGAGTGTACGACCCTGATCTTCTCGAGCGGAATCTTCTCTATTCCGATCAGACAGTGGTGTATCGGGATCACCGTCTGGGCCACGATCGAGAGCGGCGAGTCGTAGAGCAGATCGTGCGTCTCGGCCACCGGGCCGGCGAGCGAGCTCTCGATCGGAAGAACTCCGAACTCGACCTCGCGGCGGGCCACCGCTTCGGTGACCGCGGAGAAGTTGGGCAGCGGCACCAACTCGGCGTCGTTGGGAAAGAGACGATCGCAGGCTGCGGCACTGTGCGCACCTTCGCGTCCCGGATATGCGACTCGAACAACCATGAGCGAAGCCTAGACGGCCGAAGGGTAGATATGCGCTCCCGAGTTGACCGCGCGGCCTGCGATAGAAGATAGGCCCAGAAGCGTTCAGCCTTCGCGGCTGAGCACTTCGACGACCTTGTCGGCGAACTCCTGCGTGCCGGCCTTTCCGCCGAGGTCGGGCGTGGGCGCTTCGCGGATGGCGACCTCGACCGCCTGCTCGAGCTCGCGCGCTGCCGTCTCCTCGTCGAAGGCGTGTTCGAGCATCATCGCCACCGAGCGCAGCATGGCGGTGGGATTGGCGATTCCCTTCCCGGCAATGTCCGGCGCCGAGCCGTGCACCGGCTCGAACAGGCCCGGGCCTCCGTCTGCGAACGAGGCCGAGGCGGCGAGCCCGAGCCCGCCCGTGACGGCGGCGGCCAGGTCGGAGAGGATGTCACCGAACATGTTCTCGGTCACGATCACGTCGAACTGCTCGGGCGCGCGGGCGATCTGCATGGCCGCGTTGTCAACCAGCATGTAGCGCACCTCGACGTCCGCGTAGTCGCTCTTGACGCGCTCGACCACCCGGCGCCAGAGTCGCGAGGTGGCCAGCACATTCGCCTTGTCGACGCAGATCAGTCGCTTGCTCCGCTTCCGCGCCAGCTCGAATCCGCGCCGGGCGATGCGCTCGATCTGAGGCTCTGTGTACTCGCAGGTATCGAAGACCATCCCGTCTTCGGTGCGGCCGCGGCGCCCGTAGTAGATGCCGCCGACAAGCTCCCGCACGATCAGCAGATCGACCTTGCCGCCGTCCTTGGAGGGACGCAGATTCGCATAGACATCGAGCGCGCCGCGCAGTTCGATCAGACCCTGCTCGGGCCGCAAGGCGGCGCCGTCGTACTTCGGCAACCCGATCGCACCCAGCAATACCGCGTCGGCCTGCTGGCAGGCCTCGAGCGTCGCCGCTGGCAGCGGCGTACCGAACTTTTCGATCGCCTCGCCCCCGAACGGATGCGTCTCCAACTCGAGCGGCAACGGCTCGAGCACGCGCATCGCGGCCTCCATCACCTCGGGGCCGACCCCGTCGCCCGGCAGGCAGACGACCTTCACGCTCGCGCCAGCTTGTGTTGAGCCCAGGGAATGAGGCCGCCGCGCTCGAACATCTCGAGCATGAACGGGGGTACGGGAGTAGCAACGAACTCTCTGCCGTCCACGCTCACCTTGCCGGCGGCCACGTCGACCGAGATCTGCGAGCCCGGCTCGGCGGCCTCCGCCGCGGCTGGGCAGGTGATCGCCGGCAGCGCCAGGTTGACGCAGTTGCGGTAGAAGATGCGCGCAAAGCTCGAGCCGATGACGCAGCGCACGCCCCAGGCCTTCATCGCCAGCGGCACGTGCTCCCTGGAGGAGCCCATTCCGAAGTTCTCGCCGGTGACGAGCACCGTGTCGCCCATGAGTTGATCGCGCAATGACGGATCGAGCCCGTCGAACAGGTAGGGCTTCATCAGCTCCGGATCGTCGATGTTCAGATAAATACCGGGGTAGAGAACATCGGTGTCGATGTTAGTCCCGGGCACGACAACGGCCTTGCCGTTGACGGTCATGGCGCGACCTCCGCCGGGTTGACGATTTCGCCCGCGACGGCCGTCGCCCCGGCGACGAAGGCGTTGCCGAGGTAGACGCTCGCTTCGGGCGATCCGGCGCGGCCCTTGAAGTTACGGTTGGTGGTGGCAAGCGAGTTCTCGCCAGGCGCCAGAGCGCCTGTATGGCCGCCGAAGCAAGGCCCGCAGGTGGGAGTCGAGATCGCGGCGCCGGCCTCGACCAGGATGTCGATTAGTCCTTCTGCGAGCGCCTCGCGGTAGATCTTTTGCGTTGCCGGTACCACGACCATGCGCGTGCGCTCGTGCACTCGCTTGCCCTTGACCATCTGGGCCGCCTGGCGCAGGTCGGTCATCGTTCCGTTCGAGCAGTTCCCGACCACGACCTGATGAATCGGAGTTCCAACGATCTCGCTCACTGGGACGACGTTCTCGGGGTTGTGCGGCTTGGCAACCAGCGGCTCGAGCCGGTCGAAGTCGACCTCGAGCGTGCGCGAGTAGCTCGCGTCGGAGTCGGAGTGAACCGCCTTCCAGCTCTTGTCGGTGCGACCGTCGAGAAAGGCGGCGGTTTTCTCGTCGGCGGGGAAGATACCCGTCTCGGAGCCTGACTCGACCGCCAGGTTTGAGACGGCCATGCGCTCGTCGATCGATAACGACTGCACCCCGGGGCCGACGAACTCGAGCACGTTGTCGGTGCCGCCGCCGGCGCCGATCTGGCCGATCACGGCCAGGATAACGTCCTTGCCGGTGACAAAGGGGCTCTTCTCACCCTTGACCGTTACCTGGATCGTGCCCGGGACGGCCTCCCAGAACTCGCCGAAAACGAGGCAGTGCGCGATATCGGTGGAGCCCAGCCCCGACGAGAAAGCGCCTATGGCCCCGTGGGTGCAGGTGTGCGAATCGCCGCCGATGATCAGCGAGCCCGGCACGACCCAGCCCTCCTGGATGATCAGGTTGTGCTCGATACCGCCTCGGCCCTGGTCGTAGAAGACGACGTCGTGCTCCAGCGACCACTCCTTGAGCCGCTTGATCAGGATCGCCGAGCGCTCGTCCTTCGCCGGCGCGAAGTGATCGGCGACCATGACGATCTTCGAGCGGTCGAAGACCTCGTCGGTACCCATCTTCTCCATCTGCCGGAAGGCAACCGGCCCGGTCACGTCGTTGGCCAGCACCACGTCGCAACGGATCATCACGACCTGCCCCGGCTCGACGTGATCGACGTCGGAGTGAGCAAGCAGGATCTTCTCGGCGACGGTGTAGCCCATGGAGCCATAAGCCTAGCGATGGCGAGCCTAGCGATGGCGAGGAGGGCATCGCCACGATTCCGCGGTACTCGCTCGGACCGGGCTCAGCCGGTAGGCTGCTCGCGAGGCAGGGGGGGCGGCGGCTCGACGTTGGTGAGCACCTGCGCGAGCTGAGACTCGGCGGCGGTGAGAGAGTCGCCGCGCTCGATCGTGATCAGGAGCTGGCGCAGATTCTCGGCCGTCTCCTGCGCCTTGTGCCTGAACTCGCTCATGCGCCGGTTGAGATGGACGTACTCGCCCGAGCGCTTCTCCTCGCTGACGTCGCGCATGCTCACGAGCAGCAGCCGGGTGCCGTCGCTGGTGGTCAGAGCGGTCGCCATCGTCTCCATCAGCGCCCAGCTTCCGTCGGCACGCTTCATCCGCACCGCGAATGGATATGAGTCGCCGCGGTAGACATCACCGATCGCGTCCTGAGCAACGGCCAGATCATCGGGCTCGATCAGCGAGAGGAAGTTGACGCCGGCGAGCGCCTGGAAGTCGTAGCCGAGTTCCTCGGTGCAGGAGGGCGAGGCGTAGAGGAAGCGCCCCTCACCGTCCACGAGCACGACCGCGTCGGGCATGTTCTCGGCGATCTTGCGCAGGAACTCGCCCTCGTTCATCATCTGCTCTTCTTCACGGCGGAGGTCGCTGATGTCGAAGACCACAGAGACGGTGCCGACGATCTGGCCCGCGCTGTCCCTGTTCGGCCCAACCCGCACCCGATACACCCGCGTGCCCCAGTCGAGCTCGTAGTTGACGGTCTCACCACGGAGCGAACGCAGAGTCTCGGCGATCGGCCTGAAGGCGGTGTCCTCGGTCTGGAAGAACTCGAATAGGGTCATGCCGACGAGACTGTCGGGAGCGAGCCCCAGATCGGCCAGCGCACCGCCGCGGCAGCTCGTGAAACGCAAATCGACGTCGATCGCCCAGAGCATCGCCGGCATCTGATCGATCAGCGCCGGCGAGAGGGAACCGTTAGGGCTCGTACTGTTCATGGGCGGTACTGTTTCTTCTGCGACCGCGGGCGGCGCCGGAGAATCCTCCTCCTGTTCCTGCTCATCTCGTTTCTCTTCGTTCGCCGGTGCGGACGCCGCTCTGGCGGCATCCTGAAGGTCGCCGGAAAGGTCTTGCTCCTTCTCCGACCGCCAGGAAAAGCGTGCAGAACCGATCGACTGCATAGGCCGTCACTCTCTTTTCGGCTCGCGGGGGCCGAAGCTTGAAGGAATTTTCGCGCTACCGCGCCTCAGGGAGCCGAGCGGGTGATCGCGCCTTCGGAGGCCGAGCTCACGAGCGCCGCATACTTGGCGAAGACGCCGCTCGTATAACGCGGTTTCGGCGCCTTCCAGTCGGCCAGCCGCGCCTCGATCTCGTCGTCCGAGAGCTCGACTCTCAGCTCGTGCGCCTCGACGTCAAGGACGATCACGTCGTGCTCGCGCAGAGCCGCGATCGGGCCGCGGCGAGCGGCTTCGGGGGCGACGTGCGCGGCCATGAATCCGTGCGTGGCGCCCGAGAAGCGCCCATCGGTGATGAGCGCGACCGAGTCGTCCAGCCCTTCGCCGGCGATGGCGGCAGTGACCGCGAGCATCTCGCGCATCCCGGGCCCACCGGCCGGACCCTCGTAACGGATCACGACCACGTCGCCAGAAGCCACCTTGCCGGCCTTGACGGCCGTGAAGCATTCCTCCTCGGAGTCGAACACGCGCGCCGGGCCGCGATGGAAGGTGCGCTCGTGCCCGGCCAGCTTGACCACGCAGCCCTCGGGGGCGAGATTGCCGCGCAGAATCGCGAAGCCGCCGCGCCTCTGAAACGGCTCCTCGATCCTCGAGACGACCTTCTGTCCCTCCTGTTCGCTGGCGCCCAGCGCGATCTCGGCCAGCGTCCGCCCGTCTACGTTGCGGGCGTCCAGGTGAAGCAGGTCGCGCTTGGCCAGCTCGCGCGCCACCAGCGCGCAGCCCCCCGCCGTGTAGAGATCGGTCGCAACGTAGTGGCCGCCGGGGGTAAGGCTGGCGATCACGGGCGTCCGCGCCGCGATCTGCTCGAAGTCGTCGATATCGAGAGCAACGCCTGCCTCACGCGCGATTGCGAGCAGGTGCAGGACACCGTTGGTGGAGCCGCCGCTGGCGGCCACAGAGGTGATCGCGTTCTCGAGCGCCTCACGGGTGACGATTTGCCTGGGCGTGATGTTCTCGCGCACGAGCTTCATCACCAGATCGCCGGCTCGTGCGGCAGCCGGGTCCTTGCCCCGGTCGGTCGCCGGAACCTCGTTCAGCCCGGCCGGGCTGATACCCAGGAAGTCAAGCGCCATCGACATAGTGTTGGCCGTGAACTGACCGCCGCAGGCACCCGCGCCCGGGCAGGCCAGCGTCTCCAGCTCGTGCAGGTCGCTGTCGGTCATCTTGCCGACGGCGTGCGTTCCGACCGCCTCGAACACGTCCTGGATGGTCACGTCCCTGCCGCGCCAGTGGCCGGGCGCAATCGAGCCGTTGTAGAGCACGAGCCCGGGGATGTCGAGCCTGAGCAGCGCCATCACCGCCGCCGGAATCGTCTTGTCGCAGCCGACGAGGCAAACCAGCCCGTCGAACATGTGACTGTAGGCCGCGAGCTCGATCGAGTCGGCGATCACCTCACGTGAGACGAGCGAGCCACGCATACCCGGCGTGCCCATGGTCACTCCGTCCGAGACGGCGATGGTGTTGAACTCGACGGGCATGCCGCCGGCGCTGCGAATACCACGCCGAACGTGCTCGGCCAGCTCGCGCTGGTTGTAGTTGCAGGGCATCGTCTCGATCCAGGTCGAGGCGATTCCCACGAGTGGCCTGGCGAGGTCCTCGTCGGTGAAGCCGATGGCCTTGAAGTAGGAGCGCGCCGGCGCGCGGTCGGGGCCGTCGGTGAGGATGCGACTACGTCGCTTGGCGGGATCCGACGGAAGGTCGTACGCGCTCGGGCTCATGCTGGGGATCGTAGCCTCTGGATACGTCCTGTCGCCACGACGCGACCGGGTCGAGCGCGAACGGAGCTCAGAAAGTGCCCGCGCCACTGGTGGCAAGCGCAACCGTGCACACCTTGCAGTCGCCAAAGCGACCACCCAGCTCCTGCGCGCAGGCTTGCGCTTGCTCGTGCCGAGCCCAGACGATGACGGTCGGACCCGAGCCCGAGAGGGTGACCCCGACCGACCCCTGCGCGGGCTTTTCCTGCAGCTGGGCGAGAATCGGCGCCGCCGGCGAGCGGTAGGGCTCGTGCAGGCGATCGTAGAAGGCGGCGGCGAGCAGGTCGGCATCGCCGCTCGCCAGACCGGCCCCGAGCAGGGCGGCGCGTCCACCCGAGAAGGCGGCGTCGGCGTGGGTAACCACGTCCGGGAGCCCGGCTCTCGAGACGATCGTCTCCACGCTGTGCTCGGGAATGACCGCTATCGCGGCAAGCGGAAGCGTGTCGGCGATGCGACAACCGCGCCAGGAGCCCTCCTCCTCCCAGGAAAGCGTCACGCCACCGTAGAGGCAGGCGGCGAGATTGTCGGCGTGAGATTCCAGCCGCGTTGCCATGGGCAACAACTCGGCCGGGTCGGGCTCGACTCCCTTCCAGAGACTGGCGGCGACGAGGCCGAGCGTGATTGTCGCGGAGCTGGAACCGAGCCCGCGGGCGAAGGGGATCCGATTGAGAAAGCGGAAGCGCTTCCGCTCCAGCCCCTCGATCAGGGCGAAGGCTTGCAGGCCGAGATGGCTTTCGTCTCTGGGCGTCTCGGAGACGCCCTCACCCTCGACCTCGACGATCGTACTCTCGGCTTCGTCGATCTCCAACTCGTTCCAGAGCTCGAGCGCGATCCCCGCGCAGTCGAACGCCGGGCCGAGATTGGCGCTGGTCGCCGGAGCTCGAACCTTGACCTTCATTTCGCGACGACCACCGGCGAGCAAGAGCCGGGGCCGGCGACAAGCGAGCGGCCGCGCTCCATCAGGTCCACCCGAGCTCCGAGATCCCGCGCTGCGAGATCACCGGAAAGGCCGCCGCGATCTCACGATTCTCCGGCAACGCGCTTATCTCGGCCAGGGCGGTATCGACGGCACCGTAGGTCGCCTCGTGCGAGATGACGTGAAGGGTAGCGCCGCCGTCGGTCTGGGCCTGGACGAGACGCGCAACCGAGATGCCGTGAGCCGCCAGGCGCTCGGCTACACGTGCCAGCACGCCCGGGCGGTCGTCCACCGAGATCTGGAGGTAGAAGGGCGAGCGCAGCTCACCCGCCGGGAGCCGGCCGATTTTGCGCCAGCAGGCGTCGTTGTGGAGAAAACCGGTGCCCTTTGTACCGATGATCGAGACCATGTCGGCGATCACGGCCGAGGCGGTCTCGATTCCGCCAGCGCCGGGCCCTTCGAGCGTGATCTCGCGGATTGCGTCTCCTTGGAGCATGACCGCGTTGAACGCTCCCTCCACCGAAGCCAGCGGGTGGGCGCGGTCGACGAGCGCAGGCGATACTCGCACGTCGTAGCCGCCTTCGACCAGAGTCGCCCGCCCGACGAGACGAACGACCATCTCCATCTGCTTGGCCGCACCGACGTGGGCCGAGGTGATCCGCTCGACTCCCTCGAAGCTGACGTCCTCCAGGGTCACCCGCGAACCGAAGGCCACGGTCGCCAGAATCGCCATCTTGGCGGCGGCGTCGGCCCCCGAGACGTCCTCGGTCGGATCCATCTCCGCGTAGCCCTGGCGCTTGGCCTCCGCCAGCGCCTCCTCGTACTCGGCCCCCAACTCCATCTGGGTGAGGATGTAGTTGGTGGTGCCGTTGACGATCCCGAGGATGCGGTGAACGTTGGTCACGACCAGTGCCTCGCGCAGTACCTTGATCACGGGAATCGCGGCGCAGACCGAGGCCTCGAAGCGAAGCTGCACGCCTCCCTCCTGAGCGGCCGCGAAGAGCTCGGCGCCCTTCTGGGCGAGCAGCTGCTTGTTCGCGGTCACAACCGGCTTGCCGCCGCGCAGCAGGCGCAGAATGTAGTCGCGCGTGGGGTCGAGCCCACCCATCACCTCGGCAACCACCGCGATCTCGGCATCGTCGGCGATCTCCGCGAAGTCGGTGGTCAGTATGCCGGGAGCGGCGGGGAAGTCCCGCTCCTTCTTCAGGTCGCGGACGAGCGCCCGCACGACGCGCAACCGGTGACCGGTTGCGCGCTCGATGTCATCCGAGTTCTCGTGCAGAAAGCGGTTTACGGCCGCCCCGACGGTTCCGTAACCGAGCAGGGCGACGGGAACGTCAACTGGCGCCATCGGATCCAGCGCCCATCAAGCCTTCGCGACCGGCAAGCGACCGCAGCTCCTTGCCGACCTTCTCCACGGGATGCTTGGCCGCCTCCTCGCGCAGGCGCACGAAGTTCGGGCGTCCCGCTTCTTCTTCGGCGATCAGCTCCTTGGCGAAGGCGCCGCTCTGGATCTCGCCGAGTATCTCCTTCATGCGCGCCTTCACGCTCTCGTCGATGACGCGCGGACCGCGGGTCAGATCGCCGTACTCGGCGACGTCCGAGATCGAGTAGCGCATGTACTCGAAGCCGCCCTCGTAGATTAGATCGACGATCAGCTTGAGCTCGTGGATGCACTCGTAGTAGGCGATCTCGGGCTGGTAGCCGGCCTCGACCAGCGTCTCGAACCCGGCCTGCATCAACCTGGTGGCGCCGCCGCAGAGAACCACCTGCTCGCCGAAGAGGTCCGACTCCGTCTCCTCGGCGAAGGTGGTCTCGAGCAAGCCGACGCGGGCACTTCCGATGCCCGCTCCGTAAGCAAGCGCCTTGGCCAGAGCGTTGCCTGAGGCGTCCTGCTGCACCGCAACGAGCGAGGGCACGCCGGCGCCTGCCTCGTACTGCTCGCGCACGCGGTGGCCGGGCGCCTTGGGGGCGACCATGATCACGTCGTGACCCGCCGGTGGCTTGATGTAGCCGAAGTGGATGTTGAAGCCGTGCGCGAACATAATCGTCGCGTCGGGCTCGAGGTTCGGCTCGATCTCGGCCGCGTAGACCATCCGTTGGATGTGATCGGGCAGCAGGATCATCACGAAGGCCGCGCCGCGGACGGCCTCGGCAGCGCTCTTGACTGCGAATCCGGCTTCGGCCGCTCGATCCCAGGCGGCGCTGCCGGGCGACTCTGCCACCTCGACCTCGACTCCCGAGTCGCGGAGATTTTGCGCGTGTGCGTGGCCCTGACTGCCGTAACCGATGATGGCGATTTTTCCGGAGAGGAGGGAGAGGTCGCCTTCGCGGTGGATTGTCGCCATGAGTTGTTCCTTTCTTCTTTCTTTTACGCGGTGTCCCGGGAAGTTTCTAGTGTCGTGCGACCTAATGTCGTACGGCTCGGCTGAGGCCGATACGGCCGGTGCGTACCATCTCCTTGATTCCGTACGGCCTGACAAGCTCCTCGAAGGAATCGAGGTCCTCGGGGTGACCGACCATCTCGAACACGATTTCCTGTGGTCCGAGGTCGGAGACCCGTGCCCCGTAGTGATCGGCGAAGGCCATCAGCTCGCCTCGCCGCTCGGGCGGAGCCGCCACGGTGAAGAGGGCGATCTCCCGCTCGACGGCGTCGTCGGGGGTGAGCTCGGTGATCCTGAGCACGTTGACGAGCTTGTGGATCTGCTTGGTGATCTGCTCGAGCGAGTGCTCGGCGCAGTCGACGCGGAGAGTGATGCGCGAGACGCCGGCACGCTCGGTCTGCCCCACGGCGAGCGACTCGATGTTGTAGCCGCGCCGTGCGAACAGGTTCGAGATGCGCGAGAGCGCACCCGGCTTGTCCTCGACGAGGACCGAGAGAGTGTGCTTCATCTCGCCTCGACCTCCTTTGCCTTCTCGTGACTGCCATATTCGATGATGTCGGCCGCCGATGCCCCGGCCGGAATCATCGGAAAGACCTTTTCCTCCGGATCGCAGACGACGTCCACAACCACCGAGCGTCCGGCTGCATTCTCCGCGATCGCGCGCTCGAGTGCCGAGTCGAGCTCGCTCGAGTCGGTGACCGTCATCGCCACCGCGCCGAAGGCCTCGGACATCTTGGCGTAGTCGGGAATCGGGCCGGTCAGATCGGTCTGGGAGTAGCGCTCGTCGTAGAACATCTCCTGCCACTGGCGAACCATGCCGAGCGAGCCGTTCCTGAGCAGCACGACAATGATCGGCAGCCCATGCAGGGTCGCCGTCGTCAGCTCCTTCGCGGTCATCTGGAAGCAGCCGTCGCCGTCGATGCAGATCACGGTCGCATCGGGCCGAGCGGCCTTGGCCCCGACGGCCGCCGGTACGCCGAAGCCCATCGTCCCGAGACCGCCGGAGGAGATGAACGAGCGCGGCCGATCGCAGACCAGGTACTGCATCGCCCACATCTGATGCTGGCCGACGCCGGTCGTCCAAACGACGTCGTCACGCCCCGCGGTCACGTCGCGCACGGCCTCGAGGATCTGCTGCGGCTTGAGCAGGTCGCCGAGCTCGTAGCGCAGCGGGAACTCTTCCTTCCAGCCGTTGATCTTGTCGATCCAGTCGGTCGGCCCCTCGCGCCCGTCGGGGATCTGCTTGCGTAGCTCGGCGAGCAGCCTGACCAGCGCCGGCTGAAGCGGGGCGCAGATTGGAATCTGGGCATCGCGGATCTTGCCGATCTCGGCCGCGTCCACCTCGAAGTGGATGACCTTCGCATTGGGGGCGAAGGCCGACACGTTGCCGGTCACGCGGTCGTCAAAACGGGCGCCCACCGCGATCACCAGATCGGAGCGGTTGAGCGCCAGGTTCCCGTACTTTCCGCCGTGCATGCCGGGGTGACCCGTGTTCAGCGGGTGCGAGTCCGGAAAGGCGCTCTTGCCGGTTAGAGTCGTGACGACCGGGATGTTGGTCAGCTCGACCAGCTCGAGCAGCTCGGCGGAGGCCTCGCCGTTGATGACGCCGCCGCCGATGTAGAAAATCGGCTTGTCGGCTTCGAGGATCGCCTTCGCGGCCGCGGCGATCTGGCGGTGGTTCACCTTCTTCGGCGGGTTCCAGCCCGGCAAGTCGACGTGCTCGGGGTACTTGAAGTCGAGCTCGGCGATCTGGGCGTCCTTGGTGATGTCCACCAGCACGGGGCCGGAGCGTCCCGTCTGGGCGACGTGGAACGCCGCCTTGATCGTCGCCGGGATCTCGCTGGCCTTCTGCACCAGCCAGGAGTGCTTCACGATCGGGAGGGTGATCCCGGTCGCGTTGGTCTCCTGGAAGGCATCGGTGCCGATCTTGGTCGAGGGCACCTGGCCGGTGATGCACACAAGCGGCGTGGAGTCCATCCAGGCATCCGCGATCGCCGTGATCAGATTGGTCGTGCCCGGCCCCGAGGTCGCGATCGCAACTCCCACCTTGCCACTCGCGCGGGCGTAGCCCTCGGCCATGTGGCCGGCGCCTTGCTCGTGCCGTGCCAGCACGTGCCGCAGCTTGCTTCCGTTTGCCGCCGCTCGATAGAGCGCGTCGTAGGTGTCGATGATCATGCCGCCCGGGATTCCAAAGCAGACGTCGACGCCCTCGGCCTCCAGCGAGCGAATGATGGCGTCGGCTCCTGTCATCCTGGTCATCTGATTGCCTCCGTAGAAAGATCCTTGTCTCGACGAGCCTGCGGGCGCTCGGCGAAGACGATTTCGGTGAATTCGCGCGTAGTCGCAGCTATTCCCGCCTTGACCATATCCGCTGCGCGCGCCCCTCTGCGCAATGCTTCGCCCGTCGCGTCGTAGCACGAGCTTTCTTCGTCTCTGGGCTCTGCCGCTATTGAGTTGTCTGGTCTGGTGTCCATTACCGCCGTTTCGTCGTCGCCTTCGGGCGTCTGCGGACGCACCTGTGGCATTGGTCCGGTCTGTGTGTGGCGCCTCGGCGCTCTGAAAAGTCCGTTCCCCTAGCGGGGAACCGTGACGGTAACGACGGTGATCGCGAGCAGGTCGACGAGCACGCGCGCGTCGGGAGAGAGCTGACGGGATGCGGAATCGACCTTCATGACCGTACGCCTAGTGTGGCGAAAGGAGCCCTGGTCTGTCAAGCGCGATGCCGGCGATCGGCTACTTCATCATCGTGAAGCTGATCAGCAAGACCCCGTCGCCGAGCCCGAAGGCGAGGTGGTTGTCGAGCGTGGCCAGGTAGCGGTCGGTCGCGCCGACGAGTGCATGTAGCGACACGTCCCAGACCTGCTTCTTGCCGCGCCCGAGCAAAGCCTCGACCTGCTCGCGCAGGCTGCGGGCGACGTCGTTCGTCCCGACGTGAAGCTCGCCCGGCCGTGGATCGTTCTCGCGCCTGGTGCGATAGAACTGGCGCAGCTCATCGTCGGCCAGCAGCCAACGGGCGAACATCTCCTCTGCGGGCTGTTCCCAGGGCTTTAGCTCCTCCAGCTTCATCTCCCAGTGCTTCACCGGCGGCTTCAGCTTCTTGCCCAGCGAGTCGAAGTGGGTCTGCAGCGTCTCCTCGACGCCGGCATCGGCGCCGTCCCCGACGGCCAGCACGGCTACGTCGTGCTCGAAGCGCGAGATCGTAAGCGCCTGGTGGAGCTTCGCGTAGGCGCGCAGGAAGCCGCGCAGCTCGCCGACTCGCTCTTGATCGAGATCCGCAATCGCCATGATTCTCTGATCATGGCCTTTCTGCAGGACGGGGTCTAGAGCGAGATACGTAGAAACCTCCTTTTTAGGCGCGCACGGTGTACGCTACGCTTTGATTCGAGGTCGCTTTACGAGGTATAGTGTTGGCTCCGATGGCTAGCGCAGCAACGACACCGCCAACGTCTGGGATAACGGTTGTGACCGTCCGCTCGGCTGCACTCATCGTCGCCACGCGCGCCAAAGAACGCTAGCCGGCGTCTTCTCGCCTCCGCGCCGGCCGGGAAAGAAAAGGAGGCGAGGCTCCGGGTATCTACGATTCCCGTACAGAAGGCTTTCGCTCTCTCCGAGGAAGGACGAAAAGAGAACTTGGCAACGCGCTCGCTCTACCAGATCAACAATCGGATGACCGAACGGGACGCCTGCGGAATCGGCTTCATCGCCGACGCCGAGGGGCGACCGTCCAGACGAGTCCTCGATCTCATTCTCGCCGCTCTCCGGCGCGTCCGGCATCGCGGCGCTATCAACGCCGACCGGCTCACCGGCGACGGCGCCGGCGTACTCATTCCGCTCTCGCCGGTTCTCGCTCCCCACGGCGGCCTGGCGATGGTGTTCATGTACGACGAAGCCGCTCGCGCGACGATCGAGAGTGCCTGCGCGGAGGAGGGCGTCGGTTTCGCTGGCTGGCGTGAAGTCCCGGTCGAGCCGGAAAGTCTCGGCGAGCGCGCCCGGGCGAGCGCACCCGCGATAATCCAGGCTCATCTTGTTCCGCCGCAAGGCGCAGACGACGAGCAGGCCGAGCTCGCGGCGCTACGCACGCGCAAGCGAATCGAGCGTTCGGGCGCGAACGCCTATATCGCATCGCTCTCCTTCCGCACAGTCACCTACAAGGCGCTCTGCGCAGCCGATCAACTCGGCGCCTTTTATCCCGACCTCATCAATCCCGAGATCGAGATTCCGTTCGGGATATTTCATCAGCGCTTCGCTACGAACACGACTCCGACCTGGGAGCGCGCGCAGCCGTTTCGCATGCTTTGTCACAACGGCGAGATCAACGCCCTCGCCGGAAACGTCAACTGGATGCGCGCGCGCGAGCACCACTTCGGCAGCGAAAACGACACTTCGCTCTATCCCACGATCGAAGACCCCGGCGCCGACTCGCGCACCCTCGACAACGCTCTAGAGCTGCTCGTGCGCGGTGGCCGCGAGATCCCGCACGCGCTTGCGATGCTCATTCCGGAAGCCTGGGAGGAAGCGGTCGAGCTCGACGGGGCGTTGCGCGACTTCTATCGCTACCACGCCTGCCTGATCGAGCCCTGGGACGGCCCGGCCGGCATCGTCTTCACCGACGGCAAGGTCGTCGGCGCCAGACTCGACCGAAACGGCCTGCGCCCTCTTCGCTACCTGGCCGCCTCGGACGGGATCGTGGCCTGCGCTTCGGAAGTTGGCCTCGTCGACATCCCGGAGGGCGTGACCGTCGAGTACGGAAAGCTTGGTCCTGGGCAGATGATCGCGGTCGATCCAAGCCGCGACGGTCTGCTCTCGAACGAGGTACTGAGGCGCGATCTGGCGACTCGCGGCCCGTACGGAAGCTGGCTGCGCGATGGAATCAGCTGCGCCTCGATCGGCGAGCCCGTCACGGGGCCGTACAGGGCCTTGACTCGCCGGCAATCGGCCTTCGGCTACACCCGAGAGGATCTGAACATCATTCTGCGCCCGATGGGCGCTACCGGTCACGAGCCGACCTCGTCGATGGGAGACGACGCCGCGATCACTCCACTCGCGAATCGAGCCCGCCCACTGCCGGCCTTCTTCAAGCAACGCTTCGCACAGGTCACCAACCCGCCGATCGACTCACTACGCGAACGGATCGTCTTCAGCCTCAACACCCGCCTCGGGGCTCGGGCTCCACTCCTCAGCGAAGGGCCGGAAGCGGCGCGCCTGACCGAGCTGGAGAGCTTCTTCGTCTACCCGGATGGGCTCGAAGCGTTGGATACGGTTCGCCTGAACGCCACCTTCAGCGCCGAGGAGGGCCTCGAGCGGGCCTGCGAGCGCCTGGCCGCCGATGCCGCGAGCGCCGCCGAGAGCGGAGAGGAGCTACTTCTCATCAGCGATGCGGCAGTTTCGGCCGAGCGGGCGCCGATACCGATTCTGCTCGCTGTCGGGATCGTGCACCAGCACTTGGTGCGGGCGGAGCTTCGCGCGCGCGTCTCGATCCTGGTCGAGAGCGACGAGCCACGCGAGACCCATCATTTCGCCACATTGCTCGGTTACGGCGCCGAGGTCATCTGTCCGCGCCTGGCACTCGAGACTGTCGGCTCGCTCGCGGAGAGCGGGAAGATCGGCGGCGACCACCCCGACGCGGCCACGGCACAGGCTCATTTCCGCACTGCGATCGAGGACGGCGTGCTCAAGATCATGTCGAAGATGGGCATCTCGGATGTCGCCAGCTACTGCGGCGCCGAGATCTTCGAGGCGATCGGGCTCGCCGAAGAGGTGATGAAGGCAGCTTTCGCCAACACGGCCTCGGCGGTTGGTGGCGCCGGCTTCGCCGAGCTCGAGGCCGACGCCTGGGCACGGATCGCCGACGCCTTCGCACACGAGCCGGAGATCGAGAACCCCGGCAACGTCAAGGCGAGACAGAACGGCGAGCGGCACGCAACGAGCGGAGAGGTCATCAGCGCCCTGCGCCAGAGCATCAATGGCGGCGATGACAACGCCAACCTGCTCCTGCGCCGTGCTGTTAGCGAAAAGCGCTGGGAGCTGTACGAGAAGTTCTCCGAGACCGTCAACGGGCGCGAGCCGATCGAGCTTCGCGATCTCTTCGAGCTCATGCCCGCCGGCTCCCCCGTGCCGCTCGACTCGGTCGAGCCCGCCTCCGAGATCGTGCGGCGCTTCTCGGCCGGAGCGATGAGCCAGGGGGCCCTGTCGGCCGAGGCTCACGAGACGCTGGCCGCCGCCATGAACATGATCGGCGCCCGCTCCAACTCCGGTGAAGGCGGCGAAGCGCTCGAGCGCTACAAGACAGCCAACAACTCCGCCATCAAGCAGGTCGCATCAGGTCGTTTCGGCGTCACTCCGCCCTACCTCCGCTCGGCCGCGGAGCTGCAGATAAAGATCGCGCAGGGCGCAAAGCCGGGCGAGGGCGGCCAGCTACCCGGGCACAAGGTCTCGCCCGAGATTGCCAAGCTACGTCACACCGAGCCCGGCATAGCGTTGATCTCGCCGCCGCCCCACCACGACATCTACTCGATCGAGGATCTGGCCCAACTGATCTTCGACCTCAAGCAGGCCAACCCGCGGGCCGAGGTCTCGGTCAAGCTGGTTTCGGAAGCGGGTGTGGGCATCGTTGCCGCGGGCGTCGTCAAGGCGCTGGCGAATGTCGTGCACATCGCCGGTTGCGACGGCGGTACCGGCGCCAGCCCCCTCTCGTCGATCAAGAACGCAGGCGCGCCCTGGGAGCTCGGGCTGGCCGAGACCCAGCAGGCGCTCGTCTCCGAAGGATTGCGCGGTCGAGCGCGCGTTCGCGTGGACGGTGGTTTTAAGACCGGGCGCGATGTTGTCGTCGCGGCGCTTCTCGGCGCAGACGAGTACAGCTTCGGAACGGCGCTTCTGCTTGCCGAGGGCTGTCTGATGGTGCGCGCCTGCCATCTCGACACCTGCCCCGTGGGGATCGCAACCCAGAGGCCGGATCTGCGTGAGCGCTTCACCGGCACGCCCGAGAAAGTCGCCGGCTACCTTCTCTTCGTCGCCGAAGAGGTGCGACGCCGGCTCGCCGCTCTCGGGCTTCGCTCGCTCGACGAGGCGATCGGGCGTACCGATCTTCTTCGCCAGACGAAGACGGGCGACGCTCGCAAGGATCTGATCGACCTCTCGCCACTGCTCGTGCGGGCGGGCGAAGGCCACACCCGCTTCGTCGGCGAACAACCGATCGATCCGGTCGGCGGCGACCTCGGCGACCGCCTCTCGGCCGACGCGGCCGAGATCCTCGAGCGCGAGGTCTCGCTCGAGTTCGAATACGAGATTCGAAACGGCGACCGCACCGTGGGTGCCCGGCTCGGTGGCGACGTCGGCGAGCGCTTCGGCTTCGGCGCTCCGCCCGGATCGGTGCTCGCCCGCTTCGAGGGATCGGCGGGTCAGAGCTTTGGTGCCTACCTCGCCGACGGGATCACCCTTGAGCTGACCGGCGCTGCCAACGACTACGTCGGTAAGGGCATGAACGGCGGTACGATCATCATCAGGCCGGGCGCGGAGGTAAGCGGCCATCCGGTCCTGGCTGGAAACACCCTGCTGTACGGAGCGACCGGTGGGCGACTGTTCATCGCCGGCCGCGTTGGTGAGCGCTTCGCAGTCCGAAACTCGGGCACCGTCGCCGTGGTCGAGGGAACCGGCGAGCACTCTTGCGAGTATATGACTGCCGGTACCGTCGTCATCCTAGGCGATTTCGGTCGCAATCTGGGCGCCGGGATGAGCGGCGGACAGGCCTTCGTCTACGATCCGCACGAGCGGCTGGAGACGCGGATGAACCCGGACCTGGTCGTCGCCGAGCCGGTGGGAAAGGCGGCGGCCGTAACCCTGCGCGAACTAGTCGAGGAGCACCTGGGTCTCACCGGCTCAGCTCGCGCCGGCGAGTTGCTCGGCGATTGGGATACCGCTCTGCGCGACTTCAGGCGAGTTTGCCCGAAGGGGAACGTCGCGCGGCTGGAAGAGGAGCACGAGGGCTCAGGACAGGACGTCGAGGAAGAAGCCGCTCCCGTCGCGACCGCCGGCGAGAAAGTAGAGAGTAGCTAGGAGACGGCGCGGCCCGCGTCGACGATGCCCGCCCCGTAGGCGTCCCCGGACGAGATGGGATGCTCGAAGTCGAGGTGGCAGTAACCCGTGTCACAAGGCGTGCCGTCGATCGCGGCGGTCTTGTTGTCCGGGTCGTTCGGGCCGGTGTAGTTCGTGACACCGCTGTTGGCTGTCTGCTGCAGGCGAGCCAGCAGCGCGTCGGGGTTGTGCCGCAAGCGACGATGGCTGGCCAGCGTCAGAACGGCGACGCCGGCGACGTTGGGAGCGGACATCGAGGTTCCCTGCGACCAGGCGAAGCCCTGCCTGCCGATCGAGAAGCAGGCGGAGTTGAACGAGGCCGAGAGCTCGGGGTCTCTGCAGTAGGCGGAGTTCTTGTCAACGGCCGAGAAGGAACCGTATCCGCCGGCCAGCACGTCGTCCAGCCCACCGTCGAAGAGCGCGATGTTGAACTGGCGCGCTCCGCCCGGCGCGGCGAGGTCGATGCGCGAGCCGTAATTCGAGTAGTACGCGAGCTGATCGCGCGCGCCCACCCATTTAGCCGGCCAGCGCACCGAGGGATCGGCATCGGGCGCGCCGACGACTTCGTTGGCGGTCGCTGAGACTGCGATCACGCCCGGAACCCCGCCCGGTACCAGCAGCATCCCGCGCAGGTCGGTGATGTACGGCTCGAGCGAGTCGCCGGGGTAGACAGTTCCGATTCCCGCCGAGTCAGAGGCAACCTGACCGGCGCCGTTGAAAACCTGGCCTGCGACCGTGACGTCGTTGCGGTCGAGGCGCACGTGCTCGTTGCCGGCCGCGGCGACGATCGTCGTCCCGCGCGCTCGGCAGTACCTGACCGCGTCGGCCCAGAACAGGTAGTCCTGGACGTCCGACTCGAGCGTCAGATCGTCGTAGCCCTCGATCGACATGTTGAGGATATCGGCCCTGTCGTGGCAGGCATCGAGCATGCCGTTGACGATCCAGCTCGTCAGCCCACCGAAGTCGCCGGCTAGCACCTTGTAGCTGCGGATGGTCACCTTCGGCGCCACGCCGTTCGACCCGAATCCGTTGAGTGCCGCGCCGATACGACTGGCGACCCAGGTTCCGTGCCCGTCGCGATCGCCGTTCCGGCATTCGTCGAGAATCCCGTACTCGATCAGGAAGCCGCGTCCGTAATCACGGACGATCGACTTGCAGTCGAGAGCGTTCTCGGAGGTTCTCGAATCGAAGTTCGGGCGCAGCTCCTTCGTACGGCCCTGAACGCCGGTGTCGAGCACAGCGACGACGATCGACTTGTCGCCCGTCGTCCTCTTCCAGGCGTCCGGAACGTTCATCCGGTTGTCGTCCCACTGAACGATCCCCTCCGCGTTTGGAGCCGCCGCGTCGTGCAGCGGATCGGGGAAGACGCGGTGGCTCTTCTTCCCCTTCGGCGCAAAGGAGATGGGATGTCTCTTGTCGCCGGCAAGGCGGCTGTCCGACGACCCCCAGGAGATGTAGCGATCGACGAAGACGGCCTTCACCTTGGGGCTGGCTTCGATCTCGGCGGCGAAATCGGCGCTGTCCGTACGAACGGCGACGGCTGAGATCTCGGGCATCACCGAGGCCACCTCTCCGCCGGCGTCCGCGACGATCTGTTGCATATCGGCCGCCGAGGTATTCGACTCGAAGCGGACGATGCGCTCGGCCGACGGCGAGCTGTGCGCCACCCGGGAAGACGAATAGGACTGGTGAGGGCCGGCGCCGGCAGTCGTCGAGAGTACGCCGACGCAGGCCAAGGAGCCGGCCAGAAGGATTGCCCACAGACCGCCCCGCACGAAAAAACGATGGAAGCGCACCATCAAGACCTCTTGTCGGACGTTCCGTCGCGACTAAGTGTCCCGAAATAGGGGCATCTTGCTCCCCCATAAGAGGAGTCTTTCTTCACAAAGAGGCTGAAACCTCAGCCCGATCTCCTTTGCGCAACACGTAGGCGTACGCCTTCGGAGCCTTCCCCGATCGGAATGCGCGCCCGAGATGGTGGCGGCGTGGATGCTCGGGTCGAGCGGGCCGGGGAAGCGGACCGGGGCAGTGCGGTGAGCGCCTCAGTCGACGGGCTGGCGCTGCGAACTCGCGCCGCATCGGTCGTTTAAGACTGGCGGGGCAGGCTTTCCAGCGAAGCCGGGGGCATAACCCTGGGTGTTCCAATCCGCGGGGAGGACCCCCGGCTTCGCTTCAAGCATAGGCCGAAATCGGCCGCGTTCGAAGCGGACATGTCCCCAGTAGCCATGTCCGATTTGGACATCTTGCCCGCCGCTGTGAAGCGACCTATGATCGCGCCGTTCCAATCCGCTCACAAGGGAGAATCCATATGACGACGATCAAACAGGTCTCGCTAACCGCGGCTGGAGTTCTCTGCGTCCTGCTTTTCCCGGCGGGAGCCATCTCCGCGCGCGCGACGGCGCCAAGCAACGAAGCCGCCTACAAGGCGGCGACAGACACCGATCCGCATCTGCCGCTAACGCCGTATCAGCAGCAAATGCTGGAATTGAAGGATCAAGCGATCGCGAACGCCCATTCTGGGGAGGCGAGCGCCACGACAACGAAAGCCGGCGCCGTCGGCATCGCTTCGACCTCGACGCCCGCTGCCGCCTCTACCGCCGTCGGTGTACCGAGCTCGGACGCCGTCGCCAAGAACCAAACGCCTCTGAAAAGATCGTACTGGTGCGGCCCCGCCACGGTGCACGAGGCTCTGGGACAGCTCCACCACCGGTTCTCGCAACAGAGATTGGCGCCGGAGTTGGGCACGACAACCGCCGGAACCGCCTGGTCGGGCGGGCCCACAAGCACCGGCCATCCCGTGCCAGACGTGCTGAACATGCATCACAAGTCTTTTTACTACGTTCCAGTGGCTGTTTCCGGCTCTCCTTCGTCACAGGAGGTTGAGACATACAAGGCCCGCCTTACGGGCGACATCTGGTTGGCCGATGCGCCGGTCGTAGGCGATGCGTGGACGACGCCGAAATCGACATTCTGGCTCGTTGGTCACCCCCACAATGCAACGATCTTTCACTGGTTCGACATCTATGGCTACCGAATCGCCGGCGGTACTACGTACACCAAATACGAGGACTCGATTCACGACGCCCTATCGGTCGGATGGCGCAACGCAGTGCCTGCCTACTCGGAGCTCCCAAGCCATCAAATCGCGCATATCGTCGGTGGTCGTGGTTACGTCTGGTAGTAGAAGTCGTACGAGACATCGCGGCGGTCACTGGCCCGCCGCGATGCTCGTGCTCGTCTGCCTCGCGACGGTGAGCTGCCGGCCGGGACCATCCTCTTCCGGCTCGAGCACGAACGCCCCGCAGGCGAAGCCGGCCAGCTCGAAGCAGGCGTGGTGCAAGGCGAAGCCGAACGCGGCCTGGGAAAGCATCCTCGACGGCCGGGTGGTCGCCCTCTCGCGCCGAGCTTCGGTAGTCCCACTGGCGCTCACCAACGGCGCGCACTCCTTCTTCGCCGAGATCTACAGTAAGGCCTACTCCGGAGTCGTCAGGATCGACGCCCGAAACAGTCGATACACCCGGATCAAGCGCTTCTCAGACCCCGTCAACGATCAGGCGGCCGGCCATTTTGACGGGCGCTGGCTGGTCTGGGCCGAATACCACTCGCCGTATGACCTTGGCGACTTCACGGTCTGGTCGTGGGACTCCCGCAGCGGCCGTTTGCGTCAGATAGGAGCAGCGACTCGTTCGCCTTCAGGGAGGTTCTGGCCCAGCTCGTGGCAGGCGCCGGTCGCACATGAGGGCTATGCCGCCTGGGAGCAAGGAGTGGGCCTGGACGAGCTCGGCGACATTCACGTCGTCGAGCTCGCAACCGGCCGCGATCGAGTAGTACGCCGCGGGCACCTTGTAGGTCCGTTCCTGATTGACGGGCCTCGGGTGATTTGGCCCGAGTCGATGAAGCGAGGCGCACTGACCGTGATGAGAGCCGCCGACGCCAGGACGGGCAAGATGACCGCCTTGCCAGTAGCGCTCCAGAAGCTACGAGGGGCGATATGGCCTGCCTCGAACGGCAAGAGTCTGATGTATGCGACCGATAACCAGACGTCTTTATGGTGGTCGCCATCGCTCAGCGTCAAGGCGAAGCGTGTCTTTGCGGGCCGTACTGGCTCCTTGCTCGGAATACCGTTTGACGAGATATGGGGGAGGTACACCTCGTTCAGCATCCCCCTCAAAACGTTTGTCGTCGATACCGTCGTGGGGCGCTACGTCCGAATCTACCGCGGAGGTTGGGCGATCGTCGGGCCGAAGGCTCTCGTGCTGCTCGAGCCTTCGGAGAAGAAGGAGAGCCACGCGATCACCGACATCACGTTCGTACCCCTGAACTCGCTGCCGCCCGTTCCACCCTGCAACTAGATCAACGCCACCTGGCCGACTCTTGCCAATAGTCCAGTAGTGTTCGGTCGATCGGTCTACTATCCGCGAAAGGCAGGTGCGCCGACCATGAAGAGGAAGATCGCGCTGGTAGTAGGCGGATTGCTCTGTGCTGCAGCGCTCTTCTCGATCGGGCTGATGTCCGCGGCCGCGACTAGCAATCAGCAAACGCCGATCAGCGACGAGGCCGCCTACAAGCTGGCCCATGACACCGACCCGCACCTTCCATTGACACCGGCGCAAGAAACGGCTTTGGAACTGAAGGATCAGCTGGTATCGGACGTCTTGTCGGGAAAGATCGATCCCACCGAGGCACGAGCGCGATCGCGGGAAATCAAGGCGGGGATCGACCGTATCGCCCCCGCAAGTACGGAATAAACCACCGAACCAGTGCCCGCGGTTGAGCCGTGGCCGAGCACCGGCGGCGCGCCTGAACACCTGGTTAGCCGGTTCCTGAAGCGAAGAGCCGACTCCTCCGGTTGCGCCGGCCCGCGCCCGGTCGCGCGCAATACGCGGGCGTGGGCTTTGGCCGTTGTCTTTCCGCCGCCCGTCGTTTCGTCGGTCGATTTCATCTCCGGCCCGTGCATCGGACGGCCTACGCTTCTGGGGACCAAATCGACGCAGAGTTTTCCTACCAGCGGATTGCCGAAAACGACTACCCGAGCTGCATAGCTAGGATCGGTGAGAGCGTCTTCGGAGCCCGCCATCGCGGTCGTGAACTTAGTCACGCCCGCACTGACACCCGAAGCGCTCACGGCCCAACCTTCTTAGGCGATTCCGACCCATAGGGCGAGAGCCGCGTCCCGCATAGGAGTTTGCATGATACGCGAGAAACTGCATAATACGCGAATGATCTCGACCGCAATCATCGGCACGGCCGGATACACCGGCCAGGAGACGCTCGATCGCGTTCTCTCTCACCCCGATCTGGAGCTGATCGCGCTCGGCTCCAATACCTTCGCCGGAAAGCCGGCGAGTGTGCTCGACCCGCGCATCGCGGGTAGCTCGATCGCCGAGCTCGAGCTGGTCACGAACGAGCAGGCTCTCGCCAGTGGCGCCGGACTGATCTTCCTCTGCATGGAGAACGAACGGGCAGCGGCGATCGAGCCCCCCGACGGCGCCGTCGTGGTCGATCTCTCCGGTGCGCACCGGCTGAAGGACGCCTCCGCCTACGAGCACTGGTACGGCTTCGTCCACCCCAAGCCCGAGGCCCTCGAGGAGTGGTGCTTCGCGCTTCCCGAGCTGGCACCGCCGACAGGCAAGCTGATCGCCAGCCCCGGTTGTTATGTGACCACGGCGCTACTTTCGCTAGCTCCGCTCAAGGACGACCTCGATCCTGCCACGGTTGTAGTCGACGGCAAGTCCGGCACCACTGGCGCCGGCCGAAGCCCGAATCCGGCTCTGCACGCCGGTGCCGTGCTCGAGACGGTCGTGCCGTACAAGATCGGCGTCCACCAGCACGTGCCCGAGATGGCTCAGTTCCTGGGCTTCGCGCCCACCTTCGTGCCTCACCTGCTGCCGATACGCCGTGGCATCGTCGCGACCTCGTATCTACGCGGGATCGACGCCGAGGCGGCGCGGGCCAAGCTTGAGAGCGTCTACGCGTCGGCTCCGCTCGTCAGCGTGCTGCCCGGGGGCGTCGTCCCCAACCTGCGCCGGACGCAGGAAACGGACTGCGTCGAGATCAACGCCTTTACCGACTCGTTGACGGGCGCCACCATCATCGTCTGTGCGCTGGACAACCTCGGTAAGGGAGCCGCCGGGCAGGCGGTACAGAATGCCAATCTGGCGCTCGGGCTCGAGCAGACGGCCGGACTTCGGATCGGAATCCTGAGCGCATGAGCGTGACGGCCGCCAAGGGTTTCCGGGCCTGCGGAGTTCGCTCCGGGATGAAGACGGAGGGGCTCGATCTGGCGCTCGTTCGCTCGGCGCTGCCTACGATCGGCGCCGCCATGTTCACACAGAACCGGGTGCAGGCCGCGCCGGTCACCGTCTCGCGCCGGCATCTGGATCAGGCGCAACCGCAGGCGATCGTTCTCAACTCCGGCTGCGCCAACGCCGCCACCGGCGAGCGCGGCGAGCTCGACGCCCTTGCCACCGCCGCCGAGGCGGCCCGCTTGCTCAAGCTCTCGAGTGAGCAGATACTGCTTTGCTCGACCGGCGTGATCGGGCTCAGGCTCCCGCTCGACAAGCTCCTACCTGGGCTTTCGGTAGCGGCTCCGGCACTCTCCGAGACGGGAGGCGACGATGCGGCGCGGGCGATCATGACCACCGACACGCGCCCCAAGCAGGCGAGCGCCTCAGCCGCGGGCTTCGCCGTCGGGGGCATGGCCAAGGGCGCCGCAATGATCCATCCCCGGCTGGCGACGATGCTCGCCGTCATCACCACCGACTACCCGCTCGAGCCGGGCGAGCCCGAGCGGATCTTGCGCCCGGCCGTGGAGCACAGCTTCAATCGCATTTCGGTCGACGGCGACTGCTCGACCAACGACACGGTGATCCTGCTCGCGAACGGCGCCGGCACGGTCGAGCGCAGCAAGGCGAGCGACCGTGAGTTCGAGCAGCTCCTCGGGCAGGTCTGCCACGAGCTGGCCGAGCAGATCGTCAAGGACGCCGAGGGTTTCACCGTGTTGATGGAGGTGAACGTACGCAGCGCTGTCGACGAGAGCCAGGCGGTGGCGATCGCCGCCCGTATCGCCTCCTCCCCGCTCGTCAAGACGGCGGTGTTCGGCCACGATCCGAACTGGGGTCGTGTGATGATGGCCGCCGGCTCGGCGCCCTGGCGTGGCGGCTACGCCGAGCTCGACCCGGGCAAGGTGACGCTGGCCTTTAACGGCAGCGAGGTGCTTGCAAACGGCGCACACGTCGAGACCACGCCGCCCATGGAAGGAGCGAGTTGCGTGATCGATCTCGACCTCGGCCTCGGCGAAGGCGAAGCCAGCTACCTCGCTTCCGACCTCTCCTACGAGTACGTGCGGCTGAACGCGGAGTACACGACGTGAGCCGGATTGTCGTCAAGTTGGGCGGCGCCGTCGCACGCGACGCGATCTCCTATCCGCTCGCGCTCGCAGGCGAAGGACATGCGGTCTGCATCGTGCACGGCGCAGGGCCGCAGATCTCGCTCGAGATGGCGCGGCGGGGAATCGAGGTCTCCTTCGTCCACGGCCGGCGCGTTACGACGCCCGAGGCGCTCGAGGTCGTGCGCGACGCACTGGCGCTGGTCAACGGCGAGTTGGTGCAAGCTCTCGGCGAGCGTGCCGTCGGCTTTATGGGCGACGAGATCGGGCTGGAGGCCGAGCAGGTGACCGAGTTGGGCCTGGTTGGGAACCCGCTACCCAGCTCGCCCAGGTCGGTGATCGAGGCGCTCGCCGCGGGTCGCGTCCCGGTGATCGCTCCGCTCGCACGTGGGCCCCTCAACGTGAACGCCGACGAGGCGGCGGCTATGCTCGCGGTCGGGATCGAAGCCGAGCGCGTCCACTTCGTCACCGACGTTCCCGGGCTACTGATGGGCGGCGACGTCGTCGCCTCGATCCACGCCCACGAGGCCGAGCAGCTGCTCTCCGGCGGCGAGCTGAAAGGCGGGATCATTCCCAAGCTCCGGGCTGCGGTGCACGCCGCCCGCCAGGGCGTCATCGCCGAGATCGGCGAGACGGCGGTGATCGCATGAGCAAGCTGCAAGAAACGAACTTGCTGCCGATCTACGCACGCGCCCCGGTCACCTTCGTCGAGGGCGACGGCTGCTGGCTGATCGACGACAACGGCGAGCGCTACCTCGATTTTGCCGGCGGTATCGCCGTTATCGGGTTGGGACATCGCCACCCGGCCTCCACTCGCGCCGCGCACGAGCAGCTCGACCGGCTCTGGCATGTCTCCAATCTCTACTGGACGGTTCCGATGATGGAGCTGGCGAAAAAGCTCTCCGATCAATTCGGCGGCGCCCAGGCCTTCTTCTGTAACTCCGGCACCGAGGCGATCGAGGCAGCGATCAAGTACGCGCGCAAGGCAACCGGAAAGGTCGGCGCCGTAGCGCTCGAGGGATCGTTCCACGGCCGTACGATGGGCAGTCTCTCGGTCACCGGGCAGCCGGTGCAGCGCGAGACGTTTGCGCCGTTACTCAACCAGGTCAGCTTCGCCTTCCTCAACAACCCCCTTTCGCTCCGCGCCGCCGCGCTTGCCGACACGGGCCTGATCATCATGGAGCCGATTCTGGGCAACGGCGGCGTACGCCCGATCGATATCGAGTTTGCACACGCGGCCCGCGCGCTCGCCGACGAGCTCGGCGCGCTGCTCTGCTTCGACGAGGTGCAGACCGGCGTCGGCAGAACGGGCTCCTTCTTCGCCTTCGAGAGCCTGGGCGTCAAGCCCGATCTGGTCACACTGGCCAAGGGACTGGCCAACGGCCTCCCGATCGGCGCGCTGCTGGTGGCGGACGGCGTCAGCGGGGGGCTCGAGCCGGGCGACCACGCCTCGACTTTCGGCGGTAACCCGGTGTCCTGCGCCGCCGCTTGCGCCGTCGTCGACGCAATCGACGAGGAGCTGCTCGGGGGCATACAGGCGATGGGCGAGCGGCTGGCCTCCGGGCTGCGCGAGCTTCCCGGCGTCTTGGAGGTACGCGGCGCCGGCCTGCTGATCGGCGCCGATGTGGAGGGCACTGCCGTGGACGTCGCGGCGAAAGCGCTCGAGCACCGGCTGCTCGTCACCACCTGCGGGAACAACTCGATCCGGCTGACGCCTCCTCTCACCGTTTCGGCGGGACTGGTCGATCAAGCCCTGGCAATTCTTCGGGAGGTACTGGCATGAACAAGAGCGATCGCCACGCCGTGATCCTGCGCCTCGTCCGCGAACGCGAGATCGCGACCCAGGACGAGCTGGCCCAGGCGCTACACGAGCTCGGCCACGAGGTCGTGCAGACGACCGTCTCGCGCGACATCACCGAGCTGGGCCTGGTCAAGGTGCGAGGCGCGGGCGGCAGGCTCGTTTACGCGCCGGCCGCCGGAGCGAACGGCCACCGCCGCCAGGCGCAGCTCGCCGAGGCCTTCAGGCGCTGGGCGCTCGGCTGCGAGTCGAGCGGGAACCTGGTCGTCCTGACCACCCCGCCGGGCTTCGCCGGAGCGCTGGCCCAGGAGATCGACGACGCCCACCTGCCGCACATCCTCGCCACCCTCGCCGGTGAGAACACGATCTTCGTCGTGGCCCGCGAGGGAGTGCCGGGCGCCGAGCTCGCCGAGGAGCTCCGAAGCGATCTTTTGGCCGGGCTAGATATCGAGAGCAACAGATGAGGAGTCGAGATGAGTAGGACTGCGGTCCTTTGTTATTCCGGTGGCCTGGACACGACCTGCGCGATCTGCTGGCTGAAAGAGGACTACGGCTTCGATGACGTCGTGGCGGTAATGGCCGACGTAGGCCAGGAGTACGACCTCGAGCAGGCGATTCGACGCGGCGAGGTAGCCGGCGCGAAGGAGATCCTCGTGCTCGACCTGAAGGAGCGCTTCGCAAACGGCATCGTCGCCCAGGCGATCAAGACCAACGCGCTCTACGAGGGACGCTATCCCCTCGTGTCGGCTCTCTCGCGCCCGCTTATCGCCGGCGCGGTCGCTGAGGTTGCCCTCGAGCAGCAGGCCGAGGCGCTGGTGCACGGCTGCACCGGTAAGGGCAACGACCAGCTCCGCTTCGACTACGCCTTCAAGGCCAACTACCCGGGCGTCAAAGTGATCGCTCCGCTGCGCGACAAGGTGCGCACGCGCGAAGAGGAGATCATCTACGCGCAGGAGCGCGGGATCCCGATCACCAACAGCAAGGAGTCGCCCTACTCGATCGACGAGAACCTGTTCGGCCGCGCGATCGAGTCGGGGATGCTGGAGGATCCCTGGAACGCCCCGCCCGAGGAGCCCTACACGATGACCTCAGACCCGACCAAGGCGCCCGCGCCGAAGGAGGCCGTGGTCGGGTTCGAGGCCGGCGTCCCCGCCTCGCTCGACGGTAATAAGCTGCCTCTCTACGAGCTAATCCACCAGTTGAACACCGAGGCCGGCAAGTACGGGATCGGCCGTATCGACATGATCGAGAACCGCGCGATCGGAATCAAGAGCCGCGAGGTTTACGAGGCGCCGGCCGCCACCTGCCTGATCGAGGCGCACAAGGCGCTCGAGGATCTCATCCTGACTCGGGACGAGCTGCGCCTGAAGCACTATCTGGAAGTGCGCTGGACGGAGATCGTCTACGAAGGCAAGTGGTTCAGCCCGGCGCGCGAAGCAATCGACGCCTTCGTCGACCACACGCAAACTTTGGTCACGGGCGAGGTACGGCTACACCTACGGGGTGGCCAGGCCGTGGTGGTCGGACGCCGTTCCGAAAACGCCCTCTACTCCGAGACGCTGGCGTCCTACGGGGCATCCGACACCTTCCCGCACGAGGCGGCCGAGGGACTGATCACCCTCCTCTCGCTCGAGACGGAGGCCGTCGCGGCGCGGGCGAGAAAGAAGGGTAGGTAGAGCCGTGGCGCTCTGGTCCGACAGAGTCGAGAAGAAGCTCGCGCCCGAGGTGGCGGCGTTTCTGCGCGCGCCCGACCGCGAGCTTCTGCCCTACGACTGCGCAGCCTCCAAGCAGCATGCCGAGCGCCTGCGCGGCGCCGGATTGCTGACGGGCGAGGAGCTGGAGCAGATCTCCGAGGCGCTCGATCGAATTGTCCGTGAGGGCGGGGTGATCGACACCGACGAGGACGTCCATTCCGCGATCGAGCGCATGCTCGGCGACCTGGGGCGCAAGATCCACGCCGGCCGCTCGCGCAACGACCAGGTCGTGGCGGCCATGCGTCTCTACGTGCTCGAAGCCTGCGAGGAGGCAAGCGAGGGAATCCGCCTACTTGCGGTCGCATTGCTTGACCGGGCGGAGGCCGAGGCCGAGACGCTGGTCCCCGGCTACACGCACATGCAGCGCGCTCAGCCGGTGACGCTTGGACATCACCTGCTTGCCTGGGTCGAGATGCTCGAGCGCGATCTCGTGCGCTTCGGCGCGGCTAAAACGGCTTCGCGGCCCAGTCCGCTCGGGGCGGGTGCCCTGGCCGGCTCGACGCTGCCGCTACCCGCGCCCGAGGGGCAGATACGCAACTCGCTCGACGCCGTTGCCGATCGCGACTTTGCAATCGACTATCTGTACGCGGGCGCCGCCTGCTTCTCGCACCTCTCGCGGATGGCGATGGAGCTGTGCCTCTGGGCGAGCGCCGAGTACGGCTTCCTGCGCCTACCCGAGGAGGCCGCCACCGGCTCCTCGATGATGCCGCAGAAGCTCAACCCGGACGTCGCCGAGCTGGTACGCGGCAAGGCCGGAACGGCCGCCGGACGCCTCGCCGGCCTCCTAGCGGTTCTCAAGGGCCTGCCGCTCGCCTACAACCAAGATCTCCAGGAAGACAAGCAGGCGGTCTTCTCGGCCCGGCGCGACCTTCGCGGTGCGCTCGCCGCGTTCACCGTGCTCGTGCGCGAAAGCGAGTTCAAGCGCGAGCGGATGGCCGAAGCGGTTTCCGATCCGCTGCTGTTGGCCACCGACGCCGCCGAGAAGCTCGTCGCCGAAGGGACTCCTTTCCGCGACGCCTACGGCGAAGTCGCTCGCTCGGTTCGCGACGGGAGCTTCGAGCCACCGTCGTCCGCGGGCGAGAGCGTCGGCAAGCGCCGGGCGCCCGGGCCCGGCGCGGTGAAGGACGCCGTAGTGGCTGCGAAGCGGCGGCTCTCGTTGCCGTGAGCCCCTTCGCGGTTAGACCAGCCAGAATCGAGGATGCGTGCTCGATTCTCGAGCTCTGGCGTCTGGCCGGATCGTTCCCTACCCGCACTGACAACGAAGAGAGCATCCGCTCGCTGATCGCGTACGACCCGGAAGCCGTTCTGGTCGCAGAGGAGGATGGCGAGTTGATAGGCACTCTCCTCGCCGCTTTCGACGGTTGGCGCGGTGCGCTCTTCCGGCTGGCCGTGCTGCCCGAGCACCGGCGCGCCGGAATCGGGCAGGCGCTCGTGGCCGCGGGCGAACGCAGCCTGAGTGCGCGCGGCGCCGCGCGCATCAACCTCTACGCGATCAGAGCGGAGATCGGGGCCGGCGAGTTCTGGCTTGCCAGCGGTTACACGCCTGACGATCGCACCCGTCGTTACGTCAAGAACCTTTAGATCACTGGGCCTCGTCGCCCCCGCGGGTCGATTTATCGAACCCGCCGGCGAGTAGTGCCACTCCGGCGTCTACATTCACGTCAGAGACGGCAAGGGCCCGAGTCTGGTCGGGCCCTTGCCTCTCTGGGGAGTCCTATCCCTCGCTCGGGCGAACCTCGCTCGGAATAGGAAGCGCGGAGGTCTCGCTCAGGCCCCCGACGCTCCTGGTGCCACTGTGGGCGGTGCCGAAGACACGGAGCCCAGGTGGGCGTGCGACTCGGTCCCGTAGCCGCCGGGGACCGGGATGTAGAACTCGGGATATCCCCACATCCCGTGTTCGTGGACGTCGAGGCCCTCGCTCTCGACCTCCGGCTTGACGCGGATGCCCCACAGCTTGTCCATCACCCATAGAACGGCGAAGGAAGCTCCGAACACCCAGACGCCGACCGCGACGAGACCCAGTGCCTGTACACCGAGCTGGTGGAAACCGCCGCCGTAGACGAGACCTTTCCTTCCTACTCCCGTTGCCGCGATTGCGGTCGGGGAGGCGAAGAGACCGCAGGCGAGCGTTCCCCATACACCGGACATACCGTGCACCGAGAGCGCGCCGACCGGGTCGTCAATGCCGATCCGCTCGACGAAGATGACGCCGAAGACGGCGATCATCCCCGAGACGATGCCGATCACGATCGCAGACCACGGAGCGACGAAGCCCGATGCCGCGGTGATCGCGACCAGAGCAGCCAGCGCCCCGTTCAGCATCATCGAGACGTCCGGCTTCTTGAGGTAGACCCAGGCGGTGAGGATGCCGGAAACAGCGCCCGCCGCCGCCGCGATATTCGTCAGCAGCGCAACGTAGGCGAAGTAGCCGACATGCGCTCCCGTGATCACGCTCAACGTCGAGCCGGGGTTGAAGCCGAACCATCCGAACCACAGGATCAGCGTGCCGAGAATCGCGAACGGCATGTTGTGGCCCGGAATCGCGTTTGCACGCCCATCCGTTCCGAACTTGCCGATCCGCGGCCCCAGTATGAGCACGCCCGCCAGCCCGGCCAGAGCACCCTGGTAGTGCACGACCGTCGAGCCTGCGAAGTCCTGCATGCCCTTCGACGCCAACCAGCCGCTCGTGTGCCAGATCCAGTGCGAAGTAACCGAGTAGATGAGCGTGAAGATCACTCCGAACACGAAGTAGACCCAGAGCTTCGCTCGCTCGGCTAACGCGCCCCAGACAATCGCCAGCGAGACGCCGGCGAAGACGACCTCGAACAGGTAGCCCGCGGCGCCCGGGATGGCGAAGATACTGAACGGCTTTCCGCCGATCGCGACCATTGAATCGATCGACGGGAAAAAGCCGCTGGTGCCGGTCAACTTACTCAGATCACCACTGCCGTCTCCGAAAGCGATGCCGAAACCGACAGCCCAGTAGACGAGTGAGGCGATGGCGAAAATCAGGACGTTCTTGCCGGCGATATGCGCCGCATTCTTCATCCTGGTGAGACCGGCTTCGAGGAACGCGAAGCCAGCCTGCATGAACATCACGAGGACGGCTGCGATGACAACCCAGATCGTGCTCGCAGCGACTGCCAGCTGTTGGTTAGTCATCAGTCGTCCACCTCGATGTACTTCTCGAGAGGCTTACCGGTGCGGTTGTGCGTGACGCTCGAGACCTGACTCGTCCAAACGAGTCCGTCGCCCGAGACATCGCCGCTCCGCGCCGCATCGACGATCGCTGCAGCGACGCTCTCTGCGAGCTCATCCTTTACAATGAAGGTCAGCAGCGCTTTTGGGAGAAAGCGCGATTCGAACACTCGGCCACGGTATTCATGCGAGATTCCTCGCTGACGACCGTGGCCGATCGCTTCTACCACCGTGACTCCGACGTGGCCGGTCGCGTCTTCAACCGCGTCGATTACCGTCTCCACGCGATCGCGGACTACGACCGCTTCCACTTTGATCATCTTCTCTCACCTCCTGTTGGCTGTTGGTGTTGAAGAGAGGAGCCGGGGGAGACAGGCTCTCCCCCGGCCACGAACCGGGACGGATCGGCGATCAGCGCGATTCGTCCCTGCCACGACGACCTCTCCGTTATGCGTCGTAGTAGAGAGCGAACTCGGCCGGGTGCACGCGCAGCCGGACGAAATCGACCTCGTTCTCTCGCTTCCAGTCGATCCAGGTGCGGACCAGGTCCTCGCTGAATACGCCACCCTTGAGCAGGAACTCGTGATCGGCCTCGAGCGCGTCGAGCGCCTCGGCCAGCGATCCAGGTACCTGCGGGATGTCCGTCGCCTCTTCGAACAGGTCGAAGTCGGCCGGCTCGCCCGCGTCGATCCCCTTCTCGATTCCATCCAGGCCCGCCATGAGCATGGCCGAGAAGGCGAGGTAGGGATTCGCCGTAACATCCGGTGGGCGGAACTCGAGCCGCTTCGCCTTGGGCGACTCCGAGTACATCGGCACGCGGATGCAGGCCGAGCGGTTGCGCTGCGAGTAGACGAGGTTGACCGGAGCCTCGTAGCCAGGCACGAGCCTGCGGTAGCTGTTCGTCGTAGGAGCACAGAAGGCCAGTACCGACGGCGCGTGCTTGAGCAGGCCGCCGATGTAGCTGCGGGCCAGCTGGGACAACCCCGCGTAGCCGGACTTATCGGCGAATAGCGGCGTGCCCTCCTTCCACAGCGACTGGTGCGTGTGCATGCCCGAGCCGTTGTCGCCGAACAGCGGCTTCGGCATGAAGGTCGCGGTCTTGCCGGCGCGCTTCGCCACGTTCTTGACGACGTACTTGTAGATCATGACCTGGTCGGCCATCTTCAGTAGCGAGTCAAACTTCATGTTGATCTCGCACTGGCCGGCGGTCGCGACCTCGTGATGGTGGAACTCGCAGCTGATTCCGAGCGATGCAAGCGTCAGCACCATTTCGGAGCGAAGGTCCTGGAGAGTGTCGTGTGGAGCGGGCGGGAAATAGCCCTCCTTCTCGCGGATCGTGTATCCGAGGCCCGGCTTACCGCTGTTCCAGTGCGCCTCAGCGGAATCGATCTCATAGCCCGTCCGTTGAGGCTCGAGGTCGAAGGAGACCGAGTCGAAGACGAAGAACTCGCACTCGGGCCCGATGAAGACGGTGTCGGCGACGCCGGTCGAGCGCAGGTATTCCTCGGCTCGTTTAGCCACGAAGCGCGGGTCCTTGTCGTAGGGACCGCCGGTGACCGGGTCGCGAATGTCGCAGATGAGCGAGAGCGTCGAGTCGGCAGTGAAGGGATCGACGATCGCGGTCGCCGGGTCGGGGACGAGCAGCATGTCCGATTCGTCGATCGCCTGCCAGCCCCTGATCGAGGAGCCGTCGAAGCCGAGTCCGTGCGCGAACGCCGACTCGTCGAACGCGGCGAGCGGCATCGAGACGTGTTGCCAACGGCCGAGCAGATCGACGAACTTGAGATCGACGATCTTGGTGTCAACGCCCTCGGCGAACTCGAGCGCCTCCTTCGGGGCGACCGAGGGGCCCGCCTCGATGAACTGCTTGAGTTCGATATCCATGTCCGACATTTGGGTTTTCCTCCCCATTCGTTGGTCCAACAAAAAAGGGCCCAGAACCTGACCGGTTCCGAGCCCAAGAACGAAAAAAGGGCCGGGACGTATCACGCCCTGAGGCCCCATTGCCCCGACGAGTGCCCGCGTTGGCACTTCGCCTGTCCCCAAGGATGCCGTGTCCTAAACTGCTTGTCAAATCGCGACGGGCGCTCGAGCTACCGCAATCGCGTGGGTCCGCTCCTCCCACCGCTGTTTCGGTCTATGCTCGACGCGGCACTACAACTAAAGTTCCGGTTCTAGGCTTCGCATTCGTAGTCGACGGAGGGAGTGAGTCAGGTGGCCAAGGTAACGACTAAGGATCGGGCGACTTCGGATCCCGCCGAGCGCAAGCGCGTTCTAGAGAGCGTGCAGGCCGACGGCGTGCAGATGATCCTGCTTTGGTTCACGGATCTCGAGGGGCATCTGAAGAGCTTTGCGATCACTCCCAGCCAGCTCGAAGAGGCACTCAACGACGGGATGGGCTTCGACGGCTCCTCGATCACCGGCTTCAACGCGATCGAAGAGTCCGACATGGTTGCCATTCCCGATCCGACAACCTTCGCGATGATGCCCTGGCGCGAGGGCGAGACGAAGACGGTGCGCATGATCTGCGACATCGTGACCCCGCTGGGCGAGCCCTACGAAGGCGATCCTCGCTATGTGCTGCGACGAGCGCTCGAGCGGATGAAGTCGATGGGCTTCGACACCTTCAACGTCGGGCCTGAGCTCGAGTATTTCCTCTTCAAGGACTCGAAGGGAACGGAGACCCTGGACGAGGGCGGCTACTTCGTCCAGACGACAATGGACGCCGCGACCGAACTCCGCGCCGAGACCACGCGAGCGCTGGAGGGAATGGGAATCGGAATCGAGTACTCCCACCACGAAGTCGGACCCTCGCAGCACGAGATCGACATGCGCTACACCGGCGCACTGGCGATGGCCGACGCTACGCTCACCTACCGTCTGATCGTGAAGGAGATCGCGGCCAAGAACGGCTGCTACGCCACCTTCATGCCAAAACCGATCTTCGGCGAGAACGGCTCGGGCATGCACATCCATCAGTCGCTCTTCCGCGGCGAGCGAAACGGCTTCTTCGACGCGAGCGACAAGTACCACCTCTCGAAGGAGGCCAAGGGCTTCATCGCCGGCCAGCTCAAGCACGCGCGCGAGCTTTCGGCGATCTTCGCCCAGTGGGTCAACTCCTACAAGCGACTCGTTCCGGGTTACGAGGCGCCGGTCTACGTCGCCTGGTCGCAGCGCAACCGCTCCGCGCTAATCAGGATTCCGCTCTACAAGCCGGGCTCCGAGGAGGGTACGAGGGCCGAGATTCGTTGCCCCGATCCGGCTTGCAACCCCTACCTCGCCTTCGCCTGTCTACTGCACGCGGGACTGGAGGGGATCGAGCACAACTACCAGCTCGCCGCCCCGATGGAGACGAACCTCTACCACCTGTCGCCGAAAGAGCGCGAGGAACGAGGCATCGTCTCGCTACCCGAAACCCTAGGCGAGGCAATCGAGGAGTTGTCTCACTCTCGGCTGATGCAGAAAGCGCTAGGCAACCATATCTTCGACAACTACGTCAATCTCAAGCGCAAGGAGTGGGACGAGTACCGCGTTCAGCTCACGAACTGGGAGTTCGAGCGCTACCTGCCCACCCTCTAGGCCCGCGAGAAGTCGGCCGGCAGAGCCGGCTAAGGCTTTTCGCGGTATTGCCTTGGAGTACGAGTCTGCGCGCCTTTGGCGCGCGTGACTCGTCTGCTCCTATGCACGGGACGGGCTCGCCGCGTTCGTTCCAGCGTTATGCGTATGCCATCGCGGAGCGGGGAATACCCACTCGATGGCTGTCGGGATCAGAGTTCGCGAGTCGGGTAAGCGCCTGCCAGCGGAGGTCTTCGATCTTCCGGTCGAGCGAATGCGAGCGGGCTACTACTCGGACGCCTACTTCAACTTCGCCCGGGCGGCACTGCTCGCGGACGATAAGCACACCAACGTTCTGATTCAGGTCTTCCAGCGCCGGCATGCGGTGCTGGGCGGTGTCGACGAGGCGATCGCCATCCTCCGGCTCTGCTCGGAGAACTGGTCCGACCTCACCGTCAAGGCGCTCTACGACGGCGACGAGATCGAGCCCTGGGAGACGGTGTTGACGATCGAGGGCGACTACACCGAGGTGGCGCATCTGGAGACTCTCTATCTCGGGGTTCTGGCCCGTCGTACGAAGATCGCGACCAACGTTCGCCGGGTGGTCGAGGCCGCGAACGGTAAGCCCATCCTCTTCTTCCCGGCGCGTCACGATCACCATCGAATTCAAACCGGGGACGGCTACGCCGCTCACATCGGCGGCGCGATCGGGGTATCGACCGACGCTCAGGCGTCCTGGTGGGGCGAACGCGGCATCGGCACCGTGCCGCACTCGCTGATCGCCTGTTACGGCGGAGACAGCGTGCTCGCGGCCAGGAAGTTCGCCGACTGGGCGCCGCCCGACATGAACGTGATCGTCCTGGTCGACTTCGACAACGACTCGGTGGCTACCTCGCTGGCCGTCGCCCGGGCGCTGGGTGAGCGTCTCTGGGGCGTGCGCCTCGACACGTCGAGCACGCTCGTCGATCGCTCCCTCTGGGGCGAGATGGAGGAGTCGGGAGACTTCGCACCGACAGGCGTCAACGAGCGCCTCGTGCACCGCGTCCGTGACGCTCTCGACCGCGAGGGCTTTAGCCGGGTGAAGATCGTCGCCTCGGGTGGCTTCGACGCGGTGAAGATCGCCGCCTTCGAAGCGAGCGATGTGCCGGTCGACTCTTACGGAGTCGGCTCCTCACTGATGAGCGGCCGGTACGACTTCACCGCGGATGTGGTCGTAGCCGACGGCCGGACGGTCGCCAAGAAAGGCCGCCGTCTGCAACCGAATGCGAGGCTGGAGATCGTCGGCTGATGAGGCGGGCGATCCTCTGGGACGTCGACACCCAGGTCGACTTCATGCTTCCCGAAGGAAAGCTCTACGTCCCGGGCGCCGAGGAGCTGCTCCCGGCGATGGCTCGTCTGGTCGAATACGCAAAAGCCGCCGGTATCGTGCACGTGGCCTCTGCCGACGACCACGAGCTGACCGACCCGGAGATCTCGTACGAGCCCGACTTCGAGCACACCTACCCGCCACACTGCCTGCGTGGGACGCCCGGGGCCGAGCGGGTGCCCGAGACAAAGCAGATCGACCCACTTCCCCTCTCCGAGCAGGCACTCCCGGCCGGACGCCTGGCAAAGCTGATTGCCGGCCGACGCGAGATCCTGATCTTGAAGAAGCACTTCGACGTCTTCACCAACCCGAGCACCGAGGCGCTGATCGAGTTGCTCGACCCGGAGGAGATAGTCCTCTTCGGCGTGGCCAGTGATGTCTGCGACGACGCGGCCGTCCAGGGCATGCTCAGGCTGGGCCGGAGAGTCCGTTTCGTCGCAGACGCCGCCCGCGGACTCGACCCGAAAAGAGTCGAGCGCTGCCTTGCTCACTGGCGCGAGCAGGGGGTGGCCTTTACGTCGACCGACGAGGTCGTCTCGGAGTTCGCCGTAGCGGCCTAGATAGCCACGGGCACTCGCCACCGCTCCGAGCTTAGAATCGTTCTGTGATGAACGAGTCCGAGCGACATCTTCAACTGCTCACGGAGACGACCGAGGCCGTCAACTCCAGCCTCGATCTGGAGGAGGTTCTGGCGCTGATCGCACGCAAGGTCGCCGAGGCGCTTGAGGCCGACGCCTGCTTCGTCTATCTCTACGACGAGAACGGTGACTCACTTGTCTTGCGCGCGACCTTCGGCGCGCAGGTGGGTGAGGAAGAGCGCAAGCCACGTATGCGCCTGGGTGAGGGCGTCACCGGTTCTTCCGCCGCCATTCGCCAACCGGTGATGATCCCAGAGGGCGCGAATCTCGATCCGCGCTTCAAGGCCTTCAAGAATCTGCCCGAGGGTGAGTACGAGTCGATCCTGGCGGTGCCGATTCTGGCGCGCGAAAAGCTGGAGGGCGCACTCAACGTGCGCACCAGGCATCCACGCGAGTTCAGCCGCGCAGAGATCGATCTCCTGGTTGCCATCGCGGGGCAGGTCGCCCAGTCGATCCAGCACGCCCGCCTCTACGAAGAGGCCCAGCGGCGCGTCCACGAGCTCGAGGCGCTGGCCAGGATCTCGGAGGCCGTCTCGGAGTCGCTCTACGTCGAGGAGTCGCTGGAGGCGATCGTCAAGACAACGATGCAGGCGGTCGGTGCCACCGGCGCCGCCGTCGTTCTCGCCGACGGGCGTGTCGCCTGGCCCGAGGGACGAAGCGGGGAGCACGCGGTCAGGATCCCACTGCGCTGGCGACGGCGCCAGGTGGGCGAGCTGGTCTGCGACAAGGACACGCCCTTCTCGGACGAAGACGAAGCGCTGCTCGGCTCCATCGCTCACCACGCCGCGGTCGCTATCGAGCACGGGCGTGCGGTCATGCGCGGGGTGCTCGCGCAAGAGATTCACCACCGCGTCAAGAACAACCTGCAGACGGTGGCCTCACTGCTGAGACTGCATGCCCGCGCGGAGAATGTTGACGCCCAACAGGTGCTGGCCGATTCGGTCAACCGCATCCTGGCTATCGCCGCGGTGCACGAGGTGCTGACCAAGCGTCAGGACGACGATGTCGAGCTGGCCGAGCTGATCGAGCGACTGCGGCTCACGATCGTCCAGGGGCTCGGCTCGAGCAAAACGGTGAGCGCCCAGCTCGAGCAAATCTCGCTCGCGGGTAGCCAGGCAACCGCGCTCGCGCTCGCCTTCACCGAACTGCTTCAGAACGCCATCGAGCACGGCGGCGACAACATCACCATCGAGCTGTCGCAAGACGAAGGCGTAGTCGAGCTGGCAGTAGCCGACGACGGCCCGGGGATCTCGGGCGACGGCAAGGGAACCGGGCTCGAGATCGTGCGGGCGCTCGTTCGCGACGAGCTACACGGGACACTCGAACTGCGAAACGAGAGCGGCCTTCATGCAGAGCTCTCCTTCCCTCTCTAGGGTTAGCGGTCAATGCGCCTGCTCATCGCCGAGGACGAGACGATCATCCGGCTCGATTTGCGCGAGCTACTGGAGCGGGCCGGCTTCGAGATCTGCGCCGAGGCGCACGACGGGCTCGAGGCGATCGAGCTGGCACGCAAGGAGCTGCCGGATCTGGCCATTCTCGACGTCAAGATGCCCCGACTCGACGGCATCGAGGCCGCAAAGCGCATCCTCGAAGAGCGGCCGATTCCGATCGTAATACTCACCGCCTACAGCCAGCGGGAGCTGATCGCGCGCGCCGTCGAGGCCGGAGTCTACGGCTATCTCGTCAAGCCTTTCCGCGAGACGGAGCTGCTCCCGGCGATCGAGACGGCGCGGGCTCGTCACGCCGAGTTGATGACGCTGCGCGAGGAGGCCGACTCACTGGCGGAGGCGCTCGCGGCGCGCAAGCTCGTCGAGCGGGCCAAGGGGCTACTGATGGAGAAGGAGAAGCTGAACGAGCAGGATGCCTACGCGCGACTGCGCAAGGCGAGCCAGCTCTCCGGCAAGCCGATCAGGGTCGTGTCCGAGGCGCTGATCGCCACCTTCGAAGGTAGTTGAGTGTGCAGCACCAGCTACGGATCTACCGGGTAAAGCCTGGCCACATGGACGACTGGGTCGAGGTCTGGCGCTCGCAGGTCCTTCCCCTCAGGCGCCGCTACGGCTTCTCGGTGATCGGGCCCTGGGTGGTCCACGACGAAAGCCGTTTCGTCTGGATCGTCGGTCACGACAGCTTCTCCGAGGCCAGCGCCGCCTTCTACAACTCACCCGAGCGCTCGGCTCTCGAGCCGCAGATCCCGAAGTACCTCGACGAAATCGAGACCTGGATGCTCGATTCGATCGTCGTCTAGCCGCCGACTCCGACCGGGATCGCCGGCGAAGAACCGCCGGAAAGAGCTTGCAATCGTGCGATTAGGCAGGCAGGGCTCGCGCTGAGCGAAAGGTATCGTGCTACTTCCAGGGTTAGGAAAAATGATCGATCTTGCTTCAATCACCGCTAACCGAGCGGTCTCTACTCCATGATGCATATCGTTTAGCAACTGGGTATAGAGCAACCGTGGGAGAAGCGTGAGCGAGACAGAGATTCGCCAACAGTCAATTCTGGCCGTTCGGACACTGGCGATGGACGCCGTGCAGAAGGCCAACTCGGGCCATCCGGGCACCGCTATGGCGTTGGCCCCGCTCGCCTATTTGCTCTACACGAAGCATCTGCGGCACAACCCCGCCAACCCCGACTGGCCGAATCGCGACCGCTTCGTTCTCTCGGCGGGGCACGCCTGCATCCTGCAGTACGCGGCGCTACACCTGAGCGGCTACGACCTCGGTCTCGACGACTTGAAGCAGTTCCGCCAGTGGGAGTCACGCACGCCCGGCCACCCCGAGCACTTCGTCACCCCGGGCGTCGAGACGACTACCGGCCCGCTCGGGGCGGGATTCTCCAACGCCGTGGGTTTCGGCATCGCCGAACGCTTCCTCGCCGACCGCTACAACCGGCCCGGGCACGAGATCGTCGATCACAACGTCTACGTCATCTGCTCCGACGGCGACCTGATGGAGGGAATCTCGAGCGAAGCCGCATCCATAGCCGGTCAGCTCGGCCTTGGCAAGCTGATCTTCTTCTACGACGACAACCACATCACGATCGACGGATCCACCTCGATCTCGTTCAGCGCCGACAACGCCGGCCGCCGGCTCGAGGCACAGGGTTGGCACGTGCAGTGGGCCGACGACGCCAACGACCTCGAGCGGCTCGACCAGGCGATCGAGGCCGCCGAGGCCGAACGCGAACGGCCTTCGCTCGTGGTGGTGCGTTCGCACATCGCTTACGGCGCTCCGCACCTCGTCGACACTGCCAAGGCGCACGGAGCCCCGCTGGGAGCCGAAGAGGTGCGCGCGGCCAAGACCGCGCTCGGCGCCGACCCCGACAAGGACTTCTTCGTGCCCGACGACGTCTACGCGCACATGAGCCAGCTGGAGCGCGGCGCCGCGCTCGAGGTCGCCTGGCGCGAGCGCTTCGAGCACTGGAGCATTGCCTTCCCGGAGGCCCGCACAGACTGGGATCAGGCTTGGAGCGGAGAGCCCAAGCTCGGCTGGCAGCAGGCGCTGCCCGAGTTCGAGAGCACTGACGGGAGCGCGATCGCGACGCGCGACGCCAACCACAAGGTGATGCAGGCACTCGAGCCCTACACGCCGACGATGATCGGGGGCTCGGCCGATCTCGCCGAGTCGGTCAGAACCGAGTTCCCCGGCGCGGGCCTCTTTGCCGCAACGCACTCCGGCCGCAATATCGCCTTCGGCGTGCGCGAGCACGGGATGGGCGGGATCGTCAACGGTATCGCTCTGCACGGCGGCATGGTCAAGCCCTACGGCTCGACCTTCCTCATCTTCTCCGACTACATGCGCGCGGCGATCAGGTTGTCGGCGCTCGGCCAGGTGCCGGCGCTGTGGATCTATTCGCACGACTCGATCGGGGTCGGCGAAGACGGACCGACGCACCAGCCGATCGAGCACTACATGGCGCTGCGCGCCATTCCGAACCTCTGGTTCGTCAGGCCGGCCGACGCCAACGAGGTCTCGTACGCCTGGAAGGTCGCCCTGGAGCGCAAGGACGGCCCGCTTGTGCTGGCGCTCACGAGGCAAAAGCTCCCCGTGCTCGATCGATCGGAGCTGGGCGCGGCATCGGGAGTCGAGCGCGGCGCCTACGTTCTCTGGCAGGCCGACGAGTCGACGCAGCCCGAGCTGATCTTCATTGCCACGGGCTCCGAGGTGGCCGTTGCGCTCGAGGCCGCGAAGGATTTGCTCGAGCGGGGCGTTCACTCGCGCGTCGTCTCGATGCCGTGCTGGGAGCTGTTCGAGCTGCAGAGCGAGGAGTACCGCGAGAGCGTGCTTCCTTCCGATGTACCGCTCCGGCTCTCGGTCGAGGCCGGGATCTCGCTCGGTTGGGAGCGTTGGGTCGGCGATCGCGGCGCTTCACTGGCGATCGACCACTTCGGCGCCTCCGCCCCCGGCGACGAGGTGATGGAGCACTTCGGCTTCACGGCCGAGAACGCGGCGGCTCAAGCGCAGGCCCTACTGGCACGAGTTTCGTGAAAAACTCCCGGAGGAGAGGATGATGAAGGTCGCCGTAGCGTTCGATCACCGGGGCGTCAAGCTGCGCGAAGCCGTGCTCGAAGCGGTTGCGCAGGCGGGCTGCGACGCGATCGACCTCGGAGTGGAAGACGGCAGCGTTCGCGTCGATTACCCGGACCAGGCCACGGACGTCGCCGAGCAGATTCGCTCCGCAAGAGCGCAGCGCGGAATACTCGTCTGCGGCTCGGGAGTGGGCGCCTGCGTCGCCGCCTGCAAGCTTCCGGGCATACGAGCCGCGATCTGCCACGACGCCTACTCGGCCCACCAAGGCGTAGAGCACGACGACATGAACGTGCTCTGCCTGGGCTCCGAGGTCGTCGGCGAGGCGCTCGCGCGCGAGCTGGTGCAGGTCTTTCTGGCCGCACGCTTCAACGAGAGCGACCCGCGCTATGCGGCGCGGCTCGAGAAGGTCGAGCAGATGGCGCGCAACGCGGCACGAGAGCTCGCGTAACGGCAAGGATTCGGTTTGAGAAACAGGCCAATCTGAGGGAGAGAATCGATGGCGAAGAGCAGGTTGCAGCAGTTGACGGAGCTGGGTCAGAGCGTCTGGATCGACTCGCTCTCGCGCGAGATGCTTGAGACGGGTGAGCTCGAGCGGTTGATTCGCGAAGACTCTGTGAGCGGAGTAACTAGCAACCCGACCATCTTCCAGAAGGCGCTCGCCGAGGGCGACTGGTACGACAGCGAGTTGTACGAGTTGGCCTCGCTCGGCGACAACTCTGAGATCTTCTTCCGGCTGGCCGAGAACGATGTCAGGCAGGCCTGCGATCTCTTGCGTGCGGTGCACGAGAAAACGGCCGGCCTCGACGGCTACGTCTCGATCGAGGTCGACCCAACGCTTGCATACGACAGCGAGCGCACCCACGAGCAGACGCTCCGCCTCCATAGCGACATCGACCGTCCCAACCTGCTCGTGAAGATCCCGGCCACCCGCCCGGGGTTGCCGGCGATCGAAGACGCGATCGCCGCCGGCCACTCGGTCAACATCACGCTCATCTTCTCGCTTCAGCGCTACGCCGAGGTCGTGGACGCCTACCTGCGCGGACTCGAGCGTCGCGTCGCCGCCGCCGGCGACGTCAGCCCGATCAACTCGGTGGCCAGCTTCTTCGTCTCGCGCGTCGACAGCGAAGCCGACAGACGCCTCGACGAGATCGGTACTCCCGCAGCGCTGGCCCTGCGCGGAAAACTCGCCGTGGCGAACGCGAAGCTGGCCTACCACCACTACCAGGACGTCTTTTCCAGCGAGCGCTGGCAGTACCTGGCCTCGAAGGGCGCCCGTGCTCAGCGCTGCCTCTGGGCCTCGACCTCAACCAAGAACCCGGCCTACTCCGACACTCTCTACGTGTCGGAGCTGATCGGCCCCGACACCGTGAACACGATGCCGATCGAGACCGTTCGCGCCTTCCAGGAGCACGGCCCTGTCGCACAGACGCTGGCGAAGGGTGTCGACGAGGCAAGACTCCTGCTCGAGCAGATCGAGGCGGTGGGCGTTTCCTACGCCGATGTGGTGGACACACTCGAAGCTGAGGGAGTGCAGAAGTTCGCGGACTCCTTCGCCGAGCTGCTGGATGGGATCGATGAGAAGCTAGAGAAGCTGGAGGTAAGTCGGTGAGAGCATTTACGGCGAACGAGCTGGTCGAGAAGATCTGGGCGCGCGACGCCTCCCTGTGGACATCAAGCGGCGAGGAGAAATGGCTTGGCTGGCTGGATGCGCCGACGCGATCGCTTGCTCAGGTCGGCGAGATACTGACCTTCGAGGCAACGCCAGAAGGGATCGCAAACGTCTTGCTGCTGGGAATGGGCGGCTCGAGCCTGGCACCCGAGGTGATGCGTCGCGCCTTCGGATCGACGACCTTCCACGTGCTCGACTCGACTCACCCGTCGGCCGTGCGCCGCCTGGCGTCCGAGCTGGATCCCTCCTCGACCTTCGTCCTCGTCTCCTCGAAATCGGGCTCGACTATCGAGACGCGCTCTCATCTCGACTACTTCTGGGACTGGGCAGACCGACGAGACGGTCACTTCGCCGCCGTCACCGACCCGGGAAGCGAGTTGGAAAAACTAGCTCGTGAGCGGGGATTTCTCAAAGTGCCTGCAGGCGAGCCGACCATCGGCGGACGTTTCTCCGCACTATCGCCCTTCGGTATCGTCCCGGCCGCGCTGATGGGTATCGATATCGAGCGGTTGCTTCTGCGCGCCGCCGAGATGGCCGAGGCCTGCCGCGGAATCGACGGAAATCCGGGTCTGGAGCTCGGCCTGGAGCTCGGAGAGGGTTGGCGCGAGGGGCACGACAAGGTTTGCATTCCCGAGCACGAAAGCGGCTTCGCGCTCTGGGCCGAGCAACTGATCGCGGAATCGACCGGCAAACAGGGCAAGGGGCTGGTTCCGGCGCCCGGCGAGCACCCCGGCGACACCGATCGTCAGGCCGTCGAGCTCAGGCTCGAGAATCCGTACGAGCTCGGGCAGGAGATGTTCCGCTGGGAGTTTGCGATCGCCGTCGCCGGCGCGTTGCTCGAGATCAATCCCTTCGATCAGCCGAACGTTCAGGAGGCGAAGGACAGAACAAGCGCCATCCTCGCCTCGAGCGCCGAGCCCGATCTCGCGCCCAGAGGAAGCCTCAACGAGCTGCTCACAGCAGCGCACAGCGACGATTACATCGCCGTCCTCGCCTTCGTTGACCCGACGCCCGAGAACGACGCCAAGCTCGCCGCTCTGGCCAAGCGGATGGGTGAGACGACCGGTTGCGTCGTCACTCGTGGTTTCGGCCCCCGCTACCTGCATTCGACCGGCCAGCTGCACAAGGGCGGGAAGGCCAACGGTCTGTTCGTGCAGGTCGTGGACGATCTGGGCGAGGAGCTGGCGATTCCGGGACGCGACTTCGGTTTCCGGCGCCTGATCGGAGCCCAGGCCGCCGGCGACTTCGCGGCCCTCGAGGAGCATGGAAGGCCCGTCATCCGCATCGGATTGGAGGAGGAGCTATGAAGCTGGGCATGGTCGGAATGGGCCGCATGGGCGGCAACATGGCCGAGCGCCTGCGCCGCGCCGGTCACGAGGTCGAGACCTACGCGCGCACCAACAAGGAGCGCACGGCGACCTCGCTGATGGATCTGGCAGAGAAGCTGGAGCAACCACGAGTCGTCTGGTTGATGATCCCCGCCGGCGAGGTGACCGAGCGCGCCTTCACAGAGCTGCTCGAGCTGCTCGAGGACGACGACATCATCGTCGACGGCGGCAACTCGCACTTCACCGACTCCAAGCGGCGGGCCGAGGTGGCCGAGAAGAAGGGCATCCACTTCGTCGACGCCGGAGTCTCGGGCGGAGTCTGGGGACTCGAAAACGGTTACTGCGTGATGGTCGGCGGCAAGCCCGAGATTGTCTCGCGGGTCGAGCCGATCTTCATCGATCTGGCACCCAAGGACGGCTATGCGCATGTTGGCGCGAACGGGGCTGGGCACTTCACCAAGATGGTCCATAACGGGATCGAGTACGGAATGATGCAGGCGATCGCCGAAGGCTTCGAGATCATGCAAGCCTCGGAGTTCGACATCGACCTGCACAGCGTGGCCGGCATCTGGCGCTACGGATCAGTCGTGCGCAGCTGGCTGATCGAGCTGCTCGAACTTGCGCTGGCGGACGACCCCGAGCTGGCGAAGATCGCGGGCTACGTCGAGGACTCCGGCGAAGGTCGCTGGTCGCTGCTGGCTGCGCTCGATGAGAACGTGCCCGCGCCGATCATCGCCAACTCGCTCTTCGCCCGCTTCGCCTCACGCCAGGACGAGTCCTTCGCAGCAAAGGTAAACGCGGCGCTCAGAAACCAGTTCGGCGGGCACGCGGTCAAGTCCGCAAACGGGAAGTAAGTTCGGAAAGGAAGTTTGCCGTAATGAGTACCAGGACCAGGGCCGAGTTCGAGGCGCCGGTGGCCGCCGGGTCGGGTAGCGAGCGCCCACCTGACCCCTGCGCGCTCGTGATCTTCGGCGCCTCCGGCGACCTAACGCATCGCAAGCTGATCCCGGCTCTCTACTCGCTCGAGTACCGCGGCCTCCTGCCCGAGAACTTCGCGGTGGTCGGCGTCGCCCGAACCGAAAACTCGACCGAGGCCTGGCGAGAGAAGATGCGCGATGCGGTCAGCGAGTTCGGACGCGACGAGATGCGCGAGGATGTCTGGGACCGGCTGGCCGCGGGGATGCACTACGTCACCACCGACTTCGCGTCGGAAGGCGGCGAGAGCCATGTTCTGGAGTTGCTGGATCGGCTCGACAAGGAGCGCGGTACCCAGGGGAACCGCGTCTACTACCTGGCCGTCCCACCCTCTGCGATTCGCACTGTCGTGGACAAGATCGGAGAGAGGCCCCGGCCCAAGGGCTGGGTGCGCCTGATCGTCGAGAAGCCGTTCGGGCACGACCTCGCCAGTGCCAAGGCGATGAACGAGGACATCGTCACGCACTTCGCCGAGAACGAGATCTTCCGCATCGATCACTACCTCGGCAAGGAGACGGTCCAGAACGTGCTCGCGTTCCGCTTCGCCAACGGCATCTTCGAGCCGATCTGGAACCGGCGTTACGTCGACAACGTGCAGATCACGGTCGCCGAGACGATCGGGATCGAGGATCGGGCCGGTTTCTATGAGAGTGCCGGCGCGATCCGGGATGTCGTCCAGAACCACCTGCTGCAGCTGCTTGCGATCACCGCAATGGAGCCTCCGGCCGATTTCGAGGCCGACGCCGTCAGAAACGAGAAGGTCAAGATCGTGCGTGCGCTCGCTCCGCCGGACCCTGCCTACGTCATACGAGGACAGTACGAAAGCGGCGAGATCAACGGAAAGCAGGTGGTCGGTTATCGCGAGGAGCCCGGGGTGGCGACCGAGTCCGACACCGAGACCTACGTCGCGCTCAGGGTCTTTATCGACAACTGGCGCTGGGCCGGCACGCCGTTCTATCTACGCACCGGCAAGCGTCTCGCCGCCCGGTCGACGACGATAGTGGCCCTCTTCCGGCCCGCGCCTCATCCGCCCTTCCTCGAAATCGCCGGCGAGGGACTGCGCCCGAACGTGCTCATCATCCACATCCAGCCCGACGAGGGCATCTCGATTCGAATCGGCGCCAAGGTACCGGGCCAGGGCATGACGATCCAGCCCGTCCGTCTCGACTTCGAGTACGACCGGGCTTTCCACGTTCAGCTGCCCGAGGCCTACGAGAAGCTGATCCTCGATGCCATGCTCGGCGACGCGACCCTGTTCACGCGCATCGACGAGGTCGAGGCACAGTGGGGATTCGCCGACTCCGTCGTGGCCCAGTGGCAAAACGCGAAGCCCGATTTTCCAAACTACGCCGCCGGCAGCAAGGGGCCCAAGAGCGCCGACGCCATGCTGACCCGCGACAGCCGCGTTTGGTGCCAGTAGGGTCCGGAGAAAGTCTGGCGACTCTCTTCGGGTGGGTGTAAAGCGCCGAGCGCGCCTTCGGCGCTTGCTCGGCTTCTGCTCCTACGAGCGTGGCGAGAGTAGGCGATTTGCTTTGTGGGGTTGAATCGTCTGGAAGAGAGCGTTTGTGAGCCGTAGCCGCAGATGGCGGCTGCGGCGGCACGCGGGCCTCTTTGCGGAGTAGGCGCTCGAAGCCCGCGGTGATTGCTAGACGGATGTCCCGGCGACGCTCCAGGTGGATTCAGGCCGTCACCCCGAGCTCCCACGTCAGATCGTCGACCGACTGCCTGTGACGAGCTTTGTCGCGGCGGCGTATAAACGACGTGACCGTGGCAGCACTCGAGAAAAGGCCGGACTTCGCGCAGGCCGCGCGCGATCACCTGGCCTCGGTGCACGCCTACGTCGCCTACCTGGTCGGAAACCGCTCGGTCGCCGAGGATCTGACCGCGACCGCCTTCGAGAAGGCACTTCGCAACTGGACTCGCTTCGATCCCCGCAGGGCGAGCGCGAGGACCTGGCTGTGCGCGATTGCACGCGGCGTCGCCCTCGACCACTTCCGTGCCGAGGACAGGCGCCGCCGCCGCGAGGACGCCTATGCGCTCAGGCAGGAGTTCGAGATCGCCGAGCCGGGGTTCGGCGACGGGCTCTCGCCCGAGCTGGAGTCGGCGCTGGCATCGCTATCTGCCGGCGAGCGCGAGGTGATCGCGCTGCGCGTCCTGCTGGAGTGGGACGCCGAGACGGTCGCGCGCTTCCTCGGTATCAGTCGCAGCGCCTGCTCGATGAGGTTGAGCCGGGCGCTAGAGAAGCTTTCGGAAAGGGTGGCCAGCGATGTCGAGGCCTGAGAACGAAAACCCGAAGGAACGTCACGAGAAGACCGCGCGCGAGCTGCGCAAGCACCGCCCGCGCCCCTCCGAGGCGCTCATCTCCCAGGTCGAGCGCCTGGGCGAGCGCAGCAGCGAACGACGATCACGCCCAACTCGAATCCAGTTCAGCAGACGTAAGCTAGTGTTCGCGCTGGCCGCCGCGCTCTCGATCGCCGTCGCCGGCGGCATCGTCGCCGGTGAGCTGAGCCAGCCGTCCAAAATGGACAACGCGACAGCTTTACGCCAGGGTCTACTCGCGACTGTTACGCAGGAGAAGCTGCAACCCGTGCGGAAAGCCGCCGCGACCGGCGCGAATGTAGATCAGTTCATCGAGGCGGTGCCACAGAGGAAAGCGGTGCAGTCGCCGGCCTCGAAGGACCTCGCTGTTACGGCAGAGAGCAAAACGTGGGGCGGTTGGCCCAGTACGACAGAATCCGGCGCAGGATCGGTCGCCTCGATCACCACCGGCAATCGCCTCGCCGAGCTGCGCGCCGTCCTGACGCTCAAGGTCACAAACAACGACCAGCTCTCGCGCAAGACGGCCCGGGCGATGAAGATAGCTCGCTCGCTCAGCGGCTACGTCGTCTCGACGCGGACGAACGTGCCCAGTCGCGGCGTCGCCACCTCGTACCTGGTGCTCAAGGTTCCCGCCGCGCGCTCGCAGGAGGCGCTGATCCGCATCTCCGAGCTGGGCAAGATACTCATCCAGCAGGTTTCTCTGGAAGACGTAAAGGCCACTGTGACCGCGCAGAGCAAGACTATTCAGGAGCTCCGGCGCGAGATCGCGTCGCTGGAACAGACGTTGAGCCAGCAGACGCTCACCTCCCAGGCCCGCTCGCAGCTGCAGGTCAAGCTCGCCCGCGATCGCGCCCGGCTGAGCGCGCTCAAGAACCAGCGTACGAAGGACATCCTGCGCGGTCGCCTGGCGACGATCACTCTGACGCTCACGACCGGCAACTTGCCCGAGCTGCCCGCCGAACCGAGCCGCATTCACAAGGCGATCGACCGGGCCTGGAACGGGCTCTCCTCGGAGATCTCCTGGGCCGCCACGGGGCTCATCGTCGCCTCGCCCTTCATCTTGCTGGCTGCGCTTCTGGCGCTGGCGATTCGCGCCCGCAGGCGCAGCGAAGAGCGCCGGCTACTGGAGAAGTAGCGCCCGGACGCCGAGGCCGTCTACCTCGAGATGCGGAACTTGGGCTTGACGATCTTGAGCTTACGCACGCTCGACCAGGCCATCCCCTGCGCACCGCTAGGCATGCTCGAGTCGATGCCGCGCACTCTGTAGTACCAGGTGCCGGGCGCCAGCGACAGGAGAGTCGATGTCGCCGCCGTTGTGGTGCTTCCGGCTTTCCGGAACGGATAACGTTTGTGACTCCACTGCGCCTCGTACGTGTCCGCCCCAACTGCCGGCGACCAGGTCACGAGGGGCGTGCTCCCGTAGACGCGAGGAGAGCGGCTCATCGCAACGCTCTTCATCTTTCCGGCGAGCGAGAGGCTGGTCACGTAAGCCTTCTTCTTCGCGGTGGGAACCGCCTGGCTGATCCGACCGAAGCGCGCCACACGACCAGCGGAGCAGGCATCCTGAGCGGCCTGCGCGTCCTGGTATTCGAACGCGTCGCTCATCAAGTGGTTTATATGCCACGTCACGGGAACAGCTGTCCAGTAATAAGCGCCGCTCGGCCACTCACGATCCCAGAGATCCAGCCTGGTGCTTGTCTCGGACTCGCTCGTCTCAACCTCGGAACGCGCATAGTCGTAAGCTAAGCCTTGGCTCCCGTCAAGCAAAATCGTCGAACGAGCTTTAGCGATCTCTTCCTCGGACTGCGGGAGAGCCAAGGGCGCACCGAGCCGAGGCACCCAGGCGGGACTACCCACTATCGACCCTGTGAGAACGGGCTCAACACAGTCGTTGTCCGAAAAGACGTAGACGCGGTATAGCTCGGAAGGAACTCCTCCCGAGACAGTTCCGCTCCAGCTGAATCCCGGCATGATCTTGTGCGCGACGGGGTGAGGCACCGTTCCGATGACGTCGGACACGGTGCCACCCAGCGTGATCGCGGAGGTGCGGCTCGGAGGCGTAGCGTGGGTTGTAAACAGCGGAGACCAGGGTCCATAGGTAGTCGTTGGTTGCCCGTTCGTTCGTGTTCCATAGGCCAGGCGCACAGCCCGAACACGCCAGAAGGCGCTCCCGACCCAGCTCGTGGTCTGGTGGAAGGTGAACCAGTCGCGCATGTCGGCGACGTTGGAAGACACGAAGTACGTCTTCACCCAAGAGTTGAGAACCGAGCCCGTGCCCGATTCCCAAACTTCGTAGGCGCTCGCGCCGTCGATCGGCGTCCAGCGCAGCAGCCCGTTCGGCGCCGACAGTTTCGCTGGGACATCTGTCCACCGAACATTGAAGCCGTATCTGGGGCTCCAGCGTGTCGTTCTTTTCTGCTTGTGAGCTCTCACCCTCGCGAATAGCGAATAGGGGTGCCCGGTCGTCCAGGGAAGCGCTATCGGCACCGCTGTATACGGTGTCTTTAACCCCTCCGCGCTCCAGACGATGCTGTTTTCGCGAAAAGTGGTTGAGTTCGAAAGCTGGACGTCGTAGCTCGTGGCTTGCGACACGGGCTTCCAGCCTAGCGAGGGTGTGCGCGAGAAGTTCCGCTTGGTCGGCTCGTCGTAGCGGAGCAAAAAGGCCTTGAGCCCGGTCGGCGCTTTCGAGCGAGTCGCGGACTGCCGCGCGGGTGCCGACGCAGGAAGTGCGAGAGCAAGCGCGAGCGCGATCAGGACTGTCGTGCGACCGAACATGACGAGATACGTTTCGGCACTTCGGGGTGGTCGGCCGTCCCTCGAATGGGGGATACGCCGCAGCGCCCCGCAGGCTCGCGCTTCAATTGACGACCTACCTACCGGGATCTGATTCCGCCAAGCCCGTAACGGTCGAAATCAGAGCAGAACGCTGCCAGACAGTGGAGCGTCTGATCAAGCTCGAGCGCTCAGACGATGTCGCCGGACTCGAGTGTCTCCCGGATCCGATCCAGGAGCTCGAACGGGTCGAACGGCTTGGTGACGTAGTCGATCGCGCCGGCTGCGAAACCCCGCAAGACATCGATCTGCTCCGGGTGCGAGTCGAGCAAGATAACCGGCGTGTTTTCGGTCGCCGAATTGCGCCGGATCTGAGTCGTAACGCGATAGCCGTCCAACTTCGGCATGTGCACGTCGAGCACGACCAGATCGGGTCGTTCGATCAGCGCCAGGCGCAGCGCCTGCTCGCCGTCGCTCGCTCTGAGTAGCTCGAACTCCTCGCCAAGAGTGAGACTGAGCATCGACAGCACGCTCTCATCGGCGTCGCCGATCAAGACCGTCGCCGTGTCCTTTTCGGGGACGAGCCTCAGCGGGGTATGACCGCTCGAGACCTCCCGCCTGGCCAGCATCACGCCGCCGCGAGCGCCGCCCTCGATCAACCGCAGTGCCGCTCGCTCCGAGCCGGATGCGCTCACGCGAGCGTTCGTCGAGGTATGCACCACAGGTGTTTCTTTCCGCATACCTCGGGAATCGGCGGCATCAGTATTGAATCCGCGCCCTAAGCGGCGCGACTGAATTACGCAGAAACGGTATCGGTCGTACCCTGTTCGAAACCGCAATACCTCTTGCGGAACGAAGACCCGCCGACGGATGTGGCCGAGGACGCGGCTCGAAGAGCCGACGCATCACGCCGCCGAGCGCGGCCAGACCGCGGAGTGCCTCGTTTCGCTAGAAGCTCTAGGCCGCGGAGAGAAGCTCAAGGTCCCTGGGCTCGCGCTCGATCGCGATCTCGAGCCAGCGCCCGCCGGGCGGGTGCAAGCGGTAGAAATCGAGCAACGTACCCCGAGCCTCGGTGAGACTCTCGAAGCGCCCAATCACTTCGTCGCAAGTTTTGTCTGTTAGCACGTACATCTCGTATCCTCCTGGCTCAGTATCGAGGGCTCGCCTGAAATCGGCCTGAGCGCCCGTTAAAAGGTTCGTAAGGATTGGAGCCGAGGAACGGGTCGTTTTCGTCGCCAGCTAAGGTCTCGTTGACAGCCGCTACGCGCTCAATCTGCGCTGGAGGAAAACGATGGATACCCGCGCTCGTATAGCCGAGCTTGCCGCGTCACGCGTACTCGTTCTCGACGGGTCGTACGGCGTGCTCATCCAGCGCAGTGTGCGCGGCGAGGACGCCTACCGCGGCGAGCGTTTCGGCGAGCATCCCCATCCGCTCGCCGGCGATCCCGACGTGCTCAATCTGACCCGGCCGGAAGTGGTCAGGGACATTCACAACGCCTACCTCGACGCGGGCGCCGATTTCGTCACCACCAACACCTTCACCGCAACCTCGCTCGGCCAGGCCGACTACGGGTTGGAGAGCTTCGCCGCCGAGATGAGCCTGGCGGGCGCACGGCTCGCCCGCGTCGTCTGCGACGAGTGGACGGCGCGAACCCCCGAGCAGCCCCGTTTCGTGGTCGGCTCGATCGGACCGGCCAAGGCCACCCTCTCTCTCTCGCCGCGGGTCGACGACCCCGCCTATCGCGCGGTCAGCTTCGAGCAGGTCAGGGCCAGCTACTTCGAACAGGCGCAGGCTCTGATCGAAGGCGGCGTCGATCTGCTCATGGTCGAGACGATCTTCGACACGCTGAACGCCAAGGCGGCGCTGATCGCAATCGGCGACGTGTTTCGCGCACAAGGGGTCGAGCTGCCGCTCTGGCTTTCGTTCACCGCCGTGGACAGGAGTGGGCGCAACCTTTCAGGGCAGACAGTGGAGGCCTTCAGCATCTCGGTCGAGCATGCGGATCCGCTCTTTGTCGGCGTCAACTGCTCGCTCGGTGCCGCGCAGATGCGACCGGTCATCGAGGCCCTCGCGAGCGTTGCTTCGACGCTGACCTCCTGCCACCCGAATGCCGGGCTTCCAAACGAGCTCGGCGCCTTCGACGAGCAACCGGTCGACACGAGCCGCTTCCTGAGGGAGTTCGCCGAGGAAGGCCTTGTCAACGCGGTTGGAGGTTGCTGCGGCACCACCCCCGAGCACGTGCGCGCCATCGCCGAGGCCGTTCGCGGCCTGCCACCGCGTAGAGTCCCGCCACGGCGCAAGCTGACGTCACTGAGCGGACTCGAGCCGTTCACGATCGACGAGAGCACGGGCTTTGTCGTCGTCGGCGAGCGTACGAACGTGACCGGATCGGCCCGCTTCCGGCGTCTGGTCGAGGCCGGCGACTTTCAGCGCGCGCTGGCGGTCGCGCTCGAGCAGGTGCGCGGCGGCGCCAACATCCTCGACGTCAACATGGACGCCGACCTGCTCGACTCCGAGCAGGCGATGAGGACCTTCCTCAATCTGATCGCCGTCGAGCCGGAGATAGCGCGCCTGCCGATCATGATCGACAGCTCGCGCTGGTCGGTGATCGAGGCGGGGCTCGAGTGCCTGCAGGGCAAGGGCGTCGTCAACTCGCTCAGCCTCAAGGAGGGTGAAGGGGAGTTCCTCACCCACGCCTGCCGGGTTAGAAGTTTCGGTGCAGCGCTCATCGTCATGGCCTTCGACGAGCAAGGTCAGGCCGCGACGGCCGAACGAAAGGTCGCAATCTGCGAGCGCGCCTACCACCTGCTGATCGACGAGGCCGGCTTCCGGCCCGAGGACATCATCTTCGACCCCAACGTACTGGCGGTCGCGACCGGCATGGAAGAGCACAGTGGCTTTGCCAAGGCCTTCCTCGAGGCGATCCCGCTGATCAAGGAGCGCTGCCCGGGCGCCAAGATCTCGGGCGGCATCTCGAACCTCTCCTTCTCTTTCCGCGGCAACGACGTGGTGCGCGAGGCGATGCACGCCATCTTCCTCTATCACGCCATTCGAGCCGGGCTCGACATGGGAATCGTCAACGCCGGTCAGCTCGCGGTGTACGAGGACGTAAACGCCGAGCTGCACGAGCGGATCGAAGACGTCCTCTTCGATCGCCGTCCCGACGCGACCGATCGGCTCGTCGAGCTGGCCGGGCGGGTGAAGGGCGAGGGAACGAAACGCGAGCTCGACTTGAGCTGGCGTGAGGCACCGGTAGCAAAGCGCATCGAATACGCGCTGGTGCACGGAGTTGACGACTTCGTCGAGGAGGATTCCGAAGCGGCGCGGGTCGAGCTCGGCGGGCCTCTGGCCGTGATCGAAGGTCCGCTGATGGGTGGCATGGGAATCGTGGGCGATCTCTTCGGCGATGGGAAGATGTTCCTGCCTCAGGTCGTGAAGAGCGCGCGCGCGATGCGCCGTGCGGTCGCTTATCTGGAGCCCTTCTTCACAGAGGAGCAGAAAGAGGCCGACACGATGCGCCGCGGCGGGAAAGTGGTGCTCGCCACCGTCGCCGGCGACGTTCACGACATCGGCAAGAACATCGTCGCGGTGGTGCTCGGCTGTAACAACTACGAGACGATCGATCTCGGCGTCATGGTGCCGGCGAGCCGGATCGTCGAGACGGCGATCCAAGAGAAGGCCGACTTCGTCGGACTCTCGGGTTTGATCACCCCGTCTCTCGACGAGATGGTCAAGGTCGCGGCCGAGTTGGAGCGGCAGGGCCTGCGTCTACCGCTCCTGATCGGAGGCGCCACGACCTCACGGCAGCACACCGCGGTCAGGATCGCACCCGCCTACAGTGGGCCGACGGTACACGTCGTCGACGCCTCGAGAGCCGTGGGCGTCGTCAGCAGCCTGCTCGACCCAGCGCGCAAAGAAGAGTTCGTGCGCGCGAACGGCGAGGAGCAACAGCGGCTACGCGAGCTCTACGAAGAGAAGCGAAAGCCCCTGCTGTCGCTCGCCCAGGCGCGCGCTCGCAAGCCGAGCTTCCCGCTCGATCAGACCGATCTGCCCACTCCGAGCCTGCTCGGTCTGCAGCGCATCGACGACCAGCCGCTGTCCGAGCTCGTCGACTACATCGACTGGACGTTTTTCTTCCACGCCTGGGAGTTGAAGGGACGTTTCCCGGCGATACTCGACCATCCCGAGAAGGGCGCCGCTGCGCGCGAGCTCTACGAGAACGCGCGGGCGCTACTGGCACGGATAATCGACGAGGAGCTGCTGCGCGCGAGCGCCGCTTTCGGGCTCTGGCCCGCCGCCTCCGATGGCGACGACATCGTCTTCTTCGCCGGCGAGGAACGGGATGAGCCGATTGCCCGCTTCTGCATGCTCAGACAGCAGAGCGACCACGAGGACGAGCGTCCCGATCTCTCGCTGGCCGATTTCGTCGCGCCGCGGGCGGGCGAGCTGCGCGACTACGCGGGCGCCTTCGCGATCACTGCCGGAGTCGGCGCCGAGGAGCTGTCCGGCCGCTTCGCGGCTGATAAGGACGACTACAACTCGATCATGGTCAAGGCGCTCGCCGACCGGCTCGCAGAGGCCTTTGCCACCTTCCTGCACGAGCGTGTGCGCCGACTCTGGGGCTACGAGCAGCAACTCCCGCGTGAGGACGTGATCGCGGAGCGCCACAGGGGAATCCGACCCGCCTTCGGCTATCCCGCCTGCCCCGATCACTCCGAGAAGCGCAAGCTGTTCGATTTCCTGCAAGCCGAAGAGGCTGGAATCGAGCTGACCGAGAACTTCGCCATGCTCCCGGCAGCGAGCGTGAGCGGCCTCTACCTCGGCCATCCGAACGCGAGGTACTTCTCGGTCGGTCGCGTGGCGCGCGACCAGGTCGCCGACTACGCGAGGCGGAAAGAGGCGAGCATCGAGCAGATCGAGCACTGGCTGGCACCCAACCTCGGCTACGAGCCGGCCGGCTAGCGGCTTCGTTCTCTCAGGGCTTCTCGAGAAACGGCGCCAGCTCAGCCAGCACCTGGCCAAAAACACGCTCGCTCGAATCGGGGTCGACGAGAACGTGCTTGGCCTTGGCGATTCCGCGCTCGGCAAGAATCACCGAACGCGAGACGTCGACTCCGTGCTGCGCGAGCATCGCGGCGCAGCAGCCGCTGGTACAGCCCGAGATGGCAAGCACGGGCTTGCCCGCGCCTTGCCCGTTGCCGTCCTGCGCTCCGACTTCGGTCGCGCAGGCGAGCTCGGCCAAGCCAAGCCGATCGAGACGTATGGCGATCTCGTTGGCGAGCTGACCCAGGTTCGACGCCCCCGAACAGGCGTACACGATCACCTTCGCTGCGGGCTCGGATTTCGCGTTCTCCATCTCTTCCTCCGTGGCGTCGCCGTCGAGTCGATTTATACCGATAAGCGGCCGTGTTGCCATCGTTCGAGGTGTCTCGAAACGGCTCGTCAGCCGGCGTCGATCAGAACCCGGCGCACGGCACGCGCGACAATCAGCGCCTCGCGCGCTTGGATCACCAGCACGCGGACGGTCGAGTTCGCCGTTGCGATGTCGCTATCGAGCTCGGCTCCGTCGTTGAGCGCAGGATCGACCTCGATGCCGAGGAACGAGAGGCGCTCGCAGACGCGCGCGCGAATGCGCGCCGAGTTCTCCCCCACGCCGGCCGTGAAGACGATCGCGTCGAGCCCGCCGAGCGACGCGGCCATCGCCGCCACGGCGGCCACGATTCGGTGCACGTACACCGCGAGCGCGAGCGTGGCCTTCTCGTCGCCGGAGTCCTCCGCGCGTTCGAGCTCACGCACATCGCCGCTCGCGCCAGACAGTCCCTTCAGCCCCGACTCGTGCTCCAGGCCGTTCTCGAGTTGCTCGCGGCCGAGTCGCTCGGGATCGAGAAGGTAGAAGATGGCGCCCGGGTCGATCGAGCCGGAGCGTGTCGTCATCGGAACGCCTTCGAGCGGACTGAAGCCCATCGTCGTATCGACGGATCGACCGGCAAGCACCGCGCTGATCGAGCAACCGCCGCCGAGATGGCAGACGACCAGGCGCTCGAGCGGCCGGTCGAGCAGAGCCGGCGCCCGCTCGGCAGCCCAGGCGACCGAGAGCCCGTGAAAGCCGTAGCGGCGTATCCCGAACCGCTCGCGCCAGCGCGTCGGGATGGCGTAGGTGAATGCCTCGGGTGGAAGCGTGGCGTGAAAGGCGGTGTCGAAGACGGCAACCTGAGGCTCGACGCCGTACAGCTTGCGCGCCTCGGTTATCGCATCCAGCGCCGGCCGATTGTGCAGCGGCGCCACCTGACTCATCGCCTCGATCTCGGCGATCACGTCGGGGTCGAGCACAACCGGCTCCCGGAAACGCTCGCCGCCGTGAACGACACGGTGCCCGATCGCCGCGGCCCGGCCGCGGGCCTCGCTCAGTGAGGAGAGAACCTCGCTCTCGTCGTTGCCGCTGACAAGCTCCAGCTTGAGGCTGGTCGAGCCGGCGTTGACGACGAGAACGGGCGGCATGGGCCTACTTTCTACCTGCTTCCAGTTGGCTTCGCATTTCGCCTCCGCGGGAAGGCGGCGTTCACCAGGCTAAAGGCTCTTTGCCCAAGAAGCGGCCCGTTCCAACTCGCCTTCTGCCAGAGGCCCTTCTTTCCCCTCGACGACGAAGCCTTCCGGTTCGGCCACCGGCATCCCGCCGAGTGATTTCAGCTTCCCTGCGATCTTGCCGGCGGCGTAGCCGAAGACCCTGACCCACCTTGCACGCAACCGCGTGTCGAATGCGGCGACCTTGGCGCCGTCGAGAGCTGGAACGCGGTCGAGAAAGGCCCGCATGGCGTCGGTCGCGCGACCGCCCTGAGTCGGAGCGCCGACGACGACCAGATCGAACGAGCTCAGCTCGGAGGGGTTGGCTTCGCCGACGCGACGCACCTGGCACTCGCCGGCGACGGCGGCGCCGATGGCCTTTGCCACCTGTGCGGTGTTGCCGTAGAGAGAGTCGAAGACGACGAGGGTCTTCACGGCATCCTCCTTGGTCGAGAGCGAGAGACTCGACTGTACTGAACTTCCGCCGCCGTAGAACGCGCTCAAGCGGCATAGTGACTGGGTCGGAATGAGTTGTGAAAACTACGTATTTCTCCGTACGACGTTCGCGGAAGCGGCACGATTCGTCCGTAAAGCCGATAGTGAAGAGTGCTTAGCGTGACAGCCAAGGTATCCGTCCGCTCCGGCGACGCGGTCTTTGCCTTCGACCGCGACCTCACTGTGCGCTCCTGGAATCACCAGGCGGAGCTGCTCACGGGACTGTCGGCCGACTCGGTCATCGGGCGTCCTTGCTGGGAGGCGATGGCCGCGCTCGACGAGGACGGCGCACTCGTTTGCCACTCGGGCTGTTCGTGCGCGCGGCTGGCGAAAGAGGGCTGGCCGGTTCCGCGCAAGACCTTGTTGGTGAAGTCGAAGAGCGGTACGCGGCGCCCCCTATCCGTTTCGACCGTCTGTCTCAACCAGGACGGGCATGAGCTCTTCCTGCACGTGCTGGAGCCTTCGACGCCGATCTCGCTGCTCCAGCAGCCCGCCCGCGTCGGACTGACTCCACGCCAGCGCGAGGTACTGAGCCTGGTCGCCGATGGTTACTCGGCGCGGCAGATCGCGCGCCGCCTCGGGCTCGCCGAGCCGACCGTACGCAATCACATCCGAGCCATCCTGGTCGAGCTCCGGGTTCATTCGCAGCTCGCTGCTGTGGCACGCGCGCGCAAGCTCGGGCTCGTCGCCTGAGAATTCGAACCGGCACACAAACGACTGCCCGACCGCCAGGCTCCCCGCCCTTGTTAGGGTTGTGCCCGTAATCAGCCCTGCGCGCCCTGCCCAGGGATAACGAGCGAAAGCGACTGCGGTACGAACATGACTGAAAGCTCAGACTCGACTTCCACATTGCGACGCTTCGCGGTCACCGGAACACCCGGCGGTCCCGCGAGCAAGGAGTTCTCGGAGTCGGTCGCGCGGACACTCGAGCAGCGCGGCATGACGCGCGTCAAGGATCCTGCGCAGGCCGATTTCGTCCTGCTGCTCTTCCCGACCGACAGCCCTACGCCGTTCCGCCGCCGCTCGCGCGGCACCTACGTGGCGGCTCTGCACGAGCGCGAGGAGATGCCGTCCGACCCTCTCGCCGCCGAGTATCCGCTGCTCGTGCGCGCGCTCGCCAACTCGGTTCTCTGCTACGTCCCCGGAAAGGCGGTCACGGTGACGACGCCCGAGCGCGGAACCTTCCGAGCCGAGGCGCCCGCCGCCGAGCTCGCCGAGCGCCTGGTCGACCGGATCGAGCCGCTGGCCACCTCCCGGCTGGTGATCGACAACGAGTACGTGACCGACCTCGAGCCCGAGCTGTGGCAGGGTGACGAGCTGACCAAGGAGCTCTCCTGGGCCGGCGAGCAGTTGGACGGATTCGGCCTTCTACCCGCTCCCTTCCCGGTGCACGAGCTGCTGAGCGAGCGCGAGTTCCGGCACGTCAAGCGCCTCTGGGGTCTGGGTGGCCTCTCCTACGGCAACCTCTCGATCCGCAAGGATGAGAGCCGCTACTGGATGAGCGCAAGCGGCGTGGACAAGAGCAATCTCGTC
>CAZWTK010000005.1:0-80523 GCA_964636655.1 uncultured Gaiellales bacterium
CCGAGGAAGCCGGTCGTGATCTCCTCCATTCCGATCGTCTCGGTGCGTTCCTCGCCGAGCGCCACCACGACCTGCCGGTCGGGTACCGAGCGGTACCCGCGCATCACGAACGAGAAGCTGTAGGTGCGGGCCGAGATGTCCCAGGAGAGCTCGCCGCTCGAGGGCGTGCGCTCGTGCTCGCCGTAGTCGCGCAGGTAGACGTCGACGCCACCTAGCGGCTCGCCCGTCTGGTCGACCACTCGCAGCGTGACGACGCCGTGATCGTCCATCTCGGCCGAGACGAAGGCGAGCGGCTTGGTGCGCGAGACCGAGACCTGGGTCTCGAGCCGGTTGAAGCCCTCCTTTTCGACCTCAACCGAGTAGCTGCCGAAGGGAAGATCGTCGATCGTGAAGGTGCCGGCGACATCGGTCAGCACGGTCCGTCCGCCGATCGTGACGGTCGCGTTCTCGAGCCCCGGATACCAGCTCGTCTGGTGCTTGACGTCGGAGGAGGCATTGACGACACGGCCCATGACGAGGCCCTTCTGGCGAACTACGACGGTCGAGCTCGCGGCGTCGTTTCCGGTCGTGTACTGGTCGCTCGTCGTCGCGAGCGCAAACGAGACCTCTACCTGCTCTGCTGTGAGATCGGCCGGTACCAGCCAGGGAATCGAGAACTCCGTGCTCGAGGCGGCTTTGATCGTTCCGAGCGCGGCGGAGCCGACCTGCTGTCCGTTCACGCTCGCGCTCACCGTGACCGCCCGGGCCACACGCGAGCCGCGGTTGACGACCGTACCCCTGAGCGCGACCGGCGCGCCGCAGATCGCCTTTTGCGGCACCTGTGAGAAGGCGTTCAGGTCGAACATCGGGTCGGCGTAAAGCGGCTTACCGCCCTCGAGGACGGTCGGCGTGGCGGCCCAGGCGCTCCCCTGCCAGGGCCAGAGCACGAAGCGGCCGCGGTCGGGTGAGCCGCTCGAAGCTTCGGGCTTGGCCTGCGTGTCGAAGTAGGCGAAGGCAAGCGAGGAGCCGCTCCTCACGAGCTCGCACGGGTAGTTCTCGGCGGCGCGCGGCGAGGCATTCGCGGTGTGACCGTCCCAGACGCGGGCGACCGTGCCGCTGGCCATGTCGGCACCCGCCACGTGCAGCTGTTGGCCGCCGTCTGTGGGGCCGTCGTGGCGCCAGACGACGGTCGCCTCCCCGCCCGACGCCGCCACACACACGCCGGTTCTGTTACCACGCCCGGCGCCGGGCACCACGACGGAAGTCCAGGCCGCTGTAAGCGTCTCGGGATCCACGGCCGAGAGCCTGATCTCGAACTTGTTGTTGGGCAGGCGATGCTTGTAGGCGACTACGATCCGCCCGCTGGAGGAGTCGAAGGCCGCGTCGGAGGCGATGTCGAGCTCTCGGCCCTGCGGATTCGTCAGCGCCTGCTGGTGCACGATGCTCGGCCCGTCGAGATCGGCCTCGGTCACGATCAGGCGCGCCGGCCCGCTTTCGGCCTGGGGCGGATCGAACTTCCCCGAGGCGACAACGAAGGTACGTTCCCCGGCCGAAACGACGATCGGATTCGCCAGTTGCTTCCCGACCTGCAGCGGCTGCCCCGCGCCGACGAGGTCTTCGTCGTAGTGACGGAGCGAGACGCCCGTGCCGGTCGCCGCCGCGACGGCGAGCCCAGCGCCGGTCATGGCACCGTCGACCGAGCTGACCCTGGGACTGCCGGCGCCGGGATCGATCGTGCCGAGCGCGAGCTCCGGTGCGGTCACGAGCGCGCCCGCGGCGTCGTAGCGCTCCCAGTTGAGCTTGTGGTCGGCAGAGACGTAGAGCAGTAGATAGGAGCCGTCCTGGGATACGACCGAGAAGTCTTCGACCGCTGCGTTGTTCCAGTGGTTGTAGGGGCGAAAGCCGCCGCTCGTCTCGAAGGCGCTCTCGTCCCAGGCGCGCCGGATGAGCGGCGCTATCTCGAGCTGCGCCGAGTCCTGCGAGACCGCGGTCAGGGTTACGCCGACGTCGGCGATCGCGTCGGAGTCCAGGTCGACCTCTAGCGGGAGCCCGCGCGTCAGCGTGACCTCGTTCGGGCTCTCAGAGCTGAAGACGATCCGCGCCGAGGAGCCGGTCGCCTCGATCAGCTTCGCCTCGTGCCTCTCGCCGCCGAGCTCGAAACCCGTCGCAGATTCTTTTCCGGCCTGGACGACTATCGCCTCGACCCCGGCGGAGTCGTTCCCGGTGCCGCCTTCGGATCCGGAGTGGAGGACGAGAAAAGCGCCGACCGCCAGGGCAGCGACGAGCAGCGCCAGCCCCCCAACCAGCAGTCGTGACCTCGTCACACCCGCGCCCTCACGTCGGAGAAAACGTATCGCACCCCGGTGAACGTACAAAGCCCTTTCTCATCGAGGTGAGGTCTGAGAGCCTCGGCGGTATCGAGTCCTGCGCCCGAGCCCGCGTCAACGCCAGGCTCCGTCCCATTCGAAGAGCGGAGCGGTGGTCGCGTACTCACGGATGTAGGAGAGCCGGCCCCCTTTGAAGCGGACGGCCGAGGCGCCCTCGAAGTCGTATCCCTCCCCAAGCCACCTGCAGGCGAACGACCATTCGAAGAAGCCGGCATCGCCGGCGACCTCGAGCGAGCGGATCTCCCAGAGCAAGACCTCTCCCCCGGCGCCGAACCAGGTCTCGACCCACTGCGCGATTCGATCCCTGCCCCGATAGGTCGGCCCGTGCGACTCGATCACGACGCAGTCGGGTGCCACGGTGCCGAGGATCTTGTCGGCGTCGCCCTCGCACCAGCCGGCGACGTACAGGCGAATGAGGTTCTCGGCGGCTTCAGAGTTCACAAGGGGAAGATATCGAGCCGTCGCTGCTGCGATCATTCGATCTTGTGGACGAACAGATCCTCCACGGAGGGATAAACGAGGTCGTTCGCCGCGGCGACCGCCTGTATCGGCCTGAGCGGCCCTGGTCGCAGTCGGTGATGCGATTACTCGAGCACGTTCGTCAGGCGGGATTCACAGGCGCGCCGGAGCCGTTAGGGCTCGAGGCGGGCTGTGAGATGCTGGGTTGGGTCGAAGGGGACGTCGAAGACCTGAACGGGCTGGATCTCGAGCCGGGCTCGGTGCGAGCGGTAGCGCGCTTGCTACGCGGCTACCACGACGCCACGGTTGGGTTCAATCCGGCCGGCCTCGTCTGGCAGTTCCCCGCCGAGCAGCCGGCCGAGGTCGTGTTGCATGGAGACGCGGCACCCTACAACTGCGTCTTGCGAAACGGCGTACCGGTGGCCTGGATCGACTTCGACACCGCACACCCAGGTCCGCGCCTGCACGACGTGGCCTACTCTGCCTACCGCTTCTGCCTCATCCGCGAGCCGTTTGGCTCGCTGACCGCGCAGGACGCCGAGCGCGTGCTCGAGTTCGCCGACGAATACGGGCTGGGCGGCGAGGAGAAGGGGCGCCTACCCGAGACGATGGTCGAACGCCTGCGCTGGCTGGCCGCACTGATCAGAGAGCGAGCGGCGGCGGGCGAAGCGGCGTTTTCCGCCCATCTCGCCGACGGGCACGTCGAGTTGTATGCCGCGCACGCCGACATGATCGAGCAGTCGACGGAGCTGAAGGAAGCTCTCGCCTAGCGAGCAACCCTTCAAGGCGCGCGGAACTCGAGACAGTCGCGTCAGCTGTCGCCGGATTCCAGGCTGAGCTGCATCAGAACCGTGTCGATCCACTGGCCGTGCTTGAAGCCGACCTTGCTCAGACGGCCCACCTCGACGAAGCCTGCGCGTTCGTGCAGCGCCTCGGAAGCGGGGTCGCCGGTGTCGGCGATCACGGCGATCACGTGCTCCACCCCGGCCTTGCGGCAGCCCTCGATGACGCCCTCCAGCAGCATCCCGCCCAGGCCTTCACGCAGTCTATCCGGCGCTACATAAACCGTGTCTTCGACGGTGTGACGGTAGGCCGGTCTCGGTCGCCAGGCGGTGGCGTAGGCGAAGCCGGCGACCTTGCCGCCGAGCTCGACGACGAGGAAGGGAAGCCCACGCGCCACGATGGTCCCGGCCTTCCCCGACCAGGCTCCCTCATCGGGCGCGATCTCGTCGAAGGTGGCGACGCCGCTGGCGACGTAGTGAGCGTAGATCGCGGCGACCTGCTCGACGTCCTCGAGCTCGAGCGGGCGCAGGCGAGGCTTGCGTGACACCGTCTTCCTCCTTCGCTTGCGTCGTAGCGTACTGCGTTGGCTAGCGCGTCGAGCCGGAACGGCGAGTCGGGGTGCAACTCGAAGCGAAACCGGCACACCCTCGAGCGCTTTGCCTCGATACCGTTTCCCGCCCCGTGGGTGGGTGGGGGGTGGTGGGTGGGCAAAGGGGCGTCCGAACCGCGAGCTGGCGCTCGGCAGCGCGATGCGTCATCCTCGATCGCTCGGGCGAACTGCCTTTCGCTACCACATCCGCCTTGCGCCGACCGCGGCGCGGCCTATGGAGCTGCCGGTTCGTCCTCGAGCCGGGGAGGATGAAGCGTCTCGTCGACAAGCTGCTTCGCCTTCTCGCGCAGGTGGCGCACCGGCTGGTGACCGGGCCACCAGATGAAACGGCCGAGCAGGGTGGCGACGCTGGGCACGAAGATGCTCGCCATCACGATCGCCACCAGCACGATGCCCGAGGCGACGGCGAACCCGATCTCCGAGAGCAGGCTCACGCCGGTCAACATCAGCGAGCCGAAGGTGCCGGCGAGGATGATTCCGGCCGAGGCGACCGTGGGCCCCCCGTGCTCGACGGCGAGAGCCGCGGCACGACGGGGCGACGCTCCTCCCACGATCTCCTCGCGCAGGCGCGTGGTCAGCAGGATGTTGTAGTCGGTCCCCACCGCGACCACGAACAGGTAGACGAGGATCGGCATCATGAAGAGCAGGCCCGAGTGCCCCTGCAAGCCCTGGAAGACGTGCACCGAGGCGCCGAGCGTCGCCGTATAGCCGAGTCCGACTCCGACCAAGAGATAGAGCGGGGCGATCACGCTGCGCAGCAGAACGGCGAGGATCATCAGGATCAGAGCGGCAGCGAACGGATAGACGATCGTGTAGTCGCGGTTTGTCGCATGGCTGACATCGGCCAGGGACATCGATTCGCCCCCGATCAAGACCGACTGGCCGGTGCCGGCCGTGGTCTGCGCGGCCGCTCTGATCGGCCCCGCGACGAGAGACATCGCCGCCCGCGAGCTTGGATTGACCAGCAGGCTCACGTCGAGCTCGGCCGTGCGCCCGTCGGGGCTGAAGCCCGCCGTGACGACCGAGGCCACACCGTCCACGCGCCTGACCCGTGCCTTTATCGGCGCCAGGTCGTCCTTTCCGAGCCGGCTCGTACCCGTGACCAGGATCTGGGTCGGGTTGAGCGAGCCGGGTGGGAATGCCTTGTCGAGCGACGTTATCGCCTGCGCCGACTCGGTGTTCGACGGCAGGCTACTGGTGACGTCGTAGCTCGACTTGAAGTAGATGACACCCGAAGCGAGCCCCACGAGGAGAGCTCCCGAGACGAGCGCGGTCGCAGCCGGCCGGCGAGAGATCAGACGCCCGAGCGCCGGATAGACACGTCCGTGCCGCTCACGTCGCCAGCGCTTCGAAGGCCAGAAGACGCGCGGTCCGAGCAGCTTCATCACGGCCGGAACCAGCGTCAGCGAAGCCACGAGCATGGTGCCGACGCTGAGCAAGAAGCCCGGCGCCATGTTGCGGAAGGAGCCGAGGTCGGAGAGGACGAGCGCAAGCATCGCGGCCATGACCACCAGGCCGGAAGAGGCGATGGCCGTTCCGACCTTGTGCACCGAGTAGGTGATCGCGGCCGGCGAGTCGTCGCCCTTGCCCAGGCGCTCGCGGTAGCGGAAGAGCAGGAAGAGGATGTAGTCGGTCCCGATGCCGAACAGCACGACGACCAAGAGCGAGGAGGTCGAGTCGTCGAGGCGGAAGCCGATCGCCTCGGCCAGCGCGGCAAGCGCCTTGGTCGTCAGCAGGTAGACGAGCCCGATCGAAGCGAGCGGGAAGACGGCGGCAATGGGACTGCGGAAGACGGCCAGCAGCATCACCAGGATGAGCACGATCGTGGCCATGAAGACGACCTTCTGGGCCGAGCCGAACGAACCGCTCGCATCCACCTGGATGGCCGCGTCGCCGGTGAGCCCGGCGCGCAAAGAGCCGGCTCTGAGAATCGAATCGGCTCTCTGGCGCAGCGTGCCCACCGCCTGCTGAACGGATGGATCCTGAGAGGAGCCTCTGAAGGCGACATCGACCAGCTGAGCCTTGCCGTTCGGCGAGGAGAGGCGCAGGCCGGTGGTGACGCGAGCGACGCTTTCAATCTTCGACGCCTGGAGGCGGGCCGCGAGCGTCCCGATCTCGCGCCGGTCGTTCGGTGTCAGGCGATGCTCGTCGTTGCGCTCGACGATGAATATTGCCGAGGCTCCGCTTGCGCCCGGAAAGGCCTTCTCGACGAGTCTTTCGGCCCTTACCGACTCATATGAGCTGGGCAGGAAGCTGGCCTGGTCGGAGCTCGAGACGCTGCTCAAGGAAGGCGCGAACGGGACGATGATCGCCGTCGCGATCACCCAGGCAGCGATGATCCGCCAGGGATGGGCGACGACGTAGCGCCCGAGACGCTGGAACAAAAAAGACCCCCTCCTCTAAGTACCGAAAAAGACGCGAGACAGAACCGTCTAGAAAGATCGGCAGGAGAGAGAGAAAACTTACCTCGACCGCTCGTCCTCACTACCGCCGCGTTGGGCTTATCGACAGACCGCTAGACGTCGAGTACAGCCGGAGCCGTGCGCGCCGAGTCAAGCCGGTGCGACGGCCTCGCTTTCCGAAACACCTTACGAGCAACCGCTCTGCTCGGAGCCCGCGAGCACTTCGAGCGCCCGGCCCGGATCGAAATCGAAGACAAGCGTGGTCACAGCCCTGTGGCGAGTCACTATCTCCGTCATGCCATCCGCTCGCTTGCGCACGCAGGCTCCGGCAGCCTGCAAGTACGGCGAGAAGCGCACCGCGAGCCGGTAGCGGCCGGGCTCGGGAAGCTCGAGCCGAATCCGGGCCGCGTCGAGTGCCACCACCTGCGGGCTCCCCGGGCCGGTGATCATCGAGTGAGGACGGGGAACCTCGTAGATCGTCAGATCGGACGAGTGGAAGACCTCCTTCAGTCCGGAGTGCCCGCTGCGGATCAGCGCCCCCTCGTCGCGCGAGCTGTAGTCGCTCGGCGCGCCGGTCAGGATCACGAAGCGCGCGCCCAGGCCGCGCAGCCAGCGAAGGTAGGAGCGCGCGGAGAAGTCTTTGTAGAGGATCTCGTTTTGCGGGTAGTCGTCCTGCCGAAACCAACCGCGCACGATCGGGATGCCGGCCTGCGGTAGGTAGAAAGCCGCCCAGTGGTTGACGGTATCGACCGACTCGACACGGTAGGAAGGCGTCAGTTTCCCATGCAGGAAGTCGATCGCCGGCGTCCAGTACTGCCGCGCGTCTCCGTGGTCGCTGCGCCCCTTGTCGAAACCGCTCACGATCGGGCCGAGGTTCCAGAGAAGGGCGAGGGCGAGCACCGGCGCGACGAGCAGGCGCGGGCGATAGCCCCGGAGCGAGAAGACAAGGAGCGTAATCGGAAAAGCGAAAAGCCGCAGGCGACCGATGTTCGAGCCCAGCTCCGACGGTAGAGCAAAGGCCGCCAGGCCGGCGGCGAGGTAGAGCGGGAAGATCCAGCGCAGTAAATGCGCTTCCTCGGTGCGCCAAGTGAGTGCGGCGCCGACCGCGCAGAAGGCCACGATCTCGAGCAGAATCGTCAGCTGGAACGGATAGTAGCCGGAGCTCGGGAACATGCGCCAGGCAAGCAGCCCGAGCACGAAACAAGCCCCGAGCACGAGCGCCGGCTGACGAAGCCGCGTCAGCCCATTCCTCGCCCCGGCCAGACCGAACGCGGCGACGACCAGCGTCAGCAACGCAAACGCGAGCGGGCTGGCGAGCAGAGTCAGGAGGGAAAGGACTGCGAAGCGCCAGCGACCACCGGCCTGAAGCGCCCAGACGGCGAAGAGCGCCAGCATTGCCCCGAGCTCGAAGGGAAAGGCGGCCGAGAAGACGATCCCCGCCCAGAGCACGGCGAAGCTGCGACTCGACCAGCGAGCTCGCCGGCCCCATTGCCGTCCCGTGAGCATCGAAAAGGCAAGGGCCGAGGCCGCGATCGTGACGGTGGCCAGCAAGCGGATTCCGATCAGCCCGGCGAGTGGGTAGTAGAGCGGGCTGTAGGTGATGTAGCTGTAGCGGCCCGAGTACCAGTAGTTGTTCCAGAGGACGAGCCCGTGCTGGAGAAACTCCCAACGCAGGTACGCGTGAGCGGCGAGATCGTTCCCCGGCGGGCCGAGCCAGGCAAACAGCGCCGCAAGAGAACCAGCGAGCAAGGCCGCGAGCAGAGCTTCTCGAATGAGCACATCTGCCAGCGACTCGCGCAGATGCCCGGCACGGCTGCTGACGGTGGCGCGAATCACGGCGAGCGAAACCTACTCGCTCGGAGGAGGCTCGGCAATCTCTCGACGATCGCCGCCGCCCGCGCCGGGGACGTCGCCGGTCGGGAAACGAGACGAATCGTCAGCCGTGGTGACCGCGCTCGTGCGGATGGCTGTGCAAAAGAGACCCGTGTTGATGGCTGTGCTCGTGGATGAGATTTGCCCGCAGCAGCAGCTCCCGGTCGGAGAGGATCTCGCTCGGCGCACCCTCCGCGAGCAGGCGGTGGCCTTCGGAGATGACGAGACAGCGATCGGCGACCCACTCCAGCCGTTCGAGCTCATGCGTGGCAAAGACGATCGTCTTCCCCGCCTCCCCCAGCTCGCTCATCAGCTCGAGCAGCCAGTGTCGGCTGCGCGGATCGAGCCCGGCCGTGGGCTCGTCGAAGAGCAGCAGCTCGGGGTTCATCACCAGTACCGAGGCGATCGCGACCCGTTTTTTCTGCCCCGCCGAGAGCTGGTAGGGCGCCCGCTCGATCAACTCGCCGATCTCGAGCAGCGCGATCACATCGCTAATCCGCGCCTCGATCTCGTCCGGCTCGAGGCCGAGTTGCAGCGGTCCAAAGGCGATCTCTTCGCGCACCGTCGGCGAGAAGACCTGTGCATCGGTGTTCTGGAAGACGAAGCCAACCCGCGCGCGGAAGCCGCGCGAGAACTGCTCGTCTTCGAGCTTGGGCTCGCTCACCTCCTCGCCGAAGGCGCGGTAACTGCCCCGGTCGGGAAAGATCAGGCCGGCCAGAATCTTGAGCAGCGTCGACTTTCCGCAGCCGTTGGCACCGAGAAGCGCCAGCCGCTCGCCCCGAGCGACCTCGAGCGAAATCTCCTCGAGCGCGGGGTAGCGCTCGAGATAGGAGTACGAGAGTCCTTCGGCGACGAGCAATGGCTCGGTACTCATCTCGGTACGCTGCCCCCCGCCGAGATCCACCCACCCGCAGGGTCGGAACACGGTAGCCGTGGAAATCGCCACGAATGTGTCAACTCCGTGTCGAGTCTCGAGCCTGAGCGCCCGGGCGCGAGCTCAGAGCCCGAGCGCACGATCGCCCCCGACGACGAGCACGGCCAGCGCCAGACAGGCGACGAGCCAGATCCCGTCCATCGCCCGTACGCGCGGCCGCTCAAGCGTCTTCGCCTCGCCGTGGAAGCCGCGCGCCAGCATCGCCTGGTGAATCTCCTCACCGAGCGCGTGCGCCTTGCCGAACAGCGCTCCACCCGAGAACGCGGCGACCGCCCGCGCTCCGCGCCCGTTCCTCCCGGCGACGACCGTTCGTGCCTTGCGCGCGGTCACCATCTCCGAGACCGAGTCGAGTAGGACGAAGAGGTAGCGGTAGGTCATGCCGAGCACGAGCACGAGCAGACGAGGCACGAATAGGGCCCTCAGCGCCGCGAGAAGCCGCGGCCAGGACGTCGTCAGAGTCAGAAGCACGACGAGCGAGATCGATGTGGCCACCCGGCAGACGATCAACCCCGCCGAGGTCAGGCCCTGCCGCGTCAGCCCGACCTCGTGACCGAACCAACGCCCGAGCGGTAGCACGACCTCGCCGGGCGTGACGAAGCTGAACATCGCCGGCGCCACGATCACCCCGGTGAAGACGGGGATGAACAGCCAAACCCGCCTGATGAACCAGCGAAGTCCGATCCGCGAAGCGGCGGCCAGCACGAGCGTGAGCAGGTAGAGACCGACCAGCACGGGAACGTGCCTTACCAGCCCGACCGCGACTAACAGCGCGACAACGCTCAGCAGCTTGACCCTGGCATCGAGGCTCTGCAGAAGGCCCGGCCGCGCGGCGGTCTCCTCGCTCGCGATCGCCTGCCGTACCACCTTCGCCAGGCCGTCGAGCGTCTTCTCGAACCCGCCTCCCCGGCGGCGCTTGCCACCGCGGACGGTCGGGTACGCGGCGGCGTTGCTCTCGAGCAACCAGCCCGGTGTCGCGGTAGCGGCCACACCTACCCCGTTTGCACGCCTAGCCGGCGCCGCGCGACCGCCCGGACGGCCCCGACGAGAAGGAAGATCGCCGCCCCCACGACGAGCGCGCCGAGGATTGCCGACAGAACGTAGGCGACGTTGGCGTGTTCGCCCGACGAGAAACCGTAGTCCGGAAGGAGCGTGTGCTTCCAGAAGCCGTTGTACTTGTCGAGCCCGCTGGGAACCGCGTTCAGCCCGTATTTCCCGAGATCGAGCTCGCCCGGCGCATCCTCGCCGTAGGCGCCGCCGGGCGCGAGCAGTCCGAGCGGGGAGAGGACGATCATCGTCGTGATCCCGATCAGCGCCCAGCGAAGGGCCGGCCGGCCGGCCGCAGGGATCAGCTCCTCGTCGCTTTCGACGATCCCGGGATGATTGATCCGAAGTAGCGGCAGGTTGGCCCTCTGCAGATAGGCGACCACACCGAAGGTGATGATCAGCTCGGCCGCACCGGCGATCGTCAGGTGCGCGAGCGCCATCGCCGGGATCGTCTGTGACAGGTGGAAGGGCGCATACAGCGGCGTTCCGTTCGCCGAGTGGAAGAGCATCGGCTGCAATCCGAACTCGGTCGCCGCGCAGAGGGCGGCGACATTCAGACCGATGTAACTACCGACTCCGGCCGCCAGCGCGCGGCGCCTCGATGTGAGCGACGTACCGCGGGCCAGCAGGCGGTAGACGCCGTAACCGGCGAACGGCATCACGAAGGCCATGTTGAAGGCGTTTGCGCCGAGCGCCAGCACGCCGCCGTCACCGAAGAAGAGGGCCTGAATCGCGAGCGCCACGCTGACGCAGATCACGGCCGCCCACGGCCCGAGCAAGATCGCTATCAGCACCGCCCCGACCGCATGCCCGGTTGTCCCGTCCGGAATTGGGATGTTGAACATCATGACCATGAAACTGAAGGCGGCACCGAGCGCGAGCAGCGGTGCGTGACGCTCCTTGACGACGTCCTTGGTCTTGGCGCAAGCAAGACCGATCACCGGCACCATCGCGGCGCCGGCGACCGCGCAGGTGGCAGGGCTCAAATAGCCGTCAGGAATGTGCATGCTCGTGTCCTTGCTGCTCGTGGCTTTCGGAGATGCAGTCGGGGCAGAGCCCGACCAACGGGAAGTGGGCGAAGCGGGCCTCGAAGCCGAACTGCTCGCGCACCCGGGCGCGAACCGCGTCGAGCTCCTCGCGCGCGACCGTACGAACCGCGTGACATGACTCGCAGACGAGGTACTCGTGCTCGGGAGCGGCGAGCGCGTAGAGGCCAGGGCTGTGGCCGAGGTGGACGTGGCGGACGAGCCCGACCTCCTCCAGCGTCTCCAGGTTGCGATAGACCGAGGCCAGGTCGGAGCGCGGCAAGCGTCCCTCCAGCCCTTCGGCGATGCGCTCGGCAGACAGCGGACCTTCGGCGCCGTAAAGCGACTCGAGTACCAGCCTGCGAGCGGCGGAGACTCTCAGCCCGCGCTCGCGCAGAGCTTCGACGGCCGCCTCGACGCTGGTGGCGGCGAGGGCTGGACTACGGTGAGTAGTTGTCAACTCGATCTCCTCCCGTCACGGGTCCGTAACTGCGAACGACTCGCATAAACTAACGATTCGCGTCTCGGGCTGCGGCGGGTTCCGCTCCAGCCTCCCTCGCTGCTAGGCTCGCCGCCTTGTGACAAGGCCCCGGTACACCATCCTCCTGGCTTTCACCGTTGCGCTCGCGCTTGTCTCGACCTGTACAGCGGCGAGCTCGCTCGGGCGAGGCGCCTCCTATCTGCTCGCGCGCGAGCAAGCCGACGGCGGCTTTGCCGAGCCGGGCGCCCCCTCGAGCGCCGGGCTGACGGCCTGGGCCGTGCTCGCTCTGAAAGCAAGCGGCAAGGCCGCCAAGGTGCAAGGGGCCGCCGACTACCTGAACCGGACTCCGGCGCCGCAGGCGACCGATCGAGAGCTGAAGCTGCTTGCCCAGGCCGCGCTCGGCCGGGACGTCTCCAAGCTTGCCGACGAGATCGAGCGGCTCCGCCGCCCGAACGGACGCATCGGGCCGGCGCTCAACTCGACCTACTGGGGCGTGCTCGCCCTCCGCGCCGCCGGCCGCAAGACCGCCAAGGCGACCATCCGCTACATCCTGCGCGCTCAGCGAAAGAGCGGAGGCTGGTCGTGGAGCCGGCGTACGGCCGCCGACGCCGGCGACACCGCCGCCGCCGTCCAGGCCCTGCGCGCCGCAGGCATGAGCGCTCGCTCGGCGCCGATCAGGCGCGCCGTCGGCTACCTGCGCCGCTGCCAGAACAAGGACGGCGGCTTTGGCGTATCGCCCAGCGCCGGCTCCGACAGCCAGTCGACGGCCTGGGCGATCCAGGCTCTTGTCGCCGCCCGTAAAGCCCCGGGCAGGGCGCCCTTTCGCTACCTGAAAAAGCTCCAGCGCCGCGACGGCAGCTTCCGCTACAGCCGCCGCTACATCACTACGCCGGCCTGGGTGACGGCGCAGGTCCTCTGCGCGCTGGCGCGCAAGCCGTTTCCGCTCCGGTAGCACGCCTCCGCAGGGTTGGCGACGATAATCCTCACACCGCCGAGGTCCGGCCGGCTTTCGAAAAAACTAGGCGCCGCACTCGTTCTTCGTCGCGAACCAGCGGTCGGCCGACGCGAGATACGGGCCCCATGGATCTACGAACGGGCGCGCCGCGATGATCGAGTCCCAGCTCGGTTTCGCGGCGTGGCCCCAGGAGCGGAGAACTCCGTAGAGCAGATGCGGCGAGCGCTTCAATCCCGCCGCGCAGAAAAGCAGAGTCGCCACGCCCCGTCGAGCTTCTTCGAGCGCCTCTGCGACGGTGTCGAAGGCGAAGTCCGGCAAATCGGTATTGATGTCCTCGACCCCATCTATGCGCAGATAGCGAACACCGGCGCGGCGAATTACCTTCTCGTTCGGTCGCCAGATATACGGCGCACCTCCCGCCACATCGACGAATAGTTCCATGCCCGAGTTGACGAGCTCCCGGAAACGCTCGTCGTCGCGCATCTGAGCCGAGAGAGAGATCGACGTGCCGGGCACCCGCCCGACCGTCCAGACGATCGGATCGGGCACGCTCGCCACCGCTGGGCCGCAGCGCGAGCACGCGATGTCGGGCGGCGACCACCAGCGAGCGCCACAAGCGCAATCGAAGGCAACCGGCATAGCGCCGACTCTACCCGCTGCCGAGAACGTCAATGCGCCCGTTCCGGCCGCTCCGACCGGCCTGCGCGGGCGCGGCTCTAGCCGCGCGAAAGTCTGGCGACTTTCGGCGGGACGGAAAGGAAGCGTGACCGAACGCGAACGCGCGAGTGCTTTTCCAGCCGCCGCGACCGGCATGACGGGCGCGACTCACAAACGCGATCTCTCAGGTTAACGCTACGAGCACCGACCGCAACCGCGGCTAGCCGAGTGCGCGTCAGGGAGCAGGCGTTGAGCAAGCGCCGAAGGCGCGCTCAACGCCAAATCACTCGTGCACCTGAGAACGTCCGGTTTTCAGGTGCAGTTCCGAAGCGCCTGCGCCTCGGGCAACTGCTCGAGCCGCCGCAGCGTCATGGTCTCGATCTGGCGCACGCGCTCGCGCGTCACGCCGAAGGCGCGACCGACCTCTTCCAGGGTGCGCGGAGGCTGGCCGTTCAACCCGTAGCGAAGCTCGATCACGTGGCGCTCGCGCTCGGATAGGGCGTCGAGCACAACCGTGATGTCCTCGCGGCGGAGCGAGAGCGTGGCGTTATCGTAGGGCGACTCGGCCTGCTCGTCCTCGACGAAGTCGGCCAGCGAGGAGTCTTCCTCTTCGCCGATCGGCTTCTCCAGCGAGATCGGATGCTGCGCCATGCGCATGATCTCGCGCACTTCGTCGGGCTCGAAATCCAGCTCCCTGGCGACCTCCTCCGGCCGCGGATCGCGGCCGAGCTGCTGCACCAGTTGGCGCTCGACGTGCACGACCTTGTTCAGCTTCTCGACCATGTGCACCGGGATGCGGATGGTGCGCCCCTTGTCGGCGATGGCGCGGGTTACAGCCTGCCGGATCCACCAGGTTGCGTAGGTCGAGAACTTGTAGCCCTTGCGATAGTCGAACTTCTCGACGGCGCGAATCAGTCCGAGCGAGCCTTCCTGAATCAGATCGAGGAAGGAGAGCCCGCGGCCGAGGTAGCTCTTGGCGATCGAGACGACGAGGCGCAGGTTGGCTTCGATCATGTGCATCTTGGCTCTCATGTCACCGCGCTCGATTCGCTTGGCCAGCGCGACCTCCTGGTCGGCGCTGAGAAGCGGCACGCGACCGATCTCGCGCAGGAAGAGGCGCAGCGAGTCGAGCGAAGGCTCAACCGAGAGATCGAGCTTGGGCGCCCTCGTCTCCTCCTCCGAGACGAGCGGCTGCTCGTAGGGCAGATGCTTGTAGGACTCGCCCGGCGTGAGATCGACTCCGTGATCGATCAGATAGGTGTAGAAATCCTCGGCCTGTTCCTTGTTGATCTCTACGTCCTCGAGCGCGACGGTTATCTCGTCGTAGCTGAGGAACCCTTTCTCCAGGCCCTCCTGTGCCAGTCGCTGGAGCTCTTCGACGTCTGGGAGGGCGATCTCGACGGTGAGCATTGACCTCGGCTTTCTCTCGCTGGGTATGGGGTCCGCGACTAGATATGGAAAGAGCCGGCCTTTCCGGCCCCGGCTCTTTTTACGTCGGCCCGACGCTATCCGGGCACGCCGCACAAGAAAACCGATCTTCGCGTTTTTGTCAACAAGTCTTTTGGCAACCGCCCGCGAGCAGGGAAGACGCGCTAGGCTCGCACACGGATTGCCCGAGCTCCCCGAAGTCGAAGCGCTCCGCCGCTCGCTCGACCAACCGGTCTCTGCCTCGCCGATCGAACGTGCCGGCCCGGCCCACCTGGCGACGTTGAAGACGGCCGAGCCGCCGCTCCGCGCGCTCGAGGGTCGCTGTCTAGCCGGCGCTCGACGGCGCGGAAAGCGCTTGCTCTTCCCCACGACCGACGGCGAGCTCGTGCTCATCGTGCACCTGATGAGCGCCGGACGCCTGCGCCTGCTCGCAGCGGGCAGGCGCGGCCCTGCGGCGCCGGCATTCCAGCTCGCCTTCGCCGGTGGGGCCAAGCTGATCTTGACCGAGCCCGGCAAGCGCAAGCGGGCCGGCGTCTGGCTGCTCGCACCTGAGCTGGCCGCACAGGAGCTTGCTCATCTCGGGTCCGATGCGCTCGGGCTCGAGCCGGCGGCGCTGGCCCACCTCTGCCAGGGAGAGCGGCGGCGCCTGCACGGCTTCCTGCGCGACCAGCGGGTATTGGCGGGCATCGGACGCGCCTGGGCGAACGAGATCCTGCACAGCGCCCGCCTTTCGCCCTTTGCCCTGGCCGATGAGCTCGACGCCGAGGCGCTCCGACGGCTCGCCGAGGCGATCGACTCGGAGCTCAGGCGCGGAATCGAGCTGCGCGAACGGGGGCTCTCAGACGACGACGTCTACCGCGTGCACCGCAGGCTGGACTTGCCCTGCCACGTCTGCGCGACGCCGATCGCGCGGATCGCCTTCGAGGAGCACACGATCTACTACTGCCCGCGCTGCCAGACGGACGGGCGAAAGCTCGCCGATCGCCGCCTTTCCCGATTGCTCCGCTAATCCGGAGCAATCGGCTAACTGCACTGCGCAAACCCGGCCTCGGGTGTGCGGCCCGAGGCCGAGCAAGAACTTCTCGCAAAGTGCGGGAAATCCGTGTTGGGGATAATCGGTGTCCGACACTGGAAAACCTGGCGCAGCGTGTGGAGAACTAGCCGCTCTTTCCTGCACAATGTGGGGAACGTGTGTTCGCAAGAGCCGATTCATAGTGACTTTTTGGCCGTGTCTCTTTTCAACAGGCCGTTAGTAACAGCCGTTTCGGAGCCGGTTTGTGCTTGAACCGGCTCCGAACAAGGATGAGGCCATGACGTCTGCCGCCGTCAGTCTTGTCGAACCTGCGCGCGTGCCGCCGCAGAATGTCGAAGCCGAGGAATACGTCCTCGGCGCGATGCTGCTTGCGCCCGGCGCGATCGGAGCGGTCTCGGAGATCTGCAGGGCGGAGGACTTCTACCGGCAGAGCCACGGGCGTATCTACCGGGCGGCACTCGCCCTCTACGGGAGAGGCGAGCCGGTCGACGCGATCACCCTTACCGACGAGCTGGACAAGCTCGGCGAGCTGGAGGAAGTAGGCGGGCGCTCGCGGATCCACGAACTGGCGGCTCTGGTTCCTGCTAGCGCCAACGCCGGTCACTACGCCCGCATCGTGCACGAGATGGCGATCCTGCGCGGGCTGATCACCTCCGGCCAGGAGATCGCAACCCTGGGCTACGACCGCCCCGGCGAGGTGACCGAGCTCGTCGACCGAGCCGAGCAGATCATCTTCGCCATTTCGCAGGACCGAGTCTCGAGCGAGTTCAGCCACATCGAGCAGCTGCTCAAGGAGAGCTTCGAGCGAATCACGGCGCTCTACGAAGCGGGCGCCGAGATCACCGGCGTCGCTTCGGGCTTCCGAGACATCGATCGCATCACCTCCGGCTTCCAGCCGGGGAACTTGATCATCATCGCCGCGCGCCCGTCGATGGGGAAATCGGCGCTCGCTCTGTGCATGGCGGCCAACATGGGCGTGCGCCTGAACATCCCCGTGGCCCTGTTCACGCTCGAGATGTCCAAGGCCGAGGTTACACAGCGCCTGATGTGCAGCGAGGCCAAGGTCGAGTCGCAGAAGCTGCGCTCGGGCAAGCTCTCACCCGAGGACTGGCCTCGCCTGACGGCGGCCTGTGACAAGCTGGCGCGCGCTCCGATCTACGTCGACGACACCGGCTCGATCACGATGATGGAGATCCGCTCCAAGGCCCGGCGCCTGAAAGCGCGCGAGCCGAAGCTGGGGCTGATCATCGTCGACTACCTGCAGCTGATGACCTCAGGCGCCTCGGTCGAGAACCGCGTCCAGGAGGTCTCGGCGATCTCGCGCAACCTGAAGATCCTGGCGCGCGATCTGGAGGTACCGATCGTCGCCCTCTCGCAGCTCTCGCGCGCGGTCGAGCAGCGCCACGACAAGCGCCCGATTCTCTCCGACCTGCGTGAGTCCGGCGCGATCGAGCAGGACGCCGACATCGTCGGCTTCATCTACCGCGACGAGTACTACAACGACGAGTCCGATCAGCAAGGACTGGCCGAGGTGATCGTGGCCAAGCACCGAAACGGCCCCACCGACATGGTCAAGCTCTCGTTTCTCAAGCGCTACGCCAAGTTCGCAGATCTGGCGGCGGTGTGACCGTGCGCGGCTCGGGCGATCGAGCTTCGCACCCCGCGCTACCAGAGAAGGGAGGGCATGCACGTCCGACCGCGAACGGACAATGAACTACTCCGCGGCTCGAGACGGGAGGGGGAGATGACGACGGATGTGAAGCAGACGGTCTGGCTTGGCCCCGGCGTCGTGCGCTTTACCGTTCTCTGCGAGGCCTGCCTGGCGGAGTGCTCACCCAAGGAAGGTCGCTACGCGACCGTGCTCGAGGGCGAGCTTCCGCTTTCGCGCGTGCGCGAAGAAGCCAGCTGCCCGCACGGCCACGCCTTCGAGCTGGTGCGTACAAGCGCCGGCCGCAGGGCCGCTTAACCTCGGACTCGTTTCGGAACGCGCTCGCGAGAGGCCGCCGCCCCGGCGTCGGCTCAACCGCGCCGTCCGCCGATCGTTCAGGCAAACTCTCGCTCGTGCCTGCAACCGTCGTCGTAGGCGCTCAGTGGGGAGACGAGGGCAAGGGCAAGATCGTCGACCTGCTGGCGCAGAAGTCAGATCTAGTCTGCCGCTACCAGGGTGGCCCCAACGCGGGGCACACGATCAAGGTCGCCGACGAGACCTTCAAGATCCGCCAGATTCCGACCGGGGTCATCTCCGGCAAGGTCTCGGTGATCGGCAACGGCTGCGTCATCGACCCGGAAGTGCTGATCAGCGAGCTCGACGAGATCCAGGCGCGCGGCTACCCGACCGAGATGGTCTGCCTCTCGGGCAACGCGCACCTGATCATGCCCTGGCACCTGGCTATCGACCAGGCAAGCGAGCGACGGCTCGGCAAGCTGCAGATCGGCACGACCAAGCGTGGCATCGGTCCCGCCTATGCCGACAAGGCGCTACGCATCGGCATCCGCGTGCAGGACGTGCTCGACGACAAGATCCTGCGCCAGAAGATCGAGGTTGCGCTGCTCGAGAAGAATCGCTGGCTCGAGCGCGTCTACGAGGCGCCCACGTTCGACTTGGACGAAGTCGCCGAGCTCTACGAGGAGTACGCGAAGCGTCTTCGCCCGCACGTCAAGGACACTTCGCTGATCGTCGACCGGGCGCTGAAGGATGGCAAGCGCGTTCTCTTCGAAGGCGCACAGGGAACTCTGCTCGACCTCGACCACGGCACCTATCCCTTCGTCACCTCTTCGAACCCCGTTGCCTCCGGGGCGGCCACCGGCGTCGGGATCGGGCCCAACCGCATCGATCAGGTGCTCGGTGTTGCCAAGGCCTACCTCACGCGCGTCGGAGAAGGCCCGTTCCCGAGCGAGATCGAGGGGCCGGGTCAGCAGGAGGTGCGGGTCGCCGGCGGCGAGTACGGAACCGTCACCGGCCGGGAGCGCCGCTGCGGTTGGCTCGATCTGGTTGCGCTTCGCTACGCGGCGCGCCTGAGCGGGTTTACAGCACTCGCGCTGACCAAGCTGGATGTCCTTTCGATGTTCGACGAGATTCCCGTCTGCGTCGCCTACCGCCTAACGAGCGGCGAGACCGTGCGCGAGTTTCCCTTCCACCAGAGCGATTTCCACCACGCCGAGCCGGTGCTCGAGATGCTGCCGGGCTGGGCCAAGCCGCTCGACGAGATCGCGTCGGCCGAGGATCTGCCCGAAGCGGCGCGCAGCTACATCGGTTTCGTCGAGCGGGAGCTCGAGGTGCCGGTCGCTCTGATCGGAACCGGGGCAGAGCGCGAGCGCGTGCTCTACGGCCCGGCCGCCGCCGCGCTGCTCTAACCGGCGCTGTCGAGCGCGGGCCTTCTCCACTTCTCGGGATACGGGCGTCTTTGCCCACCTCTCCACCCCAGAGCGCGAAGCGAAATGAAGACCCGTCGACTGGGCGTGGCCGGTAAGCGCGAGGTTCGGACGCAGCGTCGTATTCGTAGCTGGAGGCTACGGGTGCGACCGGGGACGACGTCCTTGCGCCGCGGTGCGCTAGTTCAGGGTTCGGGCGCCTTTGCCCACCCACCTCCCCCCACCCTCCCACGGGGCGGGGAACGGTATCGAGTAAAAGCGCACTTAAGTGAGCCACCCGCGAAACAAAAGACCCGCCGGTGTCAGACACCGGTCAGAGAAAGCTTCGCTCGTCAAGCCCGAGAAGTGCCGAGAGCGTGCCGGCTTCGTGTCGAATCAATCCGCGCGGCGCGAGCCGGTAAATGTGCCTCCCGCTTCGCGCCCTGACGGGGAGGCGGGATCAGCGAGACGCCCACCCCCTAGAAGACGTACGACCCGACCACGACCGCGATGATCACCGGAATCGTCGCCGCCACCACCATCAAGCGCATCAGCGACGGGCGCATGTCGTAGACGCGGGCGATCGTGAGCAGGTGGAAGGCCGGCGGCATCGCCGCCAGCAGGTAGAAGGTCGAAGGAATGTGAGCGCCGACGGCTCTGCCGAGCAGGAACAGAATGAGCGGCCCGGCACCGATCTTGAGCGCCATCGCTCCCGTCGCCCGTGCCACCTCGAGCAGGTCGTGCTCGACCTGATGGAGTGGAAGCGAGATGCCGAGCATGAGAAACCCGATCGGCCCGACGACGGCCGCAGCGCCGTCCTCGACCGTGTGAATGTGCGGAATGTGCACCCCGAGGCCGCGCAGCGAGAGCGCTACGGCGAGTGCCCAAAGAGGCGGGTTGAGCAGAACCGCGGCCAGACGCGACCGACCCTCCGCGTCGGCTGAGCGCCGGCCAAAGAGGCGCGCCACGGCCACCGAGACCGACGACATCGGTACGCCGAACGAGAGCTGGTCGTAGACGACGGCCTGAGAAAGCCCCTCGTGCCCGAAGGCGAGCTGGGCGAGCGGGTAGCCGATGAAGCCCGTGTTGCCGACTCCCGCAGCGAGCGTGAGGGCTCCCTGTTCGTCGCGTTCGCGCGTGACCAGGCGCGCGTAGAGATGGCTGAGCAGTAGAAGCGTCCAGGTGCTCGCGATCACGGCCGCGACGGCCAGCACCAACTTGCGATCAAGCGGAAAACCTAGGAAGGTCGCGAAGACGAGCACCGGGATCACCGCCCAGAAGCTGACGACCCAGATCAGGTCACGCAGACGCTCCTGCGAGCGCAGGCGTTGCAGCAGGAGACCGGCCAGAAGAGCAACCAGGAGAAAGACGAGCTTGAGCATCCGCACCAGGCTATCCGCCACGGCGACCACAGAAACGCTTAGATTTCCCTAGGCATGAAGGTACTCATCGTTGGATCTGGCGGTCGCGAGCACGCACTGGCCTGGAAACTCGCCCAAAGCCCGAAGCTGAGCGAGCTGCACGCCGCACCGGGAAACCCGGGCATCGCCGCGCTCGGCAGCTGCCACCCAGTTCGCGCCGACGATGGCGAGGGACTGCTCACGCTGGCGCACTCGCTGGCGATCGACCTGGTCGTCGTCGGGCCGGAGGTGCCGCTCGTGGCCGGGGTGGCCGACCAGCTTCGCCACGCCGGCATAGCCGTCTTCGGGCCCGCACGAGAGGCGGCCATGCTCGAAGGCTCGAAATCCTTCGCCAAGGAGCTGATGCTCGCCGCCGGTGTGCCAACGGCAAAGGAGCTCCCAGAGCCGATTGCGCCCTGCGTGGTCAAGGCCGACGGGCTCGCGGCCGGCAAGGGTGTGTTCGTCTGCCCCGACGCCGTGTCGCTGGCCAGAGCGCTCAAGGAGGTCGAGGCCTTCCCCGGCGAGCCCGTTTTCGAAGAGCTCCTCGTCGGCGAGGAGTTGTCGATGCTGGTGCTGGCCGCCGGCGAGGAAACACTAGCGCTGGCGCCGGCCCAGGACTTCAAGCGCGCCTACGACGGTGACCAGGGCCCGAACACCGGCGGCATGGGCTCGTACTCCCCGGTGCCGGGCATCGGTCCGGCCGAGGTCGAGGCCATTCTCGAGCAGGTACACCGCCCGGTACTGGCCGAGCTGGCCGATCGCGGCCACCCCTTCATCGGAGTTCTCTACGCCGGTCTGATGCGCACAGGCGAGGGGATCAAGGTGCTCGAGTTCAACGTCCGCTTCGGCGATCCCGAGACCCAAGCCATCCTGCCGCGGCTCGAGGGCGATTTACTGGATGCACTGAGCACCGTTGCGAACGGCACGCTCGAGGACGTTGAGCTGGGCGTCTCGGACGAGGCCTGCGTAACGGTCGTGCTCGCGGCTGGCGACTACCCGGCTAGCTCCGACAAGGGCTCGCCGATCACGGGCATCGCCGCAGCCGAAGAGACCGGCGCGGTGGTCTTCCAGGCCGGCACGGCGATGCGCGACGAGGCGTTGGTTACGAGCGGGGGCCGGGTGCTGAACGTGAGCGCGCTCGGTCAGACGATCACGGCGGCACGCGAACGAGCCTACGCAGCCTGCGAGAAGATCGGCTGGGAAAACATGCGTTACCGCTCCGACATCGCTCTCGAAGCGGCTGAACGAGAGGCGGGAAAGGGTGGCTGAGCAGGTGCTGGTGGGAGTTTTGATCGGCTCGGAGTCCGACCGCGAGCGCATGCAGCCTTGCCTGGACGAGCTCTCCGGCCGCAACATCGCCTGCGAGCTCGAGGTGCGCTCGGCGCACCGTTCCCCCGACGCCGTGGCCGAGTACTGCCGCGGCGCCGCCGAGCGCGGGCTCAAGGTGCTCATCTGCGGCGCCGGCATGGCCGCGGCACTGCCCGGTATGGCTGCCGCCTACACCGAGCTGCCCGTAATCGGCGTCCCGCTCCGCTCCGAGAAGAGCGCGATGGACGGCATGGACGCGCTGCTGGCAATCGCCCAGATGCCGCCCGGAGTACCGGTCGCCGCGGTCTCGATCGATGGCGCACGAAACGCCGCCATCCTGGCCGCACGCATTCTCGCGCTCCTGCAGTACTGATGTCCCGGGCGAGTGTCGATCGCCTCTGGGTCTCGGGCCAGTCTCTGCTCATTGTGCTGGTCGTGGTCGCCGCGATCTTCGGGCCGGGCTGGGGTGCCAGGCTCTTCCTTGCAATTGCGGGCGGGGTCGTCGCGGTCGCGGGCGGGCTGACGATGCTCTGGGGCGGGCGCACGCTCGGTCGCTTGCTGACCCCTTTCCCGAGCCCGCGGGGGAAGCACCTCGAGCGCGGGCCCTACCGCTTCGTTCGCCATCCCATATATGGCGGCGTCATCGCCGTCGCGGTCGGCGCCGCGCTCGTCTACAGCCCGGTCGCGCTCGCTCCGGCTTCGGCTCTGGTTCCCTACTTCCTTTTCAAGGCGCGCTACGAGGAACGACTGCTCGCGCAGGCCGACCCGGGCTACGGCGAATACCTCGGCCGGGTGCGAAAGCGCTTCTTCCCCGGGCTGCTCTGAACGACGTTACCCCCGCCAGTGCGCCCAGCAGAAACTCGACGGACCGTCGAGCGGTGGCGGATCGAGCATCAGCAGCTCGGGCACGGTGACGGGGATCAGGCCACGCTTCTCGAGCCCCGGCAGGATCAGGCGATGGAGAGCGCGAATCGTCTGGCCGCGGTTGTCGTGCATCAGCACGATCGAGCCCGGCTGGATGTTGCGCAGCACCTCGCGGCCGATCTGGCGCCAGTTCTTTCCCTGTGAGTCGCCGCTGTCGATGCTCCAGAGCACCTCGACCATCCCGAGCCGGCGCGCAACCTTGTCGACGCGGGCGTTCCTGGCGCCGTAGGGCGGGCGGAAGAGGCGCGCCTCTGCTCCCGTCGCCTTGGCGATCGCGTTTCTCGTCCAGACGATCTGGTTGCGTATCTTCGCCTGCTTCAGCCGGTCAAGTGATTTGTGCTTCCAGGCGTGGACTCCAAGCGCCGCGTAGTCCTCCATCTCCTCTCGCGCCAAGCTTTGCCGAGACGGCACGTTGCGACCGATCAGGAAGAAGGTCGCTCGTACGTGCTTCTTGCGAAGAATCGTGAGAGCGAGCTGTGTATATGCGCCAGGGCCGTCGTCGAAGGTGAGCGCGACGTAGCGGCCGCTCAAACCGCCGCAGTAGACCGGCTTGCCTCGGGCGACAAATCGGTCGAGCGCGGCGTTCTCGCCCAGGTGGGTGGTCTTGTCGATCGCCCCGGCAAGCGTGGCCAGCCAGGGCACCGGGGCGGCCGGCCTCGCCGCGACCGTTTTAGTGGTGGTCGTCCGGGCGCTGAGCGTCGGCTCCGGCACCGACGAATCGCCTCCGCTGAGAAGGAAGAGGGCGAGGCCGAGCACACCGGCCAGCGCCGGCACGACTGCAAGCGCCGCCAGCCTCTGGCGCCGTAAGCGCCAGCGCCTTCGCTCTCGCTCGATCTCTCGCTGTTCGTTCGTCACGCTCGGAATCGTGATCCATTCTGAGGCATGCGCGAGAGTCCGCGCCGGGAACGGCTCGTCGCAGGCGCCGGCCAGTACTGCATCTAGACTATCCAGCAGTGATTGCTCGTTACTCCCGCCCCGCCATGGCCGCTCTCTGGTCGGACGAGGGCAAGCTTTCGAGCTGGCTGGAAGTCGAGCTGGCGGCGCTGGAGGCCTGGGCCGAGCTGGGCGCCATCCCACGCGATCAGGTACAGCAGATCGCCGCGACGGCGAAGACGCCCGATCCGGCGCGGGTGCGCGAGATCGAGGCCACGCTTCATCACGACACGGCCGCCTTTGTCGACGCTGTCTGCGAGCAGCTCGGCGACGAGGGCCGCTGGTTCCATTACGGGCTCACCTCCTCGGATGTCGTGGACACGGCCCTCTCGCTGCAGATCGGGCGCGCCGGCGCGCTGATACTGGAAGGGCTCGACCGAGCGCTCGCGGCGGTCGTCGCCCGCGCTCGCGAGCACCGCCTGACCGTCTGCATCGGCCGCACCCACGGCGTGCACGCCGAGCCGACCAGCTTCGGCCTCAAGCTGGCCGTCTGGGCCTTCGAGCTGGAGCGCGACCGCACCCGCCTGACGCGGGCGCTCGAGCAGATGCGCGTGGGCAAGCTATCCGGCGTGGTCGGCACCTACGCGGCGACCGATCCCCGCCTCGAGGAGATCGCCTGTAGGCGCCTCGGGCTCGAGCCGGCGCCGGCCTCGACCCAGATCATCCAGCGCGACCGCCACGCCGAGCTGCTGAACGCGCTTGCGCTCTGCGCCTCTTCGCTGGACAAGTTCGCGCTCGAGATCCGCCACCTCACCCGCACCGAGGTGCGCGAGCTGCAGGAGCCGTTCGGCGAGGGGCAAAAAGGCTCCTCGGCCATGCCGCACAAGCGTAACCCGGTCGTGGCCGAGCGCATCTGCGGGCTGGCCCGCATCGTTCGCGCCGCGGCGGTAGTGGGGCTCGAGAACGTCGCCCTCTGGCACGAGCGCGACATCTCCCACTCCTCGGCCGAGCGCGTGGTCGTCCCCGACGCCTTCTTCGCGCTCGACTACATGCTCGAGCGCTTCACCTGGCTGGTAGACGGGATGGTCGTCTTTCCGGAGCGGATGCGCCGCAATCTCGAAGCCTCCTTCGGTCTTTACTTCAGCCAGCGCCTGCTTCTTGCGCTCGTCTCCTCGGGGCTTCCGCGCGACGAGGCCTACCGCATCGTCCAGCGCGACGCCATGCAGGCCTGGGACACCGAGACAAGCTTCCGCGAGCTCGCTTCGGCCGACCCGGAAGTAACGGCCAGGCTGGATAAAGAGGCGCTCGAGACGGTTTTCGACAACGAGGCCTACCTCGAGCACGTGGACACCGTCTTCGCACGGTTGGACGCTGGCCTCGGCAAGGAGAAGAAGTGACGGAGGAGCAGGTGCGGCACCTCGCCTCGGGCAAGGTGCGGGAGATCTTCGCGCTCGATTCGGATCGAGTACTCCTGGTCGCCTCCGATCGCATCTCGGTCTTCGACGTCGTGCTGCCCACCGACATCCCCGACAAGGGCCGCGTGCTCACAGGCATCTCGGGCTTCTGGTTCGGGCGCACGCGCGAGATCGTTCCCAACCACCTGCTCGGACTGCGCGCCGACGGCCGCTCGAGCGAGTGCCGTAAGCTCGAGATGCTGCCGCTGGAGTGCGTCGTGCGCGGCTACCTGGCCGGCTCGGGCTGGAAGGACTATCAGCGCTCCGGCGCAATCGCCGGGCGGGCCCTTCCGCCGGGCCTGGTCGAGTCGGATCGTCTGCCCGAGCCAATCTTCACGCCTTCGACGAAAGCCCTCGTCGGGCACGACGAGACGGTCGATCGTGCCCGGGGCGCCGGGCTCGTGGGCGAGGAACGCTACGCCGAGCTGGAAGAGATCTCGCTCGCGCTCTACCGCTTCGCCGCCGCCTACGCCGCCGAGCGGGGGATCCTGCTCGCCGACACCAAGTTCGAGCTCGGCCTCGACGCGGAAGGCACGCTCGTGCTGGGCGACGAGCTGTTCACGCCCGACTCCTCCCGTTTCTGGCCCGCGGACAGCTACCGCCCCGGCGGCCCACAGCCCTCGTTCGACAAGCAGCCGGTCAGAGACTGGACCGAGGCGACCGGGTGGGACAAGACCTATCCGGGCCCGGAACTGCCGCAAGACGTCGTGGCCTCGGCCCGGGTGCGCTACGTCCAGGCCTTCGAGCGGCTGACAGAGATTCCATTCGACGACTATCAGGCCAACCCGGAGGTGGTGCTCAGGTGAAAGCGACGATTTTCGTGCGGCCCAAGGCCGGCATCAAGGATCCGCAGGGCGAGGCGGTCAGAGGCTCGCTCGCCAAGTCGGGTTTCGACATCGTCAGCGTTCGCATCGGACGCGTGGTCGACGTCGAGCTGGAGACCTCCGAGCGCGAGAAGGCGCTCACCGAGCTCCAGCAGATGTCACACGACCTGCTTGCCAACCCTCTGATCGAGAGTTACGAGATCGAGCTGCTGGAGGAAGCGTGAGCCCGACCCGTCCCAAGATCGCGGTCGTCACCTTCCTAGGCTCGCTGGACGATCACGACGCCGCCTGGGCCCTGGCGGCGGTGGACGCCGAGCCACAGCTCGTCTGGCACGCCGAGACCGAGCTGCCGAAGGGCACGGCGGCCGTAGTCCTTCCCGGCGGCTTCTCCTACGGCGACTACCTACGCGGCGGCGCGATCGCCCGCTTCGCCCCGATCATGGAGGCGGTGACCGAGTTCGCGGCTGCCGGCGGGCTCGTGCTCGGTATCTGCAACGGCTTCCAGATCCTCTGCGAGGCTGGGCTGCTACCGGGCGTGCTAGTTCGGAACGCCTCTCTCTCGTTCGTCTGCCGCGACACCACGCTGCGCGTGGAGCGAACCGACACCCCCTTCACCTCGCGCTGCGAAAAGAACCAGCGGCTGCGCATCCCGATCAAGCACGGCTACGGGAACTTCACCGGCTCCGACGAGCTACTGGCCGAGCTGGAGCAAAAGAACCAGATCGTGCTCCGCTACCACGGCGAGAACCCCAACGGCTCTGCTTTCTCGATCGCCGGCGTGATGAACGAGGCCGGCAACGTGATGGGGCTCATGCCCCACCCGGAGCACGCGGTCGATCGGCTGCTTGGCTCGCCCGACGGCGCGCTCATTCTCGCGTCGCTCGCCGACGCCGCGCGCGAGCGGCAGACGGCGCCGGTCTAGAGCCGGGCGCGTCGAGATCGCGCTGCGCGGCAATCCCGGCGGCGTGTCCCCGTCAGATCAGTCCACCGCGGTAGCGCCAGGGCTCGCCGCCGAAGCGGATCCCGTGCTTACGGCAGAACTCCCTGACCGAATCGAGCACGAGCGCGCCCTCACCGTAGACGCGGCGCTCGAGCAGGTCGAGGACGGCGCATCCCTGCGGCGGCTCGCCGTCGAGCTCCAGCGTGAGTAGCACCTTCTCTCCATCCACGGCCGGGGGCTGGTAGCTGCCGCCGAGACGCGCCGTATAGAGCACGATCGAGGTCTTCCCTTCCAGGCGCAGCTCGATAGCGGTTGCACCGTCCTCGTCGAGCGACGAGACGTCGTGACCGTTGAGCTCGAGTCGCTCGCACAACTCGTCGACCATCCGCCGCGCGAGCTCGTCCTGGCGCTGGCGAGTCAGTTTTCTGTTCGACGGGCCCACCGCACGAGCGGGAACGCCGATCGCGAGCTTCCCGGGTGCGATGTCCGAGACGACATAGGAGCCCGAGGCCACGATCGCTTCGCGCCCCACGCGGCAGCCCGCGTAGACGACGGTTCCCATGCCGACCTGAGCCCGATCCTCGATCACGACCGCCGCGAAGCGATTCTCGAAGCCCTCCAGTATCGAGTGGCCGATGTTGTGCGTCACGACGATCGAGCGCATGGTGAGGAAGACCTCGGCGCCGATCAGGACCGGACGACAGACGTTGATGAACGCCTCCTCACCGATGAAGGCGAGGTCACCGACCGCAAAGGTCGCCCAGGGATCGTGCCTGCCGCCGCCGCCGATCTTCACGTTTCGCCCGACGTAGGCGTTCTGACCGATGAAGGCACGCCGGCAGGCCAGCTCGAGCCCGGGATAGAAGAGCGCGAGCCCGCCGACGGCAAAGACCTCGTCGCAGCTCACGCTGCTCTCCGCGCCGATCGAGACCTCGTTGCCGAGCACGATCTGTGGCGCGACGACGAGCGTCCCCTCGCCGATTGTCACGCCCTCTCCGATGCTCGCTCCGTGGCGGCGGTAGGCGTCGCACTTCTCCTCGGAGGAGAGCGTGCGGAATCGGTCGGGATCGGAGCGGAGCGCGTCCAGGAACTCCTGCTCGAGCCGGCCGGCGTCCGCGTCCAGGCCGAAGCACTCGGGCAGCGTGACGTTGTCGGTCGAGACTCCGGCGAGCACCGTATCAGACGCCTGCGCGACGCTCGGCTCGGCCTCGATCAGACGCTCGACGTCCTCGGCCGTGACGAAGCCCTTCTTATCGATCGCGTCGATGTCGATCCCGTGGCGCTCGGCCAGTTCGATCGCCGCCTTGGTGGCCTTGCGCTTCGGCGCCTTCGACTTGGGAGGCGCCTCGGCCTTGCCTCTCTCGCGCTCGGCGGCGAGCTCCTCGTCGCTCTCGGCGACCACGGCGACCCGCTTGCCCAGCTCGATCTCGTCGCCGACCTGATAGAGCTGCACCAACCGACCCTCGCCCGGCGCCACGATCTCGATCGCCGCCTTGGCCGTTTCGACGATGCAGACCGGCAGGCCCTTCCTCACCTGCTGCCCGTCCTCGACCATCCACTCGATCAGAACGGCCGACTCGCTGTTTGCGTCTTCGCGCGTGAGAATGACCTCGAGCAAGCCGATCAACTCCTACCACGTCGGTTATCAAGGACCGCCGCGACGACGTCGCCGGAGCCGGGCAGCATCGCGCCCTCGAGCGTGCGGGCGGCCGGCACGATGCCGTCGCGCGCGGCGACGCGAGCGATCGGCCGGCGCAAGTCGTCCCAGGCCTCCGCCTGAACGCGGGCCGCGATCTCGGCGCCGACGCCGGCGGTGAGCGTGCCCTCCTCCACAGTCACGAGCGCGCCCGTTCGCGCCACCGACTCGAGCACGGGCGCGAGCTCGAGCGGCAGCAGCTGCCCCAGCGCCACGACTTCGGTGAAGACCTCGTGCTCGAGGATCAACTGCTCCGCGGCCTCGAGCACGGCCGGCAGCATTCCTCCGTAGGTCACGATCGTCGCCACGCCGCCCTCAAACTCGTTGCCCGAGAAGGAGAGCGACGGATAGGGCCCCACGCCCTCGACGCAGCGCAGGTCGCCGAGGTAGCCGTCGAGCGGGCGCTCGTTGGCCCTCGCGTAGAGGAGCTTGTTCTCGATCACGAAAACGGGCTCCTCGTCGTCCACGGCCGCGCGATAGAAGGCGCTCAGGTCGTGGATCTCGCTCGGGGCGACCATCTTGATACCCGCGACTCCCATCAGCAGCTTCTCGAGCGACTGGCTGTGGGTCGGCCCGTAGCCGCGCCCTCCTCCCATCGGCGTGCGCACGACCAGCGGTAGACGCACCTGCTCGTCGTACATCTCGCGGAACTTGGCGATGCCGTTGACGATCTGGTCGAAGCCGAGGGTGATGAAGTCGCCGAACATGATCTCCAGGAGCGGCCGCCTACCCCTGAGCGCCATCCCCGCCGCGACGCCAAAGAGCGAGGCCTCGCTGATCGGCGTCGTCAAAACCCGGTCGGGCCAGCGCGTCGAGAGGCCGCGAGTCACCTTGAAGGCGCCGCCGTACGGGTCGAGCACGTCCTCTCCGAGCAGGTAGACGTCGTCTCTCTGCTCGAAGATCTCGTGGAGCGCCTCGTTGACGGCGTGTACGCAGAGCTTGGCCATGACTCAGGCCTCCCCGCCTGCCGGCGCAGCCTTCTCCGCCGCCTCGAGCGCCTCGGCGAGCCTGCGCTCGCAGCTCTCCTCGATCGCCTCGCGCTCGGCCGCGTCGAGCTTCTCGCTCGCGATCACCAGCGGATCGCGCAGCCGCCGCTCTTCGATCTCGGCTGGATCGCGGAAGTCGTCGCCCTTGCTGTGGGGACTGAAGCGGTAGGTGCAGATCTCGAGGAAGAAGGGCTCGCCCGACTGTCTGATCTGCTCGACGGCCGCCTTCGCCTCGCGCCTGACCTCGAGCACGTCGGTCGACTCGACCCTCTTCGCCTCGATCCCGAACGCCTTCGCCCGGTCGACGATCTCGCCGGCCATGGCCAGCTCGATCGGCGTGGTCTGCGCGTAGAGGTTGTTCTCGACGACAACGAGCAGCGGCAGCTTCCAGAGTGAGGCGATGTTCAGGCTCTCGTAGACGACACCTTGCCCGAGAGCTCCGTCGCCGACGAAAACGCAGACCACAGCTCCCGTTCCCAGCTCGCGCTCGGCGAGAGCGACGCCGGCGGCAACCGGCACCGTGCTGCCCAGAACGCCGTTGGAGTAGAAGTTCGCGCGATACAGGTGCTGGCTTCCACCCTTGCCGCCGCAGACTCCGTCGGCCTTACCCATCACCTCGCAGAGCAGGCCGTAGAGGTCGCCGGTGAAGGCGAGGTAGTGACCGTGGCAGCGGTGGTTACTGAAGACGACGTCGCGCGAGCGATCGAGCAGGCCGACGATGCCGGCCGCATCCGCCTCCTGACCGATGCAGGTGTGGGTAGTGCCGACGAGCTTGCCGGCCGAGAAGAGCTCGAGCAGCGTCTCCTCGAAGCGGCGGATGATGAACATCTGCTCGTAGAGCGCCTCGAACGATGCGGAGTCACTCCTTGCCGTCATCTCCTGTTTCTCCCTCAGATCGATCGCCCTGCTCCGATCAGAGATAACCGAGATCGGTGAGGCGCGACGTGACGGTGGCCTCTTCCTCGGCGGTCAGCTCTTTCTGCTCGGCGCTTTCGAGCTCGGCGAAGAGGCGATCGCGCAGCTCGGCCGGCACCTCGTCGGGGCGGCTGTGGCGCTCACGTGGATCGAGATCGAGCCGGTAGGCCTCCTCTTCACCGGTCTCGACCTGGAGTAGAAGCTTCCAGGGCGGTTGCCTGAGCGCCAGCTGCGACAGCCGACCGCCGTCGGTGCCGGCGATGAAGGCGGGCCGGTCTCCCTGCTCGGTTCCTTCGACGATCGGCACCAGCGAGGAGCCGTCGAGTCCATCCAGGGGCATCCCGGCCATGTCGAGGAGCGTGGGCATGAGATCGACCATGCTCACCTGCGAGAAGATCTCGGTGGGTTCGACTCGCCCCGGTGCCGAGAGGATGAACGGAACCTGCACGACCTCCTCGTTGAGCGCGGCGCCGTGCATGTGGTAGGTGCCCTTGACGTCCTTCTTCTCCGTGAAGCGCTCACCCCACGACTCGCCGTGGTCGCTGACGAAGGCGAGCGCCGTCTGCTCGCGCAGCCCGAGTCGCTCCAGCTCCTCGAGAAACGAGGCGAGAAGCGTTTCTGACGAGTACTCGACCGCGCTGCGGTAGCCCTCCTTGAGCTCCTCCAGCGCCGAGGCGCTGTCGGACTGGATGCCGGCAATGATGTCGGCCTTGGCCTTTCGCCACTCCTTGCGCCGGCTGTGCCGGATGTCGTAGGGCATGTGCGTGGCCCAGCTGTGAAACCAGAGCACGAAGGGCTCCGAGCGGTGGGCGCGCAGCCACTCGACCGCTCCGTCGAGCGTCTCGCTGCTACCGGCGACGTTCGCGCCCGGAACGCCCTTGAACAGGAAGTCCTCGTCGAAGACGAAGCTGCCGGGCGTCATCCCGGCGGCCTCGGCGACCGTGAACAGGTTCGGAAGACCGGGATCGACCTTGGAGTCCCAGTGGTAGTGCCCGTGGTGTTGCGGGTAGAGGCCGCTGATCATCGACGTCGTCGAGGGGCACGTCCAGGGCGCCGTGCTGATCGCCTGGTCGAAGCGAGCGCCCCCGGCCGCCAGCTCGTCGATCGTCGGGGTGCGCACGAAGCGGGCGCCGTAGCAGCCGACGTGGTCCGTGCGCAGCGCATCCGATAGGTAGACGACGAGATTCATCGGCGCCGCCACTCTACCAACCCCTATTTCATCTCTCAGCGGAGTTCCGAGGCGAGGCTACGCCCGCGCATGCTCTCGGGAACGTCCTGGCCCAGCAGCTCGAGGACGGTCGGCGCGACGTCGAGCAGATGCGCCTGCCTGCGCCCCGAGGCGGCAACGCCCGGACCGGCGGCGATGAACATGCCGTCCTGGGCGTGGTTGGCGTCATCGGGACCTGTGTCGTTCTCGAACACGTGCACGCCGTCCTCGCCGCCGATCGTGCCCACCGAGCGCCAGCGCAGATCGCCGAAGATGACGATCAGATCGGGAGCGACGCCGTTCACCTGCGGATAGATCTCCTCGGGCTTGTAGGCGTGCGTGAGTAGAGGATTGCCGTTCTCGTCGGGAATCGCCTCCAGGCGGCGGGCGAGATCGTCGCGAACGCGCTCGTAGTCCTCGGGGGCAATCGTGCCCTCGGGCTCGCGCCCACGTACGTTCAGGAAGATCCGAGCGTAGTAGCCGCCCTCGCCCCAGGCCGTCGTCTTCGACCAGTCGATACCGACATCCCTGGGCGAGCAGACACCGTCGGGCTCGGCCTGCGTCGCCAGCAAGCCCTCGCGCCGCAACCACTCGTTGACACGGATGCCGCCGTCGAGGCGCTTGGCGCCGTGGTCGGAGACGACGAGCACCAGCGTGTCGGAGTCGGCATGACGCAGGAGACGCGCGATCTGCCCGTCGAGGTGGCGGTAGTAGTCGCGGATGGCGTTCTCGTAGGGATTGCCGGGCTCGTAGCTGCGGTGCTCCGTGTCCATGAACTTCCAGAAGCCGTGGTGCATGCGGTCGGGGCCCATCTCGACCATCGCAAACAGCTGCCAGGGTCTCGTCTCGAGCAGGTGGTCGGCGAGCTGGAAGCGGCGCTCGGTCATCTCGTAGACCTGACGCAGCAGGTCGTCCTTGTCGTTGGTGCGAAAGCCGGTGGCGTCGAACATGTAGGTGCCGACGACCTCGGCGATCTCGTCGCGCAGCGCGGGCGGATACGTGTAGCGGCTCTCCACCGACGGAGTCAGGAAGCAGCCGACCATGACGCCGCGAAGCGGCCTCGGCGGGAAGGTACCCGGTACTCCGAGCACGATCGACGAGCCGCCGGCGCGTCCGATCAAGTCCCAGAGTCGCGGCTCGGTGATCGCGCTGCCGTTGGCGATGAAGGCGCCGTCGTACGTGTGGTCGGAGCGGTTTCGGAAGCCGTAGACGCCGAGATCTCCGGGCGTGCGGCTCGCCATCATGCACGACCAAGCCGGAATCGTGATCGGCGGCACGACCGAGGTCAGGGGGCCGTAGGCGCCCCGCTCCATCAGGCCCGCCAGAGTCGGGAGCTCGTCTCGCCAGGCGTCGAAGACGAGCGAAGGCTCGGCGCAATCGAGCCCTAGAATCATCACTTTCTTGGCTGCCGCCCTGCTCACTGGAGCGACCCATTATGGTCGAACCCCAACCCCGGGGCGGCAATAGGCGCGACCTGCCGCCGGCATCGGGCGTGCGCCCGATGATCCGCTGGGAGCTGTCCGGAAGCGGCATCGCCCGCGGACGCCGATGTCGTCTCAATCCGGTCGGCGTTCATCGTCCGCGCTTGTTCCCCCCGCGGCTGAGGCTCCAAACGCCCGAGCAGAAGCGCCGAGCGTCGGTGCGCGGTAGGGCCTACTCGTTCGAGCGATCGATCAGCTCGACGCGGTATCCGTCCGGATCGCGGATGAAGCAGATCAGCGAGCCGCCCTCGCGTACGCGGTAGGGCGCGCGCTCGGGCTCGATCCCGTGCTCGCTTCGAAGCCGCGTGAGCGTGGCCTCGAGATCGTCGACCTCGAGCGCGATGTGACCGTAGCCCGTGCCGAGCTCGTAACCCGAGACGCCGAAGTTGTGGGTCAGCTCCAGCTCGGGGCCGCCGGCGCCCGGAGCGCCGAGGAAATAGTTGACGGCCTCGTCGCGAATCGGAAGCTCGCGCCGTTTCTCGAGGCCCAGTGCCTCGTAGAAGGCGATCGACTTTGCGGGGTCGCCGATGCGATAGCAGGTGTGAATCAGCTCCACACGCGGCAGCCTACACACGAGCCACCGCGCGGGCACGCGCTCGCGCACGCCGAAGCCGGCGCTGGATCGCGCCGGCCCGGACGTTCGTCTCTCGGTTTTCGGCTCGTGCTTCAGCGACCACCGCGATAGGGACCGTGCGGGCCGGTTCCGTCGCAGTCGCCACGCGGCACGTCCGTGCGCGCCTTCAGGCCGGTACCGTCCTGCGCGCGAACGCGCTGCTTGGCCCCGACCGTGGCCGCCTTGGCTGCCCGGTTGGCGTTTCTCGCCCTGACCTGGGCCTTCGCCTTGGTGGTCGCGCGGTTGGCCTGTTGGCCCGAGCCGTCACGCGCCCTGATCGGTGCGCCGTCCTTGGCATACGGGCAGTCCGCCTTCGCAACCGTGCTCTGGGGACCGCGTGCGGCAACGGCGCTACCGATGCCGACGACGGTGAGGGCGGCGATGACCGCCACCAGCACTACGAACATCTTCTTCATCTTCTTCCTCCTTCTCTTCGCTCTTGGGGCAAGGAGAAGTGAAGCGCGAGGCGATGCAGGACCCTCGCAGATCGCATGGAGACGGTGTGGAGATCAGGAGCTCGGGATGAGTACCGTGAACGTGCTGCCCTCGCCGGTTCGACTTTCGACCTCGACCCGGCCGCCGTGTGCGCGAACCAGCTCGGACACGACCGCGAGCCCGACCCCGCTTCCCTCCGTCCCCTGTGCCCCGGACCCGCGCCAGAAGCGCTCGAAGACGTGGCCCAGCTCGTGCTCGGGAATGCCTCGCCCGCTGTCGCTGACCGTTAGCCGCGCCTCACCGCGAGCCCGCTCGACGACCAGCTCGACTCGTCCTCCGGGCGGCGTGAACTTGAGCGCGTTCGCCAGCAGATTTCGCACCACCTGTGCCAGACGCGCCTCGTCGCCCTGGACGAAAGCCGGTGCCAGATGCGCCTCCAGCTCTATCTCGGCCGCAGCGAACTGGGATTGGTGGAGGTCGACGGCAGCGCGCGCGACCTCGGCCAGATCGACCCGCTGGCGCGTCAGCCTGAGCCCGGCCGCCTCGGCGTAGGCGAGCGCCTCCAGGTCCTCGACCAGCTTTCCCAGCCTGAGCACCTCGTCGTGGAGCGAGGAGATTCGCGCCGGCGTCGGCTTGCTGACGCCGTCGAGCATCGACTCGCACTCCGCCTGCAAGACCGTGACCGGCGTTCTGATCTCGTGCGCGACGTCCGAGACGAGTGCCTTACGCAGCTCGTCCTCACGCTCGAGATTGGATGCCATCCGGTCGACCGCGTGCGCGAGCTCGCCAAGCTCGCCGGGGGCGGAGAGATTCGCCCTAGCGCTGCGGTCTCCGCTCTCGAGGCGCCGCACGGCGTCGATCAGCCTGCGCAACGGCCGTCTGATCCAGCCGGCGACGAGCGCACCGACAAGGAGAGCGGCGGCGGCGGCGATCCCGGCTCCGACCAGGGTCGTGGTCGTCAAGGCATGTCTGAGCTGCTTCTCCGCGGGCGGAAGCGCGTTCTTCGGAAAGCGCAGCGTCACCGTGCCCACGGACTTCCCGGAAACGACGATCGCGCTCGCCTTCTCCGCGCCCAGCTCGGAGAGCTGCGGGCTCTGACCACGACCGGCCTCCGCCGGCCGCCCGCGTCCGAGCCCCTGACCGGGCGCGAACACGCTCACACCGCTCGCGTCCTTCACCGCTAGCGCCGCCCCGGCCGCGGATGCCAGCGCGTGAGCGCCGCGAAGATCTGCGTTCGTCCAGCCGCCGGCCTCCCGGTAGGCATCCGCGAGCGCGGCGGCCGTGTCGCGCAGGGTCGCGTCGCGCTGGCGACGGACGAGATCGTTGACGTCGCCGCGACTCGTCCAGAGGATCAGCCCCGCCATGACGGCGATGGCGACGGCGGCGACGGCGAGAAAGGCGGCGAGCAGCCGGGTCTGCAACGTTCCGAAGCTAACGCGCTCAGTCATCTCGCTCCAATCCCAGTCGGTAACCGCCGGATAGCACCGTCAGAACGATCTCGGGACGGCGCGAGTCGCGTTCGATCTTTTGCCTCAGATTCTTGACGTGCGAGTCGATCGTCCGTTCGTAGCCCTCGAACTCGTAGCCGCGCACGCGATTGATCAGCTCGAAGCGCGAGTAGACGCGACCGGGAGTGCGCGCAAGCGCGGTGAGAACGCCGAACTCGGTCGGCGTGAGCGCGACCGAATCGCCGCGAACCGCGATCTCGCGTTTTGCCTCGTCGATCACCAGCTCGCCGCCGCCGTACGACGCAGGCCGCTCGTCCTCGGTACCGGCCCGTGCGCGGCGCAGGATGGCCTGCACGCGCAGGACGAGCTCGCGCGGACTGAAGGGCTTGGTCAGATAGTCGTCGGCGCCCAGCTCCAGGCCTCGGATGCGGTCCTCCCCGGCGGCTCTGGCGGTCAGCATCAGAATGGGAACCTGCGAGAACGCCCGCAGCTCGCGCGCGACCTCCTCCCCCGGTACGTCGGGCAGGCCGAGGTCGAGAATCACGAGCTCCGGCTCGGATCGGCGGACGATCGTGATCGCCTCGGCGCCCGACTCGGTCGTCAGCACACCGAGGCCCTCATGCTCGAGATAGCCGCGCAGAAGATCGCGAATCTTGCGTTCGTCCTCGACGACGAGCACCGTGGAGCTACGAGACATCATCTCCAATGATGATGCTCGATCCGGACCGGGTGCGGCGCAGCGTGAAGCGCGATCGCCCGGCGAGATCGCAGGGATGATCACCTTTCGCTCTAAAGCTCGTCGGGCAGAAGTCCGAACTCGACGGCATCAACCCACTCGTCTGCGGGCCGGTAGGCACGGCGCTTGACGCCCTCGCGCACGAAGCCCGCGTTCTCGATCGCCGCCATGCCGTGCTCGTTGAAGCCGTAGACACCGGCCTCGAGCCGGTGATAGCCGAGATCGGAAAAGAGAACACGCGCCAACTCGCGCACGGCCGCCTTGCCCAGACCGCGGCCGCGGAAGCCGGGATGGACGGCCAAGCCGCCGACTCTGGCGATGCGGCTGCGCTTGTTCGTGCGCTCGAAGCCGATCGTTCCCACCAGCCTCCACTCCCTGTCGAGCGGCGTCTCGATCAGGAGCCGGCCAAACGCCTCGGGCTCGACCAGCGAGCGCTGGATCTCCTCCATCAGCTCCTCGCGGGTAGCGGCTCTCCCCGCTGAAAGGAAGGGCGCGACGTCCGGATCGACCTGCAGCTCGAGCAGGTAGTCCAGATCCTGGACTCCCGCTCGTCGCAGTCTCAAGCGGCGTTCACTCATCTCGCCTCGGAGCCTAGCGGGGTCGCCTGCGTCTTTGGCTGGAACGGTCACCCGGAACACATCCCCCGGCGAGGCGCGTACGAAACGGACGGCTCGACGATGCGTCCCCGATCTCACCAGAATCGTGTCGGGAACAGAGTGCAGCGCTTCAACTACGGCCTCATCCAGGCGCACGGATAGACTGAAGGCCTCTGGCGCAGATCGAAGAACAGCCGATCCATCGCGCGCTCGGGCTCACCGACTGGGAGCTCCAGCGAATATGCGAGCTGCTTGGGCGAGAGCCCAATCACTTCGAGCTAGCCGTCTTCTCGCTGCTTTGGTCGGAGCACTGTGGCTACAAGCACTCCGCCCTGCTGCTGAAGCGCTTCCCCTCCACCGGCGAGCGCGTACTCCAGGGCCCGGGCGAGAACGCCGGCGTGGTGGATATCGGCGAGGGCGACGCGGTCGCCTTCAAGGTCGAGAGTCACAACCATCCCTCGGCGGTCGAGCCATTCCAGGGCGCCGCGACCGGAGTGGGCGGCATCCTGCGCGACATCTACGCGATGGGCGCGCGCCCGATCGCGCTGCTCGACGGCCTCTACTTCGGCCGGGACGACATCCAGTTCGAGAACGCCGTCGCCGGCATCGGCACCTACGGCAACTGCGTCGGTGTGCCCAACGTCGGCGGTGCCACCTTCTTCGACTCGCGCTACACGGGCAACTGCCTGGTCAACGCCATGTGCGTCGGCATCCTGCCGCGCGAGCAGCTCACCAGCGCGCGCGCAAGCGGAGTCGGCAGCGTGGTCATGTTCGGCGCCACCACGGGGCGCGACGGCATCGGCGGGGCCAGCGTCCTGGCCAGCCAGGAGCTGGGCGAGGACGACGCCGACAAGCGCCCGAGCGTTCAGGTCGGCGACCCCTTCACCGGCAAGAAGCTGATCGAGGTCTCGGTCGAGCTGATCGAGTCGAACCTGGTCGAGAGCCTGCAGGACTGCGGCGCCGCCGGGCTGGCCTCGGCGCTATCCGAGATGGCCGCCTCCTTCGGTCTCGACATCCACCTCGACCGCGTCCCGCTGCGCGAGGACGACCTCGAGCCCTGGGAGATCATGATCTCCGAGAGCCAGGAGCGGATGGTGGCAGCCGTGACGCCATCGCTCGTACCGGCGGTGAGGGAGGTCTGCGAGCGCTGGGAGCTGCCCTGTACCGAGATAGGCACCATCACCGACTCGGGCATTCTGCGCTGCTTCTGGAAGGAAGAGGTCGTGGGCGAGATTCCTGCCCGCTTCCTGACCGAAGATGCGCCCCGCTACCAGCTCGAGTCGACGCCGCGGCCGAAGCAGGATCCACCCCCCACCCCGGTCGCCCCACCCTTCCGCCAGGCGCTGCTCGAACTGCTTGGCTCCGACAACATCCGCGACCGCGACTGGGTGTTCGAGCGCTACGACTACATCGTCGGCTCGCGCACCGTGCGCCGGCCCGGGCTCGATGCCGGCGTGCTCAGATTGCGACCGTCGCTGCGCGGACTGGCGCTCTCGCTCGACGGCAACGGCCGCATCGCCTGGCTCGACCCACGCATCGGCGGCGCCCACGCCGTGCTCGAAGCGGCGCGCAACGTGGCCTGCTCCGGCGGCGAGCCACTGGCGATCACGAACTGCCTCAACTTCGGCAACCCCGAGAAACCCGAGATGGCCTGGGAGCTCTCCGAGGCGATCGAGGGCATGGCCGAGGCCTGCGAGGCGCTTGGGATTCCCGTCGTCTCGGGCAACGTCTCGCTCTACAACGAGACCGACGGACAGCCCATCTATCCGACGCCGGTCGTCGGCTGCGTGGGCCTCGTCCCCGATGTGCGTGAGATCGGCAGCGCCTGGCACAAAGACGACGTCGTCCTGCTCGCCGGCGAGCCCAAGCTTTCGATCGCCGGCTCGGAGTACCAGGCGCTCTACGACAAGGTGTGCGGCGCGCCGGTGGAGTTCGACCTCGAGGCCGAGGTGGCGCTGATCCGCTTCCTCTGGAAGAACTACCGACTCTTCTCGCTTGCTCACGACCTCAGCGAAGGTGGGCTCGCCGTCTGCCTGGCCGAGTGTGCGATCGCAAGCGGCGTCGGCGCCCGCGTGGATCTACCGGCCGATCCCGTTCAACTCTTCGGCGAGTGCGGCGGCCTGGCCGTCGTCGCCTGCGCGCGCGAGCAGGTGAGCCAACTCGAAGCGGGCGGCGTGCCGCTGCGCGAGATCGGCAGCGCCGGCGGTGACTCCCTGAACGGGATGCCACTCTCCCAGCTGACCGGTACCTGGCAAGCTAAGAGCGCAACCTCGAAGGACAGCTGAATGTGCGGCATCTTCGGTATCAGAGCGCCCGAGCGCGATAACGCACGCCTGACCTATTTCGGCCTACACGCGCTCCAGCACCGCGGGCAGGAGTCGGCGGGAATCGCCGTTTGCGACGAGGGCCGTCTCTACGGCCTCAGGGACATGGGGCTGGTGACGCAGGTCTTCAACGAGCAAAGCCTGCGAGGGCTTCACGGGCAGATAGCGATTGGTCACTGCCGCTACTCGACCACGGGCGGTAGCCACTGGGAGAACTCCCAGCCGCTCATCCTGCGCGGTCGTGAGCGCACCGTCGCGCTCGCGCACAATGGCAATCTCACCAACGTTGAGGAGCTGCGTTCAGAGCTCGCCCGGCAGCGCGTGCGCCTGAGCACGAGCTCCGACTCGGAGATAGTCGCCGCGATGATCGCCAACGACGAGCGCCCGCTCGAGCAGGCGGTCGCGGCGGCGATGAGTCGGCTGGTCGGCGCCTACTCGATAGTTGCTCTCGCTGAGAGCAAGCTGCTCGCCTTCCGCGACCCGTACGGCATCCGACCGCTCTGTTTCGGCCGCCTCAACGGCGACTGGGTAGTGGCTTCGGAGAGCTGCGCACTCGACCTGATGGGGGCCGAGCTGGAGCGCGAGATCGAGCCGGGCGAGCTGGTGATCGTCGACGAGGACGGCTGCCGCCAGATACAGGCGGTCGAGCCGGCAGAGCACACGGCGCTTTGTATCTTCGAGCTCTTCTATCTGGCGCGACCCGATAGCCGCCTGCTCGACATCGAGGTGCACGGGGCGCGAGTGCGCATGGGCGAGATCCTGGCCGCCGAGTCGCCGGTAGAGGCCGATCTGGTGATGCCCATCCCCGACTCCGGCACGCCCGCCGCGATCGGCTTCTCGCGCGGCAGCGGCATCCCCTTCAGCGAAGGGCTGATCAAGAACCGCTACGTCGGCCGCACCTTCATCGAGCCCGAGCAGCGGCTACGCGACCAGGGCGTGAGGCTGAAGTTCAACCCGCTCGACGAGGTCGCCGGCAAGCGCGTAGTGGTCGTCGACGACTCGATCGTGCGCGGCTCGACCACACGCAAGATCGTCTCGATGCTGTTCGAGGCCGGCGCGACCGAGGTGCACGTGCGCATCTCCTCGCCGCCGGTGGTCTTCCCCTGCTTCTACGGCATCGACTTCGGCGACGCCGATCAGCTGATCGCCGGCAAGAAATCGGTCGAGGAGGTGCGGCGTCACATCGGCGCGACAACGCTGGCGCACCTCTCGCTCGAGGGCCTGCAAACGGCCTCGCAACGACCTGCGACCAACTTCTGCCGTGCCTGCCTCGACGGCAACTACCCGACGCCGGTACCCGAGGGGGGCAAACTGATCAAGCTCCGCCTCGAGAAAACCGTCGAAAGTCCGCCCGCTGCGCGGGCTTGACGACTTTCGACGGCGAAAGGCATCCGGTGGATGGCGTGTTGCGAGCCGCGCCCGTCATGCGAGTCGCGGCGACCCGCGTTGAGCGCGAACCTAGAGACAACCATCCGCCGTCCGCGCGCGATTGAGTGTTCGCCTCAGGCCTTCTTGCAGTTGCGCATCGTCGGGTAGGGGCCAACACATCGATTCCCCCGGGTCAGGAAGAAAACGACGGACCTGATCCCGAACAGAACGATAACGAGCAAGCCGACCAACTCGGGCCAGGGCGTCGGCTCTTTAGGCGTCGGCCGTCGCTCTCCGAACAGGTAACGCCGATGGGCTCCCAGTGCGCAGCCTCGCTTATCTTTTTGGCAGGGCGGCTCGCTGGGTCTCCGTAGGCGTAGGGGCCCCGTCTATCGGCTCCGCGTAGCACCGGCGATCCCGCGCCGCCCGTGGATGCCCCGAATAGCGCCGAGCCCAGGGCCCGGCGCTATTGAAGCTGAGGCAGCGTTACTCGCTGACGTTGTGCGCCTTGGCGACACCGCGGCTGAGGATGTAGACCGCCGTGGTGACGAGATAGAACTGGAACCAGCTGCCGATCGTCAGGACGTCTGAGATCGCGATCACGATGATCGCTACCAGGAGTGCGACGAGATAGACGACGAACTCCATGTTCGGCATGCGAAGCTTGGAGAGATCGAGGGTGACCTTGTTTTCTTCCATCGAGGACGGTTCCTTCCGGATCGAATGACAGGTTTGCGCATGCTCTCCTGTCCGCGGCGCGAAAGCAACCGGGAACGGCTTGCCTAGGAGGAGTGTTCGTGCCCCCCCGGCCTGGATGTGCTCGTCGGAAGGGCGCTAAACCGAGCCGGGATGCACGGATCTGCCGTGCGACCTCGTATCGATCCTGAGCACCTTGTAGAGCGGGCAGAAGCCGGTGGCGGAGGTCGCCAGCATCACCGCCGCAAGCGCAAGCAGAACGATCCCGGCCACGCTTCCGACCCCCACTACGACGGCGACCACGATCGCCGCCGGCGCAACCACGAATGTCCTCGCGAGCCGATCAATCGACCCCATGTTGACTCTCATCTTCGCTCTCCTCCTCGTCCGTTTCCCGTTCCCTCCAGCAGCGAGCCAAGCTCGGTGAACTGGCGCCGGAGCGTTCCGCACACCTGGTCACAGAGCGAGAACACGCCCCGATCGACGACTCGGTAGTAGGTGCGATTGCCATCCTTGCGCTTGCCGACGATGCCGGCGTCGAGCAGAACCTGAAGGTGTTTGGAAACGTTCTGCTGCGACGCGCCCGCCGCAACGACCAGCTCACCCACGCACGCCTCGCCGTCTCGTAAACGATCGAGTAGCTTGATCCGCATCGGCTCGGCGATGGCGCGGAGCCGGTGAGCGATCAGCTCGATCAGATCGTCTGGAATGGGGTGGGGTAGGGACATGGTGATGTTAGGAATATACCTTACTACTGTTTAGTTGTATACAGTATTGCCCATACACCCTTTGAGCAAACCCGAGGAGAAAGCGATGGACGTAACGAGCGAGACCTTCGAGCGAGACGTGATCGAGCGCTCGCATGAGCTGCCGGTGGTGGTCGATTTCTGGGCGCCCTGGTGTGCACCCTGCACGATGCTCGGCCCTGCGCTCGAGAAGGAGATCGAGGCGCGACGCGGCGCGGTCGAGCTGGCCAAGATCGACGTGGACGAGAACCAAGACGTCGCCGCGATGTACTCGATTCGCGGAATCCCGGCCGTCAAGGCCTTCCGCAACGGAAACGTCATCGCCGAGTTCGTCGGCGTTCAGCCCGCGCCCGCGATCGCACGCTTCCTCGATCAGCTCACCGGACCGACGGCGACCGAGCAGGTACTGGCCGAGCTGAAGAGCTCCGGCGAGGCGCCCGAGGTGGCGGCGGCACTCGAGGCCGGCGATCACAAGCAGGCGCTCGAGCTCCTGCTCGAACAGGTCCGCAGCGGCGATGATTCGGTCAAGCAGCGGCTGGGTCGCTACATGATCGCGCTGTTCGGCGACCTCGGCGCCGAAAACCCGCTTTCGCTTCAGTACCGCCGCCAACTGGCGAGCACGCTCTACTAACCCGACCCCGCTCGACGAAAAGAGAACGAGATGCGCGCAAAGGAGTTCAACTTCCCAGTAAAGGCCGAGCGGCTCGACGACACGCGTGTCGCCACCCGCGTCGACGGCAAGCGAGAGATCGAGACCTCTTCGCCACCCGAGTTCCGGGGCAAGGACGCCACGATCTGGAGCCCTGAGGACTTCTTCGTGGGCGCCGCCGCCTCGTGTCTGGCGGTAACGCTCTCGGGCATCGCCGGGCGCCGCAACCTGCCGCTGCACGGTCTCGAGGTGTACGGCGACGGGGTGGTCGGCAGGCGCGACGACGGGACGTTCGGCTTTACGCGCATGAACCTCCGAGTCGCGATCAAGACCGACTCGGGCCACGAAGAGCTCGCGCGGGAGGTGGCCCAAAAGGCTAAGGAAGGTTGTCTGGTCACTGTCTCGCTCGCCCTCCCGATCGAGCTCGAGGTCGAGGTCGAGACGGCGCCGGCTTAATGCCTATCCCGATAGGCCCTTAGAGCTCGAACAGGCGCGCTAGATGAGGGCTATACCGCGAAGCTCGAGCTCCAGACCGCTCTCGCGCTCCTGCGCGTGCATCCAGAGTGTCAGGTCGCTCGGCCCCTCTTCGCGCGTCCAGAGCGGCGCTTCGATCGTCCAGGCCTGCTCGCCGTCGGCGATGGCGCTGGTGAGGAGCAGCGCGATATCCGGCGGAATCGCGGGCGAAGCCCCGTAGTCGATGATCTCCTGCTCGATCTTGGCTGCCGTCTCGGGCGTGAGGACGCCTTCGTCGATCAGGTCCGGCAACTCGCGCCGCGCGAGCCGAGTGAGCAGCTCCTGCACCGGCTCGTAAAGCGACTCGGGTAGCCAGTCTCCGCGCCCGGGGAAAGCCGGATCGAGCGTCACCGTCCTCGGTAGCTCGCGCTCGAGCTCGATCGAAAGGCGCTCGCCCTCGTGCTCGTTGAGGTAGCGCAGCGCTCGAGCTGCGGCGACTCGATGCGTCGAGGCCTGTCCGAGCGGAGGATCGGCGAAGGTGAGCTTGAGCTGGTGGCGGAGCTCCGCGGCGCCGGCGACCGATAGCCAGCCCCGGCCGTTCCAGCGCTCCTCGACGTTTCCGTAGTCGAGGCCAACTCCCTCGTCGAAGTAGCGGGCCTGAGCGAGCACGTCTTCTCGGCGCAGGAAGAGGCGCCCGTCCTCTCTCGTCGGGCCGAAGGCGAAGGAGAGCGCCGTCTTCGTCCCTTCCTCGGAGCATTCGAGCGCGAGCGCGACCCAGGTTCCCGCGAAGGGCTCGCGCCCGACCAGGCAGCGCACCGCGATCGACTCGGGAATCTGCATCGTTTGCGTTTGTACCAGCTACGAGCCGATCGCGGAAGCCGGTCGCGATAGCGGGGCAAACAGCGGACGCGGCAAATACACTGCCGGGGTGGCTGGAATGAGTTACGAGGCTGCCGGGGTTTCGCTGGCCAAGGCCGAGGAGATCGTCGAGCGCCTGCGTACGGCGGTCGCGTCCACTCAAACGCGCGCCGCCAGCGGATCGTTCGGCGCCTTCGCCGGCCTCTACGCGCTCGACGACGCCGGCCCGGCGCAGCGCCTACTCGCCGCCTCGACCGACGGCGTCGGGACGAAGCTGATTCTGCAGCGCGCCAGCGGGCACCTGCACTGGGGCGGAATGGACCTGGCCGCGCACTGCATCAACGACGTTCTCACCTGTGGCGCCGAGCCGCTCTTCTTCCTCGACTACTTCGCCGCCGGCAAGATCGAGCTCGGCCTGGTGACCGAGCTGGTGGAAGGCGCGGCGGAGATCTGTCGCGACTCAAACTGCGTGCTCCTGGGCGGCGAGACGGCCGAGCTTCCCGGAATCTACGCCGAGGGCGAGTTCGACTTTGCGGGCACCTGCGTCGGCCTGGTCGAGCGCAAGCGCCTGATCGACGGGCCCTCTGGCTGCAAGCCGGGCGACGTCGTGCTCGGCCTGCGCTCTGCCGGTTTGCACGCGAACGGCTTCACTCTCGTACGCAATTTGATCGGCTCGGACGACTACGACGCCGAGCTACTCCTAGCGCCCACTCTCTGCTACCTGGACGACGTACGCAAACTGCGTGAGCGAGCCGACGTCCACGCGCTGGCTCACATCACCGGCGGCGGCATTCCCGGCAACCTGGCCCGCGTGCTTCCGCCCGGCGTCGGAGCGCGCATCGAGACCGACTCCTGGCAGCGCGGCGCCGTCTACGACTGGGTCAGCGAGAAGGGCGTCGGCGAAGAGGAGCAGCGGCGCGTCTTCAACCTCGGCATCGGCTACTGCGTCGTCATCCCGGAAGCCGACGTCAGCCCGGACGATCTCGTGATCGGAAGGCTGGAGCAGGGCGCCCAAGGAGTGCAGTTCGCTTGATCGGCGTTCTCGTCTCGGGCTCTGGCACCAACCTGCAGGCCCTGATCGACGCCGAGTTGCCAATCGCCTGTGTCGGCTCGAACAAGCCGGGGGTGATGGGGCTGGAGCGAGCGGCGAAGGCAGGAGTCGAGACCGCGGTGTTCGAGCTCGAGAACTACTCCGACCGCCCCGCCCGCGACACGGCGCTGGCCGAATGGCTAGATGGCCGTGGCGCCGAGTGGGTGGTGCTGGCCGGCTACATGCACGTACTCACGCCCGCCTTTCTAGGCCGCTTCCCCAGGCGCGTCATCAACCTGCATCCGGCGCTCCTTCCGTCCTTCCCGGGCGCTCATGCCATCGACGATGCGCTGGCCTATGGAGTCCGCTGGACGGGGGTTTCCGTCCACTTCGTCGACGAGGGCGTCGACACCGGACCGGTCATCTTGCAGGAGCCGGTCGAGGTTCTCGACGACGACACCAGCGAGACTCTGGCCGAGCGAATCCATGCCGTCGAGCATCGCTTGCTGCCCCAAGCCGTTCGGCTCTGTCTTGACGGGCGAGTACGGTTGCGGGAGAGTTCCCGTCGAGTGGTGATCACATGACCAAACGCGCGCTCATCTCCGTTTACGACAAAAACGGGCTGGAGGAGTTCGCGCACGGGCTCGTCGATCTGGGCTGGGAACTGACCGGCAGCGGCGATACGACCGAAGCGCTCAGGTCGTTCGGGCTCAATGTTGCGAGCGCCGAGGAAACGACCAAATCGTCCGAGAAGCTCACCGGTCGCTTCAAGACACTGCACCCGGCCATCCATGCCGCTATCCTCGCCCGCCGCGACCGAGAAGACGACATAGCCACGCTGAGCGAGAACTCCATCGAGCCGTTCGACCTCGTCTGCGTCAACTTTTATCCCTTCGCCAAGGTCGTTGCTCGCTACGGCGTGCGCGAAGAGGACGCCGTCGAGATGATCGACGTGGCCGGACCGACGCTCGCCCGCGCGGCGGCGAAGAACTACCCCCACGTCGCGGTCGTATCACGAACCGACCAGTACGGCTTGGTCCTGGACGAGCTACGCCAGTCGGACGAGCTCTCCGAGGCGACCCACCGACAGCTCGCCGGCGATGCCTTCGCCACCACCGCCGCCTACGAATCGGCTATCGCGGCCTGGTTCGCCGACCGCGAAGCCTTCCCCGAGACGATGACCACCACCCTGGTCAAGGTACTCGACCTGCCCTACGGCGAGAATCCGCACCAGCGCGGCGCTCTCTACGCCGAGGCCTACGGCCGCCGCCACCTGCTCTCGCGCGTCGAGCAGCTGCACGGGCGCGAGCTGACGTTCAACAACCTCAACGACCTTTCCACGGCGCGGCTGATCATCGACGAGTTCACCCTGCCGGCCTGCGTGATCGTCAAGCAGGCCAATCCCTGCGGGGTCGCGATCGGCGCCTCGCCGGAAGAGGCCTTCATCAGAGCGCTCTCGGCCGACCCCTCATCGGCCTACGGAGGGGTGGTAATACTCAACCGGCCGATCTCCGCCGAGCTCGGCAAGCTGCTCTCCGAGCAGTTCATCGAAGTCCTCTTCGCGCCGGCTTACGCGCAGAAGGCAATCGACGCTCTGCGCGAGCTCGAGACGCGCGTGCTCACGCACTACGAGCGCCGTCGTGGCGACCCGGGCGAGAAGGACTACAAGCGAGTGCTCGGCGGCCTATTGGCGCAGGACCGCGATTGGGGCCTGGAGGATCGCTCGGGCATGGAGGTCGTATGCGGCGAGATCAGCGAGGAGGCCTGGGACGACCTGCTCTTCGCCTGGAAGGTCGTCAAGCACGTGACCTCCAACGGTGTCGTGATCGCGAAAGGCCTGCAGACGATCGGCATCTGCGGCGGCCAGCCCAGCCGGCTCGACGCGACCAAGGTGGCGCTCGAGCGGGCGCGCGAGAACGGCCACGACCTGAGCGAAGCCTCACTCGCCTCGGACGCCCTTTTCCCCTCCTCGGATATTCCCAAGCTGGCACTCGAGGCGGGAATCAGGCACATCGTCCAGCCGGGCGGATCGAAGGGCGACCGCGAGTCGATCGAGGCCGTGAACGAGACCGGCGGCGCGATGGTCTTCACCCACCGGCGCCACCTCAAGCACTGAACCGGCGGCCGCTCGGGGCGGTCCGCGAAAGCGAGTTCCTTGGCTAATATCTAGCTGTCCCCAGGAGGGGAGTATCCCGACTCGGGCTCTGTCGTCAGGACGGCCGCAAGGCCCGGTGGAGCCGGCCCCGCAAGGGCGAGGGAGAGACCTCCCGACACCGACGAGACACAACCGGAGGTCACGAAAGCAATGATCGGTTTCACGACTCGCCTCAGAACCTGGCTCCTCATCGCGGCTCTATCGGGCCTGCTCGTCGCGATCGGCTTCCTGCTCGGTGGAAGCTACATCTACCTCTTCCTCGGCCTGGCCGTGGTGATGAACTTCTTCGGCTACTTCTTCTCCGACAAGGTTGCGCTCGCATCGAGTCGCGCTCAACCAATCGCGGAGGCGCAGGCGCCCGACCTCTACGCGGATATCCGCGAGCTGACGCAGCGCGCCGGTCTTCCGATGCCGCGCATCTACATGACCCCCTCGCAGCAGCCGAACGCCTTCGCCACGGGACGCAACCCGGCGCACGCGGCGGTCGCCGTCACTCAGGGACTCGTTCAGCTGATGCCGCGCGAGCAGGTCAAGGGCGTGCTCGCCCACGAGCTGTCGCACGTGAAGAACCGCGACATCCTCGTAGCCTCGATCGCGGCGATGATCGGGTCGGTCATCACCTGGCTCAGCTACATGTTCCTGTTCTTCGGCGGCGGCAACAGAGACAGCAACTCTCCGGTCGGTGCGATCGGAGCGCTCGCAGCGCTGATCGTCGGGCCGCTCGCGGCGACGCTGCTGCAACTGGGCATCTCGCGCCAGCGGGAGTATCTGGCCGACGCAAGCGGCGCCAGGTTGCTCGGACACGCCGCCCCGCTCGCAGACGCGCTCGAGTCGCTAGAACGGGCTAGTAAGGCGATCCCAATGCAGGTCAATCCGGCGACCGAGTCCCTCTACATCATGAACCCGCTCAGCGCTCGCGGCATGTCGAAGCTCTTCTCGACGCACCCGCCGATCGAGGAGCGCGTTCGCCGCCTGCGCGCAATGGATACCGCCGGTAGCCTCGCCTAAAAGTCGCCGTTCTCGCCATGCCTAGTGCCTCGCCGCGCCGCTCGAAGTCGCGCTCGTGAACGGCAGCTGCTAAACCTCGGCTCCCCAATACGGGGGATGCGCGGTACCCCGATTCCAAACATGATCGGTTTCGTGACCGCGCTTCCCCGGCGGTGTTATCCCTTCTGCGGCGTTTTTCTCGGCGCCCTTGCGTCCCTGCTCGCACTGCTCTGGCCGGGAGGCGACGTGCCCGTTCTCGTCGCTGGATTAGCCTGCTCCGCAGCGATTCTGCTGGCGATCCGGGTCGATTTCACCAAGGCGGGGGCAGCCTGGTACCTACTCGCGGTGGGGGCGCTGCTCGTCGCGCTGGGTGCCGCCGCCAACGCGCCGGCCCAGACGCTCGGCTTCGGCGACATCCTCTTTGCGGCCGGACTCCTGACGCTGGCCGGGGGGATCGCTTTGCTGGTCGTGGCCAGAGCGAGCGACGGCGATTGGGGCAGCGTGATCGACACCGCCGCCGCGACCGCCGCCGCGGCTCTGATGATCTGGGTGACGCTGCTTGCTCCGAAACTCGATGCGGGCTCGACGGCCACCGGTGTCGAGGCCGCGGCCTTCCTCTACTGCCTGGGCCTGCTGGCACTCTTCGCTCTCACGACTCGGCTCGCGCTCGGCTTGCGTGCCTGGACGCTCCCGGCGGCCCTGCTCTGCCTCGCGGTGAGCGCCCTGATCGCCCTGGCCGCTACCGCGACCGCCGTCCGTCTCGGCGATCTCTCGAATGCCGCCTGGGCGGTACGGATCGAGCAGGTGATCGCCTTCGCGCTTCTGGCCGCTTGCGCGCTGCACCCGGGCATGCGCAAGCTCGGAGTCGTCGCATCCGAGAGCAAGCAGGAACTGACTCCGAGTCGCCTGGCCCTGTTGACGACGGCCGCCATGACGGCTCCACTGGTTCTCTTCGTACAGAACGCCCGCGGCGCAAAGCAGCTCGACGTACTCGCCACCGTCGTCTGCTCCATCGCCGTTGTCGCTTTGGTGATCACGCGGCTGGCGGGCCTCGTCCTGCGCCAACAGCGCGCGACCCGACGCGAGCTCGTGCTACGCCGCGCGATGCGAAGTCTCGCCTCGGCCAGCGAGCACGACCGAGTCTGCACGGCGATCGTCGAGGCCGCTACCGCCATCGCCGGCGAGCACGGACGTGTCAGGGCGAGCCTCCTGCTCGGCTCCGGACGGAGCACGCTCGAGTTCGCCACCAGCGGCGAGCCGATCTCCGGTCGAAGGCAGGAGTCTTCAACCCCGTTGACACTCCAGGAAGACCGCATCGGCGAGCTGGTCTTGGAGAGCTCCAAGCCGCTGACAGACGAGACCCAGTCGGCGCTCAAGAGCCTCTCCTCGCAGGCTGTGCTGGCGCTCGAGAGTCTGCAGCGAACCAAGGACCTGCTCGAAGAGAGGCGCGAGCTCGAGACCGAGCTCCAGCGCCGCTCTCACCTCGACCCGCTTACGGCGCTTCCGAATCGCTCCTACTTCCTCGAGCGCACAGAGGCGGCTCTGGACAAGATCCACCGCAGCGACGAGCCGGTCTCGGTGATGATCGTCAACCTCGACGACTTCAAGACGGTCAACGACACGCTCGGGCACGTCGCCGGCGACGAGCTTCTCCGCGCCGTCTCCGATCGTCTGATCGCATCCATCCGTACCGACGACACCTGCGCCCGGCTGGGCAGTGACGAGTGGGCCGTGCTGATCGAGGAGAGCCCACCGGAGTCGCCTGCTGCCGTCGCCGAGCGAATCATGACCGGGCTTGAACGTTCCTTTCTCTTGCTCGGACGGCACGAGGTGTTCGTGCACGCGTCGATCGGTAGCGCCACCGTGGCGCCCGGTGAAGAGGCCGAGGCCGAGGACGCGGCGGAACTGCTCCGTAACGCCGAGGTGGCCATGTTCCACGCCAAGCGTCACGGGCGCACCGGCTTCGAGGTCTTCGAGCCGGCGATGCGGGCTGCCGTTGCCGAGCGCCTGGCGCTCAAGGCCGAGCTCGAACGCGCCGTGGTCGCCAGCGAGTTCGTCATCCACTACCAACCGATCGTGATGCTCGACAGCGGCGACATCTGTGGAGTCGAGGCGCTCGTCCGCTGGAACCATCCCGAGCGCGGTCTGATCCCTCCCTTCCACTTCATCCCGCTGGCCGAGGAGACCGGACTGATCGTTCCGCTCGGCCGCTTCGTCTTGAACGAGGCGCTCCGCCAGGGACGCGAGTGGCAGGAGCTGACGGGCCAGGCCGAACTCGTGATGTCGATCAACCTCTCGGGGCGGCAGCTCGATCACAGCACGCTCGTCGGCGACGTCGCCCAGGCGCTCGAGCAGACGGGGATAGATCCCCAGACCGTGATCCTCGAGATCACCGAGACGGCGCTGATGGAAGACGTCGAAGCCGCGATCGGGCGCCTGAACGAGCTCAAGACGCTCGGGATTCAGATGGCGATCGACGACTTCGGTACCGGCTACTCCTCGCTTCAGTACCTGCGCCAGTTCCCGGCCGACATCATCAAGGTCGCCAAGCCCTTCGTCGACGGCGTGGTTGCAGCCGGCTCGGACGAGTACCGAATCGCCGATGCGATCGTGCGTCTGGGTGAGACGTTCGGCCTGCGCGCGCTGGCAGAGGGAATCGAGTTGCCCGAGCAGCGCGCGATGCTGCGCGACCTGCGCTGCGAGCTGGGCCAGGGCTACCTCTTCTCGAGGCCTCTCGCGCCGCCCGAGATCGAAACGCTACTGCTGATGCCCGACACCGCGGCGTTCGCCTCGCTGCAGTAGCTTCGACCGGCTCTAGCGGCGAACACCCACGTACTCGAAGCGAAGCGGCCGCACGATGCCACGCTCGATCACCCAGCGCTCGAGCACCAGGCTCGGCTCACCCTCGAGGTACTGGTAAAGAGCCGGCTGCCACTGGAAGAGTTTCTCCTCGAAGCGCTGGTGCAACTCGTAACGAAGCTCGTGATGCGTCAGCACGCCGGTGAAGGCCTCCTGGAACCACCAGTACTTGAAGGCCTCGATCGTCTGGTGCGCATCGGGACCTCCGGCCGTGGCCAGCGCTCGCCGCTGCATGTAGAACCAGTCGGCGGTCGAGTCGTCGAGCATGTCCCAGGCCAGCCCGCCCACGACCAGCACGGCCGGCGGCAACGCCATCTTGAACACCTCGTCGACGGCGGTGAGGGGATCGAAGCCCGGCCGGAGCGCGTCCTCGATCACGGCGGCGTGGTACGGAGGGCTGTCAGCGACAGTGTAGCCGGCCGAATAAGCAACTCCGATCACGCCTTGGCCACCCCATACGCGAACGCGCGCAGGTGGAGCCGGCAGTCGGGTAATTGCAAACTCGGGAAAGTCGATGGCTGCATTCTGGACGTTTGCTCAGACCTCAGTGCCGGTTAAGGGTGAGTGCAAGCACGAAGAGCGACTAGCATCGGAGCGCATGTTCGAGCTTCTCGACCTCCATTTCCTCGGCGAAGAGCAGCTGTTTTGCACCTACCTGCTCGATCTCGACGACGGTTTCGCGCTCGTCGATCCGGGGCCGGCAACAACTCTCTCGACGCTCGAATCCAGGCTCGCCGAGCTAGACGTCACGGTCGCCGAGCTCCGTCACCTGCTGATCACCCACATTCACTTCGACCACGCCGGCGCCTGTGGCACGCTTGTCGCGGCCAACCCTCGTCTGCGCGTGCACGTCTCCGAGCGAGGCGCCCCCCACCTCATCCGCCCCGAGCGACTCGAGCGGAGCGCGAGGCGACTCTACGGCGACATGTTCGACGTGCTCTGGGGAACGGTCCAGCCGGTGCCGGCCGAGAACATCGAGGTCGTCGGCGAGCACGTCGTCGGCCTGGAGTGCTTCGCGGCTCCGGGTCACGCAGTTCATCACGTCTGTTTCATGAACGAGGAAGGGACGCTGTTTACGGGCGACACCGTCGGGGTTCGCTGGCCGCCGAGCCAGTACGTTCTTCCGGCGACGCCTCCACCCGACGTCGACCTCGAGGCCTGGCACGCGAGCCTGGACGAGATCGAGCAACGCGTGCCCGAAGCACTGGCGCTACCGCACTTCGGCCTCGTCGCCGAGCCGGAGGAGCACCTTCGCGTTTTTCGGCGCCGGCTGATGCTCTGGGCCGAGATCGTTCGGCGCGGAGCGAGCGCGCGGGAGTTCGTTGACGAGGTGAGCCGCGACATCGACGCCGAGACCGCCAAGTTCTCCGAGCTCACCGATCTGCTCAGGCACTCCTACCTCGGACTCAAGCGTTACTGGAACTCGGTCGCCGAAGACGGCTGAGCGCGAACTTCGCAGTCTGATCGGCCGTCTCTAGCGAGCGATAGCTTTCTCGTAGGCAGAGACGTAGTTGGCCACCATCCGCTCGGGCGCGAAGTGCTCCTCGACGTAGCGTCTGCACACCCAGGGGTCGACCTCACTGGCCTTCTCGATCGCGCCGGCCATCTCGCGATAGTCGTCGACGATGATGCTGCCGGATTCCGCGGTGATGACCTCCGGCACGGCTCCGTAGCGCGTGGCGATGACGGGCGTCCCGCAGGCCATCGACTCGATCGGAACCAGCCCGAACGGCTCCTCCCATTCGATCGGGAAGAGGGTCACGCGCGCGTGCTGTAACAGCTCGACCTTCTCGCCGTGATTGACCTCGCCCAGGTACTCGATCTGTTCGTCCAGGTGTGGCTCGACCAGCTCCGTGAAGTACACCTTCTCCTCTGGATCCTGCATCTTGCCCGCGATCTTGAGCGGAAGCCCCATCTCCCTGGCGATCGCGATGGCACGGTGGGCGCCCTTGTCGGGATTCATCCTGCCCAGGAAGAACAGGTAATCGCCCTTGTGCGGCTGGCACGGGTAGACCGAGAGATCGAGCGCGTTCGGGCAGTTGGCGATCCAGGGCAGGTCGGGTTTGGGCTTGCGCTGATTCATCGAGATCGAGATAAGACCGACCTTCGGCGCCACGCGGGCAATCTGCTCGTAGACCGTCGGCGCGATCGGGCCGTCGAGCGGACCGTGCAGGGTGTGTACGGCCGGCGTCTCGACCAGACCGGCGAACGCCGCGGCCGGCAGGCCCGAGTGATCGTTGATGATGTCGAACTCGGCGGCGCGCTCGAAACATGCGAGCGCGTGGTGCATCTCGGGAATCGAGCGCCCGATCTGCAGGCTCGGTGCCTCGTCGTAGACCGAGAACAGCTTCGCCTTGGTGCGAGAGTCGCCGGAGGCGAAGAGCGTCACGTCGTAGCCGGCGCCGACGAGCGAGTCGGCCAGAAGCGACACGACCCACTCGATCCCGCCGTATCCATCCGGGGGCACCCGAAACCAGACGGGAGAGATAAGAGCGATGCGCAGTGACATTTCAGAGCTCCTCTACTTTCGTGCGGCCGTCTTCGAGATGAATATCCCACAGACGGTCGTAGGCGTGTACGCCCGACAGACGAATGTCGCCGAGCCAGGAGGGAAGCGCCTCGGGCGTGATCGACGTCAGCGTGTGCCGACGCGGATCGGGCGCGGCAACCGCGTATCGAGACCGGATCTCGTCGAGCGCCACTTCCGAAGCCATCGTGCTCGGAGCTTAGAGCCAAATCCGGTGGGAATGCAGCCGGCTCCTAGAGAGGATCGACGGGTCGCCTGCGAGGTGAGGCGCTGCCGAGCTTGAGCGAGTGCCCGGCGCTGGAAACGTGATCGACCTGGAGCGTCGTGTGATCGATGCCGAAGTGCTTGCGGAGCGCCTCAGCCAGACGTGCCCTGGCAACATGACAGTCCGAATCCTGCCGCACCAGAACGTGCGCCGAAAGAGCGGGGAAGCCGCTCGTTACCGTCCATACGTGCAGATCGTGCACCTCGACGACCTCTGCATCGGAAGCCAGCATCTGCCCGACGGCGTCGGGATCGATGTGGCCGGGAGAGCCTTCGAGCACGATGCGCAACGACTCCCTGGTCAGCGAGAAGCCCGAGCTGAAGCAAAGCAGCGCGACGCCGAGGCTGGCGATCGGATCGAAGCGGTTCCAGCCGGTGAGGAGAATGAGACCGCCGGCGAGTGCGGTGCCGACGAACCCGGCCAGGTCGGTGGCGATGTGCAGGAAGGCGCCGCGGACGTTGATGCTCTCGGACCGCCCGCGCGCAAGCACCGCCGCGGCCGCGATATTGGCGAGCGCCCCGACCACCGCCACCACCAGCACGATCCCACCGTGTACCTCGGGTGGCGAGATCAGCCGGCGAGCGGCCGAATAGGTGATCCACACCCCGATGAGTAGTAGCGAGATGCCGTTTACCTGCGCCGAGAGCACCTCGACGCGACCGAGCCCGTAGGTCCAGCGCCCACCCACCGGCCGCGAGGCGATGCCGACGGCCATGATCGCAAGGCCAAGCGCGAAAACATCGGTGAGCATGTGGCCGGCGTCGGCCAGGAGCGCGAGCGAGCTGGCAACGATCCCGAAGGCGATCTCGAGCACCATCACTCCCGCGAGCAGCGCCAGAGCCACGAAGAGCGCGCGGCGATCGTCGTGGTGCCGCTCGGCCCTGTGCCCGGGATGCTGGTGGTCGTGTGTACAGTTCATGTCGTACGCCGGCTACGAGGTTAGCCTAGGAGCCGGTAACGCCTCGCTACCCCCCGATCGGCCACAGATTCCTCGAATCCATCTTGCCGATGCGGGATAGTTACAGCACTGTCATCGCCGCGCTCGAGGAGACGGGCGCCCAAACACGAGGAGGAAACGGATGGAGAAACGCAGGCTAGGAATCATGGGCCTGCTCGCAATCGGCGCGGTGCTCGTTCTCAGCAGCTGCGGTAGCGGCGGGACGGGGAGCAAGCGCCTGACCAAAGAGCAGTTCGCAGCCAAGGCGAACGCACTCTGCGTTTCCTTCAACAAAGCGGATAAGGCGGCCGGAACCCCAACCAGCCTCGCCGAGGCAATCGCCTACTTCGAGAAGCTGACACCGCTATACGAGAAGCGCGTTGCCGGCCTCGACAAGCTCAATCCGCCGGCCAACGAAGAGGCGACCGTGAAGCGCATCGTCACTCTCGAGAAGAAAGAGGCCTCCGTAGCAAGGCAGTTGCTCGCCGCGCTCAAGAAGAACGACACGGCTGCGGCGAACAAGCTGGTCGCAAGCGGCAACGCCAACAGCAAGGCGGCCAAGGGTCTATACGAGAAGCTCGGCTTGACGGAGTGCGCCAAGTAGTAGGGAGTCTCGGAACGCCGCGCTAGCGAGGCCTCGAGTCGAGCTCCGAGGCCTCGCCACCGTCATCGACCAACCATCGCTTTGGCTCCACAACTAGACTCGCAGCGTGCTCGCGCTCGAGATCGTCTTCTGGACTTCGCTGGGCCTGATCGTCTGGACTCACCTCGGCTACCCGCTCGCCGCCGGCCTGCTCGCGCGCCTGCGAGCGCGCCCGGTCGCCAAGGCTCCGATCGAGCCGAGTGTCGTCTTGATCGTCGCCGCTCACAACGAGGAGACCGTCATCCGGCGCCGCATCGAGAACCTGCTTGCGCTCGACTATCCGGCCGGCAGGCTCGAGATCGTCATCGCCTCCGACGGCTCCAGCGATCGCACCGACGAGATCGTGTCGGAGATCGCCGCAAGGGAGCCACGCGTGCACCTGCTCGCCTGCGAGAGAGGCGGGAAGACGCTGGCACAGAACCGCGCCGTGCGCGAGACAGAGAGTGAGCTGCTCGCCTTCACCGATGCCAATACCGAGTGGGCAACCGACGCCCTGCGCAGGTTGATCGAGAACTTCGCCGACAGGGACGTCGCCTACGTCTCGGGCAAGCTCCAGCTGACGGACTCCGACGGTACCAACCGCGAAGGCCTCTACTGGCGTTACGAGCTCTGGCTGCGGACGAGCGAGTCCAAGCTCGGCTCGATCACGGCCGGAAACGGCGCGATCTACGCGGTGCGCCGGAGTGATTACATCGACGATCCCGCGGTGACCGGGCACGACTTCGCCCTTCCCTTCAGGATGGTGCAGCGCAAACGGCGAGCCGTGTTCGAGCCGCAGGCCGTGGCCCTGGAAAAAGAATCGCGTGATCTCGAGGACGAGTTCGGGCGCAAGGTGCGCATGATCACGCGCGCCCTGCGCAACGTCTACACGGGAAGTATGTTGCACGGCGTCCCGCCGATCTACGCGCTGGAGCTGTTCTCGCACCGTCTGCTTCGCTACACGACCGGAGCCGTTCACATTGTCTTGCTGGGCACGAACGCGGCGCTCGTCGGTCAAGGACTCGTCTATCAGATCGCTTTCGGCCTGCAGCTCGCCTGGCTCGTCTTCGCCGCCTTCGGGCGCCTGCGAATACCGGTTCCCGGGGCGGGGATCGCCTACTACTACCTACTCGTGACCGTGGCGACGCTGATCGGCAACTATCGATTCTTCCGCTTCGGTACGCCGACTGTTTGGGAAAAGGCGGGGGGCACTCGCTGAGCTTCTGGAAGCGGACAGTAGATGTTGTCGTCGCGGGCCTTGGTCTGATCGTCACGAGCCCGCTGCTGGCGCTCGCGGCGCTCGCGATCAAGCTGGAAGATCGCGGCCCGGTTTTGTACCGGCAGCGACGCGTCGGCAAGGACGGCAGCGACTTCGAGCTGATCAAGCTGCGTACGATGATCGTCGGCGCCGAGAAGCTGGGCGCCGGCCTCGCGGTCAATCGCGGCGACTCGCGCATCACGCACGCCGGGCGCCTGTTACGCCGCCTCTCGCTCGACGAGTTGCCCCAGCTCTGGAACATCCTCCGCGGCGACATGAGCGTCGTGGGGCCACGCCCGACGCTCCGCTACCAGGTCGAGAGCTACACGCCCCGGCAGCGGCGGCGGCTCGAGGTAAAGCCGGGGCTGACCGGCTGGGCGCAGGTGAACGGGCGAGCCTCGCTGCCCTGGGACGAGCGAATCGAGCTCGACGTCTGGTATGTCGAGCACCGCTCGCTCTGGCTCGATCTACGCATCCTTGCCCGCACGCCGCTGGCGCTTTTCCACGGGACATACAAGGGCTCGAGCGGCGGCTGGCGCCCGAGCGAGAAGCAGGACAAGAGCGACTGATCAGCGCCCGGATCGGCGCGTAACCGTCCCCTCAGGCCACGTCCCGGTGCCAGGCACGGGGACATGTCCTTTGTGCCGGAAACACGCTCGGAGCAGGGCGTTTCCGACGGACGACTCGCAGAGACATGTCTCGGTGCCGGGCACCGCAGGGCGACGGTTCGCTGCGTCAGCAGCCGCGGCGCGTCGTGAACACCAGGCCGAGCTTGATCGTCTCGCTGGCCATGTTTACCGGCAGCCAGGCGAGAGTGTTGCCGGTCCCGCTGGCGTAAACGCGCGCATGTCCGTCGAGGCAGCGCTTGAAGAGCAAACGCGCACGGAAGACGTGATAGGTCGAGGTGACCACGAGTAGCGAGCGCCAGTGGTATCGCTCGGCGAGAGTCAGCGCACCGCGCGCCTCGCCCCGGGTCGAGTAGGGCGCGGGACGAAAGCAGATGACCAAGAAACCGTGGCCGCTCGGGTGGGCGCACAGCTTCCTGGCGGGCGCCCAGCTCGATCGGGCGCCGTCCGAGATGACGAGAACCGGGGCAACGCCCGCCCGGGCGAGCGCGAGCGCACGTGGAGACCGATGCTCCTCGTCGCCGGCCAGGACGATGATCGCGTCGGCGCGAAGCGGATGTTCCTGGCTCGGCCAGACGAAGAGATAGAGCGCAAGGGCAAGCCAGACGCCGAGGCCGATCGGTATCGACCGGATAAGCAGACGAAGCACCGCCGTATCTTCGCCTCTCGCCGGTTCGCGCGTACCGGTACTCTCTCACGTCGTGCCAACCGTCCTTTTCACCTGCACCGGTCAGCGCGTAGACATAGTCGACGCCTTCAACGACGCCGGCGCCACGACCCTGGCCACCGAGACCAACATCCTCGCGCCGACTGTCCACCGCGCTACTCACTACGCGCTCGTTCCGAGCTTCACCGACCCCGAGTACGTCCCGGCCCTGGCCCGGCTCGTACACGAGTACGACGTAGACGTCATCGTCCCGCTGACCGACTTCGACCACCGCATACTCTCCGCGGCGAGGGACGAGCTCGCACCGGCGCTGGTGCTGCTGCCCGACCGCGACGTGATCGAGAACACAGCCGACAAGTACAACGCGCACGTCTTCTTCTGCGAGCACGGGATCGGTTCGCCGGCGACCTGGCTGCCCGAGGATCTGCCAGACGAGATCGACTGTTATCCGGTGCTCGTCAAGGCTCGCGAGGGCTTCAGCGGCAACCACATCTACCGCGCTCGCAACCGCGAGGAGCTGGACTTCTTCCTGCGCTACACCGAGGCGCCCTCGATGGTGCAGAGGCAGTGCCAGGGCACCGAATTCTCGATCGACATCTTCTGCGACCTGGACAGCCGCTGCCTTAACGCGATCCCTCGCTCGATGATCCACTCCAAGGGCGGCGAGTCGATCAAGGGAATGTCCGTCCGCGACTGGGAGCTGATCGAACTGGGACGCCGCGTCGGAGAGACCATGCGCCTGCGTGGCCCGGCAACCGTTCAGTGCTTCCGCGAGGCCGACGGACGTATCGAGATCACCGATGTCAACCCACGTTTCGGAGGCGCCTTCGCGCTACCGCTGGCCGCCGGCTCCGGTTACCCCGAGCTGATCCTCGCGCTGGCGAGCGGCGAGCGGCCCGAGCCGCGCCTGGGCGAGTTCGAAGAGGGCGTGGTGATGATGCGCTTCTACTCCCAGGTCGTGATGAAGATGGGAGACGACGGGGTGCTCGTTCCACTCGACCGACCGCTCACGGCCGAGAGCTAGCAAACCTCCTCGACCTTCGCGGGCGAGGCTCCGCTAGGATGGCGCGCGATGAGCCCTTCGAAGCGTTCCGAGACGCAAGCAGAGTTCGAGCAGGAGGTCGATTTCGGGCGCTACCTGAAGGCACTGGCACGCGGCTGGTGGCTGCTCGCCGGCGGGCTCGTCGTCGGGGCCGTGATCGGCGTGGCACTGTCGCTCGGAGGCGGAAACTTCTACCGCGCCAAGGTAACCGTCTATCTCGGGCAGCCGCTCGCGGCGAACAACTCCTCCTCGATACAGAGCCTCAGCACCAATCCGAGCACCGTCGGCCAGCTCGCCCACTCCAAGGAAGTCCTCGATCAGGTCTCGAAGGCGTCGGGACTGCCGCTGAAGAAGTTGAGCGCGGGCGTATCGACGGCGACCGTGCAGGGCTCCCTGTCCAAGCTCGGCCAGTCGCCGTTGGTCGCTATATCGGTGCAAGCCAAGGCACCGCGAAAGGCCGTAACGGACGCCGCCGATGAGCTCGCCAACCGGGTGCTCGCCCGCGTCTCCAACTATCCGAACACGAAGATCGCCACGCTCCAGGCGCAGATCGCGTCGGCCAAGAGTCAGATCGCAACGATCGACAGGAACCTGAACGCGATCAATACCGCGGTAGCGTCCGGCTCGGGCAACTCGCTCGAGCTGCTGACACAGGCGACTATCGCCGAGCAGCGGCGCGGAACCTTGAGCGACGAGGTACAGACCGACCAGCTCTTGCTCACGCAGGCCAAGACGGTCGAGCGAGGAAGCGTCGTAAGCAAGGCCAAGGCGGTGAAGACAACGGGCCGCAGCCGAAAGAACGCGCTCATAGTCGGCGGCGCGCTCGGGCTCCTCGTCGGCGCGCTCGTCGCACTTGCGCTGCCGCGATCTCGGCGTCGTTCTCAGGACTGAGCTCCCGGGGACGCGAGCTCACGCTCAGCCCGCGCACTTACGATGTGGTTCGACGTGAGGCCGAATCGGCATCTCTCGAGTACCGTCGTGCGCGGGGCTCTCGCCTGCATCCCGCCGGTATTGCTCGCGGCCTGCTTCGCGGTTGGTAGCACCGGCCAAGCGACGCCGAAGGCGAAGACCAGGCTCGCCGACGCGCGCTCCTTTGTCTTCGCGATCGGCGACGGTGCCCTGAGCGGAAACCTGCGTCGCCGCTACCGGGATTTCGAGCTCGTCGTCGTCGACGGCGAGAACGCCCGTGCGAAAGACGTGGCGGCGATCCAGCGGTCGGGCGGCGGGCTCGTTCTCGCCTACCTCGACGTCGGCACGATCGAGGACTATCGCGGCTGGTACAAGGCCGCCAAGCCGTACCGGCTCGACTACTGGAACGACTGGGGCGAGTGGTATGCGAACGTGAACGCCGGCGGCTTTCGCTCGCTCATGTTGAAGCGCGTCGCACCCGGGATGCTGGCCAAGGGCTTCGACGGGCTCTTTCTCGACAACACCGACATGACCGAGACCTACCGGGCGCAGAAGCGCGGGATGCGAGCCCTCGTCGCTGGCCTCTCGCGCCTCGTTCGAACGCGCGGCAAGTTGCTCATGGCCCAGAACGGTGCGGGTGTGAACTGGCCGCTCAGGCGCTTCTACGACGGCATCAACTTCGAAGACGTCAGCTTCGGCTATGACTTCGACCGCCGCGCGTACGTCCGCCGCAGTGCGAGCGCTGTCGCCCGGGCGCAGAGGAATATCCGCCGCTACCTGCGCGCCGGCCTGCAAGTAACGGCCACCGACTATCTCGCCAGCGAAAAGACGAAAAGCACGCGAGTCGCCGTACGTAACGCCTGCTCGGTCGGCGCCCTTCCCTACATCTCGGACATCGATCTGAGGCGGATACCGGCGCGGCCGTTCCTTTGCAGCTGACCGCCCTCCCGCTAGGCCTGGATATGATCTCGCCGTGCCCACGGCAGTTGTAACCGGCGGAGCCGGGTTTCTCGGCTCCCATCTGTGCGAAGCGCTCCTCGCCCAGGGAACGCGCGTCATCTGTGTCGACAACCTCGACACCGGCAACCTCCAGAACATCGAGCACATCCGCGACGGCGACTTCCTCTTTCTCAACCATGACGTGACCCATCACATCGAGCTCGACGAGGACGTCGACTCCGTCTACCACCTCGCCAGCCCGGCCAGCCCGATCGACTACGCGCGCCTGCCCCTGCACACGCTCAAGGTCGGCTCCTACGGAACACACAACGCGCTCGGTCTGGCCAAGTTCAAGCGGGCGCGCTTCCTGCTCGCCTCGACCAGCGAGGTCTACGGCGACCCGCTGGTCCATCCGCAGCCGGAGAGCTACTGGGGTAACGTCAACCCGATCGGGCCGCGCGGGGTTTATGACGAAGCCAAGCGCTATTCCGAGGCCTTGACGATGGCCTACCACCGCCAGCAGGGCGTGGACACCTCGATCGTGCGCATCTTCAATACCTACGGCCCGCGTATGCGCCCGTTCGACGGCCGAGCCGTTCCCACCTTCGTACGCCAGGCACTCGCCGACAAGCCGCTAACCGTGTTCGGCGACGGCTCGCAAACGCGCTCCTTCTGCTACGTGGACGATCTCGTGCGCGGTCTGATCCTGCTTGCCGAGAGCGGCGAGCATGAGCCGGTCAATATCGGCAACCCGGCCGAGATGACGCTGCTAGAGATGGCGCAGGCGGTCGTGAGGGTGACCGGCTGCTCGAGCGAGATCGTGTTCGAGGCGCTGCCGATAGACGACCCGCAGGTTCGCAAGCCGGACATCACGCGCGCACGCGAACTTCTCGGCTGGGAGCCGCAGGTGGGGCTGGAGGAAGGGCTCGGACTCCTGATCGAGTCGCTCGCGCGCGAGCCGGATTAGTGCCCGGCGATCGCCGCCGGAAGGCTCGCTCGGGTTAGCTCGAGCACCCGTGTGATCAGATCGCTGCGCCATACTGGCAGCGGATGAGGTTGCTCAGAAGACCCCTCGTGGACCGGAGAGCTCCGGCGGCGGCTCCGCTTCCCCGCCGGCTCGTGATCGTACCGGCCTACAACGAGCAGGACTCGGTGGGCGGCGTCATCGAGGAGATCAGACGCTTCGATTCCCGGCTCGAGATCGTGGTCGTCGACGACGGCTCGAGCGACCGCACCGCTGAGGTCGCACGAGCCCACGGGGCCCACGTCGTCAGCTTGCCCTTCAATCTCGGCATCGGCGCGGCCGTTCAGACCGGCTTCCGCTACGCGCTCGCGAACGATTTCGACGTGGCCGTTCAGATCGACGCCGACGGTCAGCACGACCCGTCAGAGCTGCCGAAGCTCTTCGCTCCGCTCGAAGCCGGCGAGGCCGACCTCGTAATCGGGTCGCGCTTCGCCGGCGAACGTGCCTTCCGCTCCTCGTTCGTGCGCCGGCTTGGCATCCGCCTTTTCGCGCTCACTGTCTCGGCGATCGCGCGCCGGCGCCTGACCGACACGACCTCGGGCTTCAGGGCGGTGAGTCGCCGCGGAATCGTGCTCTTTGCCGCCGACTACCCGCACGACTACCCGGAGGTCGAAGCAACCGTGATGGTCGTCAAGCACCGCCTGCGCGTACGGGAGGTGCCGGTGCGCATGCGCGAGCGCACCACCGGTCATTCATCGATCACGGCACTGCGCGCCGTCTACTACATCTTCAAGGTCTTGTTGGCACTCTTCGTCGAGCTGTTTCGCTCTCGGAAAACACCCCTGGAGGACGCATGACACCTCTTAGAGTCTCGATCATCGGCTCGATCGCGGCCGTCGTGATGCTCGCCGTGATCTTCGAGCTGATTCGCCGCCGGCACCTGCGCGAGCGTTACGCGCTCGTGTGGGTCGTAACCGGCATTGTCCTGCTCGCACTGGCGCTCTGGCGCGAGGGGTTGAACACACTCGCCGGCTGGGCCGGTGTCAAGACCTATCCTCCTTCGATCTTCTTCGCCGCGATTCTCTTCTTCATGCTTGTGCTCGTTCTTCACTTCTCGATCGTACTCTCGCGTCTATCCGACCAGAATGTCACGCTCGCTCAGAAACTGGCGCTACTCGAGACACGACTGCGGGAAGGGGAGCAAGCCGCGACAGTGGACGACGAGCCAACCTAGCGCTCGGACAGGTACCAGGCGATCGTCCGCTCGAGTCCCTCGCGGAGCTTCGTTCCGGCGCGGAAGCCGAACATCTGCTCGGCACGGCTGGTGTCGAGGCGTCGACGGGGCTGGCCGTTCGGCTTCGAAGTGTCCCAGACGAGCTCGCCGTCGAAGCCGGTCAGCTCGGCGATCAGCTCGGCCAGGTCGCGGATTGCGATCTCGCCGCCGGTGCCGATGTTGACCGGATCGGGCTTGTCGTAGCGCTCGGTCGCCAGCACGATCGCCTCGGCACAGTCGCCCACGTAGAGGAACTCCCTCGTCGGCGAGCCGTCGCCCCATAGCACGACCTCACGCCTTCCCTCCTGTTTCGCCTCGATCATCTTGCGAATAAGTGCCGGAATCACGTGCGAGGTCTCTAGATTGAAGTTGTCGCGCGGCCCGTAGAGATTGACGGGCAGCAGGAAGATCGCATCGAGTCCGTACTGCTCGCGATAGGCTTGGGCGCCGACGAGAAGCGTCTTCTTGGCGATGCCGTATGGAGCGTTCGTCTCCTCTGGATAGCCGTTCCAGAGATCGTCCTCCTTGAACGGGACGGGTGCGAACTTCGGATAGGCGCAGATCGTGCCGATGACGACGAGCTTGCGCAGAGAGTGCAGGCGGCTTTGCTCGAGGATATGAGCGCCCATCATCAGGTTCGCGTACCAGTAGCGTCCCGGGTTGGCCTGGTTGGCACCGATACCACCAACCTCGGCGGCCAAATGGATCACGAGCTCGGGCCGCTGCTCGCTATAAAGCCTCGCTACATCGTCCTCTCTGGTCAGGTCCCAGTCCTTCAGTAGCGGCACGTAGGGCTCGATACCCTGTGCGCGCAACCGCTCGACCAGATGCGTGCCAAGGAAGCCGGCCCCTCCGGTAACGACTGTCTTCATCGGCGTGAGCGTAGCGACCTCCATCCTCAGATCGACCGGATTCCGCTCAACCTACGATCGCTCCAGCCAGTCGACGCGCCCTAACCAACGCTCGCGGTTAGCCGCGTACCAGGCAATCGTGCTCGAGATTCCCTCTTCCCACGAGACCCTGGGCTCCCAGCCGGTCTCGCGCTTGAGCTTTTCGTATCCAACCCGGAGTGCAAGCACGTCGCTCGCACCGGGACGGAAGCGATTTGGCACCGATGCCAGTCTGCGCCCGGCAGGCCAGTGACCCTCCGCTTCGCCAATCTCGAGGATCTTCTCGGCCCAGTTCTGCATCGAGATGTTCTCGCCCTGCCCGTAGACGTAGAGATCGCCCGGAATTCCACGGGCGGCGACGGTCAGGTGCCCACGTACGCCGTCGGTGCAGAAGCAGAAGTCGCGCATGGGTTCGAGGTTGCCGAGCTCGATCTGCTCGCGCTCGAGCGCCTGGGTGATGATCGTCCCGGTGATGTAGCGAGGATTCTGACGCGGCCCATAGTTGTTGAACATGCGCGTGACGACGCCCGGTACTCCGAAGGCGTCGTAATAGTTCATGGTCAGGAAGTCGGCGGCGACCTTACTCGTAGCGTAAATCGACTTGGGGTTGATCGGTGAGCGCTCGTGCAGGATAAGGCCGCCCTCCGAATCGAAGTCGTGGTGATGGGCAACCGCCTCGCGTACGTTCCCGTACTCCTCGGAGGTACCGGCGGTGTCGAACTTCTCCAACTCGAGCCCGTGGTCGACGATCGACTGCAGTAGGTTGAGCGTGCCGACCGTGTTCGCCATCACCGTCTCGTAGGGCCGATGCCACGACTCGCCAACGTGGGCCTGAGCGCCGAGGTGGAAGACGTAGGGCTTGTCGGGTGCCTTGAGCAAGTCCCTGATCAGGTAGTCGACCGAGGTCTTGTCGGTCAGATCGGCGAAGTGAACGTTGATCTTTCCCTTGAGCCGGCCGATGTTGTTGAGAGCGCCGCTCGAAGTCGCGCGGACGAAGGCGTGAACACGGGCGCCGAGCTCTACCAGCGCCTCGGTTAGGTGTGAGCCCATGAAGCCGTCGGCTCCCGTGACGAGCACGGTGCGTTCAGCATAGATCCCGGCGAACTCGCGTTGGAGTTCGGCGAGGGCATCTTCGTTCCAAGTGGCATCGTTCATGGCGATAGGCTCTGCGGCGGTGAGAAAGCCTACATCCCCAAGGAGGTCGGGCACGATCGGGAACGGTGCGGTGACCGCCGCCGGGCTCGCTGTTCAAACGGCGCTGGCGGCGACCGTCGCGGTGCTGGCCGGGCATCAGTTCGGCCGGAGCGCGGTTACCGACGGATTCAACGCCACCTACGGCGTCTTTATCGTCGTCTCCTTCGCGGCCGCCGCTATACGAGTCGCCGTGATGCCCGCACTGACGCGAGCCCGCCAAGAGCACCGGCTTGGCTCGGAGGCGGCCGCTTACGGACTGACGATGAGCGGCCTCTCGCTACCGCTGCTCGCGCTCGCCCTCGGCGCCTCCGGCCCGGTCGCCTGGCTGATCACCGGAGCCGGACCGGCAGCAGCCAGGGATTTCGCCGCCGAAGCACTGCCCTGGATGGTCGTGGCCGCCGTGCTTCAGCTCTTCACAGGGCTCGCCGCAAGCTCGCTGGCCGCGCTCGACAGCTACGCGATCGCGGCGGCCGGATACGCACTGGGTAGCGCCGTTGGACTCGGGTACATCCTGTTGCGTATGCACCCGGACGGCATCATCGCCCTTCCACGCGGGATGGCGCTCAACGGCGCCGTGGCACTGCTCGTCCCGCTGCTGGCACTCGTCCAACGAGCGCTGGCCGAGCGCATGCCGGCCAGAGCGGTCCGGCCGTCGCAGTTCTCCTTCCGCGCCCGCACGGCGGAGATAGCCAACTGCATCTCGCTTCCGCTCGCCATGCAGTTCATCTACCTGATCTGCCTTGCGTTGGCGGCCCGCCAGGGGATTGGGGCGCAGACGAGCTTCAACTACGCCTACCTGATCGTGGCCGCCGTAGTCTCGGTAACGGGTTCCTCATTGAGCCTGGTCAGCTCCGTTCCGCTCACGCGAATCGGGCTCGACGTCTCCCGCACCGCCCGGCACGTGGTCGCCCTGTCCTGGTTGGCCGTAATAGCCATCGGAGCCTGCGCCGGTGTCTTCGGGCTCGCCGGCGGCCGTGTCGTACGAGCGCTTCTCGGCTCCGCCTACGGCGCGCAGGTGGGCTCGCAACTCGGGCTGTTGGTCGTCGTTCTTTCGCTCTGGGCGATCGCGTCGGTTGCGTTTTCGGTGACCTTCCCGCTCATGTTCGTTGCCGGAAAGAGTCGGCGACTTTCGATACTCGCGCTCCTGGCCCTGGTGAGCCACGTACCGCTCGCGTTGGTTGCGGCGGTGCTCGGCGGCCTTGAAGGCCTCGCGGTCGCACTCGCCTTGACCACCGCGCTGGTAGTCACATCGCTGCTGTTCGAGCTACAGGCGTTGCGCCCGACCGCCCGCGGGCTCGGGATCGCGACGCTGACGGTCGGCGCGGCGGCGGCAACCTTTGCCCTACCCAAGCTCGTCCTCGGACCGTTTTCGGCGGCCGCTGTCGGTTGCGCTCTCTACATCGGAGTGCTGATAGTCGTGCGGCCGAAGGGACTGATCGAAGCCTGGCGGTATCTGCGTCAACTCGCTTGATCGCCTTCAGGTGACGCTGACCGCGCCACTCGGTGAGGTGATCGCCGACGCCGTGCTCCAGGAGCCTCCTCTGCAAAACCGTGGATAAAGGTTCTAAGCTCCGCATGATCCGGTCCACGACGAGACGAGGAAGCCAGAGGTGGAGATAGCGCGCACCCTCAACGAGATGCTCGCCCGAAGTGTCGAGCGAAGCGGCGACAGGCCGGCATTCATCTTCAAGGGCCAGGAGACCAGCTTTAGCGAGTTCGAAGATGCCGTCGAGCGCTGTGCCGCGGGTCTGGCCGTGCTTGGTATCGGCAAGGGCGACACCTTCGGCATCGTGATGCGCAACTGCCCCGAGTTCGTCATCCTCTCCTTCGCGTTGTCGAGGATCGGCGCCGTCGCGGTACCGGTCAACTTCCTCGAGAAGCCCGACCGAATCGCCTACATCTTCAACGACGCCGAGGTCAAGGGCTGTCTGACCTCGAAGAGCTTCCTACGCGCCATTCACGAGGTTCGGGACTCGGTGCCGACGCTGAAGCACATCTTCCTGCGCGAAGCGGGCGAGGACGCGCCGGCGCTGGAGTCGATCTATCGCCATCCGCTCGCCGAAACAGCCGGTCCCGAGGTGACGCCCGACGACCTGGCGCTGCTGATCTACACCGCCGGCACGACCGGGCTGCCCAAGGGCGTGATGCTGACGCAGCGCAACCTGCTCTCGTGCGTCGAGTCCTGCCAGCTCGCCTTCGACCTGAACGAGAAGGACAGGGTCATGTGCGTGCTGCCGATGTTCCACTCCTTCGCCTGGTCGACGAACGTGATCCTGCCGCTGCGCCTGGGAGCCACAACGGTCGTGGTCGAGAGCCTGCTCCCCTTCCAGCCGGCCCTGAAGCAGCTCTGGAAGCACAAGGTGACGCTCGTCTGCTGCATCCCCCAGGTCTATTCGACTCTCGTGCATCACGTGCACGGGCCGAAGGCTCTGCTGCTGCGCCTACTCAACCCGCTCAAGCTGGCCGTCTCCGGAGCCGCGCCGCTGCCCGGCAACGTCCAGGTGAAGTTCGAGAAGACCTTCGGCACCGCGTTGCTCGAGGGGTATGGGCTCACCGAGGCGGCACCGGTCGTCTCGGTCAATCCGCGCTATGGCACGCACAAACCGGGCACCGTCGGCCTGCCGCTACCCGGAGTCGACGTCAAGATCGTGAACGATGACGAGCAGGAGATCGAGACCGGTGAGATCGGCGAGGTCCTTGTACGCGGCGCCAACGTCATGGCCGGCTACTACAAGCGTCCCGAGGAGACCAGGGAAGCCTTCAGCGCCGACGGCTGGCTGAAGACGGGCGACCTCGGCTTCCTCGACTCCGACGGCTACCTCACCCTGGTCGACCGCAAGAAGGATCTGATCATCGCCAAGGGACTGAACATCTACCCACAGGAGGTGGAGGCAGAGTTGATCACGCACCCGGCGGTGGCGGAGGTGGCCGTGGTCGGTATCCGCGACGAGAGCGGCGACGAGAGTGTCCGCGCCTTCGTCGTGCTCGAGCCCGAAGCCAGCGTCAAGCCACGTGACCTGATCGCTCATGCCCGCCCCAACCTGGCCGGTTACAAGGTGCCGAGAGACGTCGTCATACTCGAGGAGCTGCCGAAGAACGCGCTCGGTAAGGTGCTGAAGAAGGATCTGCGCGAGACGACCGTGTAGCCGATCTTTCCGGCTGACTCAAGCCCCGGGGCCGGTCGATAACGCTCCTCTCCCACGACCCGTCCGCTTGAGCTAACGTCGCAGGTATGGAATCCCTTCGACTCGAGCGTGTGCAGAACCACTGCGTCGAGCGGCCGCAGGGGGCTGGATCATTCAGACTTTCTCGGAGGTAGTACGCGCATGACCACTCGCTCCTGTCCAGATTGGCCGACGCTGATGGAGCTCGATCCCGAGCTCCAGTTCAAGCACTACACGGCCGCCGAGGCGAAGCTCGCGGCGGAGGTGCTGATGAAGGTGCCGGCCCTCACCCTTCCGAACATCGAGATCTGCTGCGACCTCGACCACCACGTCTTTTATAGCGAGCACACCAATCCCGAGCTCGCGGCGGCGCTCGGTGGAGGCGACTGGCTCGAGATACGGGAGTGGGCGCAGCGGAAGAGAGCACAGTCGCAGAGATCGTGACTGGACCAGAATCGGAACCGTCCTCCGGCCCGGATTCCACCGCTCCGGAGGAGTTCCCGCCCGGACTGACGCTGGCGCGCGACTTCTTCGACGAGATCGTCAAGCCGCTCCTGGCCGAGAAGACGCCCGGTGTCCCTTACGCCGCCGCCTTGATCGGCCCCGGCTCGGATGTGCTCGGCTTCGACACCCCGATCTCGCGCGACCACGACTGGGGCCCGCGCCTCCAGCTCTTCCTGCCCGAGCGCGAGCTGCCCGAGCGCGCCAGCCTGCTCGATCGGGTGCTGGCGAGCGAGCTGCCGAGCGAGTTCCGCGGTTTTCCGACCTGCTTCGCGCCGGCGGACGCACGTGGGCGTAGACGTCCGCAACCGAACGCCCGCGCGCCGATCGACCACCTCGTCGAGATCACCTCGGTCGGACGTTACAGCAGCAAGTTGCTCGGCTTCGACCCTCTAGACGGGATGAGCGCGAAGCAGTGGCTGCTCGTTCCGCAGGAGCGCCTGCTCGAGCTGACCGCCGGTGAGGTGTTCGCGGACTCCGTCGGCGAGCTCACCAGCTTGCGCGAGCGTCTGAGCTACTACCCCAAGCAGGTCTGGATCTTCCTAATGGCGGCCCAGTGGCAGAGGATCGCCAGGCGCGAGGAGATCGTGGCTCGAACCGGGGTTGGCGGCGACGATCTGGGCTCCCGGCTCGTCCTCGCGGCTCTGGCGCGCGAGATCGCGCGACTCGCCTTCCTGCTCGAGCGCCGTTATGCCCCCTGGGACCAGTGGTTGGCCCGAGCTCTCGCCCAGCTCCGCCAGGCCTCACCTCTGGCACCTCTGCTCGCACGCGCTCTCTCTGCTTACGACTGGATGCAACGAGAGTTGAGGCTGGTCGACGCCTACGCGATTCTGGCCGCGCTGCACAACAATCTCGGCCTGACGAAACCACTCGAGACCATGAGCGAGCGTGGACCGCGAGATTTCCTGACCATCCACGCCGATCGTTTCGCGGCCGCGCTGGCCGAGAAGATCGCGGACGAGGAGCTGAAGCCGCTACTCCCGACTCTCGCAGGCGGCATCGACCAGCTGGTCGCGAGCGACGAGGTGCTGCTCGATTCCCGCCTGATCGGCCGCATGAGCGGGTTTTTCGAGGCCGGCGCTACGCCGGATTAGCCCACAAAGTGGGGAAAGCGGGCATCTACGGCGCCCGAGACGACTCAAAGCGGGGAGGGCGGCCGCCGGAGAGCGGGCATGATCCCCGAGCTCTCGCCGTCGAATACCAGGTCGAGGATACAGAGGGTTCGGATACGCGCTGAAGACCTGCGGGTACCGGCCGACCGAGGGCGTGAGACGCGCCGGCTGCTCGTTTTCGATGCGTATTCGGCTCTGTGGCGACCGCAAGCCCTCGCCGGGGAGGTTGGGGGACCGTTCTCGGTGTTGGGCTTGCGGCCTACCTCTTCCGCGAAAAGTCCTCCCGGACTTTTCGCGGTATTACCTCTATACGAGTCTGCGCGCCTGTGGCGCGGATGACTCGTCTGCTCCTACGAGCGGGGCGGGCTGGCCGTAGACGTGGTCAGCGTTCGAAGCGGACGGGCCGGAGGATGGCGTTTGGTGAGCCGCGCCCGCCATGTCGGTCGCGGCGGCTGGAAGCTACTTCGACCCGGCCTGAATGACTATGTCCCGGTGCCAGGCACGAGGACGTGGCCGCGGCGGCCGGAAGCCACATCTGAGCAGGCATTCCCAAGCAAACGGTGTCCTCTTCGGCCTTTCCCGGCAACGTGTCTGCCCTGGACAGGTGGTGGAGCGCTTGCGCCTGGAGGTGAAACTCTTCTCACCGGGTTAGGCGATGAGCGACTGGCGCAGCGCCGTGGCAACGGCCTCGGTGCGCGTGTCGGCGTCCAGCTTGGCCATTGCCTTGCGCACATGGGTGCGCACGGTCTCGGGCGAGATGAACAGCGCCTTGCCGATCGCTTCGTTGGAGTTCCCGTCGGAGAGCATGCGCAGAACGTCGCGCTCGCGCTGGGTGAGCTGGGTGATCTTCGCCGTCGCGGCCGGGCTGGAGATGACCCCGGCGAGTACCGGATCGACGTAGGTACGCCCGTCGGCGACGAGCTGCACCGCCCGCACTATCTCGGCCAGCGGCGCCTCCTTGGAGACGAAACCACGAGCTCCCGCATCGAGCGCCTCCGTCAGAAGCGCCTGCTCGCTATAGGCCGTGTACAGGATCACGTAAGTCTCGGGAGTGCTACGGGCGCAGCGACGTGCGACCTCGATTCCGCTCAATCGCGGCATACGCAGGTCGAGCAAGGCAACACGCGGCTGCTTCTGTTGAATCGCAGCCAGGGCTTCTTCTCCGTCGCGCGACTGTGCGACGACTTCGACTCCACCCGCAATCAGAACCTCGGACACGGCCTGCACGACGGCGGGGTGGTCATCTGCCACTAGGCAAGTGATCGTCATTGGATCTGATGCGACTGCGTGTAGAGCGGACATGTGGTTACCGCTCTATTCATCGTCCGTTTGGTCGAAAACTTTTATAACGAATTTCACAATAGTCCTAATACTTGACGTAGTGTGACCCGGAACGACTCTGAAAGGCAAGCGATGGATGCGATGCAGCCTCCCGAAGAGCAACTGATCAGGGACGGCCGGATGGTCGTCATCGGCCGCCTGACTCCAGCCCTCATCCACGAGCTGAACAACTCGTTGCTCGTGTTGCTGGGAACGGCCGACCTCGAGCTTGCGATGCTGCCGCCGGAAAGCAAGGAGCGCGAACGTATGGAGACTGTGCGCGACGCCGGCGGCGAGATCCGTGACGCCGTCTCACAGCTCGCCGCCTTCACCCGGTCGCCTCTCGACGGCGAGCAGCAGCTTTCGCTGGTCGAAGTGGGCCAGTCGGCGGCGGCCTTGACCCGGCGCCTCCGCCTGCAGCGCGACATCGACTTCGAGGACCAGTACTGCGACGACGAGCTGATCGTACGTGGCAACGAAGCGCAGCTGGTTCAAGCACTTCTTCACATGCTCATGAACGGCTTCCAGGCATCGAGCGCGGGCGGCACGGTCAGACTCGAGCTGGTGCGGGAAGGCGACCAGGCGATCGCGCTGGTCAGCGACGAAGGCCCCGGTGTTTCGCCCGAGCGGACCGAAAAAGTCTTCGAGCTGTTCGAGACGACGAGGCTCGAGCAGCAGGGCAGCGGTATCGGACTCGCCGCTGCACGTGCGATCGCACGCCGCCACGGCGGCGAGCTCGAGCTCCGTCCTGCGTCCGCGGGGGCCGTCTTCGCGCTGCGTCTGCCACTGGCCGGATAGCCCGGGCGGCCCGAAGGGTCGTTCAAGCCTCGATTACCGCTTCCCAACCCGTAATTGGGCGCATTTTTCCTCTTACGGGGGATGTGCGCCACCCGTCCTGTGGACGATGCTTCAAGCGAGGGTTGGGGAGCCGTGCAATGTCAGCTGGAAAAGCGACCGAAGTAACAGCCGAAAAGGGTTTCGGCACCGGTTTGCGGGCGCAGCTCGCACTTCGGCGGCCGAACGAGGAGGCGCCCGGCGCCGGGCTACCCGGCGCGGTAGCCGAGACGCTCGCGCAGCTCGAGGGGCAGAGTGTCGACTCGGCCGTGGTCGAGCAGCTGCGGGCGGAGCTCGAGGCGTCCTTCGCGCGCGAGCAGGCGCTGCAAAACGCCCTCGCCAAGCTCGAGCCAAAGTCCACGCGGGACGACAGCGCGAGCGGCGACGAGCTGCGTGCCATAGAGATTGCTCTGCAGGACAAGGAGCGAGAGCTCGCCCATGAGCGCGAGCAGATGGCCGAGGAGCGAGCGCTGCTGGGCGGCCTCGAAGCCGAGCTGGCGCAAGCCAAGGTGCGCTCCGACGAGCTCGAGAAGCAGATCGAAGCGAAGGTGACGCAGCTCAAGCAGGCCGACCACGATCGCAAGCGGCTCGAGCGAGAGCTGCGCGTGCGCGAGGCCGACGTCGTCGCCGGCGACAAGGGCCTGGCCGCTCACAAGCGGGAGCTCGAGCGGCGTGAGCGAGCGCTGGAGAAAGATCTCATCCGGCTCGGAGAACGTGAGGAGGAGCTGGACACGCACGGCATCGAGCTGGCGGCTCAAGAGCGCGCACTCGCGTTGGCGATCGACCAGATCGCCGAGAAAAGCGACAGTCTGCGCGACCTGGAGATCTCGCTCGATACGCGCAGCGAGGAGCTCGGCGAGTTGCAGGCCACCGTCCAGGCCGACATCAAGCGAATCGAGAAGGCGACGGGCGGCGATCTCGAGCGACTGAGCGAGCTAACCGCGGCGCTGGACGCGCTGGAAGAGCGCGAGAGCGCCGTCGAGGAGCGAGAAAGCGAGATCGCCAGGCAGTCCGACCGGGTCCGTCGCAAGCTCGCCGAAGTCGATCGGCGCTGTGACGCGGCGGCAAGCCTGGAAAAGGATCTAGGCCGGCGCGAGCGTGACCTCGACGAGCGCGAGCGCGATGTCGAGGGCACCAACAAGGTGATCGAGGAACGGCTGCGCAGGATCGAGCGCAAGGAGCGCCGAGCCGAGCAGATCGAAGCCAGTTACACGGAGAAGCTTGCCGATCTGGAGCAGCGCGAGTCCGAGGCCGACGCGAGAGAGCGCCGGGCAGCCTCGATCGAAGCAGAGTCTGAGTTGCACGAGCAGCGGCTGGAGCGACGCGAGCGCCTGGTGGAAGAGGCCGAGAAGCGGCTGACCCAGAAAGAGCAAGATCTGCAGGGCTGGGTCGGCCAGTTGCAGAGCGACCTCGGCGACCGCGAGGGCGACTGGTGGGCGAAGCAGCTCGGGCAAGCAGAGGGCAAGAAGGCGTCAAAGGAATCAGCGAGCGGAAGACTGCGGGCCATCAAATAGAAAGGCAGTGGGGGGAGAACGATGGACGCATGGAGTGACGAAGGCAGGGTGTATCTCCTGGACAATGAGCCCGGACCGGCGCTGGGCCTGACGCACGAGAATGAAACGGCGCGCGAACGAGCCGAGTTGGACCAGAGAATGGTGCTGATCGACGCCGTCTCGATGTTGCTCGAGCGAAGCCGCTTCGAGGCCGCTACGGCTCTGCACGCCTGTGAGATCGAGCTTCAGGTCGCCGACGCTCCTCCCTACGCCGACGCTCCTGTCTGGGTCGTTCTGAAGGCGCCGGCCGAGCTCGTATTCACGCTCGGAAACCTCGACCGGGATGTGGCCTGGTTCGTGCGCGAAGCGATCTCAGAGGCTCTGCCGAACGGCTACCAGGCCTCGGAGTTCTACGTACAGGCCCTTCTCAACCCGTCGCCCTACGGCGACGAAGGGTTGGCAGCCGCCTGACGAGCAATCGCGCGTTCGCGATCCGGTAGAGACGGTCCGCTTCCCGAAAGGGGCGGTTTCGCGAACATAACCGTGCACCGACTACACGGGCGAGAATCTGCAGTCGCTCTCGCACGAAAGCAACCGGTGCGGGTTGCGTGGTCGACCCGACGCGGCGGCGTAAGTTTTACGCCCGGTCGGGTATGAGTAAACCGTGCACAAGAACGTGATCGTCGGGGCCGGCCTGGTCGGATCGACCACGGCGAGCCTCCTGGCCGAAGAGGGCCTGAGCGTCTTGCTCGTCTCGCGATCGGGATCGGGCCCGGATCATCCGAACATCGAAGTGGTCGCGGCCGATGCAGCCGACCGGGCGACCATGCTGCGCCTATCGGTCGGGGCGGACGCCGTCTTCAACTGCGCCAACCCCGCCTACCACCGCTGGCCGACCGACTGGCCGCCGATCGCCTCCTCGCTCCTCCAGGCCGCAAAAGAGTGCGGCGCGGTACTCGTGACCATGAGCAATCTCTACGCATACGGGCCGCTCGACCACCCGATCAGCGAAAGCGACAAGCTGGCCTCGACGGGCGTGAAGGGACGGGTGCGGGCGCGGATGTGGGAAGAGGCAAAGGCCGCCCACGACTCCGAGCAGGTGCGCGCCACAGAGGCCCGCGCGTCCGATTTCTTCGGCCCCGGCGAGACCGGTAGTCACTTCGGGCGGATGATTCCGCGCCTGCTCGCCGGTAAGACGGTGCGCGTGATGGGTAATCCGGACGCTCCACACAGCTGGACCTACGTGCCCGACGTCGCGCGCACACTCGTGATGCTCGCCCGCGACGACAGGTCCTGGGGACGCGCCTGGCACGTGCCCACGAACCCACCGCTCTCGCAGCGCGAGGCCGCCACGGCGCTGGCCGAGCTGGCCGGACTGCCCGCCCCGCGGGTGAGTGGGATCCCCGGCTGGGTGATACGAGTCGCCGGCGTCGCATCCCCGATGCTGCGCGAGCTGAACGAGGTCGCCTATCAGTTCGAGCGCCCGTTCGTGCTCGACTCCTCTGCGATCACGCAGACGTTCGGGCTCGAGCCCACGCCGATGAGCGAGGCGCTCAGCGCAACGCTCGCCTCTTTTTAGCGCCGGGAAGTCCGCTCGCTTCGCGGGCGTGACGGTTTTCGGCGGCAAGGAGCAAAGGAGGCCAAGGGACGACGTCTGTGGGCCGCGCTCGCCGTGTCGGTCGCGACGGCCGAGGAAACGGCACCGTTCCTCAGGCGCCGGCGGCCGAGCCGGCTCGGATCTCCTCCATGCTCCGGCCCGAACGAACGGAGCGGTCCTTCTCCGTCACGTCGTCGGTAGAGGCGAAGCTGTCGCGCTTCTTCACCAGCAGCCAGGTCTTGTCCCCGGCGCGAGCGAAGCGGATCAGTGCGAACTCGCCCTTGAGCTTCTGGCCGTCGAGGGTGAAGGCGAACTGCCCTCGCTCGAGTCCCGCGCGGAAGGCGGCCTGGCATTCTTCCCGCTCGGTCTGATTGAGCGCGACGAAGACTCCCTCGTCCCAGATCATCACGGTGCCAGAGCCGTAACCCTCCGGCAGCACGCCCTCGAACTCGCGGTAGTCGAATGGATGGTCGTCGACCATCATCGCCAGGCGTTTGTCGCCCGGGTCGAGCGAGGGCCCCTTGGGAATCGCCCAGCTCTTGAGCACCCCGTCCAGCTCGAGCCGGAAGTCGTAGTGCAGACGCGAGGCCTGGTGCTTCTGGATGACGAAACGGAGCGGCTCGCGCGAGAGCTCCTGCTCGATTTCCAGCTCAGCGGCCTGTGCGGAGTTGCCTCTCATCGGATGCGCCTTCCGTAATTCTGCCGGGGCTTGCTATTCACCTCCTACCCGCGCCGAAAGTCGCGTAGCGGTGAATTGATACGGTCGAGGTGGGTTTTCCCATGGGCCTGCTGATCCTGATCTGCGTGGTCGCGCTGCTCGTTCAGCTCGAGCGCTCGCCTCGCTGGCCGCGGCTCGATCCCTGGCGCGCGCGCTGGCGCCCCTGGGAGCGGCGGATCGCCGGCTACATCCGCTCCGCTCCGTTCACTTACGTCTTCCTCTTCGTCCTGGTGATCACGACCTGGGTCTACCAGACCTCGCGCCCGTCGGTCGCCCGCAGTCTGCTGCTCGAGCGAAGTACGAATCTGCATCAGCTGGGTCAAGACCCGATGCGAGTGCTGGTTGCGAGCGCGTTCTGGCTCTCGAGCAGCTGGGAGCTCCTCGTCTGGCTCGTCCTCTTCTCGCTCGTGCTGGCGCCGGTCGAGCGCTGGATCGGTAGCGCCCGCACCGCGCTGGTCTTCGCTCTGGGGCACGCCGGGGCCAGTCTGCTCACCGCCGCCGGGCTCTGGCTGGCGATCCGCTACGAGGTGATCGGGACCTATATCGAGCACGCTATCGACGTCGGCGTCAGCTACGGCTTCTTCGCCGTCGCGGCGGTGCCGGCCTGGCGCCTATCCGGTCGCCTGCGCGCGCTCTATCTTGCCGTTTTAATCGGTTACCTCGGGATCGCCGCAAGCGTGATCCACGGCTTCACCGATTTCGGCCACCTGGCCGCGTTCGCGATCGGCCTTGCGTTGGCACCGCTTGTTATCCGGGGGCGAGTGCGTCCCGAAGCGGCCGCCTCGCCGCAATCGCCTTCGCTCTAACTACGATTGACTCGGCCATGAGCGAGCCGATAGATACGAACGCCTCGACTGTGATGTCGCTCTTGGCCGCCGACGGTCCGGTCGAGGGTCTTGCGGACAGGCTGATGCTCTTTGGACGCTTCGTCGGCGCCTGGGACGTGACGTCCACGAGCTTCCGGCCCGATGGAACGCGGCGCGAACAGCTCGGCGAGTGGCACTTTGCCTGGGTGCTGGGCGGCCGCGCCGTTCAGGACGTGCTGTTCGAGAAAGAGTCGCCCGAGCGCTGCGGTACGACCATCCGAGCCTACGACGACCACTCGGACAGCTGGTCCGTAAGCTGGGTGGGGCCGGTCTGGCACGAGTTCTTCCATCTCGTCGCGCGGGCGGTCGGCGACCGGATCGTGCTCGAGGGCGCCGGAACCGACCCGAGCCGCCGCGTGCGCTGGAGCTTCAACGAGATCACGGACGACTCGTTCCTCTGGCGCGGCGAGGCCTCGCTCGACGAGGGCGAGACCTGGATGCTGGAACAGGAGATCCGAGCTAGACGCCGGGAAGCGAGCCGCCGCTCTATCTAGCCCGTAGTTCTCTAGCTTTTTTGTCGATCATCAAGACTCGCCGCCGCGACCGACCTGCGCGGGCGCGGCTCCCCGAACGTTATCCCCAACCGCTTCTCTTCCCGACGAAAGTCGTCATGCCGCCGAAGACGGCGGACTTTCGTCGGCTCAAAAGCTCAAAACCTTCTGCAGCTGCAGCAGCGCCGGCCCGAGGATGACCACGAACATGGCCGGGAAGATGAACAGCACGGTCGGGAAGAGCATCTTGATCGGCGCCTTGGCGGCCTTTTCCTCGGCGGCGGCCTGGCGCTTGAGGCGGCTGTCGGTGGCCTGCACGCGCAGGATGCGACCGAGCGAGATACCAAGCTGGTCGGCCTGGATGAGCGAGCGGACGAAAGCCGAGATCTCGCGCGTATCCAGGCGTTGAGCGAGCTTCTTGAGCGCCTCGAGACGGCTCGAGCCGATACGCATCTCGCCCAGCATCAACTCGAGCTCCTCGACCAGAGGCCCCTCCATGTGCTCGGTCAGCTTGCTGATCGCCGCGTCAAAGGAGAGACCGGCCTCGACCGAGACCGCCAGTAGGTCGAGCGAGTCGGGAAGCTGGGCGGCCGCGCCCTCGCGGCGGCGGCGGGCGCGCCCGTTGACGACGTATCCGGGAGCGACGTAGCCGAGCACTCCGAGGCAGACGGGGAAGAGCACGAGCGAGGAGCCGCCGCCGAGTCCGCCGAGCAGCAGCCCGAGTAGAAGCCCGCCGCCACCGCAGAGACCTTTTGTGGCCAGAAACGCGTCCGGCGAGACACCGCGCATACCGGCGCCTTGGAGCGTCCATTGCAGTGTCTCGAGCGAGGTGCGCCGGTTCAGCTTCATCATCGTCCGGGCGGTACTCGCCAGCAGAGGCTTGAGCGCTCGCTTGCTGAAGCTCTCGTCCTCCTTCGTCGCCAGCGGTCGCGAGCGACCGTAGCGCGAGGCTCGGGCCAGCACGTCCCTACGCTCGCGCGCCGGCTGGCTGGCCAGCTCGACGACGAAGAAGGCGGCGAGTCCAAGTGCGGCGGCGGCTAGTACGAGCAGCATCTTCTTACCCCTTGAAGGAGACGATTTTCCTGAGTATGAGCGAGCCGATCCCGATCGACACCACACCGAGCCCGACCATTGTCTTGCCCACGCCCGTATGCCAGAGCGGAGACATGTAGGTCGAGTTGAGCAGCGTCAGCACGGCGGCGAGGAAGAACGGCAGGCCCACGAGCACGTAGGCGGACATTCGCCCCATCGCCGTCAGCGAACGCACTTTGCGCGCGAACTGCTGCCGCTGGCGCACGGTGTCTGCGACCATGTCGAAGAGCTGGGCCAGCGAGCCTCCGACCTGCCTCTGAATGGTCACGGCCGTGATCGCGAAGTCGAAGTTCTCCGAGCCGAGCCGCTCGCTCATCTCCTTGAGCGCCTCGTCCATCGGGCGCCCCAGCGAAGACTGCGTCAGCACGCGCCGGAACTCGCCCGAGGCCGGCTCCTGCCCCTCGTCCATCGCGGCCTTCAGGCCCTGCTTGAAGCTGTGACCAGCCTTTAGCGACGCGGCCATTGTGGCGAGCAGATCGGGAAGTTGCGCCTCGAAGGCGGCGAGACGTCGGCGCACCCTGAGCCAGACGAAGCCGTAAGGAACGGCGCCGCCGACGAGCATGGCGACGAGAACCGCGAAAGCGCCGGCGCCGGCCAGCGAGACGACCAGGCCGAATCCGATGCCCAGGCCGAGCATCGCCCAGACGAGCTCGACCGTCTTGAGCGGCATGTCGGCGCGCTCGAGCATCCGCGTCAACCGCCGCCAGACGTTCAGACTGCCGAATACGCTCTCGGTGGCGCTGAAGACCGCGGCGACCGCGCTCAGGCGCTCGCGCGCTCCCACTGCCTTCTTGCTCGTTCCGGCGCCGACGTGCGGCGCCAGCCGCGCCTGCACCCAGGAGCCCTTTCGAGCCGTGACGAGATTGGCGATCACGGCCAAGCCGAGCCCGGTGACGATCAACGCGATCAGGATCGTGCCCGCAATAGAGAACAGGAACGACGGCAGGAAGGTGTGTGCACTCGTCGATTCAGCGCTTGCGGCGCGCAGCCGCGTGCTTGCCGAGCCGGCGCCCACGAGCGAGGCCTGCAGCGACACTCGCTCGCCGGGCCTGGCGGCGGTGATGTAGGAGACACGCCAGCTTCGGCTCAATTCGGAGGCGATGGCGGCGTAGATCGCGCTCAGGCGAGCGCTCGAGCTGGCGAGCACGTAGCGCCCGCCGGTCTCGCGAGCCAGCGCCTCGAGCGGTGCCGGGTCGAACTGCGACCCCTTGATGCCCACGGCGTACACAACCGCACCCGCCTTGTGCGCGGCGATCACGGCGTCGTCGAGCGTGGTACCCGAGCCGACGTTCTTGCCGTCGGTGAGGAGCACGATCACCCGACCCGCCAGCGGGTCGGAACGGAGAGAGTGCGCGGCCTGCACGACGGCGTCGTAGAGAGCGGTCCCGGCGCGTGCGTCCACCTGCATCGCCGCCAGGCCCGTGACGAGATCGCCGGTGGACGACGACAGCGCCGACTGCTCGTTTGCCTTATCACCGAAGGCGATCAGGCCGAGCCGGTCACCCGCAGCCTTGATGTCTACGAACGATCTTGCCGCCGCCACCGCATCCGAAAGCGAGCCGCCTCTCATCGACTGCGAACGATCGAGCGCCAGCACAACCGCCTTCGCCCGGCCCAGATTCTGTGCCTCGAGGCCGGTCACCACTCGCCCGTTCTCGGCCAGCGCCGGCTTGGTCGCCACCGGCTGCGAGGAAACGACCGTCAGCCGCACGACCGGGTAGCCGCTCGTATCCAGGCCCCTGATCTCGACGCTCGCGCCGGCCGCCGGTACCAGAGCCAGCGCCGCTACGAGTGCCGTGACGAGCATCGCCCCGACCTTGCTCATCACGTCTACCCTCCAAAGGCCGCCGCCGCGAAGCCG
>CAZWTK010000006.1:0-22040 GCA_964636655.1 uncultured Gaiellales bacterium
CTCGTAGGCGAGATCCTGGAAGCGGCAACCGCCACAAGCACCGAAATAAGGACAGGGCGCCTCGACCCGGCTCGGGCCCGGCTCGAGCACCTCGATGGTCTCGGCCTCGGCGTGGCTGCGCTTCACCCTGGTGACGCGGGCACGCACCAGATCGCCGGGCAGCCCGCGGCGGACGAAGAGCACGAAGCCCTCCAGGCGCGCGACGCCGTTGCCGCCGAAGGCGAGCGATTCGATCCGGAGCTCGAGCTCCTGCTCTTTCGTGACGGGGGCTGACATGAAGCGGCAAGCCTAGCTTGAGCGCCGCCGGTGACGTGGGCCGCGAGCCGCGGCGTATTCGAATAGACGGGCGCGGGAGCCCGCCGTCCGGCCCGTCGGTATGCCGCCAACCGTCACCAGGAAGGATCGATGATGAAGCGCTCCGCACTCTTTCTCGCGGTGATTGCACTGCTCGTGCTCGGCCTGACCACCGCGTGTGGTTCGCGCTCCAGCTCCGCAAAGCGAACGATCAGTGTCAGCGCCGACGCGACCATCAAGGCCAAACCGGATCTGGCCACATTCTCTTTCGGCGTATCGACGAAGGGTGCCGACGCGAGCCAGGCGCTGGCTGCGAACTCGGCGGCCATGCGCCGGGTGATCGCTGTGATCAGAAAGCAGGGAGTCGCTCTGCGGGATATTCAGACGCAGTACGTCAACGTCAGCCCGACCGCCGACTCAAACGGGAACACCACCGGATACAGCGCCTCGAACTCGGTCAGCGTCGACCTGCGCGAGGTCTTGAAGGCCGGGCGGCTGATCACGCGGGTCACCGGCGCCGGCGCGAATCTCGAGAGCGGCCCCACCTTCTCGCTGGAGCACGCCGACCTCGTCTACCGAAAGGCGCTCAACGAGGCGCTGGACAAGGCTCACGCGAACGCAGCCTCGATGGCCAGGCACGCCGGCCTCGACCTGGGCAAGCCAACCACAATCAAGGAAGGAGCCCAGAACGTCGTGCCGGTATACGCAGCGCCCCTCAGAGCGGCCACGACTCAGTTCGACGAATTGGCGGTACCGGTGCGGCGCGGTCGGGTCGAGGTGAGCGCCTCGGTCACGGTCGTTTACTCGGCGCGCTAGACCCTCGATTCCCGCACCTGTCCCACAGAGCCACGTCCCTGTGCCTGGCACCGGGACGGGTCCGGAACGAACGCGGCGGATAAGCCCGGGAGCGACGCGGCCTACGGCTTGCGACTTACCGAGACGAACTCGTTGTAGACGAACACTCGACCGAAGACGCGCGGGAAAGGGAAAGAGAAGTCGCGTAGCGGAAGCAGGCCCAGCCCATTGGACACGCCGCGCAGGAGACCTAAATCCATGAACTCCACGTGCGTCGAATCCGTCCGAAATCCCGCTTGTTGAGGGGTTATGAGGATTAGCCTCCCTCCCGAGCGTACGTGCGGAAGGTGCTCCTGAACGAGTTGCACCAGCTGATCTCGCCGCATGTGCTCGGCCACGTGCGCCAGCAGGAGCGAGTCGAAGACACCGGCGCGATTCCACTCCGATGCCGCGAACTCCTCCGGGGTGAACGCACGCAGCCCCGCCTCGCGCGCTACGGCCACCACGTAAGGGTTCGTATCGACACCCACCCCGTTCCCGTCGAGGTGATTGAGGTTACGGCCAATACCGCACCCCACTTCGAGCGTGAAACCGGGCTCGAGCCGCCGCAGATTCCAGCGGTAAGGAGCCTGTACGCGTAGAAGCGTTTTCCACCTGGAGTGCTGGAGGTGGACGAGCCGCTCGCAGTACTCGCGATCGCGGAGGTCGGCGGCTTCGTCTCTGGTCATAGACTCGATTGCCGGTTAATCGAGCGGCTCGAGAAGCCGCTGCCCGCCGGCGCAGAGGGCATCGATCCTACCACTGCCAAACGCCGTCAAACAGAGAGGCGCGAGAGCGGCCGCCGGAGTCGCCTGGATTCGGTCGTACACTCTCGGCATGGCGGCGCTCGACCGATAGGCGTTCGCAATCGATGCGGAGAGATACGCCTCGGTGATCGCACAGTTCATCGCCGCTGCCGCGACGGATCTCTCCAGGGCGGGCGTGCTCGTCCCGATCTTCGGCGGCCTCGATTCGAGCGTCGTCGCCGCTCTCTCGGCTAAAGCGGTGGGAGGTGAAGCGGTGACCGGACTCCTTCTACCCGAGAAGCAGGGCAATCCGGAGGCTGAGCGCTATGCGACGCTGGTCGCGACATCGCTGGGCGTCGAGACGCACACGATCGACGTCTCCGCGGCGCTCGAGACGCTCGGAGCCTACGAGCTCGCACTCTCGCACGTTCCCGGGCGCAGACTGAAAGCGTGGCTCGTTCGCACCTTCAACCGAGGCAACCAGATCCTCGAGCTGAATCGGGGAAGCGCCGGCGGCCTGACTCGGAGGAACGCGGCGAGCTTCTTCATCAAGCAGCGCGTTCGCCTCGTGGCGACCTACAAACACGCCGAGGAGCACAACCTCCTGGTTTGCGGAAGCGCGCACAGATCGGAGGACATGGTCGGCCTGTTCGTCAAGTTCGGCGTCGACGACGTTGCCGACGTGATGCCGCTCAAGCACCTCTATCGCAGCCAGATCCTCCAGCTCGGTGAGTTTCTCGAGTTACCGCAAGAGATCCTCTCGCGCAGCCCGAACCCGGACGTCATCCCCGGCGTGACCGACAAGTACCGAGACATCCTCGGCCTCGAGTCGGCCCAGGTGGATCTGATCCTGCTCGGAATCGAGCGCGGCCTGAAGACGGCCGAGATCGCGAAGCAAACCGGCATTCCGAGGAAGGAAGTGGCGACGATCGAGGAACTGGTGCGCGTGACGGCACACATGCGCAACCCGTCGTTCGCGCCCGTCTTCGAGTAGGCGCGGCAGACGACGCCCGAGCTCCGTTCCTAACGCAGCACGCTGACGAGCACTTTGCGCGAGCGCGGCCCGTCGAACTCGCAGAAGAAGATCCCTTGCCAGGTGCCCAGTACCAGCTTGCCGCCCTCGAGCGGCACCAGCACCTGTGACCCGATCAGGGAGGTGCGGATGTGGGACGGCGCGTTCTCGTCGCCGGCCTCCCAGTGCTTGAACGGCCAGCCGTCCTCGACGATGCGCTCCATCGACATCTCCAGGTCGCGGGCGACGTTGGGATCGGCATGCTCGTTGATCGTCACGCCCGCCGTGGTATGCGGCACGAAGACGAGCACGGCCGAGCCCTCGCCGTCGCTTCCGAGCGCCTCGCGCACAGCCGCGGTGATGTCGACGACCTGGCTCTTCCTCTCGGTTTTAACGGCGATCTCGCGCACGGTCACTATCCTAGGCGCATGGCGGGGGGCCCGAGACAGGATCCATCGCTCGACGGCTACCGCGAGCGCGCCGACCGCTTCCTGGCCAAGCTCGAGGAGGAGGCCTACCTTCACTATGCCGGTCTCAAACCGGAGCTCGAGCTCGGGGCGATCCACGAGCGCTACAGCGATCTGACCTCACTGGAGCAAGCGCGCCGGATCGGCGAGCGCGTAGGCGGCGACAGACGTATGCGTGAGCTCTGGCGCTTCGCCTGTGAGGGCTACGTCGGAGCCGTCACGCGCGCCGAGGAGGAGCGCCTGGCGACGCTCGAGGCCGGGCTGGAAGCGAAGTCGGGCGCTGAGCGGATCGCCTTTCGCATGCTCGGCCCGGAGATGGCAAACACGCGCGATCGCAAACGCCGGGCCCGGCTCGAGCGAGCTCGCAGCTCGCTGGTCGAGCGAGAGTTGAACCCGATCATGCTCGAGCTGCGCAGGCGCTCGCGCGCCGCCGTGCTCGAGCTGGGCAGCGAGTCGGCAGTCGATCTCTACCGGTGCTTCGGCTTCCCCCTCGACGACCTGGCCGCTCAGGCCGGCGCGTTTCTGACCGAGACGGAGGAGCTCTACGGGCGCTCGCTCGAGCGACTGCTCGAGCTGCGGCTCGGTCTTCGCCTCGACCAGGTGGCCCGCTACGACACACCCCGGCTGTTACGGGCCGAGCACTGGGACGCCGCCTTCCCCGCCGAACGCATGCTCTCCGCGCTCAAGGCGACACTGGCCGGTCTGGGCACCGATCTGCGCAGTCAGCGGAACGTGGAGATCGACGTCGCCGCGCGGCCGAGTAAGACGCCGCGCGCCTTCTGCGCACCGATCGAGATTCCGGGCCGGATCATGCTCGTGATCAACCCGATCGGTGGCCCGGACGACTGGCGAGCGCTTTTTCACGAGGCGGGTCACACGGAGCACTACGCTCATACCTCGGCCGACCTCCCTTTCGAGTTTCGGCGTCGCGGCGACGACGCGATCACGGAGGGATGGGCCTTTCTGTTCGAGGGACTGATCTCGACTCCGACCTGGCTGACCAGACTGCTCGGTGAAGACGAGGCGCGCGAGCTTGGCTGGGAGGGAGCGGTGCAAAAGCTCTACTTCGTGCGCCGCTACTGCGCCAAGCTCCAGTACGAGCTGGAACTGCAAGCCGCAACCGATCTGGCCGAGATGCCCGCGCGCTACGAGGCGTTGCTGCATGAGGCGACCCTGATCGAGCCGAGCGCGGCCGACTACCTGCGCGATCTCGACGAGGGCTTTTACTGCACCTCGTACCTACGTGCCTGGGCTTTCGAGGCGAGCGTCCGCGCTCATCTCTGCGAGCGCTTCGGCCCCGGCTGGTTCGAGAGCCTGCAAGCGGGAAGGCTCCTGCGCGAGCTCTGGTCGCAGGGGCAGCGTCTGACCGCGGACGAGCTTCTATACGAGCTCGACGGCTCGCGCCCGGAGCTCGCAATGCTCGCCGCCGAACTGCGCGAGGCACTCGCCTGAATCGACCTGATCGTCGCTCATGCAGCGGCCGGGCGACCGCGAGAGAGCTCGCGCTCGATCTCCTCGAGGCTGCGTCCCCGCGTCTCGGGCACCCGTGCGAGGAAGAACAGGATGGCGAGCACGCCGATGCCCGCGTAGAGCCAGAACGCTCCCGGCCGGGTCAGCGCGCTCACCAGCGAGAGGAAGGTGAAGGAGACGATGAAGTTCATCCCCCAGTTCACGACCGAGGCCGCGCTTTCGGCGGGACCGCGCTCGCGCAGCGGGTAGATCTCGGAGATCATCAACCAGAACACCGGCCCGAGCCCGACCGCGAACGAGGCGATGTAGAGCAGGAGCGCTCCGAGCGCCATCAACGGTGCGTTCCTCTGCAACCAATCGACCTGGAAGAACACGCCCAGCGCGACCAGCGAGACTACGAGCCCGACGGTGCCGACGATCAGTAGCGGCTTGCGGCCGACGCGATCGAGCAACAGGATCGCAATCACGGTGAAGACGACGTTGGTGAGCCCGATGAAGATCGTTCGCGTGATCGCGCCGCCCGCGCCCAGTCCGGTAAAGGAGAGAATCGTCGGCGCGTAGTAGATGACGGTGTTGATCCCGACGAGCTGCTGGAAGGCGGCGAGTCCGAGACCGACGACGAGCGCGGGTCGCATCTCGGGTTTGAAGAGCTCGAACCGGCCCATCTTCTTCGCCGCGGCCCGCTCGATCTCGTCGAGCTCGTCGGCGACGTCGTCCTTGCCGTGGATGCGGCGCAGGACGTCCCCTGCCTCGTCGTTCCGTCCTCGCTCGGCAAGCCAGCGCGGGCTCGGCGGGACGAACACCATTCCGACAGCCAGCACCAGCCCCGGAACCGCCGCCAGCCCGAGCATGTAGCGCCAGTTGCTGGGCAGGCCCTTCAGAGCCCAGTTGGCGATGTAGGCGGCAAGGATGCCGCTCGTGAGCATGAGCTGGTTGAAGGAGACGGTGCCGCCGCGGATCTGCTTCGGCGCCACCTCCGATATGTACATGGGCGAGACGAAGGAGGCCGCTCCCACCGCCAGCCCGAGCACGACACGGGCGCCGACCAGCTGCGCGACGCTCTGCGCAAAGGCCGAGCCGAGCCCGCCGGCGACGTAGATCCAACCGGCCGCGATGATCGTCCGCCGGCGTCCGATCAGATCGGCCAGCCGGCCGGCCGAGAACGCTCCGACAACGGCTCCGGTCAGCAGCGAGGCAACTATCGCCTGCTGATCGAGGTTCGAGGTCGCGTTCAGGTCGTGCTTGATGTAGAGCAACGCTCCGCCGATCACGCCGGTGTCGTAACCGAAGAGAAAGCCGCCGATCGCGGCGATGCCCGCCAGGCGCAGGACGAACCTGTTCTCTCCAGACGCGATCTCGCGAACGAACTCGCTCATAGGCTTCGGCTCTCCACTACCCGAAGTTTCGGAACAAAACACGGGCCGGTGAGGCGGCGGATACGGGCAGTCGCAGCCCGGTCAGGCCGAGCGGTGGAGAGCGTCTTGGAATCCGGGAGCTAGAGAGCGCCTCCGGCCGCCGGTGGAGCCGTCGCCGATACGCCCTGGTCGCCGACCGGAGCGCGCGCCAGGGAGTCCTCGGCGAGAAGGATGTTCGACTGCATCGCCCGCTCGACCGTCGCCAGTAGCGCCGTCATGCTCGACTCCTCTTCGCGTTGCTCCTGCAGGAACCACTGCATGGCCTGCTCGCCGACCATGTTGCCCTCCTCGCGCGCGACCTTGGCGAGGTTGCTGATCTGGGCCGTGACCGTCTTCTCCTGCTGAAGCGCCAGCCTGATCGGCTCGGCCGCATCGGCGAAGTCGGTCCGCGGCTCGGCCACGCCCGGAATCTTCACCGGCTCGTCGGAGTCAAGCAGATACTGGACGATCATCATCGCGTGGTTTCGCTCCTCGAGCGCCTGGCGGTAGAAGTGCGCGGCGAGATTGGGCAGCGTCTCGGCGTCGTAGTAGACGGCGATCGCGGCGTACTGCTGATGCGCGGAGAACTCGTGGCCTATCTGTTCGTTGAGCGCGTCTGCGAATTTGGACATGATCACCTTCGTCGTCAGGTAGCTCTCAGGAATCGATTCCACCTTTCCCGGCGAACGCCGGCGGGAAACGGAAGGCGGCCGAAACCGCCCTCCGCTCGACGTTCTGCTGCCGGCGGGCCGCCGGTCAATCCTTCTTCTGCGCCTTGCCCTCGATCGCGCCGGTCTCGCTCTTGGCGACCGGAATGCGATGCGGCTTGGGCTGCTCGGGCTTACGGACGTGCAGCTCGAGCACTCCGTTCGAGTAGCTCGCCGCGACGTCCGCTTCCGTCACGCCCGCGGGCAGCGAGATCGTCCGCTCGAAGCTGCCGAAGTGGCGCTCGTAGCGATGGAAACCGTCCTGCGTGCTGGTCTCCTCGCGCTCTCTCTCGGCACTGATACTGAGAGCGCCCTCGTCGAGCTCAACCGAGATCTTCTCCTCGGGAATGCCCGGCAGGTCGAACGCGTAGACGACCTCGTTCTCGCTCTCCCAGACGTCCAGAGCCGGAATCCAGGCGCGCGAGCTTTGATCGCCGGAGCCTTCGGCGTAGATCATCCGGCGCATCTCGTTCTGGAGGCTCGCGAGCTCCCTGAACGGGTCGAATCGAACCAGTGTGGCCATCTAAGACCCCTCCCTTTGTTACTTGATGGCATTAGTAGAATAAAACCTAAGTCTTATATTGTCAATCTACGGGATCGCTAAACTCAGCGCCTTCTCATGGCGCATCTACCCACCAACGCACTCAAGGGAAGACACTTCCTTCGCGTCGCGGACTGGAAGCCCGCCGAGCTGAAGGCCGTGCTCGATCTCGGCGACGAGCTGAAGCTGCTGCTCGCAAGAGGCCGGCCTCACAAGCTCCTTCCGGGACGCTCGATCGCATTGATCTTCAACAAGGCCTCCACCCGCACGCGCGTCTCCTTCGAGGTCGGCATCTGCCAGCTGGGCGGCACGGGAGTCAGCATCACCGCCGCGCACACGCACTTGGCCCGGGGCGAGACGCTCAAGGACACCGCGAGCGTGCTCTCGCGCTACGTCGATGCGATCGTCATCCGCACCGGCCCCCACTCCGACGTTGACGAGCTGGCGAGCTACTCCAGCGTCCCGATCCTGAACGCGCTCACCGACAGCTCTCATCCCTGCCAGGCTCTCGCCGACGTGATGACGATCCGCGAGCGCTGCAGTCGACTCGACGGAGTGCGCCTGGCCTACTTCGGCGACGGTAACAACGTATGCGCCTCGTTGATGGTCGCCGCCGCCAAGCTCGGCATGAACTTCGTGGCGGCCTGTCCGCCAGGCTACGAACCGACCAGCCAGGCGCAGGCCGACGCCCGGGAGGCGGCCGGAGAGAGCGGAGCGAGCATCGAGATCGTGAACGATCCCGAGCAGGCAGCTCGAGCCGCCGATGTTCTCTACACGGACGTCTGGGTGAGCATGGGCCAGGAGGAAGAGGGGGATGAGCGCTTGGCCGCGTTCCAGGGCTACTCGATCGACGAACGGTTGCTCGCGCTCGCCCGGCCCGAGGCCTTCGTCATGCACTGCCTGCCGGCGCACTACGGCGAGGAGATCTCGGAAGAGATTGCCCACGGCCCGCGCTCGGCGATCTGGGATCAGGCCGAGAATCGCCTGCACACCCAGAAGGCCTTGATGGCGCTCGTTCTCCGTTGAAAGTCGGCCCGCGGAGCGGGCCTGAACTTTCAACGGCGTACCGAGTCGTACGAGCCAGCGCGCCTTCGGCGCGTGACTCGTCTGCTCCTACATGCGAGGCGGGCTTGCGGTGGATGTGGACAGTGTTCGGGATGTGGGCGTCGGAGGACGGCGTTTCGTGAGCCGCAGCCGCACATGTCGGCTGCGGCGGTCGAAAATGCTGGAAAACCGGCGATGTACTAGCTCAAACGCCCTGAGCGCGAACCAGGTTCGAGCAGGCCCGTCTCAATTCCTGACTGAGTTTTCCGAATTCGGGAATACCGTTCAGCCAACCACGTTTGCACCGGTATATGAGCGCTCTCGACGACATCCGCGCAAAGATCGAGCAGGCAAGCGACCGACGGGCCGAGCTCTGGCACGAGCTCTCTGAAGGCCACGACCCGGCCGTCGCCGCCGAGCTGCACGAGCTCGAGCGCGAGATCGAGCGGCTCTGGGACGAGCAGCGCGCCGTGCGCGCGGCAATCCGCTTCGGCGATCGCGAGAAGATCCTGCGGCGAGCGCGCACCGAAGAGCGAATAGAACGCTCCGCAGCCTGAGCAAACGAAAGTCTGCCGATGAGGCGGGCGGCAATCGTCGGCGGCCGTCTAAATCAGATTCAAGCGGTCGTTCTAGCGAGAAGCGTTAGCGGGATTTCCGGAGTCCCAATCCACTTGCCGGAACTGATATCCAGGCGAGTTGGGTTTGAATGACATCGACTCGCCTCCCGAATCGTCGGTCACAGGCCCGCACTCCGGCGCCGGTATCGCCTCCGGCCCCGATTAGTCGAACACACATCTCGACGCGTCGGGATTGCCGGTCGTCGACCCCGGCTCCGCTTCGACGTACTCGTTTCCCGGCGTCTCGGAGGGCGAGACGGAAAGCGATTCGCCAGACCCAACCCGCCAGCGTCCCTTCGCCGCGAAAGCTCTTTCGTCGCTGGATGGCTCGAACGAAGGCTTCCTGCAGAACGTCGTGAGCGGACTGCTGATCGCCGGTGGTCGTCGCCAGCGCATTCCGAAACCCGAAGTATTTCGTGCGGTAGAGATCCTCGAGCTCGGCGAGAGTGGCATCCACGTTTCTTAGAGCCCCGTGACAGCGGGTTTTCTTTACCCCTCCGCGTCTCGAAGAGGAGACACTCGGCGCGGATCAGGTCTCAGCGCGGAACGCAGTCTGTTTTGCAGACCCACTTCTTCTTAACCGACGACCAGCGCCAGAGCTCGTGGTGATCGCGGCCGTCCGGAGCGTGGTTCGCCTTGATCAGGATTTTCCATCTGACCGGTGCCTTGCGGCGGGAGATAACGATCCGGTCGCCGACGACTTTCTGCAGCTCCACGAAAGCAAGCGAGCGAACCTTCTGCTGTCTGTAGAGCGTGAGAACCTCGCCAACGGAAGCCGTGGCGTAGTCGCGAACGGCAATCTCCACGCGGCGATCGGCGTTCAGGTTGCGCGCCCAGGCCTGCACGAGTCCGCTGGTACGGCTCCCCGGGCTCCGGAAGACCTGGGTGATCTGGGGGTAGACGATAGCGCCCTTGCGACGATCCCTGACCCGAAAGTAGGTCGTCGGAGTCGCCGTCTGACCTTGGTGTAGATCGAAGACCTGAACGCTTTCTTTCGCCCGGTCGCGATCGAGATTCAATTTGAAGGTGTGTAGGCGGTACAGCTTGGGCAGGGGCACGAGCCGCGAGCTGCCCAAGCCTGAGCCGGGCAAGACGAGAAGGGCCGAAAAGAGAACTGCAACCGACGCGAGAGCCGTTTTTCTCGACACCGGACGAGTATAGAACCGCTCGGGCGGAAATCTCAGGCGCCGGGTTGCCTGCTAAGTGCGGCGGTTGAAGAGAGGCGGGCGGCGGGCGGGCTACACTGCGGGCGAAGGGGCGTTAGCTCAGCTGGGAGAGCGCCGGCTTTGCAAGCCGGAGGTCACCGGTTCGATCCCGGTACGCTCCACTCTCGCTTCCTCGGCCGGCGGCGTAGCCGCGGCGAATTGAATGCCCGGCACAGTGGTGCCGCCTGGCACCGCCAACGGCGCCCCGAAAAAGCGAGAGGCGAGGAGGTTCAAACCAGTCTGACTCGAGTCCGCCGAAAGTCCGCTTCGCTACGCGAGGCATGGCGACTCTTGTCGGTGGGATGAGGAGAGCCGCTGTGAGCCGCGCCCGCGCAGGTCGGTCACGGCGGCGATTGCGCTCGCACGTTCAGCGACGACTCGAGAAGCGCGAGACGAAAGGCGCGACTTTCGCCGGTCCTAGACGCCGTCCAGAGCCTCGGTCGGGGTGATCTGCGGTATTCGCTGAGGCGGGCCGAGAGCGCCGCTTCGCACGAGCCCGAGTAGATCTTCGTAGCCGCCGATTGTCTCGCCGTCGATGATCACCTGCGGGACAGTCTTGCCTCCCGTCAGCTCGTACAGGCGGCAACAGCGTTCGTCGGCACCGATTTCGATCTCCTCGTACTCGAATCCGTACTGCTCGAGCAGCGCCTTTGCTCGTGTGCAGTACGCGCACCAGGCGGAGGTGTAGAGGCGAACCTGCGGTACCGGATGTTTGTCGAGCGCCATCTGATGCAATACTATACAACCATACGGCTGTATAATGGTAGATACACATGCTCCGGCTTTCGCCGATTGCATACTCGAACTGAAGGGAGATTCAAAGATGGATGTCACAACCGAGACCTTCGAACGCGAAGTGATCGAGCGCTCGAACGAGCTCCCCGTCGTCGTAGATTTCTGGGCCGCCTGGTGCGCTCCCTGCCGCGCCCTGGGGCCGGCGATCGAGAGCGAGGTCGCCAAGCGCTCGGACAAGCTCGCGCTGGTGAAGCTGGATGTCGACAGCGAGAGCGAAGTCGCCGCCCGCTACGGGATCCAGAGCATCCCGACCGTCGCGGTCTTCCGTAACGGCGAGCCCGTCAACGGCTTCATCGGCGCCTACCCGGCGGGAACGATCGGTAAGTTCTTCGACGAGCTGCTTGCCGAGGACGAAGCAGAGGCGCAGGCCGTCTAGGTCTTGCTCGTAGCGTAGGCCGTAGCATCGTCGGATTGCCTTCTGCGCGAGTGCGGCCTGCTCATTTTAATTCGGTGCTCTTCATGACCCTGCCCCATCCGCTCCCGGACGAGCTCAGCGAGTTGATCGCCGCGCGCTTCCGCGTGCTGTCAGAGCCGATGCGAATCATGCTCGTCGACCGGTTACGCGAGGGCGAGGCCTGCGTCGGCGAACTGATCGAAGCCACAGGCGCGTCGCAGCAGAACGTCTCCAAGCACCTCGGCGTGCTGCTGCGAGCGGGCATCGTCGGCCGGCGACGGCAGGGGACCTTCGCCTACTACCGGATCGTGGACGGGGGCGTCTTCGGACTCTGCGAGCAGGTCTGCGGCAGCATGGAGCGCCGGCTCGAGGAGTCGAGCGCGCTGGCCGGCCCATCGGGGCGCTCGCTCGAAGCCCGCTAGGCCGCCGACGAATCCACTTGCCAGAGGTGGAACGCGTTACCCTCGCTGTCCTTGCAGGGCGCGAACCAACCCATGCCCGGGACGGGCACCTTCTCCTCCGCCTCGCCGCCGAGCTCCTTTATCTTCGCCCGGGCCGCCTCGATATCGGCAACGGCGTAGTAGTAGTTGGGATAGCCGTCGCGCTTCTCCGACGGGAAGACGGCAATGCCCAGCTTCCCGTCCCACAAGCGGGCGATCCGGTAGTCCATCTCCGCCATTCCTGAATCCTCGAAGTTCCATCCAAAGAGCCCGCTCCAGAACTTCTGCGCCCTGTCCGCATCTACGGACGGAAACTCGATGTGCACGATCTCGCCGGCCATTGCCTCTCCTCTTCTGTCTCGATTCGCTGGTCTCGAAAGCGACTTCCCGCGCGAGCGAAACGCGACACCTCGAGGTTCGGCGACGAAGACGCGGCGAGCGGCGAACGCTAGAAAGTCGCGCGAAGCCGGTCGCAGAGCAAGGCGATCTTGGCCGCGTCGCCGCGCGGAGCGTCTTCCCACTCGTCTACGCGCGGGCCCCAAAACTCGCGCGGCGTGCCCGGGTGCCGGGCGACGACGTAGACGTGGTGATGCGGCACGTGATTGAAGGTGAAGGCGTAGACGTGCTCGGCGCCGTCTTGCTCGAGCGCCTTCGCCAGGCGCGTGACGACCCGCGCCAGCGCGCAGGCCTCGTCGTCGGAGAGATCGGCCAGGCCGCGAGCGTGTCGCTTCGCATCTACGAAGAAGTAGCCGAGATAGCCGCCGACCATCCCGGCGGGAGCGTGCGAAACGAGCACCTGCTCGTCCTCGTACAGCAGCTCGCCCACGAGCATGCCCTTGCCCTCGTGCTTCTCACAGATCGGGCAGCCTTCCATGCTTCCACCGTACCGAACTTCGCCCCGAAGCGTGGTGCCGCGAACAAAGCGCGGAGCGGTGGCGACAGCGATCGAGCCGCTCCACCGCTCTGCAGGATCGAGCTACAACCGACTCAGCTCGGCGGCCACGAGCTCGGCCCAGCGCCTCGCCCGCGGCAGCGGAACCAGGCCCAGCCCGAGCGGGCGCAGCGCAATCCCGTGCACGGCTCCCGGGATGAGCGTGTAGTCGCCTCGGGCGCCGAGCGCGAGCGCCCGCTCGAAGCCGGCGCGGGAGTGCCGCGGCGAGACGCCCGGAATACCGGGCAGTGGCCGGTCGAGCGTGCCGTGGAAGACCGAGAAGCGGCGCCCGCGCAGCCCGTCGAGCGGCAGCCGCGGCGGAATCCAGGGCGCCAGGCCGATGACCTGCTCGACCGAGGGCTCGGCGGCCACCGCAATCGCAACGGCGCCACCCATCGAGAAGCCGAGCAGAAGCGTCCGCTCGCCCCCGGTCGCCTCAATCGCGGCACGGGCATCCTCGACGCACTCCTCGAAGCGGCGCCAGGACTTGATGCGGTAGCGAAGCTCGGCAAAGCGAACCTCAGGGAAGAAAGGACGTAACCGTTCCAACAGCCACTCGATCGTGGGGCTCCAGGTTCCCTCGACCTCGGCGCGCTGACCGCCGTTCATGCAGACGACGCCGAGTGGACCTTCGCCGCCCGTGATTCGTAGTTCCGCACCGGTCGAGGTCTTCATCCGCGCAAACGCTACCCTAGGGCGCCCACGGCACGGGAACGGCGCTCCAACGTTCCGGGTCTTCTTTCCGCTTGAATATGCGCGCGATACTTCGGTAACCAGCGAAGGAGAATCGGCGTGAACGTTCTCGTTCTCGGAGCGAATGGAAGGACCGGCCGTCTGGTCGTCGAGCGGGCACTCGCGGCTGGGCACACGGTCACCGCCTTCGTCCGCGATCCCTCCAAGCTGCAGTTGAGTCACGAGCAGCTGAGCGTTGCCAACGGTGACGCTCGCGACGTAGACAGCCTGCTTGCGGCGCTCAAGGGCCAGGACGCCGTCGTCAACACCATCGGCGGCGGCGAGCGCAAGCTGATCGCAGCGACCACGGCGGCGCTCGTGGCGGCGATGCGCAAGCGCAACGTCAGACGAGTCGTGGCCCTGTCCACCTTCATTGCCACGCCCAACTTCCGGCCGACCGGGATGATGAGGTTGTTTCCGCGCCTGGTGCGGGGAGTCGCCAAGGACGACCTGGCCGGCGTGAAGCTGCTCGAGCTCTCCAGGCTCGACTGGACGATCGTCTATTCGACGCTGCTCAAGAACAAGCCCCGGACGGGCTTCCGCGTCGTCGGCCCGGACGAGACCGTGACGGCGAAAAACCACGTCAACAGAGCCGACGTGGCCGAGTGCCTGCTCGACGCGCTCGGCGACCGCTCAACCATCGGGCAGTCGCTCTTGATCACCGAGCGCTGAACACCGACCGCGGGTTGCGCGAGCGGCCTCGGCAGGAGATACTCGGCGCCGGGAATGGCCGAGAAGGCGCTCGCATACTCTCAGGGTCTTTCAGACGTCCCGCTGCGAGCCGAGACGATCGGACAGATGTGGGCAAGCACCGTCGCCGCCCACGCAGGTAGCGACGCACTCGTCTCGCGGCACCAGGGAATCCGGTGGACTTACGCGCAGATGGACGAGCAGGTTGAGCGCTGCGCCCGCGCGCTGATCGCCGAGGGAGTGCAGAAGGGCGACCGGGTTGGCATCTGGGCACCGAACGTGGCCGAGTGGGTGGTTGTGCAATTCGCCACGGCGCGCGTTGGGGCGATCATGGTCAACATCAATCCGTCTTACCGGGCGCACGAGCTGGAGTTCGTGCTGCGCCAGTCGGGCTGCACGATGATGATACTGGCGCCCGGCTACAGGGGCGCCGACTACCGCGCGCTGCTCAAGGCCGCCGAGGCGCCCGCGTTGACCCGCTCGGTCGTGCTGGGCGAAGGCTGGGAGGCGATGCTCAGGCGAGCAGACGAGGTCTCTCCCGATCAACTGGCCGAGCGCGAGAACAGCCTCGACTTCGACGAGGCGATCAACATTCAGTACACCTCCGGCACGACCGGCTTCCCCAAGGGCGCCACGCTCTCGCACCACAACATCCTGAACAACGGCTTTTTCATCGGCGAGACGCTCGCCCTGACGCCCGCCGACCGCGTCTGCCTGCCGGTGCCCTTCTACCACTGCTTCGGGATGGTGCTGGGCAACATGGCCATCGTCACGCACGGCGCCTGCATCGTCATCCCCGGCGAGGGTTTCATCTCGAAGGAGGTGCTGGAGACAGTCGCGGCCGAGCGCTGTACGGCGCTCTACGGCGTGCCGACTATGTTCATCACCGAGCTCGCCTCGCCCGAGTTCGACAAGACCGACCTCTCGTCACTGCGCACCGGGATCATGGCCGGCTCTCCCTGCCCCATCGACACGATGAAGCGGGTGCAGTCAGACATGCACATGAGCGAGGTGACGATCTGTCCGGGCATGCCCGAGACCTCACCCGTCTCGCCCCAGACGCGCCTCGACGACCCGCTCGAGAAGCGCGACACGACGGTGGGCCCGGTGCACCCCCACGTCGAAGTCAAGATCGTCGACCCCGAGACGGGGCGCACCATCCGGCGCGGCGAGACCGGCGAGCTGTGCACACGCGGCTATTGCGTGATGCTCGGCTACTGGGAGGACGAGGAGGCGACGCGCGACGTGATCGACGCCGCGCGCTGGATGCACACCGGCGATCTGGCGACGATGGACGACGGCGGCTACCTGAACATCGTCGGCCGGATCAAGGACATGATCATCTGCGGCGGCGAGAACATCTACCCACGCGAGATCGAGGAGTTCCTCTACTCGCATCCGCAGATCGTGGACGTGCAGGTGATCGGCATTCCAGACCCCAAGTTCGGCGAGGCGATCTGCGCCTGGGTCATTCCTCGCCATGGTTCCGAACTGGACGCGAAGGCGGTCAAGGACTTCTGCCGCGATCAGATCGCCCGCTACAAGATCCCCCGCTACGTTCGCTTCGTCGACAGCTTCCCGATGACCGTCTCGGGCAAGGTGCAGAAGTACAAGATGCGCGAGACCGAGATCGCCGAGCGCGGCCTGACCGAGCTCGAGACGGCCTAGTCTCACGCTCTCGGCCGGCGATTCGATGCGGCCGGGCGCGGCCTGCCTCCCCGAACCGCCTGACGCGGCTGGCGGCGCCCTGAGAGCGTGAGACGAACCGGCGTAAATCCTCCCAATCGGACGGGTCTTCGTGTGAAAGACCCTGTTAGAGTCGCGGCGTGCGTCCCGACGTTACGGTCGGTCATCCGAGCAGAATCGTTTCCCGCAAAGAGAGGAGCGTGCGAGCGCTACTCGTGTCGTTCGCCCTGGCGACAGCTCTCCTGACGGGCGCCTGTGCTCAGACGGGCGGCGAGAGGGCGCGGGCAAGCGGCGGCAAGAAAGCCGTCCGCCTGCTCTTCGCCGGCGACGTGATGCTCGGGCGGGGCGTAGCGCCCGTCGCCAAGACGAGCCCGAACGAGCTCTTCGCCGGCATCCGCTTCGAGGTCTCCTCCGCCGATCTGGCGATGACCAATCTCGAATCGCCTCTGACAACGCGACCGCACCTCGCCGCGAAGGGATCCGATGCCCTCGAGGCGCCTCCCTCCTCGGCCCGATTGCTCGGACTGGCCGGATTCGACGCCGCCACGATCGCCAACAATCACGCCGGCGACGCTGGGCCCGGGACGGTAAGCGACACCGTGCAGGCGCTCGAGGCGGCGAAGATGACCGTGGTGGGAGCGGGCTCCTCGCCCGAGCGGGCGTTCGCACCGAGAATCGTCCGAATCGGCGGGCTGCGCGTGGCGCTACTCGCCTTCGACGCGACCATGGAGGGACCGCGCCCCGAGCGCGGTAGGACAGGCGTCGCCTGGTGGGACGCCAAGCTCGCGCGCGAAGCGGTGAAAGACGCCCGCGCTCGTGCCGACATCGTCGTCGTAGCCCTGCACGGCGGCGCCCCCTACGCCCCCGAAAGCGATCCCCACCTGATGCGCCTGGGGCGCTCGCTCGCCTCCTGGGGCGCCGACATCGTCTGGGCGGCCGGACCGCACGTCGTCCAGCCCGTTCGCCTGGTCAAGGCGCAAGAAAGCGGGCGCACGACGATCGTTGCAACGAGCTTGGGCAACCTGATCTTCGACCAGCACATCCCCGGTACGCGCAGCGGAGCGCTGCTCGAGGTGCTGGCCGGTTCCGACGGCGTGCGCGCCTACCGGGTCGGTCGTACGGTCGCCGCGGCGCCCACGAGCTTCATCGGCTGGAAAACGCCTCGCTCGGATGCGGTCGCTCTCGCCGGCGGCTGGTGGACGCTGGCGCGCGCGGTCAAGCCCGCTGCGGTATTACGTCCGCGCAACATGGCTCGATTCGCGAAAAAGGGCACGGTCACCGCGGCGGCGATCGGCGACGCGGAGGGCAACGGCGCGCGCCAGCTCGTAGTCTCCTTCCGGCGCCCCTTCCGGCCCACCAACGTCAACGTGCTGATTCCACGGCAAAAACTGCTCGACAACCACAACCTCACTGCCCACATCGGCCTCTACCGACCCGGCGACCTGCGCCCACTTTGGGTGGCGGGCACGTTGCTCCGTCCCGTCGCCGCGCTGGCGGTGTGCGACGGCTCACTCGCGGTCGCCTACTCGACTCTCAACGACACCGCTGTCACGGGCGGCGGCGGCTGGAAGTGGAACGGCTTTGGGTTCTCTCCCCTGGCCGACCTGCCCGGATCCGGCGAGCCCGCCTGCGCCGATGTCGACGGCGACGGCCGGCTCGACCCACTCGTCCTCGAAAGGAGCTCACGATGACCCGCTCGAAGCACGCACTCGTCGGCGTAGTGCTCTTGTCTGTTATCGCCACCGTCGCGATTGGTTGCGGCTCTAGCGCAAAGAAGGCGGCGACCACAACCGCGTCCACAACCACTCGCGAGAAGCCGCCGATCGAGCCGGTCGCCTTCAAGCTTCCGACCTCACAGGTGAGCTTCGCCGGCTTCACGCCGGTTCCGCTTCTGAACCCGGATTCGCCGGCCTACGCCGGAGCGGCGACTCCGCAGTCGCTCACGAACGTCGAGGTCGTACCGGCGCTCGAGAGAGATCTGAAGCAGGCCGGAGTTACCGAGGCGCTCGAGCGGAACGGCTTCGTGGTCGTACCCGCGACTCTCACCCGCTTCTACTCCGCCTACCAAGGCAACGAGTACGAGGGCTGGCCGGTCTACGTCACCACCGATGTCGCCTACCACGAGTGGCACCTCGCCTTCGACAAGCTTCTGCGCACGCTCGAGCAGCAGGTGCTCCTACCCAAGCTCGAGACGCTCGTCTCCGGCTTGCTTCAGGCCGCTCACGAGCAGACGAGCGAGCTCGAGGGCAGCTCGCTCAAAGACGCGGCCTCACGAGTCGAACAGCTCTTTCAGGTCGCGGCCGCCGAGCTGGGGCAGCCGGTCGATCTGGGCCCGCTGGCAAAGCGGGAGAAGGCGCTGATCGACCGGCACACGAATCCCAAAGCGGACTCCCCGCTGATCGGCTCGAGCGTCGACTACTCGCTGTTCACGCCGCGCGGCCACTACACGCTCAACAGCAAGCTACAGCGCTACTTCGTTGCCATGTCCGTGCTCGGTCAGCTGCCCTTCTGCTTACCGGGAACCGTCAGCTGCCCGAGCCTGGAACCGGCTCGAATGGGAATCCTCGCCGCGCGCGTGCTCGACCGCAACACTGAGCTGGTTGCCCTCTGGCGCCAGATCTACGACTCGACCGCCTTCCTGGTCGGCGTCGCCGACGACTACACACCGCTGGAGGTGGAGGCCGCCGCGGCGAACACGGCGGCCGGCGGGCTCGGCAACGCTAAGGCGTTCGAGAGCGACGCCACGCTGAACGCGGTCGTTCGCGCCCTGGTGAAGAGGCGAGCGGTGCAGATCGATCCCGAGCGGGCCTCGATCCGTTTGATGGGAACGCGCTTCGTGCTTGACTCCTACATCCTCGACCAGCTCGTAGCCCCCAACGTCGGCACGAATGACAAGCCGCGCCTCACACCCTCAGCGCTCGACCTGGCGGCCTCCTTCGGCTCGGGCTACGCCAAGCAGTTGCTCGACGAGCAGGGCGCGACGGCGTATGCCAACTACAGCGAGCAACTCGCCAAGGTGCAGAAGGTCGTCTCGAGTCGCCCGCAGAAGGAATGGGGCTCGACCGTCTACGACGCCTGGCTTTACGCGCTGGAGCCGATGTTCGTGCGCCACGGCGCCTCCTCCCCCGACTACATGCGCTCTGATGCCTGGGCGGCGGAGTCGCTCCAGAGCGGCTTCGGCTCGTACGCCGAGCTCAAGCACGACACCATCCTGCTCTCGAAGCAATCCTTCGCCGAAGGAGGCGACGGCCTGAAACTGACCAAGCCGCCGCGCAACTGGGTCGAGCCCGATCCGGTCGCATTCGGACGCCTCGCCGAGGCGCTGAAGCTGATGAAGAGCGGCCTCTCCGAGCGAAATCTGCTGGCGAGACCGCTGGACAACCTACTCGGTGACGAGCTCGAGTTGATGCAGTTCTTCGAGCGAATTGCATCGGACGAACTCGCGGACCAGCCGATCTCGAGCGAGGACAACCACCGGCTACGCTACATCGGCGGCGAGCTAGAAGCGCTCTGGTGGCGGACGGCCGACATCGCGCAGAACGCCACGCCGAGGGACAGCTTCCACGACGCGCTGATCGCCGACATCTCGAGCAGCCGCAAAGGCGTGCTGGAAATCGGGACCGGAAGGATCGACGCCTTGTACGTGATCGTCCCCGACGACAGCGGTCACTTCCAGCTGGCTCGCGGCGGCGTTTACTCGTACTACGAGTTCCTCAATCCGCCCGGTCAGCGCCTGACCGACAAGGAGTGGCGGGCCAAGCTCGAGTTCGGAAAGCGGCTGCCGACCCGACCGAGCTGGGAGAGCATCTTCCTGCCGGGCTCAAACGTTACATCCAAGGTATATCCGCCCGGATAGACGCGACAGGAAACGATAATCTCGGCCGTTCTCCACGTCGTTCCACAGCGGCACAAGGACCCTCGTCGAGTACGGTGAGAAAGTGAAGACCAGTGCCGGAATCCTCCTCTACCGCCACGGCGAGGCCGGCCTCGAGCTGCTGATCGCGCACATGGGCGGGCCCTTCTGGGAGCAGAAGGACGCAGGCGCCTGGTCGATCCCGAAAGGCGAGATGAAGGAGGGCGAGAACACCCTTGCAGTCGCCAAGCGGGAGTTCGAGGAGGAGCTCGGCTCGCCGCCGCCGCCGGAGCCCTATCTCGAGCTCGGCGAGGTCAAGCAGGCGAACGGAAAGCGCGTCGTCGTCTTCGCCGCCCAGGGCGACCTCGACGCCGAGAGCATTCGCAGCAACAGCTTCGAGATGGAATGGCCGAGAGGCTCCGGGCAGATGCGCGAGTTCCCGGAGGTCGACCGCGCCGCCTGGGTTTCGCCTGCGCTGGCGCGCCAGAAGCTCATTCCGGCGCAGGTGCGGTTTCTGGAGCGGCTGGAGAGCACCCTGGGGCTACCGCTTTAGCGGATAACCGGCTCGTTCCCGGAGCGTCTAGCGAGGCCTGGAAACGGTTGCTTTCGAGGTTGCTCGACGTGTGATCTCGGCCGCACGTCCGAAGGCGCGAGCTGATTCGTCTCGGCGACCGATTTCTTTGAGCACCAACGCCCAGCCGTGGCAGGCCTGAACCGCCTCGCGCCATCCGCCCCGGTCGCCTTCGATACGCTCAATCGCCTTCTCGTAGAAAGCGCACGCTTCCTCTAAGTCGCCGCGAGCTGCATGCGCCTTCGCCGCGGCGTGCCAAGCGCTACCGAGAGAGTCGGGCTCGTTCTCGAGCAGACGGGCAGCCTCCTGAGCGTACGCCAGGGCTCGTTCGGCGTCACCCAGTTCGGCGAAGCTCTTCGCCTGCTCGGCACGTAACTGCCCGAGGTCGATCGAGTCGATACGCGAACCGAAAAGCTTCTCGGCCAGGTCAAGCTGCCTGCGCGCCTCCTCCGCCCGATCGTCGAGATTGAAGATGAGACCGCAGAGCAGGTGGGCACGGCCGAGGTGCACGTCGTCTTCGCTCGACTCGAGCAGCGCGATCGAACGGCGGGCGTACTCGAGCGCCGTCGGGAGCCTTCCCTCGGCCGTCGAGAGGCGGGCGAACGACCAGCACAGCCGCGCCCGGCTGTAGGGGTCGGAGCGTTGCTCTTCCTCGTCGCTCAGCTCCATGAGGAGATCCCTGGCGCGATCGAACTCGCCGAGGCACGAGAGCGCGTAGCTGAGCTGAGTCGTGTAGGTCGTACGCGCGACCGCCGTTTCCTCCGGCGGATACTCGGCGAGCCGCTCGAGACAGCTCTCCATCAGGCGCGCGTAGCGCTCGTAGTCGTCGAGCAGCCAGTAGGTCCGTGCGAGCGCGTCGTAGACGTTCGAATGGGTGGCCGGGTGTATCTCTCCCATTTCGATCGCCTGTTCGAGCTGGCTAGCAGCCTCCGGGTATCGGCCCTGGCCCGCTGCTACCAGACCGAGATCGACGAGCGCGCGAGCGAGTAGCACGGTGTTCCCCGCCCGTTGGGCTTCGAGGTAGATCTCCTCCAACACGACGAGCAGCTCGGTCGGATCCTCGCCGAAGCCGATGCGAACCTCCACATCGGCGAGGCGCAGCTCGAGCGACTGGGCCGCGGTCATCGCATGCCCGGTCTCGAGGTATTCGGGCGACACCTGGAGCTCCCTGGCCAGGAGGCGGATGGCCCGGACCGACGGCTGCCGCTTGCCGGCCTCGATGCGCGAGATCTGCGCGGTCGAGAGGCCCGATCCGGTGAGTTGCTGCTGCGAGAGGCCTTGCTCACGGCGGAGGCGATACAGCCTCTCGCCGATCGACTCTTGGGTGGGAACGTGCTCGCTCACAACCGCATCTTCTCCATCACGGTATCCATCATCAACTGGTAATCGATCCGCAGACTCATAAACACTTGCCTCCCGGCAAGGCGGGCCGTATGTTCATCGTGTCGCATTTTGTCGCCGGACGAACCCCCCGAAGGAGGGTCTCGGCATGGAAGACGCTATCAGCTCGAGCGCGCCACGCATGATCCGAGGACGACCGTCATGGTCGCATCTCCGTTGACCTCCCCCTCCTGCGCTGCCGCCGTCATCGAAAAGGAGGTGAGTTGAATGCGCGAG
>CAZWTK010000006.1:22050-26813 GCA_964636655.1 uncultured Gaiellales bacterium
GGCGGCCGCGTTCTTCTAACTGGTGGTGTTTTGATTGGGCTTTTTGGGGCGGTTTGGTTAACTGTGTTGCTTTTTCTTCTTTGGGGGGGCGGCGTACGTTCGTCGGCCGCCCGCCTATCTTCTACACGGTCGGCCCCGGCCTGATCAGCCCGGCCTCGTAGGCGAGCACGACGGCCTGCACGCGGTCACGAAGCTGTAGCTTGCGCAGCACGCTCGAGACGTGCGTCTTGACGGTCGTCTCGCTCACAAACAGCTTGGCGGCGATCTCGGCGTTCGAGAGTCCGCCGGCTACCAGGCGCAGGATCTCCAGCTCTCGTGGAGTCAGCGCGTCGAGCTCGGGCGGCGTCCCTCGCTCAGATGCCTCGAGCGAGGCCGCGAAGCGATCGAGCAGGCGGCGCGTGATCGAGGGTGCCAGCAGCGCTTCGCCCGAGGCGACCACGCGAATCGCCTCCACGAGCTGCGCCGGCTCGACGTCCTTGAGCAAGAAGCCACTGGCGCCCGCGCGCAGCGCCTCGAAGACGTACTCATCGAGATCGAAGGTGGTGAGGATGATCACCCGCGCACTCGAGCCCGCCTCGAGCAAGCGCCGAGTCGCCTCGACCCCGTCCATCGCCGGCATGCGAACGTCCATCAGCACGACATCGGGGGCGAGGGCCTGCGCGAGCTCCAGCGCCTGAACGCCGTTCTCGGCCTCTCCCACCACCTCGAGATCGTCGCGCGCCTCGAGGATCATGCGAAAGCCGCTGCGCACGAGCGCCTGGTCGTCGATGATCAGCACGCGGATGCTCACACCGGCCGGCCTTGCTCGAGCGGGAAGCGGGCCTTGACCACGAAACCGCCGCTCTCTCCGGGCCCGGCCTCGAGCACGCCGGCGAGCAGGGCCACGCGCTCCTGCATGCCGATCAGGCCGTGACCGTTCGTCGACTCCTCGACCGGGCCGGCTCCATCGTCTGCGACCTCGATCGTCAGCTCCTCCTTGCTGCGACCCAGTCGGACGCGAGCGCGCGTCGCCTGCGCGTGCTTGAGCGTGTTGGTCAGCGCCTCCTGGACGATTCGATAGGCGGAGAGATCAACACCGGCAGGAAGCTCGCCGAGCTCGCCTTCCCGCTTCAGCTCGACCTCGAGTCCGGTGGCACGAATCTGCTCGACCAGCTCTTCGAGCGCAGCCAGCCCGGGCTGTGGCTCGCGGCTGCTGTGCTCGTCACTGCGCACGATCCCGAGCAGGCGCCTGAGCTCGGTCAACGCCGAGCGCCCGCTCTCCTCGATCGAGCTCAGAGCCTCGCGGGCCCGTTCTGGTTGCTTTTCGAAAACATCTCCCGCCGCCGCAGCCTGAACGACCATCACGCTGACCGAGTGAGCGATCACGTCGTGCAGCTCGCGCGCAATCCGGGCCTTCTCCTCTGCGGCGGCGCGGCGCGTGCCCTCCTCTTTCTCGCGCTCCAGGCGCTCGGCGCGCTCCTCCAGCTCGCGGTAGTAGGCCCGCTTCGTGCGCACGTTGTCGCCGAGAATCCAGGCGGCGGCCGCGAAGATGATCACGTGTACGAACGATTCCCTGGCACCGCCGCCGCCGCCGTGATGAATCGGCGGAATCAAGAGCACCAGAAGCGTCAGTAAAGCCGCCGAGAGGGCGATACGGCGCTCGGTGTGCGAGGCGACCGTATAGACGGCGACTCCGAGCGCGAACAGCGGCAGGACGTCGAGGGCAAAATGGGTGACGATCAGGGCGGCGAGCACCGCCGCCAGCACGGGGAGCGGAAAGCGTCGCCGCACGAGCAGGGGAAGGGTCTGTACGAGCGCGAGCGCGATGCCCGTGCCTCGAGGGTGGCCGTCGGTCGTCCATCTGATCGTCGGCCCAAGCACGATCAATACAATCCCGACGTCGATCAGCTCGGCTTCCCAACGCAGGTAGTGCTGACGAATCATGAGCGAACGGTACTCCGCCGGGGTGACCTACGCGTCCCGTCTCCACGTCCGCCAGAGCCCGATACCGCTGAAGATCCCGACCCACACTGCGAGCACGATCAGCGAAGTCGAATGAGTCAAGATGATCTGATCTTTCGCGCTGACCGGCGGAAACGGCGAGAGCCCCGCTATCGCCACGCTTAGAAGCCCATCGCGCGCCTGACCGAGGACGTCGATGCGGTGGAGGATCCCCTGAACGGGGAGCAGGTAGGCGATCAGGATGCTGATCGTCGCCGCGCGCGAGCCTGTAAAGGAGCCGAGCCCGAATGCGATCAGGTAGGTGACCACGGCGCTGAGGAGCACCCAGAGGCCTCCCTCGATGAAGAGCGTTGCATTCGGTGTCGGCAAGCCGCTCGCGAACAGCACGCAAGAGACGGCCGCGACGGCGTATGCGGCAACCATCAGCGGAACGAGAAGCGTGAGCCCGCCCACGAGCCGGGCGAGGTAGAGCCGGGCGCGCGAACGGCCCGTCGCGACTAGATATCTGAGCGTGCCCGAGCTCATGTCCTGGGTCGCGACCGCTGCACCGATGAGTATTGCGCTGATCGTCGCGGCGAGCTCTCCGATCAGGAAGACGGCGTCGCCGAAGTTGGTTGTGCCGCCGGCCGGTCCGACGCCGGAGGGGTTGAAGACATGGAAGAGCTCGACGGCGCCGTACATGATGACCATCGCGCCGATCGTGAGAAACGCGGCGGGAATCCAGACGCCGCGGTTCTTGCGTAGCTTGAGCAGCTCGGCGCGCTCGAGCCGGAAGGGCAGGCGTAGGGAAAGTGGTACCTGGGTTGTGCTCTCCAAGCTGGTCATGAGTCCTCTCTCTGACGGAGTTTGATCTTCGAGAAACGGCGTACTCGGCCGCTGCGGGTTGTCTCAGGCGTCGCGGTTCTGTGTGCGCCAGAGACCGAAGCTCAGCGCAACGCCGACCCAGAGCGCGAGCACGATCAACGAGGTCGATAACGACATCGAGATCACGTCGTGCGGGTCGGGCGGCGGAACCGGCGAAAGTCTTTCGACGGCCACGCTCAACAAGCCGTCGCGGGCTCTACCGAGCACGCTGATGTTGCGGATGATCGCCTGAACCGGAAGCAGATAGGCGATCAGGATGCTGATCGTGGCCGCGCGCGAGCCCACCAACGAGCCGAGCCCGAGTGCCACCGCATAGACGACGCCGGCGCTGAGCAGCACCCAGAGACCGGTCTTGACGAAGAGCGCCGTGCTCGGCGTCGCCAGCCCGCCGGCGAAGACGACCGAGGAAACGGCCGCTACCGCGTAGGCGACTGCTACGAACGGCAGAAGCAGTGCCAGTCCGCCAGGGACGCGAGCCAGGAAGAGGCGAACGCGCGAGCGGCCGGTGGAGACCAGGTCTCTGAAGACGCCCGAGCTAAGGTCCTGCGTGCCGGCCGCCGCGCCAACCAGGGCGGCGGCGATCATGCCGGCGAGCTGACCCATCAGGAACGTTGCGCGCTCGAAGTTGAGTGTCCCACCCGCGGGCCCGTACTTGCTCGAGTTGGAGACGTGGAAGAGCTCGATGGCCGTGTACATCACGACCATCGCGCCTACGGTCAAGAGCGCGGTCGGAATCCAGACGCCGCGGCTCTTGCGCAGCTTGAGCAGCTCAGCGCGCTCCAGCCGGAACGGCATCCGGAGCGATCGGGGTGCCTGAACGGCGCTGTCCGAAGTGGTCATGAGTCTCCTCCCAGGCGGCGCGTTATCTCGAGGAAGCGGTGCTCGAGCGAGACGTGCGAAGGCTCGAGGCGGTAGACGGCGACTCCGGCACCGACGAGCTGCCTGTTGAGCTCGGCCGCGACCTTCTCCAGCGAGGCGTCCGGGCGCAGCAACACGCGTAGGCCGCCGGCGATCTGCTCGACCTCGCGCAGCGAGCCGTTAGCGTCGATGGCACCGAGCGCCTTGCTCGGATCGTCGCAGGCGATCGTGATCGCGCCGTCGTCACCCGCCGAGAGCTCGCTCAGAGAGCCCTGGGCGACGATGCGGCCGCGATCGACGATCGCCACGTGGTCGCAGATCTTCTCGACCTCGTCCAGCAGGTGCGAGGAGAGGACGAGTGTCCGCCCTTCGGCGATCCAGGAACGGACGAGGGCGCGAAACTCCTGAATGCCGCCCGGATCGAGCCCGTTCGTCGGCTCGTCCAAAATCAAGACCTCGGGATCGGAGAGCAGGCAGCGGGCAATCCCGAGTCGCTGGCGCATTCCCTGCGAGTAGGTCGATACGCGATCGTCCGCACGACCCAAGAGACCAACCCGCTCGAGCACCGCGTCGATATGCAGATGCGCCTCCGGCTCGCGCGCGGCGGCCGCGATCCAGAGGTTCTCGCGCCCACTCAGGTGCTTGTGAAAGCCGGGCTCTTCTACGATCGCCCCGACGCGCGCCAGTGCCCGCGAGCGCTCCTTCGGCATCGACCGCCCAAGCACACGCATCGTTCCGGCGCTGGGCCGGGTCAGGCCGAGCAGCATCCGGATCAACGTCGTCTTGCCGGCACCGTTCGGGCCCAGGTAACCGAAGGCTGATCCGCGCGGAACACGGAGATCGACGCCGTCCACGGCCACCTGCTCGCCGAAGCTCTTCTTCAGACCCTCGGTCTCGATGACGTACTCGCTTTGCGCTGCCATGATCCTCCTTGCTCGCTCGAGGCTCAACCTACCCGGGGTAGCGCTTCTGAACCTCGGGCGCAGGATCGAGATTCGCCTCCTCCTCGAGAAGGATCTTCCCTCGCTTGCTCGGCCGGCGACCCCCTTTCGGCCGGGCGCGACCGGCCTACGGGGGCCGCCTGACGTCGCTGACTGCAC
>CAZWTK010000006.1:26913-56570 GCA_964636655.1 uncultured Gaiellales bacterium
GAAAACACTGCCCCCTCCGGCGTCGCACAGCCAGCGGCGCCCCGAGCAAGCGAGAGCGCAACTCTCCATAACCGGTTTTCGCGGTATCTCCTTTCGGCCGGGCGCGACCGGCCTACGGGGGCCGCCTGACGTCGCTGACTGCACGCCGCTCTCCGAGGCCGTGTGAAAACACTGCCCCCTCCGGCGTCGCACAGCCAGCGGCGCCCCGAGCAAGCGAGACGGCGACTCTCTTCAAACAGGGTTCGCGGCTGGTCTCCGCTTGGGCGCGACGACCTCGTCGGCGTACTTTCGCCCGATCCCGTGCTACGGCTACTAAAGGCTCGTCATTCGCCGCTGAGCAGCGAAATCGAGAGCGGAGGAAGCCATGTGAGCCATCGCGCGCGCGTTTAGGCGAGCGGTGGTACTGGAACTAGTCCGACGAACGCGTTAGTTTCTGCACCAACACATAGCGGCCGCTGGGTCGCAAGGGACTGAAAGGAAACGAATGAGTCTCGACAAAGTCTCGATGGGGCGGCGGGTAGTTCTTGGGTCCGCCATCGTTCTGCTTATCTGGTCGTTCTTCCCCTGGAACGGCACCGGGGGCTGCGCCAAGACCGCCTTCGGCAACTTCTGTGCGAGCGTGTCGTGGAACGCGTGGCACGGTTGGGGAACAGCGATGGGGATCGTCCTCATCCTTATGCTTCTCTGGGAAGCACTTCTCCTGCTCCAGATCGTCTCGCCTGACACGCTCAAGCTCCCCGAGCTTCCTGTCAAGCCAATGGTGATCTCGCTTGCGCTCGGCGCACTCACGGTTCTCTTCGGAGTAATCCGCTTCTTCGAGTATGGCGAGAAGAAGTGGGAGATCTGGATCGCGTTGCTGATCCTCATCGCTCTTGCCGCCGGAGTCTTCCTCCGCTTCCAGGAGGAAGGCGGCGCGGTTGAAGCCAAGTAGTTTCTCTCCACGAGCGATTCATTGGAGCGGGCCCACGGGCCCGCTCCTCTTTTTTACGTCGCGGGAGCTCAGAGCGGCGCGCAATCAACCGCCACAGACTCCGGCTGCGCTGGAGTATGCAAAAGCCGCGCCCTCGGTGGGAGGGCTACTGCGCGCCCGAGGCTAGGGCTCAGTCGCCCCAGTCGAAATCGCGCGAGTGGGCCCAGACGCTCTCGGTGAGCTCTGGAATCCCCTCGACAGTCTCCTCGCCCGGCCAGGCGAGCTCGACCGTTTCCACCGGCGCAGGCACACCGTCCATCGTCTCTTCGAGTCGTGCCTGCTCCTCTGTCTTGAACAACGGGTGATTCTCGAACGGGTCCTCGGACGCGTAGCGCTCGAGAGGCATCGAGTGATCCAGAGTCGAGTTCCTTTTCTTGAGCTCCAGATGCTCCTCGATTGCCTTGGCGAGAAGAGAGGGTGTCTCAACCGTCATAGGATCGGTCCTCCTGCTCGGGGTCAAGGCGTAGTACGGCGGTCGATTGTACCGATTCTTCGACCACCGAGGGTAAGGAGTGTGTCGGACACAGATAGGTCGAGCTTGAGCAGAAACGATTGCCTGGTGGCAACTTTTGCAGGCACTTTTCGAGCACGACAGGCTGGAGACGATCGGTCGTCAATCGGTGCGCTCGACGCGGTTGCGACCACCGCGCTTGGCGCGGTAGAGCGCTTCGTCGGCGGCCGCGAGCAGGCGCTCACGACTGCCGGTGCGCTCGTAGCCGGCGACGCCGAAACTGGCCGTTACGGAGATTGCCATGCCGCCCTCGATCGGGATGCGACGCTCGGCGAGCGTCTGTCTGATCCTTTCGCAGAGCCGAACACCGCCCGCCGTGTCGGTGCCGGGCAGGATCAGCGCGAACTCCTCGCCGCCCCAGCGACCGGCGGTGTCGATCTCGCGCAACGAGTGAACCAGAACGAGGGCAAGCTCCTTCAGAACCGAATCGCCGGCGGCGTGACCGTAGCGGTCGTTCACCTCCTTGAAGTGATCGATGTCGAGAATCGCAAGGGTTAGGGCGCCGCCCAGGCGCGAGGCACGGACGATCTCTTCGTCCAGGGCCGACTCACTGCGACGACGATTGGCGAGCCCGGTCAAACCATCGACCAGCGCCTGCCGCTCGACGATACGGTGCAGACGGGCGTTGTCGAGCGCTACGGCCGCGTGCCCGCAGAGCAGGGCCACCATCTCCAGCTCCTCCTCGCCGAAGTGATCGCCGCTCAAGACCAGCGTGCCGAGATGCTCGCGCCCCGCCCGCAACGACCACTCGCTCTGCTCCTTACCCTTTTCAGGCTCGCCCGCGACGAAGCGCTCGCCGTGCGGACCGGTGATGATCCCGCCGCTGGCACACGTTGCCTCAACCGCCGATTCCACCACGACGCGCAGAAGCTGAACGGCGTCGTGCGAGACTCCAAGCCCTTCGCTGAAGCGCAACGTCGCCTCCCGGAGTCGTCCTCGCTCCTGCTCCAACTCCTGCAATCGCGCCTGTAGTTGCTCGGCCATGTCGTTGAACGCAGCCGCGAGGCTAGCGAACTCGTCATGCCCACGCACCGGTACGCGCTCGTGCAGGTGCCCGTGCGCTATCGCACGCGCCACTCGGGCCAGCTCGCCCACGCTGCGCACTATCACCTTGCCCTCGAAGAAGGCGATCGTGCCCATGAGGACGAGGAACCCGAGCAGAACGAGGAGAACCCGCAACTCGAGGCGAAAAACCGCTTTGGTAACGCGCGCCTGCTGTGTGACGATCGCGAATCCAACCGATCCGCGCGCGCTGACAGGATGCGAGACCAGCACCCGGTAGTCCTTGCCGTCGAGCCGGACCTGGCCGATCTGATCCTCGTTCAGAGTCGCTCGCGCTCCCGCGCCCGAGCTCGGCTCGAACACGCGATTGTCCTGTGCGAGCATCAGTGTCTCGTCGGAGGAGACTCCCGCCAGAGTCTCGAAGCGTCGAAGGTTGGCCGGATTGAGCGGAACCGAGGCGATCAGCTCGCCGGTTGGTTTCTCGGCTCCGACGAACTGAACCCGACGCTCGCCCGCGTACGGATATGTCTTGCCAATACGCAGACTGCCGCTCTGGACGCGCAGTCCGGGCAGATCGGCGACGTAGGCAGCCAGCAGGGAGCGATCGCGGCGCACGACGGCCCGTTGAAAGGCAGACGAACGCGCTAAGCGCTCAGCACTTTTCTGCGCGCTGACCAACTCGTTCTCGAAGGTCGCGAGCGTCGCTCTCAGACCGGATTGAAGCCCTTCGTCGACCCGATTCTGCTCGCTTCGCTCGATAACGGCCGTGAATCCGAGAAAGCCGGCGACGAGCGGCACCACGGCGAGAAACACGAAATAGACGACAAGGCGGCGCGCAAGGCTGGTCACGACCGGTGACCTCCCTCGACCGAGGTATAGTCCTGAAAACGTTTGCGAACAAGAATAGGGTTCATGAGGCCCGTTTGGGGGAGCCGGTCACTGTTCTTCGCGCGTGCGGTTTTTGGAACGCTCGCTGCGCTTGTTCTCACTATCTGGGCCGTGGCTGCGCCACGCGTTCTCTCCCCAGGCTCGGAGCCGCCGCCCACCGCGCCTAAAACGTCGGCTTCGAAGCCGCTCGAGGTACCAATCCGGTCGTTTCCAAATGCGCAGCCGTCCATCTCGAATGAATCCAGTTTGTCGAAGCATGCCTCAGGCTCATATTCATCGGGCGCCGCGGGCGTTCAGACGAGGGTAATCGGTCAGTCGACGAGCGTCAGCGCGGCCAACTCGATCAGCAACGCGAAGGCGAACAGCACTCCGAAGCGTCCGCCAAGCGTATCGAGTGGCGGCTCGAAGACCCCGACGAATACGACCCCCACTGCCACGCCCCCAACTCCGACGGAAACAACTCCCGCCACTACACCTGTCACACCTCCGGCCACCAGGCCCGTCACTCCACCCACGACGCCGACCGAATCAACACCGACTCACCCACCGAGGCACGCTCCGCCCGCTCAGACGCCTACGGTCCCGCACAACCCTCGCTCTCACCACCGGAAGGACAAAAACCGCGGGCACGACAAGAACCCCGCGCAGAAGAGCCCCACGCAGAGCCCATCGCGCGGAACCGACCGAGGGAAAAGACCGGATAGGCGCGACGCTGGCGGCTCACCCTGTGATCGATCCCCTCAAGACAGCCACCAGGGCCCCGGCTATCCCTCCGGAGACGGACAAGGCGCCGAGCACCATCGAGATCAGCGCTCGCCCAAAGGCCATCGCTAGTAACCTCCGGCGAGAGAGACGACTTTCCTCGTCGGCGTGCCGGTGATACCACTAGGCGGCACCACTCGTTTCGCGGTAACAAAACGGGTAGAAAGGAAGAAACTGATCGAGAAGCGATCGACTGGAGACTCCATGGTTCTCTTCCGTTCCCTCATTCGTTTGCTTGTTCGCGTCAAGGGACGAACCTGGGTTGCGCTCACGGCGTTCCGTGTCTATCAACGTCTGCCGCGTTTCGCCCAGCGCCGCGTCCGCAAACGGGCGATTCACGCCGCGTTGCCCCGTCTGGCAAGCAAGCTGTCAGACAAGACACGTACCGGCCCACGCTGACCGGCACGCATTAACTGGACGCTCGGGTCGTCAGCTCGCGGGCCCGATCGTCGGGCCTTGCTCGCGCGCACGAAGGTCGTAGTAGAGAACCACCAGGAAGGCCGCGTAGAGCGGCGCGACGAATAGTTCCCCCAAGACAAAGCCGGCAAGCGTGACTATCAGGATGACGTTTCCGCCGCCGAGCGAGAAAACCGAGACGATAATCGCGACGAGGATACCGGCGAAGAGGGCAAGCACCCCGCCCAGTACTACCGTCCCCAGCGCGCGCAAGAAGCTCCCGCGAACCAACTCGACAGAGCGCGATAGAGAAGGCGCGACTCCCTTCTTCTCGACCAGCATCGTCGGCAGCGCAACCGAGTAGGTCCCCGACACCCAGAGCGAGACGAGGGCTAGGAACAACAAGAGCAGCGCGTAGTTGCCGAGAGTCGTCGCTCCGGGAAGCACGAGCAGGGCGACGGCAGGTGCGGCTCCGAACACCAGAAGCGCCGTTACACATAGCACCGGGCCGAGCAGATGGAGCACGTGCACGATCGCCGCCCGCGCGTTCGGTTTGAGGTCGCTATGAGCCTCGGCGGCCACCTTCAGGCAGGCGGCTCCGGAAACCACGACCGCGAGCACGTAGATGGCTGCGAGCGGCACGAGTATCCCGATAGCGAGGTGCCTCGAGCCCGAGCTGTTGACCAGCCAGACGATTACGGCGCCCAAGAGCACGCCGATGGGCAGGGTCAAGGGCGCGGTGATTCGCAGAGAGACGAGGATCTGGCGAGCGGCGAGCCTGGCTCCGGTTTCGAGGATGTCGCTTACGGCGAGTTTGCGCTGTTCGGGCTTGTTCATGCTCGCGGACGATACCCGCTGCGCGTCGGCAAGATGAGCGATCTGCCGGTCGCCGTAGGATAGGCACCCATGAGCGATGACCTCGATATCGGACCCGACGGGCGCGGACGCTGCTCCTGGGCATCCGCTACTCCCGAGCTGTGTGAGTATCACGACGGCGAGTGGGGCCTCCCGGTAACCGGCGACGACGGCTTGTTCGAGCGCATCTGCCTGGAGGCCTTTCAATGCGGGCTCTCCTGGCTCACGGTCCTACGCAAGCGCGAGGCGTTTCGCCGCGGCTTCGCCGCCTTCGAGATCGAGCGCGTGGCGAGATTCGGCGATACCGACATCGCTCGCCTGCTCGCCGAGCCGGGAATCGTCCGCAATCGCGCCAAGATCGTCGCGTCGATCGAGAATGCGCGGCGCTCGCAAGAGGTGATCGCCGAGCTCGGCTCGTTGGCACAGCTGATCTGGCCCTATGCCCCACCGCCGGCAGCGGCTCCCCGCTCCTACACCGAGATAGCGACCGTTACACCGGAGTCTCGGGCGCTCGCGCAGGAACTCAAGCGCCGGGGTTTTAGATTCCTCGGCCCTACCACGGTATGCGCACTGATGCAAGCCTGCGGTCTGATCAACGCTCATCTCGCCGGATGTCACGCGCGCGAGCCGGTCGATCTCGCTCGAGCGGGCGTTGCGAGCCGACTCGGGTAAACCGGTCTTCTTGTCAATCCGCAAGACCGGCGCTAGCGTTCAGCGGAGATGGGCCTGCGCTCGACCGCCTCAGACCAATTCGCGCTGTTTCGATACGCAGGCGTTCGGCGTCTGTTCTGGGCAACGCTGATCTCCAGCGCGGGCACCTGGCTCGCCTTCGTCGCGCTCGCGCTCGACGTGTACGACCGAACGCATTCCTCGGTTTGGGTCGGGGCGCTACTCGTGACCGAGACGCTACCGATCGCGCTACTCGGCTTCCTTTTCGGGCCGTTGCTCGATCGGCTGCCGCGGCGCTCGCTGATGATAGGGGCCGACGTCTTCCGCGCGATCGTGTTCGTCGCCTTGGTCTTCGCGCCGAGCGCCTTCGCGATCGTCGCTCTCGCCCTGCTGGCGGGAATAGCGGCCGGTTTCTTCATGCCCGCGGTATATGCGGGGCTTCCGAATCTCGTCGAGGAGCGCGACCTTGCCGGCGCGAACGGGCTGTTCCAAACGGCCACCAGCGTAACGATGATCGTCGGGCCACTCTGCGGCGGCGCGATCGTCGCCACGGTCGGACCCCACCCGGCCTATCTCTTCAATGCGGCCAGCTTCGTGTTCGCGGCGATTCTCGTTGCCGGTATTCGGGCCACCGGCCTGCAATCGATCACAGCGGCTTCGCGCGGCTACCTACACGATCTGCTCGACGGCGCCTCCGCCGTCTTCCGCTCGCGCCCGCTCCTGACGGTTTTCGTGGCCTGGAACGTGGCGATGATCGGGATCGCCGCGATGAACACGGCCGAGGTCGAGCTGGTCAAGCACGACTTCGGGGCCGGCGACATCGGCTACGGCTTGTTCACGGCCGCGACGGGCCTCGGCGTCTTCATCGGTGCCTTCAACGCGCGGGCGATCCTCAGGAAGAGATCCTTCACGGCCGCCTACGCGCTCGGGTTCGCGCTGCTTGCGTCCTCTATGGGCCTGGTCGCCCTTCTCCCTCCCTTTTCACTCGCAACGACGATCCTCGTACTCGGCGGAGCGGGTAACGGGTTGCTCCTGACGGCCAACGCGCTGCTCGTGCAGCAGGGCGCGAGCGACGACCTGCGCGGTCGCTCATTCATGCTGATCATGAGCGCCAATGCCCTTGTTCTCACCTTCGCCTCGCTCGGCGCCGGCGTGCTCACCGATCATCTCGGTGCCCGGTTCGTCTGGGCACTGGCCGCCGGCGCGACAGTGCTTGCCGGCCTGATCGGCGTTCTGCTCGTGCGCCCGCTCGCGTCCTTCGCGCAGACGACGGCCGGCCCCGTCGCCGACCGGTTGCCCGATCTTTCGACCGAGTCGCCGCTCAATCTCTAGATCTCGTTTCGAAACGACGCCGAAGGGCACCAGCGAGACCTAGATGAGAGACGATTCGAAGGAGACTTCCGTGCCAACAACAACGTCGCGAAAGATCTTCGTCAATCTCGCCGTCGAGGATCTCGAAAGAGCCGTAGCGTTCTATACGAAACTCGACTTCTCGTTCGACGAGCGATTCATCGACGAGACGGCCACCTGCATGATCGTGAGCGAGGAAGCGTTCGTGATGCTCTTGACGAAGCAGCGCTTCCGGGACTTTACCGCCAAGGAGATTGCCGACTCGGCCGGGGAGACCGAGGCGATCATCAGCCTCTCCGCCGAGAGCCGCGAGGCGGTCGACCAGTTCGTGCACAAGGCGCTCGAGGCGGGAGGGCGCCCGGCCAAGGAGCCGATGGACATGGGGAACATGTACGGCTGGAGCTTCCAGGATCCAGACGGCCACCTCTGGGAGGTCGTCTGGATGGACACGAGCGCGATTCCCGACTACGCGCCTACAGAGAAGTCGGCCGCCACCGCCTAGCATCACCGCGTCCGAGCCGGCTCGGCGCCGGCGCGGCCCGGGCCTAGCTCGGAGCGCCCGGAATCGGAAAGGCGCGCGTGAGCTCCAGCACCTCGCCGGCGATTCGCCCGATCGCGCTCTCGTCCTCACGCTTCGCCGCCTCGACCCCCTCGTCGATCCAGCGGGCGATCGCGAGCATCTCGGGCTCCTTCATGCCGCGGGTGGTGGCGGCCGGAGTGCCGAGGCGGATGCCGGAGGGATCGAACGGCTTGCGCTGGTCGAAGGGCACGGTGTTGTAGTTGAGCGTGAGGCGCGCCCGGTCGAGCGCCTTGGCGACGACCTTGCCGGGGACGTCCTTCGAGCTCAGGTCGATGAGAATCAGGTGGTTGTCGGTACCGCCCGAGACGAGATCGAAGCCGCGCTCGACCAGCGCCTCGGCCAGCGCCTTGGCGTTGGCAACGATCTGGGCGGCGTAGTTCGAGAACTCCGGCCGGCTCGCCTCGCCGAGGGCGACCGCGATCGCCGCGGTGGTGTTGTCGTGCGGACCTCCCTGCAGGCCGGGGAAGACGGCCTTGTCGATCGCCGCGGCGTGCTCCTCGGCGCACATCAGCATCGCGCCGCGCGGACCGCGCAGCGTCTTGTGGGTCGTGGTCGAGAGCACCTGGGCGTGACCGACCGGCGAGGGATGGGCGCCGCCGGCGATCAGTCCGGCGATGTGGGCGATGTCGGCAACCAGGATCGCGCCGACCTCGTTTGCCACCTCGGCAAAAGCCGGAAAGTCGATCGTGCGCGGAATCGCGGTGCCGCCGCAGAAGATCAGCCTGGGCCGCTCCTTGCGCGCCAGCTCGCGCACTTCGTCCATGTCGACCAGGCCCGTCTCGCGGCGAACGCCGTACTGGACCGCGTGGAACCACTTGCCCGTCGCCGAGACGCCCCAGCCGTGGGTGAGGTGGCCGCCCATCGGCAGCGCCATCCCCATCACCGTGTCGCCGGGCTCGAGGAAGGCCATGTAGACGGCGAGGTTCGCGGGCGAGCCCGAGTAGGGCTGGACGTTGGCGTGCTCGACGCCGAACAGCTTCTCGGCCCGCTCGATCGCGAGCGGCTCGAGCTCGTCGATCACCTGCTGGCCTTCGTAGTAGCGGCGGTGGGCGTAGCCCTCGGAGTACTTGTTGGTGAGCACACTCCCCAGCGCCGCGAGCACCGCGCTGGAGACGTGGTTCTCGGACGGGATCAGGCAGATCGTCTGCGACTGCCGCTCGAACTCCTGCTCGACCAGGCGGGCGACGGCCGGGTCGACCTGCTCGAGAGTCTGATTCAAGGTCATTTTCGCGCTCACCGGACACCTCCTGATTGGATCTGGGTGCCCAGGCGCTCGGCGAGATTCGCTGCCGTTCCCCGGTGGTTTGCTCCACCCAACCGCGCCAGTCGCGGCAGCCCGTTCAGTCTAGCGCGTGCCGAGTCCGACTTGGCGGTGCCTGAGAGTTTTGGGGCACCAGCTTATTCGCCCGCCACCGAGCGCGGAGCGGAATGAAGACCCGTCGACTGGGTGCGATCGATGAGCACGAGGCTAGGACGCAGCGTCGTATTCGCAGCTGGAAGCTATTGATGCGACCGAGGACGATGGATCGCGCCGCCGAGCGCGGCCAGGCGGTGGAGTGCTTCGTTTCGCTCCGCGCTCAAAAAAACCACCCGCCCGCGGGGTCGAGAAAAGTACCGCCTCGAGAAGCCGGATTGCGCACAACAGTGCGCCGGTTTCGTGCCGATTCGGCGACACGCCTACGTACCAAGCGCCGGCCGCTTCAGCCCACGGGCCAGATCGAGCAGCATGCGGGCCCCTATCCCCGGCGGATCGGCAACGAGCGCGCGCAGGCGGCGCATCGGAACCGGCGGCGCGAGCGGCTTCAGCACTACGTCCTCGCGCAGCGCCACCGAGATCCAGGGCGATGAGAGCGAGACGCCGAGGCCGGAGGCGACGAGACTCTGGGTCGCCAGCGGATCGTCGGTCTCGAAGACGACGCTTGGCTCGAACCCGGCAGCGATGCAGGCGTTGACGATAATCGACGAGGACGGGTCGGGGGCGCCGACTATCCAGCGCTCCTTGGCCAAGTCGGAGAGCTTCACCCTTGCTTTGCGCGCCAGCGGGTGCCCGCGCGGCAAGAGGACGAGCATCGGCTCCTCTCCCAGCTCGGCGATTCGGATTCCGGTCGGTTGGTGCGCCAGGTCAGGGCGTGAGAAGACGAGCGCGAAGTCGAGCTCGGCGCTGCGTAGGAGCGACAGCGCCTCGTCGTGCCCGCAGCGCTTGAGTGTGATCTCCGCCGCGGGCGCATGGGCGCGCAGGCCGCGCACGAGCTCGGGAATCATGCCGACGAAGGCGCTCGGGAAGCCGCCGATACCAACGGCCAAGCGCGCTCCTCCCGAGAGCTCCGTGAGCGAAGTCTCGAGCTGAGTCAGTTGCCCGCGGATCGCCTCGGCGTGCTCCACGACCAGGCGCCCGGCCGCAGTCAGGCTCACACCCTGGCGACTGCGCACAACCAACGGCATCCCGATGTCGCGCTCGAGCTGGGCGACCTGCCTGGAAACGGCCGGCTGGGTGAAGTGCAGCGCCGCGGCCGCGGCCGAGAAGGAGCCACGCTCACCGACCTCGTGAAGAGTCTGAACGAAGCGAAGGTTCATAACGTATTCTTTTATCTTTCTCTCAATATCGTACTTGTGCTCATACTATGCACGGGCCACACTTGTCCTGTCAAGCGATTCGTGAGAGGAAGAAGCAATGGAGAACACGGCTGGAACGGAAACGCGCAGGCTCGGGCACTCGAACATCGAGGTCAGCGCGATGGGACTCGGCTGCTGGGCGATCGGTGGCGTCTGGACCTGGGCCGACGTGCCGGTGGGCTGGGGCGAGACCGACGACGAGGAGTCGATCCGCGCAATCCGCGCCGCGATCGACCTCGGCGTCAACTTCTTCGACACGGCCGATGTGTACGGCTGCGGTCGCAGCGAGCGGGTGCTGGGCAAGGCGATCGCCGGACGGGCCGACGAGATCGTCGTCGCGACCAAGTTCGGCAACGTCTTCGACGAGGAGACGCGCAACTGGACCGGCGAAGACGTCTCCCGCGCAGGAATCCGCGCGGCCTGCCAGGCGTCGCTCAGGCGCCTCGGGCTCGAGCGCATCGACCTCTACCAGCTGCACATCTGGTCGCTTCCGCGGGAGAAGGCGGAGGTCGTGGCCGAGACACTGGAAGAGCTCGTGACGGAGGGCCTGATCCGCGCCTACGGCTGGAGCACCGACAATCTCGACTGCGCTCGCCTGTTCGCGACCCGGCCCGGTTGCACCTCGATCCAGAACGACCTGAACGTCTTCAAGGACGCGGGCGAGATCCTCGCCATCTGCGACGAGCACGGCCTCGCCTCGATCAACCGCGCCCCACTTGCGATGGGCCTCTTGAGCGGTAAGTTCGGCCCCGACTCGAGGTTGCCGCAGAACGACGTCCGCGGCCAGCTCGGTCCCGAGTGGGTTCAGTTCTTCAAGAACGGGCGCCCGGTTCCGGAGCTGCTGGAGAAGGTGGACGCGCTGCGCGATGTCCTGACCTCGGACGGCCGCAGCATGGTTCAAGGCGCACTCGCCTGGATCTGGGCGCGCAGCGAGCGCGCGATTCCGATTCCCGGCTTCAAGAGCGTCAAGCAGGCCGAGGAGAACGCCCGGGCGCTCGAGCACGGGCCGCTCGATCCCGCCCAGATGAGACAGGTCGCTGAGATCCTCGTCCGCGACTGATAGAACAACGAACGCAAGGAGCAACCAGGAATGGAGACGGAGCAAGTGACGATGAAGCGCACACTCGGACGGTCCGGTATCGAAGTAAGCGCGATGGGTCTCGGCTGCTGGGCAATCGGCGGTCCCGTGGTCTGGGAAGACGGCACGGAGTTCGGTTGGGGGAAGATCGACGACGACGACTCGATCGCGGCTATCCGGCGCGGCCTCGACAGCGGCGTGACGTTCTTCGACACCGCCGACTCCTACGGCGCCGGGCACAGCGAGCGCGTCCTCGGCCGGGCCCTCGGGAAGGACCGAGATCGCGTGACCGTCGCGACCAAGTTCGGCTGGACGTTCGACGACGACGGTAGTCGCCGCTCGCACGGCTCGAACGCCTCGCCGGAGTACGTCCGCAGCGCCTGCGAAGCATCGCTGCGCCGGCTCGACACCGACCGTATCGACCTCTACCAGCTGCACATCGGCGACCTGGAGCTGAGCGCGGCCGATGCGGTAGCCGAGGTGCTGGACGAGCTTCTCAGCGAGGGCAAGATCCGCGCTTACTGCTGGAGTACCGACAGCCTGGAGCGCGGCGAGCGCTGGCTGGCCAGACCCGGCTACAGCGCGATCCAACACAACCTGAACGTGTTCGAGGACAGCCCCGACCTGCTCGCGCTGTGCGAGCGCGAGAACCTGGCCAGCGTCAACCGCAACCCGCTGGCGATGGGCTTTTTGAGCGGTAAGTACACGAAGGACACGCGCGTATCGCCCGACGACTTCCGCGCTTCGGGCATCGAGTGGGTCGCGGTCTTCGACGAGAACGGCGCTCCGCGCGCAGAGTGGCTGGCCAAGCTCGACTCGGTGCGCGAGATCCTCAGCTCGAACGGGCGCACGCTCGTACAGGGTGCAATCGCCTGGATCTGGGGCCGCAGCGAGAAGACGATCCCGATCCCCGGCATCAAGACGGCGGCACAGGCCGAGGAGAACGCCGGCGCGATGCAGCACGGCCCGCTGACGCCCGACCAGGTCGCCGAGATCGACGGCATCCTCGGTCGCTGAGCACGCACTCGGTCGAAACGAACGGCAGAATGGAGAGCCGGCCGGAGCATTGTGCCCGGGCCGACTCTCCGCGCCTCAACCGGAAAGGACTCGGACGTGACCAACCCCGATTCGACCAGCGAGCAGGCGAAGTCCTGCGCTGAACGGTGGGTTGAGCTGCTCGACTGGCTCGATTACTGGTTCCAGTTCGAGAAGGCCGAAGCGCACGATTTCGACACCGGTGAGCGCGAGCTGTTCGGCTCGCTTGCGCCGGCCTGGCGCGCGGCAGAGCCGGGCGAGGGGAAGATTGCGGTGCTGGAAGAGGCGGCCGCTCGATTCGGGCGAGAGCCGATTCTCGGTCTGATCGGGAAGATGTGCGCGGACGAGACCCGTAGTTACTGGAGCGAGCTGGCTCGGGGCGAAGGCGGCGGGACGCTCGACGATCTCGTGCGTTTACTCTGGAAGCCCCTCCCCGGGGTCGGCTTCGAGTTCACATCCGAGCGGCGTTCGAGCGGACTCCAGTTCTGGGTAACGAGCTGCCCACATCGTGAGCTCGCCAGCGCGCTCGGCGGAAACGCCGCTGACTGGCTCTACGCGCTCGTGTGCGCCGGCGATCCGCACATCGCCGCCTCATTCGACCCGCCGATCCGCTTCGAGCGCACCAAAACGCTGATGCAGGGCGACGACTGCTGCGACCACGCCTACTTCGTGGACTGAGAACCGCCGGTGTCCGACACCGATCGGTGTCAAGGAGAAACAGCGCCGGAAGCGTGATTGCTCATCGACGGGTCGAGACGACGCCAAAGGCACGCGACCTGCCGCTTCGTGGTATCAGAGCCGAATGGTTTGCCCGATTTGTCTCGACAGACAAGCTGTCGTAAAGAAAGCGACACGTTATTGGCACACCAGAATCCTTGACAGGAACTGGTGTCGGATACCGGCGGTCAGGCGGGCTCGACCAGCCGCACGGATTCGATCCGCTCGAGCGAGCGATAGAAGGAAGCGACGGCTCCGATTCCGCTTCGCTCGGCGCTCGCGGCGAGATAGGCGGTGACGAAATCGAGGCGCTCACGCTCGTATAGCTCTAGTGCGCGCAGTAGCAGCGCCTCGTCGAGAACGACGATGGCCGGGAAGGCGATCACCGCCCGTACTAACTTGGCAATCTGCGTGCGCTCGACGCGGTAGACGGTCTCGAGTGCGTAGACGAGCTCGGCGACCACGATGTCGGAGAGGAGCAGCTCCTCGGCACCGGCGAGGAAGGCGGTCGCCCGCGCCGCCTGCTCCGGCGGATCGGCCGTCAGGTGCCGCACGAGCACGTTGGTGTCGAGGACGGCTTTCACTTCTTCCGTCTTGCCCGCGTCCGGCGGAGCTGCCGCCGCACCTCGTCCCAGCCGGCCGAGGACTCGGCCGGCGCCGCCGCGACCGACACCGCGCCGGCCAGCTCGAGCAGGTCGGCCGTGCGTGCCAGCTCGGCCCGCTCACCGACCACCCGGAACACGACCCGGTCACCCTCCTTCAGCTTCAGGGCGTCGCGTACCGCCTTGGGCACGGTCACTTGCCCCTTGCTCGTTATGTGCGACACGACATCCATTGCGGCTCCTTACTTATCTCTCAATGTAAGGATTCCTCGCGACTGTTCAACCTTCATGGCCGGAAGCAACCGCTTATTACCTGCATATCGCGGTTTTCGGAGACGCTCGCGGGCCGTCGTCATGACCGGTCCTTAACGTTCGCCCTGTGCCCGGGCCCGTTCTCTTCCTCGGCGAGACGCTCGTTGACCTGATCTGCGAGCGACCGCTCGAGAACTGGTCGCAAGCAGACTCCTTCGTCCCCCACTGCGGCGGCGCGCCGACCAACGCAGCCATCGTCTCGGCGCGCTGCGGCGCGCAGGTCGCTCTTGCGGGCGGCGTCGGCGACGACCACTGGGGCCGCTGGCTCGAGGACCGCCTGCGAGCCGAGAAAATCGACCTGCGCTGGTGGAAACGCTTACCCGCCGTGCAGACGGCAGTCGCCTTCGACGCGATCGACGTGCTGGGTGTGCCCGAGTTCCTCATCTATGGGCAGGGGATCGAGCCTGCGCTGGAAGCGCTGGAGCCGGAGTTGGAGGCGGCCGTGTCTGCTTCCGCGGCCGTCGAGCTCGGCTCCAACACACTTGTCGGGGAGCATGAGCGTGCAGTCTCACTTCGGGCTCACGAGCTCGCGCTCGAGGCGGACAAGCCTCTGATCGTCGATGTCAATCTCCGCCTTGGTCGGTGGGAACGCCCTGCTGAGGCGGTAGATGCCGTGCTTTCAATCTGCACCGGCGCGTTCCTCGTCAAGGTCAATCGCGAGGAGGCGCGGCTGCTGAGCGGCGAGAGCGACCCCGCGCGCGGAGCCGAGGTGCTCTGCGCTCGATTCGGCGCCCGCGTCGTCGTAGTCACGCTCGGCGCCGAGGGAGCGCTGATACGCGGCGAAACCACGGCAAATGCAGGGGGAGCACCCGCGGAAGTCGTGGACACCACCGGCGCCGGCGACGCGTTTCTTGGCGTTATCGTCGCCGCGTTAACGGTCTCGGGCTTCGATCCTGTCGCCGCGGCCGAGACCTTGCCACTCGCGACGACTATCGCGGCGCGGTCGACCGAGCGCTACGGCGCAGTAGATGCTCTCCCGAGCTCGATCACTCTCCCGAACAGGAGCTAGGGGTCGTTGCCACCGCGCCCGATCGCCGAGAGCCGCGGCGGCGGAAGCACCTCGTAGCCCGCAACGTCCTCCGGCGGTACCGACGAAACGACGAGGCGAAGCTTTCCACTATCCGTTCGCTTTATCTCGTCGACATATTCGATCGATATCTTCGAACCATCGTGAATCGTTTTCACGATTTCAGAGCTCAGATGCGCCTCATCTTCTCTCGTATAGCGCGTCCCACGCCGCACGAGAACGGTTATCTCCCCGATCTTTTCTTGCCTGATTTGTGCTTCTCTTACGTTTGGCGTACTAAGAAAGATCCTGTCTATTCGACCAAGTCGCACACCATTCCGTAGAACGACATAGTCTTCCTGCCGCCCATCGACACGCGTGACGACCCGCCCTGGACGTCCGCAAAAACACGACTCACCAGGGTCAATAGTCACATGATCGTTACATTCGTAGCGAATGAGCGGCATCGCCGGGTTCGAGATATTCGTCCCGACGACACGATATAGATTCCCGCTAACTGGTATGAATTCTACCGCGCCTAGTTCCTCGTCTACGTGTAGCTTTCCCTTGTCGCATTCGGAGAAGTTCGCGATCGCTTCAACCATTCCGTAATGCTGCCTCGGCCTGACTCCGAATGCTTTCTCGATAAGATCGGCGTGTTGCGGAAGCAGATTCTCGGAGGACGTCGTAACCCAGCGAATCTCGTAACCCAGATCCGATTTCGTCTCGATCAGGTAGGACGCTATAAGAGCGATTTGCGACGCAAGACCTTCAAGCCACGGTGGTTTCCTCCGACGAAGCTCCTCAACGTAATATCGAATATTGTCCGAGGAAGTGTGAAGGCTGCTGTAAACGAGCACGTGCCCGGCTCTGTTGTATCGCCAGAAGGGAGGCGTCTGCTGTCTGACGGGAACGGCGCTAGGACTCCCAAGAAGCCCGGACCGCGTCCCGCGCTCGATGCCGTGCCAGCGCCAGTAGCGCCACCAAACCGCCCACTGTTCCTGAACCGCTTCGAGCGTGGTCGTCACCACCAACCCTGAACCGGTACTTCCACTGGTGGACACGTGCTTCCACCGTCGTCGCGGAATGCTCGATGAGAGAAACTCACTTTGCCGCTCTTGCACGTCGGCCTTGCTCGTGATTGGGATCGGCGCGAGATCGCTTAAGGTGGCGACGTCCTGTGGATGCAGCCTCGCTCGGTCGAACAGCTCGCGGTAGTAGGGAACGGTCTCGTAGGCGTGGAGGAGAAAGGCCTTCAGCCTGGCGTCGCGAAGCTCCTGGATATCGCGTGAATCGGCAAACGTCCTTGCCTCGTACTCATCGAGTAGCCGTGCGAATCCGCGGCCGCGAACAGTGATGTCGTTGTGCCACCCGACCGTGCTGAGCGCCACGTTCTGAAACGCGATCGGAAGACGAGGATAGACCCGTCTGTAGATCGTTTTCAGTCGTGTTAGCGTGTCTGTCATTCGCCGGCGAGAGGGAACCGGAGCGCAATCGTCCCGGCCGCCCGCTCTCGCGCGCACCACTCTACGTTAGTTGGCTCGCACGCGCACGTTACCGCTTCAATGCGTTTAGTTATCGCTGGCCCAACGATGGTAGTAGTAGTTGAGCAGCGACACAAACTCGCCGGTAGCTTTACGGTTTCCCGCTTGCGAGGGGTGACTATCGCCCGTCGGATAGGCGAGGTAGTTGCTCGAGCTGGTCTTGCTGTGTTGAACGCGCCCATGCCACCAACGGTGGTGGTTACCGCTCGACTTGCCGAGATCATTCTTGTTCGCATTACCGCCATTACTCGTTAAGACGCTATAGAAATCGAACACTGCAACGTTTTTATGGTGGTAGTTTGCGAGCCACTTACTCACCAACCAGTTTGCAACCGCACGGGCATTTGCCGCCTGGGTGGAACTCGTAGCGCCTTCAGCAAGCGGCGGCGGAACGACGAGCACGAACAGCTTTTCTTGATGGGCGGCGAAGTAGGCCAAGATATCGTTGTATATACCCTTGACGTTGGCGACGGTCATGGGCCCGCCACCACGCAGGGGGTTGTTTCCCGTCCTGGCGGAATCGTTCGGGTTACCGTTGATCGCAGAGTTCGGGAAACACGATTTGAACATGATGATCTCATTTTCACGACCCGAATCGGGATCCGAAGAACGTCTAGTGTAACTCGAATGTTGACCGTATTCGGTGTAGAGAGCATGCGTATAGGTACTGCTCTTTGTTCCGCGGAACCAGTCCCACCAGTTGCCGGTATCGGTCCGGTCGCCGATCGTGTCCGGTCCCCAACCGTAGTTGGTATCGCTGACGAAGTAGTTATTGTTCTTGAGAGCGATACCAAGCTTGCCGTTACTGTCGGCCAACCAGTTTGTGCCGGTGGAATGGTGAATGAAAATGAGTTTCACCGTCTTCGCCGGCTTGATGGGACGAGGAGCGCTCGGCAAGACCCTGAAAGCGAGTCGCACACGGTTCGCATCGGCACTCAACGCAAGGCGGTAGCGCGCGGCGGCGACGGGCTTCGAGCCAAAGACAGACTTCACTGTCTTGGTGTGGGAGCCGGCGAAGCGGCCCCTGCGCGCGACCACTCGCAGCTTTACCCACTTGGTTCCCTTTTGCCTGGAGAGTTGGTAGGAAAAGCGCTTGCTCGCCGGAGCGAAGCTGTAAACGAGCTTGATCTTGCGCGCCTCGGCGGCGGTGAAGCTCTTCTTGCTCAGACGGGCGCGGATCTTGCCCGAAGCTCTGGCGGCAGTCGGTAGTTGTGCCGTCCCGGCGAAGGCTGAGATCGACTCGCTCGCAAGGGGCGGGCTCGAAAGCCGTGGCGTGGCGTTTGCGGGGACGCCTCCGCCGAATAGTAAAGCCAGCGATCCTGCGACCACGAGCGCCAAGACGACCGATTTCGCGCGTACGAACATTCCGCTAATAGTGATGCCAAAGTGCGATTAGCGCAATATGCCTGACGAATACGGGAAGACGTACGACGAGCTCCGGTCGAAGCTGCGAGCCTCCGCCGAGAAGAAGCCCTGAGCGATTAACCAAACCGCTAGGCGACCGGCTTCTGAGGAATCCGACGCTCTAGGGCGACTCGACCGTCAGGCAGAACGCGTTTCCGGCCGGGTCGCGAACGAGCTCGCCGCCTTCCGCCGGCTCCGGTTCGTACCCTGCCTCACGAAGGCGACCGAGCGTCTCGCTAAGCGCGTCCTCGCCGGGCAGAACGACGGTGAAGCGGCGCAGCCCCGCGCTGCCGCTGGGAGGTTGCCGAGCGCCGGCGCCGGCCCAGACGTTGAGCGCCAGCCGGTGCGGAAAGGTACCACCGGCGCTGAGATCGGCGAAGCCGAGCCGCGGCGCGTAGATGTGCTCACGAAAACCGATCAGGTCGCGGTAGAAGCGGAGAGCCGGATCGAGCTCGGGGACGTGGAGATGGAGGTGCCCGATCCTTGTTCCGCGCGGCATAAGCGGTTGATCAAAACTGCGATCGGGTAGGCGCGACAACACCTCGTTGACGTCGAGCGGCTCGGCGAGGTTGTGAGCGCTCCCTTCGGCGTCGAGCAACTGCAACTCCCCGGCTTTGTTTTGCCACGTGCCCAACCGTTCGGGCGTCTCGAGTACCAGCTCCAGGCCGAGGCCGTCGGGGTCGCTCAAATAGGTGGACTTCGACATCGTGTGATCGGTCGGCGCCTGCGGGTAACCGGCGATGATGAGCCGCCAGAGAACACGCGCCAACTCCGTTTCGTCGGGCAGGTGGACGGCCACGTGATAGAGCCCGCTGTGGCCGGGGGCGACACCCCGCTCGGCTCCGGGGTGCAGTACCACGAGCTCGTGCCCGTCGGCGCCGAGACGCAACTCCTTGCCGGTGATCTCTAGCATGCTCAGCCCGACGATGTCGTGCCAGAAGCCGAGTGCCCGCCCGCCGTCGGTGACGTTGAGATGCACCGCTCCGTAGGCCAGGGTATCCACCGTAACCGCCGGCTCCGAGACGCGATGAGTATGGATGCTCATCTTTAGAAAGAGTGTGCTCGGAGACGCCATCCGCGAAACGCATCGCCACGCGAAGTCAAACTTCCTTATGCCGCCGCGACCGCGCGAGATTCGCTCCTCGCCGCGCACGATCGGGCTGCCCGCAGCGCCGGCGTTTCTTGTTCACCTCCTTTCTGCTCGAACCACAAACTTCCGAAGCCGGGTGGATGAAGCACCCTGAATTTTCTGCAGGGCTCCTTCTACTTCTCCTTGGTGACTGTCAGGAGCTCGTCTGCGTTGTCGTATGAGTAGGTAGTCGTGCCCTTCTTCGTCTCTAGTGCCGTTCTGGAGTTGACCCGCTTCTGTTGACACCCTGAAGATGGACAGGCAAGTGTCCGGAAGGGAGTCAACTCCAACTCCAGAGCGAGTCCGGAGGGGGAAATGTCGAGTCACAAGACCGCGAACGGCAACGTGCGCCCAGCGGTGCCAAAGGCGACTGCAACTCGACGACAACGCTCATACGCCGCCGACCGAGAAAGCGAGAATGGAGCCAGGCGGGTTCGAACCTGGTGCCTTCTCGGTTTCTCGGGGCGCCGTTGGCTGTGCGAGCCCGGAGAGCACAGTGTTTCCACACGGGCTCGGAGAGGATCGCGCCGCCAGTGGCGTCAGTCGGGGTCCGGGAGGCCAGTCGCGCCTGGCTGCACGGAGCCCGCCGACCGAGAAAGCGAGAATGGAGCCAGGCGGGTTCGAACCGCCGACCTTCTGGCTGCCAGCCAGACGCTCTCCCAACTGAGCTATGGCCCCGAGTAAGAGTTAATTGTAGCGTCGAAACGAGAGCGCTCGTATAGCCTCTACTCGTGGAGGAAGAGCGGGAGCCGTTGCGAGCGCGGCTGCAAGCGCAGCGCGATCGCCATCGAGAACGCCGGCTTGCTGTGCGAATCGTTTTCGCTGCTACCGGCCTCGTCGTGCTGCTCGGGGGTCTGGCGATGCTCGTTCTTCCCGGCCCCGGGCTGGTCACCGTAGCAATCGGGCTGAGCATGCTCGCGCTCGAATTCGCCTGGGCCGAGCGCCTGCTCGGGAAGGCGCTCGATCGGCTCGAGCGGGTTCGCCCGAAGGAGCGCTCGCTGCTGCTGCGCACCCTCTTGATCGTGGTGAGCGTGCTCGGCGTGCTGAGCCTGGTCGGGGGGATCGTGGTTTTGCTGGTGCTGGGCGTGCCCTGGTAGACGCCGCCCGAACTCGAGCTAGCCTGTAGCGGCTTCTGTCAGCTCGATCTGAGGCACGTCGCCCCAGAGATCCTCCAGGGCGTAGAAGCGGCGCGTTTCGGGCGCGAAGACGTGCAAGACGACGTCGAGATAGTCTGCGATTATCCAGCTGCCCTCGCGCTCGCCGTCGACCGAGCGGGGCAGGAGCTTCTCGTGCTTCATACCGGCGTGCACCTCGTCGGAGATCGACTTGGTCTGGCGCGGGTTACGCCCCGAGCAGATGACGAAGTAGTCGGTGAAGTCGCAGACCGAGCGCATGTCGAGTACGACGATGTCTTCGGCCAGTTTCTCGCCCGCCAGGGCGGCTATGCGGCGTGCTTGCTCGAGCGGAGTCAGTGAGATACGTCAGTCCTTGGTTGCCTTCACTTCAAGTGTAGCCGGGGTGCGCGCCGGCGTGGCCTCGTCGGCTCTGGGAGCACGCCGACTATGCACCAATTCGACCCGCATCGAACCGGCCCGCTCCGCGGCGGCGAACATCAATCCCTGTAGAGACTGAGGCGATCGATCTCGGCGGCGACCGGGCGCGGAACGAGATCGTCGATGGGAAGCCCGTCGCAAACTCGGGCGCGAATCTCCCGTGACGAGACCGGATGGGCGGGTATCGGAAAGAAAGAGATACGTTCGGGTCTGGCGAGCGCAGTCAAGACCGGCCGCAACTCTTCGTCGTGATATCCGGGACGGCTTGCGACCGCCAGAGAAGCCAGTTCGAGCACCTGGTCGGGCTCGCGCCAGTGCAGGAAGCCGGCGAACTGGTCGGCGCCGACGAGAAGAGTCAGATCGTCGTAGCGTTCACGCAGACAGCGGAGCGTGTCGACCGTGTAGCGGGGCCCGCCCGGCTCCAGCTCGAGCGGCGAGATCTCCGTTTCCGGAATATCGGCGAAGGCAAGCTCGGCCAAACGGGCGCGGATCTCGGCCGGCGTGGTTACCTCCTTGTGCGGCGGATCGCCCGCCGGGACAACGAGGATGCGCCCGAAGCCAAAGTGCTCGAGTGCCGCGCGAACGAGCACAACGTGACCGAGATGGGGCGGATCGAAGGCACCGCCGAAGACCGCGACGGTCACGGCTTCTCCTCTCTGCCGGCGATCTCGATCACCGAGTCGCTGCGCGCCCCGGCCTGCGCGAGCGCCTCCTGCAGCTCCTCGTCGCTCGGCACCTCGCCGACGACGCGGAAGCCACGATCGGTGCGGAAGATACGGAAGGGGTGCCTGCGGCGCGAGCGCGGCCGATAGACGAGGAAGTCGACCAGGCCCTGCGCTTCGAGCTCGTCGCCTTCGACCGGCTCGGGACGCGGCGGGCACAACTGAAATAGCGCCCGCTTCAGCTCGTCCACCCCCTCGCCGGTGGCGCACGAGAGCCGGGCGACCTGGACGATTCGCTCGTCTCGGAGCGAGAAGGACGGTGTCGTGCCGAGATCGACCTTGTTCAGCACCACGATCTGGGGCCGTTTGTCGAGGCCGGCGCCGTAGGCGGCGAGCTCGGCATCGATCAGGCGAAAGCACTCGAGCGGGTCGCTTTCCGAGCTGTCGATCACGTGGATGAGAAGCTGCGCGCGCTCCAGATGGGCCAGGAACTCGTGCCCCAGCCCGTGCCCCTCGCTGGCGCCCTCGATCAGCCCGGGCACGTCGGCGACCGTTAGCTGGCGCCCGTCGGGGCCGTCGACCGTACCGATCACCGGCGCAAGAGTGGTGAACGGGTAGTCCGCCACCTTGGGCTTGGCGTTCGAGATACGGCGCAGGAGCGAGGACTTGCCGGCGTTCGGGAGTCCGGCCAAGGCGGCGTCCACGACCAGCTTCAGGCGCAGCTCGAGCCAGCCTCCGTCGCCGGGCTCGCCGGTCTCGGCGAAACGGGGAGTGCGCCTGACCGGAGTTGCGAAGTGACGGTTTCCCCGTCCGCCGCGGCCGCCGCGAGCAACGACGACTCGCGCCCCGATGCTGGCGAGATCGGCGACGAGCTGACCGTTCTCGTCATGAATCTGCGTTCCAACCGGCAGGTGCAGCTCGACCGGCTCGCCGTCGGCGCCGTGCTTGTTGCGACCGCGCCCCGGCTGGCCGCGACCGGCCTTGAACTCGTGCTTGGAGCGCAGCTTGGAGAGATCGCGCAGCTCGGGGTCAGCGATCAGGATCACGTCGCCGCCGTCGCCGCCGTCGCCGCCGTCGGGCCCGCCCTTGGGTACGTACTTCTCGCGCCGGAAGGAAAGGCTGCCGTCGCCGCCCCGCCCGGCCAGGACGTATACGCGAGCCTGATCATGGAAAGGAGACTCGCGCCTACCGCGCTCGCTGTTTACGCCTGGGCTCACCTGTGTAGCTTCGCCGTCCGGCGCCGCGAGCGCCAGTCGAATCGTCTACGGAGCGTCGAGAGCGAGCGCCTTATGAATCGACCGAGATGGTGCGGCGCTTGCCCGAGCGATGAAAACCGACGACGCCCTCGCGCTTGGCGAAGATCGTGTCGTCACGCCCGAGACCGACGCCCGAGCCCGGATGGAATCTGGTCCCGCGCTGGCGCACGATGATCATCCCGGCCTTGACCTTCTGGCCGGCGAAGATCTTGACGCCGAGCCGCTTGGACTGTGAGTCGCGACCGTTTTTCGAGGAACCGAGACCTTTTTTGTGTGCCATGACTAGCTTTCTGCTTTCTTGCGCGACGCCGTTCGCTTGGCTGCCGGCTTCTTCGCTGTCTCAACTTTAGCCTTCGCAGGCGTCTTGGCTGCGGCTTTCTTGGCTGCGGCCGGCTTCTTGGCCGCCTGCTTCGCTGCCGCCGGCTTGGTCGCTGCTGCCTTGGCTGCCGGCTTCGTCGCCGCCGGCTTTGCCTCTACCGCCTTGGCCGCCGATTTCGGCGCCGGTTTGGCCGCGGCCTTCGCAGGCGCCTTGGCATCAGTCTCGGGCTTGGCCCCGGCGGGCTTGGCGGCCTTCGGTTTGGCTTTCGCGGGCGCTTCGGCGACTGTCGCGGCCTTGCCGGCTCGGACGGCCTTGCCCGTGCCGATCGCCTCGATCTGAATCTGCGAGAGCCGAGCGCGGAAGCCGGTGTGACGGCGGTAGCCCTTCTTGGGCTTGTACTTGGCGATGCGGATCTTCTCGCCGAGCGTGTGTTTGAGGATGCGCGCGCTGACCGCCCCTGCGCCCGGCTTCAGGTCGGGCGTGCCGGCATCGACGAGCAGCACATCGGGTTGGAAAACGGCGCCCTCATCCTGGGCAAGCCGATCTACGAGCAAGCGTTCGCCCTCATGAACGACGTACTGCTTTCCGCCGACTGCAATTACCGCGTATGCCATCTCGTCCCTCGACGCTCAAATCGCGGGCATTCGCCCGCGAACCGGGGCGCATACTAGCAAGAGCGACCTGCCTATGCGCTTTCGCTCGGCGGGCTCGGCGCCTGTTGCGAGCCCTTTGCACCAGCGGCGCCCTGCCCGCTCGCGGAGCTCGGCGCGTTCCCACTGCGCGCGCCCGCCTGCGAGGGTTTGCGATGTCTGCGCCCGCCGCGCGAACCACGGCGCGTGCGCTTCTTGGGCTTTGCCGGCTCGTCTCCGGCCGGCGGAGACTGGTTCGACGCGGCCGTGACGGATGTGGCGGTGCCGGTCTCGGGCGCCGAAGCGGTCGCTTGCGAGGTTGAGCCGCCGGCAGCCGGCCGGGGCGGACGCTTCGCCGCGGGACGCGGTCTGGGTCTCTCCGCTCTTTTCGGCTCGATCTTTGCGACTACCCCGGCCGAATCGGACGTCGTGCCGGCGGTCGCATCGGTGGCGGCGGCGGCACCTGCCTGGGACGGCTTGCGGCGCCTGCGACCGCCGCGCGAGCCGCGGCGCGTGCGCTTCTTCGGCTTGGGTGGGCCCTCGCCGGGTGCGTTTGTGCTCCCGGGCCCGGTGGCTACGGCGACTACCGCTGTCTCGGGCTTATCGGCGGCGACCGATGCCACGACCGGCGTTTGGCTTTTTACCGTGGCCGACGGTTTCTCGCTCTTGGCCCTCGCTGCCGGCGTATCGGCCTGTTCGGCGGTGATCGGCCCGGCGGCGGGCGCAGGCTCGGCCGGCGCCTTGGCGGATGCCTTCTTCGCCGGTGCTCTCGTCGGACGCTCGGCCATGCTCTCGGCCGTCAGCGGCTGGTACTCCTCCCGCTCTGGCTCGGCCAGAGTGGCGTAGGCGCCGGCAACCAGCGCGCGCTCGATTCGAGCCTTTACCTTCTTGCCGACGAGCGTCGCCGCCGCGGGCACGTTCACCTCGTAGTCGCCGACCTTGCCCACCGCCGCCTGGCTGTCGTAGAGCCCAACCTCGACCAGCGTCAGCTCCAGCTCGGCGCCCTCCTCGACCGGCGCGACCGGCCTCATCTCCTCGACGGCTCCCTCGGCGAGAACGACGAAGTGATCGAGCGCCACGTTCTCGGCCAACTCGAGGAAGAAACGGCGTTTCGCGCGCTCTTCGATCTCCGCCAGGCGGGAGGCGCCGGCGCCTATCAACAGGCTCGCCACCTTCGCGTTCACCTCGATGCGGAAGGCCTTGCTGCGCGAGCCGAGTGCGGTCTGGCGTAGGCGCCGTTCGAGATCGATAGCGGCCGAGGTCTCGGAGTAGACGATGCCGTCGCCGGCGCAGACGGGGCAGGGCTTCGTCAGAATCTCGCGCGGGCCGTCGGTGACGTTCTGGCGCGTCATCTCCACCAGCCCGAGTGGCGAGATCTCCACCACATAGGTCTTCGTACGGTCGCGCTCGAGCTCGTTTCGCAGGGCTTCCTCGACCGCCGCCCGATTCTTCGGATTGGCCATGTCGATGAAGTCGATGACGATGATGCCGCCTATGTCGCGCAGGCGGAGCTGGCGCACGACTTCCTTGACGGCCTCGAGATTGTTCTTGGTGATCGTGTCCTCGAGGCGCGCCGAGGAGGAGCGCGAGCGCGAGCCCACGAAGCGGCCCGTGTTGACGTCGATGACGGTGAAAGCCTCGGCGTAGTCGAAGACGAGGTAGCCACCCGAGGGAAGGTCGACTCGCCTGGAGAGCGTCGAGCGGATCTCGGCGTCCACGCCGTAGGCCTCGAACAGCGGGGTGCGCTCCTTGTAGCGGACAACCCGCTCGACCATGTGCGGCGAGGTCTTCTTCAGGTAGCCGACGACGCGCTTGTAGGTGCGCTCGTGGTCGACGTAGGCCCGCTCGAAGTCGCCGGTGAACAGGTCGCGGGTGACGCGCAGCGGCAGCTCGGCCTCCTGGTAGACGAGCGCCGGTGCCTTGACGCGCTTGGCTCGATCTTGAATCGACTTCCAGAGCCGCTCGAGGAAGACCAGGTCGCGCTCGATATCCTCGGCCGAGGCGCCTTCGGCGGCGGTGCGAACGATCACGCCGCCTTTCTTGCGCTCCAGCGCCTTGACGATCTCGCGCAGGCGGGCGCGCTCCTCGTCGGGCAGGCGCCTGGAGACGCCCAGCCCTTCGCCGTTGGGTACGAAGACGACAAAGCGGCCGGGCAACGAGATGTCCGTTGTCAGGCGAGCGCCCTTCGTCTTCATCGGATCCTTGACCGCCTGAACAAGGATCTCCTGGCCGCGTTGGACCAGTTCCTGAATCTTGCGGCCTTGACCACGGCCCTCGAGCTCGGGGACCACGATCTCGTCGACGTAGAGGAAGCCGTTCTTCTCCAGCCCCACCTCGACGAAGGCGGCTTCCATGCCGGGTAGAACGTTGTCGACTACGCCCTTGTAGACGTTGCCGGCGATCGAGTAGCGTTCGGGGCGTTCGAGGTAGACCTCGGCGACCTTCTCGTCCTCGAGCACGGCGACGCGACGCTCGCCGGCGTCCACCGATACGAGCAACTCGCGCTTGGCGGCCGGAAGCGGTACCCGCCGCGGCACGCTGCGGCGACGGCCGCCGCGGTCGCGACGTTGCGATGCTCGCCGCTCGGCAGCTTGCGACGAAGCCACCGGCTCGGACTTTTTCGTCTCGGACTTCTGAGCGGGGCGCGCCTCTGACGAGGGCCTCTTGCGACCGCGACCACCGCGACTACCGCGGCGGCGACGGGGGTGTTGCGCTCCCGCCTGCGCGGGAGGCTTGCTTTCAACTGGTTTCGAAGGAGCCTCTGCCGGGGGGGCGGAAACCTCCTTCGTCTCTGTAGCGCGTTCCTTGTTGCGTCTGAACCAACGAGGCAAGGGAAACCTTCTCTTTCAAATGAGTGCGCGCGAGCGGCACCCTGGAGGCGGGCGGGCGGGTCGCGCTGCACGGTGGTATAGAAAATGCCATCTCGTCCTTAAGGCTACCAGGGTTCGGTGCCGGCTCCCTGGAGCGCGCCTCGAATACCGACCCGCCGTCGAGCAACGTCGTCCGAAAGCGAACCTAGGATCGATCGCGCAGTGGCTGTGAGCGCAGAGACAGCAAACCCGCTCGGCTCTTATTCGGCTCTGCCAAGCCCCGCCGGCGACGGATGGCGGCGCCGATGAGGGTGGAACGATCGAGAGAGGACGTCCGCGAGTTGCTCGAGATCGAGGAGGCGGACGCCTGGTTCGAGTATCTCTGCGCGACGCGCGAAGCGCCCGCTTCGTGTTACGCAAACATCGAGCGCTGGGCCTGGTCGAGGCTGCGTGGGCGCCTGCGCTCGATCAGAGCCAGGAGAGGCGATCTCGTACCCGCCGCCTGAGGTCCGGCTCCGGGCCCTATTCGGAAGAGAGTGCCGAGAAGTAGCGAAGCGCCGCATCGCCGAGCGCTCGCGTACCGCCGTAGGCGATCGACGCCTGCAGTGCCCAGGCAGGGAAGAGCGTCTCGTGTCGAACCCGGCGGGCCAGACGGCGCAAGCCCAACCCGGCCGCCAGCACGGCGACGATCTCGACTCCCCGCGCCGGCTCGAGCCGGTGACCGTGCGCGTAACCGAGACGAAGTATCAGGCGCGACTGCTCGAGAAAGAGGGCCGGCAGATCGGATGCCGGAACGAAGGCGGCGCCGCCGATGGCACCCGCACGGCGGGCCGAGTGCTGAATCAGCTCTTCGCAGACACCGGCGCGCAGTGCCGGGATATGGGCGGCAAGCGCCGCCGCCCGCCCCTCGAGCCGGCGCGCAAGCAGCCTGCCCAGCTCCTCGACCGGAACCGGCTCGCCGCTTTCCAGCTCGATCACGTCGGTCGCGAGCACGCCTGGAAGCGGGCCTTTGTCCTCTCCGATCCTGACGCAGATGATCGGAACTCGCGCCCGCCCCGCCGCTCTTAGCCGGCGCAGGTCTTCGCTCTTCGGTCGACCGCGCAGCAGATAGACGAGCGCCTCGGCCCGCTTGAAGTCGTCATCCTGTACGACGCTGTCCGGCGCGGCGGCACGCGAGAGCTCACGCGCCAGCGCCGAAGACGGCCGGCGCGCCCCGGAGATAACGAGCGGGCCTCTCTGCTCGTTTTCGAGCTCGCGCTGCTCGCTCGCCAGACCAAGCAACGCACGCGGAGAAAGCGACGAATGGCCGGGCACGAGCTACCTCAGCCTCCGGCGCACACCGTCGCCGCGCATCTGAACTCCGATCAAAACCCCGAGCGCCGTCAGGTTTGCGATCAACGAGGAGCCGCCGACGCTCACGAGCGGTAGCGGGATACCTGTGATCGGCGCGATGCCCATCGTCATGCCAACGTTGACGAAAACCTGGAACACGAGTGTGGCGACTATGCCACCGATGACCACCGCTCCGTAGCCGTCGCCTGCGCCCGCGAGCGCGCGCAGGCCTCGCCAGACGACGAAGAGGTAGAGGCCGAGCAGAATCGAGGTACCGACAAAGCCGTGCTGCTCGCCGATCGCGGCGAAGATGAAGTCGGTGTGATTCTCGGGCAAGAAGCCCAGGACGGTTTGGGTGGAGCCCACCGATCCGCGCCCGTGCAGGCCGCCCGCGCCCAGGGCGACCTTCGACTGCGCGACGTTGTAGGTCGCGTGGCTTGGATCGAAGCTGGGATGGATGAAGCCGGTGAGACGCTGGGTCTGATAGGGCCTTAGCACATGGACGCCGAGCGCAGGCAGGGCCCAGACCAGAAGCGCGGCGCCGACCAGCGTCGCCGCTATCAGCGTGCCCAGGTGCAGCCAGCGTGTGCCCGCAACGAGAAGTACGGCGGCGGTGACGGCCGCATAGACGAGCGCGGTGCCGAAGTCCGGTTGCATGAATACGAGCGCCGTGGGAATCGCAACCAGAATCAGCACGCCGAACACCGTGCTTCGATCGCGTAGCGCGCGACCTCGCTCGGCCAGGAACCCGGCCAGCGCCAGCACGACCAGGACCTTGGCGAACTCGGAGGGCTGGAATTGGAAGGAACCGATCTGCAGCCAGCGCCGCGAGCCACGCTTGGCGACGCCGAGCAGCGGCACGAGGAGCAGGGTGAGAATGGCGAGCACGTAGAGCGCTCGCCAGTAGCGCCGGTAGAGATCGGGATGAAGCGCGGCCGCGACGAGAAACATGACCGCGCCCACGGCGGTGTAGAGCTCCTGCTTGGCGAGGTAGTAGTGGGGCTGTCCGGGAACCTCGTGGCCGGTGACCCCGGAAATGGCCCAGAGGCCGTAGCCGGCGAGGGCGGCGACTCCGATCACGAGTAGCCAGTCGAGCCGGCGCAGGATGATCGCGAGCGGAAGCTCGCGGGTCTTCGCCAGCGGTGTGCCCAGTGGTCTCGCGCTCTCGAGCATCAGTCCGTATGCGTCGCCGACGTGTAGGTGCTGCTCTTGACGTGGAAGAACCGCCGGAAGACCTCGAGCGCCGCCGGCGCCGCCGCGGTGCCGCCATGACCGCCGTTCTCGATCACGGCGCAGACTGCGAGCGTGGGTTTGTCGGTCGGCCCGTAGCCGCACCACCACGACTGATCGAACCACGCTCCGTAGCGTTCCGACCACTTCTCAGCCGTTCCGGTCTTTCCGGCGATCGGAATCGGGAAGCTGCCGAAGATGGGCTCCGAGGTGCCGATGCCGGGTTCGTGGGTCGCCATGTAGAGCCCGCTTCGAATGATGTCCAGCTTCTGGCTGAAGTCGGAGCCGGGGGCGATCGTCTGGGGCGCTTTCGAGATACCCAGCTTGATCACTCTCTTGTCGCGCTCGACCGAGGTGAGCAGGTGCGGAGTGACGAGCTTGCCGGTGGCGATGCCCGCGTAGAGACGCGCCATCTGCAGCGGGGTGACCTGCAGGTCTTTCTG